>NZ_CAXUPT020000001.1:0-574843 GCF_964252975.1 Acidovorax sp. LjRoot38 | reverse complement strand
AGGTGGGCCACAAGCGTGGCCCGCCCAAGTACGGGCTGGCCGCAATCGCGGTGCAAGGTGATGGCTCTGCAAGCTACCTCACGGCCTAGTTCAATGCCCGCTCTGATGCACGTGTACGCCACGCATCCATGTCATGAGATCCAAATGACTGGTTGTCGGCTTGTTGGTTACCCCAGAGTGAGCGGGGGCGGCCTTGGCACCGCGACGCTTCGGTTTGACAAAGCTAACACTGTGATTGGGGGCCGAGGGACTGTCTGCGGCGAGGTTTTCCAGAATCGCGCAATGGGCATGATCGTCACCTGCGCACACAGAAACCAACTGCTCTAACGCCGATTTCATCTCGACAATTTCCCGTAGCTTCCGCCAAATGGCGCTCGGCTATCGCTTTTAACTGCCGACGGCGTGTGTCACCCCATTGCATTGGCCGATCCACTCCTTGATCTGGGGCCTGGAGTGTTAAGGTTGTTCGATTTGCCGATACCGTCTGGGTCAGGAAAACGCTGCCCAGCAATATCAAGCAAATGACAAGGATTCTTCGCACGGAGGAGCTGTACTCCAGCTGCCTGCCGGCGCCCTGAGCACTGCCAGTCAAATGCTGCGCTGATTCACCCGCTTTGACAGCGCGTCTGCACTCTCGCGTCGCTCGCTATACCGATCCACCAGATAGTCTGCACTATCGCGGGTCAGCAGCGTGAACTTCACCAGCTCTTCCATTACATCCACCACACGCTCGTAGTAGCTTGATGGCTTCATGCGGCCACTTTCGTCGAACTCCAAAAAGGCTTTTGCGACCGACGACTGGTTGGGGATGGTGATCATGCGCATCCACCGACCCAGTACCCGCATCTGATTGACGGCATTGAACGACTGCGAGCCACCCGAGACTTCCATCACCGCCAGGGTCTTGCCCTGGGTCGGCCGCACGGCCCCCACGGACAGAGGTATCCAGTCGATCTGCATCTTCAGGATGCCGGTCATCGCGCCATGGCGCTCCGGTGAGGTCCAGACCATGCCCTCCGCCCATTGGGCCAGCTCTCGCAACTCCACCACCTTCGGATGGCTGTCGGGCTCTGCGTCCGGCAGTGGCAGCCCTCGCGGATCGTAGATGCGGGTTTCAGCACCGAGGGCGCGCAGCAGTCGCGCAGCCTCTTCGGTCAGCAATCGGCTATAGGAGCGCTCTCTCACAGAGCCGTAGAGCAGCAGGATGCGGGGTGCATGGGTAGAACGCTGTGCGGGCACCAGTCGCTCAAGATCGGCCTGCTCGAAGAGCGTGGCATCAACGTTGGGAAGATCCGGATTCATACCAGTCCTTTGAAGAGTTCACGACCTTGACCACCAGCAGCATGACCGGCACCTCGATGAGCACCCCCACCACCGTGGCCAGGGCCGCACCCGAATGAAAACCGAACAGGCTGATGGCTGTCGCCACGGCCAGCTCGAAGAAGTTGGAAGCACCGATCAATGCTGATGGGCAGGCAATGGCATGCTTTTCTCCCGCTGCGCGATTGAGCCAATACGCCAGTGCCGAGTTGAAGAACACCTGGATCAGGATGGGTACGGCCAGCAATGCGATGACCAGGGGCTGCTGCAGGATGGCCTCGCCCTGGAACGCGAACAGCAGCACCAGGGTGAGCAGTAGCGCAGCAATGGACCAGGGACCAATGCGATGCAGCGCAGCGTCGAACACGGCTTGACCTCGGGCCAGCAGTGCCCGGCGCAACCATTGGGCCAGCACAACGGGAATCAAGATGTACAGGACGACAGAGGTGAGCAACGTGTCCCACGGCACCGTGATTGCCGACAGGCCCAGCAGGAAAGCCACGAGCGGCGCGAACGCGACGATCATGATGCTGTCGTTCAGCGCGACCTGGGACAGCGTGAACAGCGGGTCGCCCCCCGTGAGACGGCTCCACACGAACACCATGGCGGTGCACGGGGCGGCGGCCAGCAGGATCAAGCCAGCGATGTAGCTGTCGATCTGGTCAGCTGGCAGGTATGGGGCAAACCACTGACGTATGAACAGCCAGCCCAGAAAAGCCATGGAGAATGGCTTGACCAGCCAGTTCACGAATAAGGTGACCCCGATGCCGCGCATGTGGTTGCGCACTTCGCCCAGGGCGGCGAAGTCCACCTTGAGCAGCATCGGAATGATCATCACCCAGATGAGCAGGCCCACCGGAATGTTCACGCGGGCGACTTCCCACGCACCAATCGCGCGTGCTGTTCCAGGAAACACCTGGCCCAACCCGATCCCCACCACGATGCACAGCACCACCCACACGGTGAGGTAGCGCTCGAACACGCTCATGCTGGATTTCTGCATCCCGTTTCTCAGTTTGTGACCAGTTGGCGAGCGGTGGTCTGAAGCACCGCCTTGGCCAGCTTGTCTTCGGGAAGGCTAACCAGCAGTTCGAGCCGACGCTTCATGGCGTGCAGCGTCTGGCGGAAGGCTTCAAGTTGCTGCTCGTCCGTGCCGTCGCCCTCGCTGGGGTCTGCATAGCCCCAGTGCGCTGTGGCGGGGTGGCCTAGCCAGATGGGGCAGACCTCGCCCGCCGCGTTGTCGCACACCGTGATGATCAGGTCCATCTGGGGCGCGTCGGGCGTGGCGAACTCATCCCAGCTCTTGCTGCGCAGGCCTTCGGTGGAAATGCCTGCTTTTTGCAGCACCTGCAGTCCGAGGGGGTTGGGCTGCTGGTTGTCGCGTGGGCTGCTCCCAGCGGAGTAGGCCTTGAACCGACCGGCACCCATGTCATTGAGCAGCGCTTCGGCCAGGATGCTGCGCGCCGAGTTGTGTGTGCAAAGAAAGAGAACTTTCAAGGGTTGTGGGGTTGCGCTCATGGTGAACTCCAGGGTCAATGGTGGTGAGATAGGTGAATCTGGGCTGAGCGCACAGGCGCTTGGGGCATGGATTGCCCTACAGGGAACCCTCAGCAGTTGCAGGAGGCGGCCTCTTCAGTGAGGCATAGCGCACCCTGGCAACAGTTTTCTGTCAGGTAGGCCAGCAGACCGTTCATGGTCTGGTACGAGGCGCGATACACCAGGTTGCGCCCGTGGCGCTCCTGGCTCACCAGGCCAGCATGGGCCAACTCTTTGAGGTGAAACGACAGGGTGTTGGAGGCTACTCCCAGCTGCTCGGAGATTGCGCCAGGGGTGAGACCATCCTTGCCTGCCACGACGAGTGCGCGGAAGACACGGAGGCGTACCTCTTGAGCAAGCGCTGCAAGCGAGCGGACAACTTCAGGCTCATTCATTTCTCAATAATACACCAATTATTGAAATATAAGCCGGCTAAATCCACTCCTATTTGCATGGCGAGTGGCGGCTCGGGAAATGCGATTCGCCCCAATGGCCGTGATGAGTGGCACGCTCCAAAATCACACACCCTGGCTCGACCATCGAGGTACGCAGTCCAAAAGGCGCCAGCATCGGTCAGGGGTGGCGGCTTGCATCCGAAATCCTTGATTGAAGGAATCAGTCAGTAGACTGATTGGTCTTCTCTCAGGGCCGTCAACAACAACAGAAGGGATTTCTCGACTGCGGCACGATCCCGCTCACTCAGGCAGGCAAGCAATTGCACTGCGTGGTCATCCAGGGCAGCATTCCAATGATTGACTGACTGAAACCCTTCGTCGGTGAGCGTGACCAACCATTTCCGGGAATCGGCGGGATTGGGCTCCTTGACGACCAGACCACGGGTCGCAAGTGCGTCAACAGAACGCGACACCCAACTTTTTTCGCGTCCAACCCGCCTGCCCAGTTCAGTCATCGCAAGCGTCCCGGAGCGCTCCAGTTCGGCGAGCAGATTGCATTGGCTGTTCATCTTGCTGTTGCGTTCCACTGACCTACTTTGCGATTGTGTGAACAAACGGGCGACCTCCCGCAACAGACTTCCCGAAATGGCCGTTGTCATTTTGGTGCGTATTGCAGTGGATAGTATGAAGTCTTGGTTTTTTTGTGTGGCCAACGCTTCCGCTCAAGAGCCAAGGCGGTCGGCTCATAGCGCCGAAACTAGCTCGTGGAAGTGAGCATGTTCAGCCAACTATGCGGTCTGGCTACCCTCGTACCCTTCGAAGAAGGCGCAGGCCATTGCCCACCACCAGCAAGCTGGCCCCCATGTCCGCGAAGACCGCCATCCACATAGTGGCCGTGCCAACGACAGCCATCACCAGGAAGACGCTTTTGATGCCCAGTGCCAGGGTGATGTTCTGCCAGAGAATGGCGTGGGTGCGCTTGGATAGACGCACTGTCTCGGCGACGCGCTGCAGGTCATCGTTCATGATGACTACATCGGCGGCTTCCATGGCCGTGTCAGTTCCCGCTGCACCCATGGCAAAACCGATGTCGGCCTGCGCCAGCGCCGGCGCATCGTTGATGCCGTCGCCGGTCATGCCGGTAGCGCCATAGCGCTTTTGCATTTCCTTGATGGCATCGAGCTTGGCTTCGGGCAGCAGATCTCCACGGGCGTCATCAATGCCGGCCTGCGCCGCGATGGCTTTTGCGGTGGCCGTGTTGTCGCCGGTCAGCATCACCGAGGTCACACCCAGTGCCTTGAGATCGACGATGGCCTGTTTCGATGTCTCACGGATGGTGTCCGCTACCGCGAACAGCGCCAGGACGCCCGAATCGTCAGCCAGGAGGGTTACCGTGCGGCCTTGCTTTTCGTGGATGACCAGCTCCGCCTCCAGCTCCGGACCACACAGTCCTTGCTCATGGATCAAACGGTGATTGCCCAGCATCAAGCGCATACCATTGACCATGCCTTCGACACCGCGCCCAGGCAAGGCCTTGAAGCTTTCTGCTTCTGGGTCCTTTACGTCCAAGCCCTGGACAATCGCCTTTGAAACCGGGTGATCGGAGCGAGCCGCCAGGCTGGCAGCCATTTGCTGGACTGCTACCTCGTTACCGGCACCCCACACCTGCCACTTCACCAGCTTGGGTTTGCCTTCGGTGATGGTGCCGGTCTTGTCCAGCGCCACCGCCTTCAGAAGCCGGGCATCTTCCAAGTAGGTTCCGCCCTTGATCAAGATCCCACGGCGCGCTCCTGCGGCCAATCCGCTGACCACCGTGACCGGCGTGGAAATGACCAGAGCGCATGGGCAGGCGATCACCAGCAGGACCAGGGCCTTGTAGAGCGCCTCCAGCCAGGTAAGGCCCATCAGGAAAGGAGTGAGGACCGCCACCGCCACGGCAATGGCGAAGACTGCGGGGGTGTAGATGGAGGCGAACCGATCCACAAAGCGCTGCGTCGGAGCGCGCGTGCCCTGCGCCTGCTCAACGGCCTGGATGATCCTGGCCAGGGTGGTGTTGCTCGACAGGGCTGTGACCTCGAACTCCAGCTCACCAGTCTCGTTGATCGTGCCGGCGAACACCTGGTCGCCAGGTGCCTTGTCCACGGGGATGCTCTCGCCAGTCACGGGGGCCTGGTTGATGGCGCCATTGCCCTTGGTCACCTTACCGTCCAGCGGCACGCGTTCGCCCGGCTTGATGCGCACGGTCGCTCCGATGGCGACCGAAGCCACCGGTGTAGCGGTCCATGCTCCGTTGGTGCCCAGTACCAAAGCCTCTTCGGGCGCCAGTTCCAGCAAGCCCTTGATAGCGTTTCGGGCCCGGTCCACTGCCTTGGCTTCGATGAGCTCCGCAATCGCGTACAAAGCCATCACCATCGCGGCTTCTGGCCACTGACCAATGAGGAATGCGCCGGTGACGGCCACCGACATCAGCGCATTGATGTTCAGCTTGCCGCGCAGCAGCGCCGCAATGCCTTTTTTGTAGGTGTCGATGCCGGCCAGCCAGATAGCCAGAGCGGCAATCGCCATGCCGGCCACTTTCCAGGCCATATGGTCGGGCGCGAAGAACGAAAGTACCTCAGCGCCTGTGGCGAACACCAGCGCGGCTACCAGCCGGGAGATGCCGCCTGCAAAACCATGTCCATGGTCGTCGCCTTCGGCTGGTTCGCCCGCCTGTCCGCCCTCGGAGCCATTGGCGCCTGGAACTGGCTGCGGATCGAAGCCCGCTTTGCGCATGGCGTCGAGTGCCAACGGGTAGGTGCCTTCGTTGGCATCGATCTTGAGCGTCCGCGCGCCGAGCTGAAAGCCCAGAGAGCGGATCCCATCCAGAGGCTCCAGCGCTCGGCGAATCTCCGCCTCCTCGGCGCTGCAGTCCATGGTCGCAATGCGAAACACCCGGCCTAGGCTACCCTGGGTGTTTGCCGCAGTGACCACGGGCTGTGGATCGAAACCCGCCTTGCGGATGGCATCGAGCGCAAGGGGCAAGGCGCGATCCTCCGCATCGATCTTCAGCGTGCGCGCGCCGAGCTGGAAACCCAACGAGCGGATTCCCTCAAGCGGTTCCAGAGCCCGCCGGATCTCCGACTCTTCGGCACTGCAGTCCATGGTGGCGATTCGGAACAGCTTGCCCTGGCCCGGGCTGCTTGTGGCTGCAGGGACCACTGCTGCGGTACTGGAACAGCCCGAGGAGCAGCAGGTGTCAACAGTGGTGGGAGGTGTGCTTGTTTCTGATTTCATAGCCCAATTGGAACCCTTCAAGTAGCTTTAAAGTCAAGCAGCAAAAAAGAATATGGCTGCTTTGTCCTGGGTAAATCGGATTTCTTAACGGTCCGTACTCAGTCGCAGGGGCACAGGATCGACCCCACCCCGTCGAAAAACAACATCAATTCGGGGGGATTTCGATTCCCACATTCGTTACCCCGTTTTCTGACGATGCAAAGGGCTTTCCCTGGTGCATGCGTGCAATAGCTCCTACTATGGCCAACCCAAGGCCATGGTTACTCTGCCCATGACTACGAGCCGGATCTGCACGGAAGAATCGGTCAAACAGCTGCGGGAGTAGCTCGGGATCGATAGTGCTGCCGTAGTTGGTGACACTGATCAACACACGGCCCTCATCGATAGTTCTGAGGTTGACTTGGACGATTGAGCCAGGGTTCGCGTATCGGGTGGCGTTGCCGAGCAAGTTCGACAGGGCCCGGCGCAACAACGGCACGTCGAAAGCGCCATGCGCATCGCCGACCACCTTAGCGGTGAGACCAGCCTCGGCCAGTGCCGCTTCGTGGTAATCCAGTACGTCAGCAGCCACTGATGCAAGAGTCGCAACGGGGGCCCGACGTGCTCCCACACCCCGATCCGCCTGGGACAGGAACAGCATGTCATTGACGATGCCCGTCAGGCGGTGCAGCTCCTCCAAATTGGACGCCAGCACCTCGCGAATATCCGCCTGCTCAGGGCGCAGCAAAGCCAGTTCATTGTTGGCAATGAGCGTGGCCAAAGGCGTGCACAACTCATGCGCCACGTCCGCATTGAAGCCTTCCATCTGGGAATAGGCCTTCTCAATGCGAGCAAGGAGCGCGTTGAACTGGTCGATCAAAGGCACGAGCTCAAGGGGCTGCTCGGCGCTGTCGAGACGTTGATGCAGATTGTCAGCCGACACTGCGCGCGTCTGACTGGCCAGTCTTCGGACGGGCGCCAGGCCCAAGTTGACCAGGGAGAATCCGCCTAGCGATACAACGACGGCCCCACCGATGGCTGCGACCAGCAAGGTAAGAGCAAGTCGGTGCAACAACTGGTTGTCGGTTTGGATATCCAGCGACAGCTGAACGCGCAAGTTCTTTGAGGGAGTCTGGTCCGTAGTCTGTGCTACTTCGAACTGCCGTTGGCGCCATACCGTCTTCGCATTCTGGTTGCGGGTGTGGGCGTAGAGAACAATCCCGTCCGCCCGCGCGACTTCGAGCGACAGATCTCCGTGCCCAACAAGGAAGTCATCGAGTTTGTGCGCAAGGTCTTCCGAATCCCCATGCTCCTTGCCATCCACTAGCAAGTGCCGAATGACGTTTTCCTTTTGCGCCAGCGTTTCCTCTTGCCGATCACGAAAGTTGAACTCGGTCACCAGATACACCGCCAGACAGACCACCCCGAGTCCGGCAAAGCTCTGCAGCGCCAGCCACCAAGACAACCGCTGGCGCAATGAGCGATGTTGGGCCAGCTCCTTCATCCGTTGCGGTCCTCCATCACGTATCCCATGCCGCGAATAGTATGGAGCAGCGTAGTGTCAAACGGCACATCGATCTTGGTACGGAGGCGCCGGATCGCGACCTCCACCACGCTGGTATCGCTGTCGAAGTTCATGTCCCACACCTGTTCAGCGATCTCAGTGCGAGAAAGCACTTCGCCTTTTCTTCTCAGAAACAGAGTCAGCAGCAGAAACTCCTTCGCAGTCAACTCCAAGCGCTGGCCACACCGGGACGCTTTGCGCCGTACCAGGTCTAATTCCAGGTCGCCCAACCGCAGTTGCGTGGGCTCTGCGGCATCCCGCGCGCCATGGGTCCGCCGCAGCAGCACCTGGATGCGGGCGCTCAGTTCGGAAAACGCAAAGGGCTTGACCAGATAGTCGTCGGCACCCGTCTTGAGTCCCAATACCCGATCCTCGACGCGGACCCTTGCTGTCAACATCAAGACCGGAGTCTGCTTGGTCTTGCGAAAGGCCGTTAAAAGGCTGAAGCCGTCGATCCCTGGGAGCATCGCGTCCAAGACCAGCAGATCGTGCACGCCTTCCAGAGCCATGTGAAGGCCATCTACCCCGTTGTGCGCAACGTCCACCACGTAGCCAGCCTCTCCCAGGCCCTTGCGCAGGTACTCGGCCAGCTTGACTTCGTCTTCGATGAGCAGAATTTTCATGCCGCCATTCTCGAAGAATGCGGCCAGTTGGTAGTTTACAAATTTGTAATCTGGCTGTTGGCGCCGTGTCGCGCGCGGATTTTTACAGTGTCTCCGTGTCGAAAGGCATAGTCCCGGCAGATCGCCGAGGGCTAACTGATATCAAGGGACAACACCATGACTGTTCGCAAACCCCTCGCCCTCACTCTGATCGCCTTCACAATTGCGGCTCCAGGATTTTCATCTGCCTCGTCGCTGTACCATCCTGCTGGTGGCGAAGTGGGCATGACCACACATCCCGACCACATGCAAAGCGCAATGTCCCGTGGCGATGTGCTTCAGGCTGTCGAAGTAGCGCGCAAGGATGGCACGCTGGCAGTCCTTTCGCGCGGGGGTGCGCTGCCAGTCAAAGCAACAGGCTCAACAAAGACGCGTGAGCAGGTCCAACAGGAATTTCTCAACATGTCGGCAGCTGAAAAGAAGGCGCTTCTGGACATGAACGGCGGCGCTCGCTGATTTCCCAACCCAGTGCCCTTCAGCGGCCATCCAAGCCTCAGTACGCCCTTCATGACGCATGCTAGACTTCAAAAATGCGCCGCTTGATCGCTGTTTTTATGCTTGCATTGCTTCCGTTCCAGTTCAGCTGGTCTGCGGTGGCTGCTTATTGCATGCATGAGAGCTCAACCGCGCAGTCGCAGCACCTTGGGCATCACGAACACAAGCATGAAGCCAAAGGCGGGACTGGTCAGGCCGAAAAGTCCAGCCAGGGAGCCGATGCATTTGATGTTGACTGCTCAGTCTGTCATGGCGCGGGTATCGGGGCCTTGAACTGGTCAGATGCAAAGCCAGTCTTCATCCATGAAAGCCGCGTGGAGCCTCCTTCAGGCAAGCGCCTGCTGGCTGTAACCCCCACGCCCCCAGACCGCCCTCAGTGGTCCGTCCTCGCCTGATCGGCGGGGGCATCTCACTTTTCTTTTTCAGTCTTGTCCGCCATCGCGGCCGAAGCAGTTGCGTGTGTTGCAGCTGGAGTGACTGACGAGTTGCCAGGCAGCTGCACGGTTGCCAGTCCGCCGATTCCCTCGTGTTTTGAAATCACTGGAGAATCGGATGTTCAAGGGTACTTACCTTCAAGAGATGCCGCACGCATGGCGCGGCGGTAGAAAGATCAAGCTCGCGGCAGGCGCCGCAGCTATATGGCTGAGCGCCTCGGGCGGTGCCTTTTCCCAGGGCCTGCCACCAGGGCCAGCCGTTGGCGAACGAGCACCTCAGTCTGCTGCAGCGGCCGCAGCTGAGCCTTTGTCGCTGGCCAAGGCCATCGAACTGGCCCTGGAGGGAAATCCGGAGGTGGCTGCGGCAAAGCGCCAATGGGAGGCAACCGAAGGACAGGTTCTTCAAGGACGCTCGCGCCCCAATCCAGAGCTCGCGTACTCGCTGGAAGACACACGCTCCAAAACACGTACGCAAAGCTGGCAACTCAATCTTCCCGTAGAACTGGGTGGAAAGCGTGCGGCACGCACTAAGGCGGCCGAAAAAACGCGCGAGCAAGCACAAGCCCAACTCGCCGAGCTGCAAGCCACCGTGCGGGCCAATGTCGCTGCCGCTTACTTTGATGTTCTGACTGCGCAGGAACGATTGGTACTGGCCAGAGACAGCGCAGCGCTGGCCAAATCCTCAACGGATACCGTCTCAAAGCGTGTAGCCGCTGGCAAAGTATCCCCTGTGGAAGAGTCCAAGGCCCGGGTTGCAGAAGCCGGCGTTCGCGTCGAACTCGCCCAGGCCGCGAGCGAACAACGCAATGCTCTGTCCCGCCTGTTCGCGCTGTTGGGACAGATCGATGCGCCTTACACCGTGCTGGAGGGCAAGGCCGAGAAACTGCCCTCGGTCCCGAGCCTCGCCGATCTCCAGCCCTTGATTTCTTCTGCGCCAGGCGTGGTACTTGCGCGAATCGAGGTGGATCGGCGCAAGGCATTGACCGCCCTGGAGCAAAGCAAGCGCGTGCCCGATGTCACCGTCAGCGTCGGCATGCAGCGCAGCAACGAAACGCAGCGCAACGTCCTTCTTTTCGGGGTCTCTGTGCCTCTTCCCGTCTTCGACCGCAACCAAGGCAACCTCCTGGAGGCGCTGAAACTTGAGGACAAGGCCCGCGATGAGCTGCAAGCAGCCACCGTGCGCCTGCACAGCGAAGTGGCGCAGGCACGAGAGCGCCTTTCCACGATCACCGCAGAGGTTCAGTCACTGCAGCAGGAAGTTCTGCCCGGTGCGAAGTCGGCCTATGACGCCGCCACCATTGGGTTCGAGAACGGTAAGTTCAATTTCCTGGAAGTGCTCGATGCCCAACGCACTTACTTCACAGCCAAATCCCAGTACCTCAAAGCCCTTGGCGAAGCACACCGTGCAGCGGCTGATATCGACCGCCTGCTCGGGGCCAGCATGGTTCCCGGCCTGATCGCAACGCAACACTGAGCATGACCATGAACACGAACTCCAGCAAATCCACCATCAGTAAAAAACACCTGATCGCCATTGCAGTAGTCCTCGCAATAGGGGGCGGCGCGGGAACCTTCATCTTGCAAGGTGGCGGCAAGCCCAAAGCCGCAGCCACCGAGGACGATGGCCACGGTCACGGCGGCCATACCGAGGCCAAGGGACACGGCGACGGCGAGCACCATGGCAAGGGTAGCGAAAAGGGCCACGACGATGACAAGGGGCATGCCGATGGTGAACACCATGAAAAGAGCGAAGCCAAGGGACCACATGGCGGTACCGTGTTCAAGGAAGGCGACTTCAGCTTGGAAGCATTGTTGTCTGAAGACGGTGGCGAGCCTCGACTGCGAATCTGGCTGTCCGACAAAGATAAACCGCTGCCCCTGAATGCTGCAACGGTCACGGCAACTGTGACCCGCCCGACAGATGAAAAGCAGAAACTGACGTTTGCCGCTGAAAAAGACAGTCTTGTCAGCCGAGAGATCGTTGCTGAACCCCATGCTTTCGACATCGAGATCATTGCGCAGACTGCCACAGAGCCTTTCATGTTCGTGATGAGCAAGGAAGAAGGAAAGATCGAACTGACCGATGCCCAGATAAAGGCTGCATCCATCAGCCTGGACGCTGCTGTGAAAGCCAACATCAAGACGGCGTTGCTCCTTCCCGGGGAGATACGCTTGAACGAAGATCGCACGTCTCACGTTGTTCCCCGGCTTGCGGGAGTCGTGGAAAGCGTCAATGCCAGCTTGGGCCAAGTGGTCAAGAAAGGGCAAGTTTTGGCGGTGATCGCGAGCCCGACTGCTTCCGAGCAACGCAGCGAGCTGCAGACGGCCCAAAAGCGCTTATCGCTGGCAAAGACCACCTACGAGCGAGAAAAAAAGCTGTGGGAGCAGAAGGTGTCTGCCGAGCAGGACTACCTGCAGGCCAAGCAGGCCTTGAGCGAAGCAGAGGTCGCAGTAGCCAACGCCAATCAGAAACTGAGCGCGATGGGCCTGTCCGCCTCGTCGGTAGCAGGACTGAACCGTATCGAGTTGCGAGCGCCCTTTGATGGCATTGTCATCGAGAAGCACCTTAGTCTCGGCGAAGCCGTGAAGGAAGATGCTGCGGTTTTCACCATCTCGGACCTTTCCCAGGTGTGGGCTGAGATCAATGTTCCGGCGAAAGATCTGCCATCGGTTCGTGTGGGCGAAAAGGTCACGATCAAGGCCACCGCCTTTGACGCCTCCGCTACAGGCACTGTCGCTTTTGTAGGAGCGCTCATTGGCGAGCAAACCCGCACGGCAAAAGCCCGCGTGGTTCTTGACAACCCCAAGGGCGCTTGGCGCCCCGGCCTGTTTGTCAATGTTGAGGTGGTGTCCGAAGAAACGGCAGCGCCTGTAACCATCTCGGCCGACGCCGTCCAAAACGTCGGGGAAAAGCCGGTGGTCTTCCTCAAGGTTGATGGAGGCTTTATCGCTCAACCCGTGAAGCTGGGCCGAAGCGATGGCAAGCGGGTCGAAGTCCTCTCGGGTCTCAAAGCCGGTATGCCCTACGCCTCGACCGGCAGCTTCGTCGTGAAGTCTGAACTCGGCAAGGGATCTGCCGAACACACGCACTGATCGCGGAGCGCATACATGTTTGAAAAACTCATTCGATTCTCGATCGAGCAGCGATGGTTGGTGCTTCTAGCGGCCCTGGGCATGGCGGCGCTTGGCGTCATCAGCTACCAAAAGCTGCCTATCGATGCGGTCCCTGACATCACGAACGTCCAGGTTCAGATCAACACACAGGCCGCAGGCTACTCGCCTTTGGAGACTGAGCAGCGGGTTACATACCCCATTGAGACGGTCATGGCTGGCCTGCCAAACCTGGAGCAGACCAGGTCGCTTTCGCGGTACGGTCTGTCGCAGGTGACCGTCATTTTTAAAGACGGAACCGACATCTATTTTGCTCGGCAGCTCGTCAACGAGCGTATCCAGGAGGCGCGCGACAAGCTGCCTGCCGGCATCACGCCAGCGCTGGGGCCCATCTCGACCGGGCTGGGCGAAATCTATCTCTGGACTGTCGAAACCAAGGACGGGGCGAAGAAGCCCGATGGCTCACCCTATACCGCAACAGACCTGCGCGAGATTCAGGACTGGATCATCAAGCCACAGCTGCGAAATGTTCCTGGCGTGACCGAGATCAATTCCATTGGCGGCTTTGCCAAGGAATACCAGATCGCGCCCATCCCTGAACGCCTGGCTTCTCTGGGCGTGACACTGCAGGATGTGGTCACTGCGCTGGACCGCAACAACGGCAATGTGGGCGCGGGCTATATCGAAAAGCGTGGCGAGCAGTATCTGATTCGTGCACCTGGTCAGGTGAAGTCGCTGGAAGACATCGGTAACGTGATCCTCAGCAGCGCCAACGGTGTTCCTGTGCGCGTTCGCGACGTGGCAGAAGTTGGCATTGGCCGGGAACTGCGCACAGGTGCTGCAACAGACAACGGACGCGAAGTGGTCCTCGGCACGGTGTTCATGCTGATCGGCGAGAACAGCCGGACTGTCTCGCAGGCGGTGGACAAGAAGATGTTGGAAGTCAACAAGAGCCTCCCAGAGGGGGTGCACGCGGTGACTGTCTACGACCGTACCGTGCTTGTTGACAAAGCCATCAGTACGGTGAAGAAGAACCTGCTGGAAGGCGCGGTTCTGGTGATCGTGATCCTGTTCCTCTTTCTGGGCAACATCCGTGCCGCCATCATCACGGCAATGGTCATCCCCTTGTCGATGCTTTTTACCTTCACGGGTATGGTTCAGTACAAGGTGAGCGCCAACCTGATGAGCCTGGGAGCGTTGGACTTCGGCATCATCATCGACGGAGCGGTGGTGATCGTTGAGAACTGCGTACGGAGACTTGCCCATGCACAAGCGCACCACGGTCGGCCACTGACGCGGGCTGAGCGCTTCCATGAGGTGTTTTTGGCATCCCAGGAGTCAAGGCGTCCATTGCTGTTCGGACAGCTCATCATCATGGTGGTGTACCTGCCCATCTTCGCGCTGACAGGCGTTGAAGGGAAGATGTTCCACCCCATGGCATTCACGGTGGTCGCGGCACTGCTGGGCGCCATGGTTCTGTCGGTGACATTCATCCCCGCAGCGGTGGCCCTGTTCATCGGCAATCGGGTCAGCGAGAAGGAAAACTTCCTGCTGGGCCATGCCAAGCGCTTGTATGGTCCACTGCTCGACCGTGTCATGGCCGCCAAGGCGGTCGTACTGACCGCAGCTGCAGTTGCGGTGATCTTGTGCGGGTTGATCGCCACGCGTATGGGCAGCGAGTTTGTACCCAATCTCAATGAAGGCGACTTTGCGATCCAGGCGCTGCGCATCCCAGGCACCAGCCTTTCCCAGTCAGTCCAAATGCAGCAGCAAATTGAAAGGACCTTGAAAGAGAAATTCCCCGAGATCGAGCGCATCTTCGCCAGAACCGGTACTGCGGAGATTGCCTCGGACCCCATGCCGCCGAACATTTCGGACGGGTACATCATGCTCAAGCCAATGGCCGAATGGCCCGAACCTCGAAAAACCCGCGACGAATTACTCGCGGCGATTCAGGAAGTCATCGGGAAAATCCCGGGCAACAACTATGAGTTCTCCCAGCCCATTCAGCTGCGCTTTAACGAGCTGATCTCCGGGGTGCGCAGTGACGTAGCCGTGAAGATCTTCGGTGACGACATGGATGTCCTGAACAAGTCCGCAGAAGAAGTCTCCGCAATGCTGCAGAAGATTCAGGGCTCCTCTGAGGTGAAGGTTGAGCAGACGACGGGGCTTCCGATGCTCACCGTGAACATCGACCGCCAGAAGGCTGCTCGCTATGGTCTGAACGTTGCCGACATTCAAGACACCGTGGCCACCGCTATCGGTGGACGCGAGGCCGGCACTATGTTCGAGGGCGACCGCAGATTCGACATCCTGGTTCGTCTGCCTGAATCCCTGCGCAACGATCTCGAAGGGATGAAGCGCCTTCCTATCCCGCTGCCGCGTTCTGCCAATGGGACAGAGGCCAAAACGAACTTCATCCCGCTGGGCGAGGTAGCAACATTCGAGCTTGCTCCTGGCCCCAACCAGGTGAGCCGAGAAAACGGCAAGCGCCGCATCGTCGTGAGCACCAACGTGCGCGGGCGCGATGTGGGCTCTTTCGTCGCAGAGGCTGAGAAAGGCCTGGCCCAGATCAAGATTCCTACCGGCTATTGGACGAGCTGGGGCGGAACCTTCGAGAACTTGCAGTCGGCCACGCAGCGCCTGCAGATCGTCGTGCCGGTGTCCCTGCTGCTGGTTTTCGTGCTGCTGTTCGCTATGTTCGGCAACGTCAAGGATGGTCTGCTGGTCTTCACTGGCATCCCATTCGCTTTGACGGGGGGCATCCTGGCGCTTTGGCTTCGCGACATTCCGATGTCTATCTCTGCGGCTGTCGGCTTCATCGCGCTTTCTGGGGTGGCCGTGCTCAATGGTCTGGTGATGATTTCGTACATCCGCAGCTTGAGGGAAGGCGGCGTTGGTCTTGACGAAGCAATCCGTGACGGCGCGCTCACCCGGCTACGGCCGGTTCTGATGACTGCCCTGGTGGCCTCGCTGGGCTTCATTCCAATGGCCATTGCGACAGGCACCGGCGCTGAAGTCCAGCGTCCCCTGGCCACCGTGGTGATCGGCGGAATTCTCTCGTCCACGCTGCTCACGCTTCTCGTGCTGCCGATTCTTTACCGTCTGGCCCACCGGCCCGATGAGGAAGATGAGGACGTGTCCGCTGAGCCCTCGCATCCCCCAGACGTGTCCGCGTCCGCGTAGTTGAAACGGTCCCGCTCGCTGATCGTGGGGCCGTCCCTTTTCTCCACCCCCAAAGGAACTGTCATGAAACTTTCCCAACTCATTCTCGCCCTGTCTGTGTCGATCTCGGGCGCAGCCTTCGCTGCGGACAATCACGGCCACGACCTAAAGCCGATGCACGGTGGTGCTGTCGCAGAAGCCAAGGAGGTCGAGTACGAATTCGTTGCCAGCGCCGACAAGCTGCAGCTCTATATGCGCGACCATGGAAAGCCCGTTGCCGTTGCGGGAATGACCGCCAAGGTCACGCTGCTGGCAGGCAGCGAGAAACAGGATGTCCAGCTCCAAGCCGGTGACGGCAAGCTGGAAGCCACGGGCAGCTTCAAAGTCCCCGCCGGTACCAAAGTCGTCGTCGCCGTCTCGAAGGCTGGCAAGTCGATTGCCTCCGTCCGCTTCACGCTGAAGTAGTACACGAAGGCCGGCTGGGGGGATTGCCTTCGCAACGCTTCCAGAAGTGATCCCACTTTCCGCAGTCCGTTCACGTCAAAGCAGCTGACTACATATCGGCGAGTTCGGACCGCCCATCGGCAACATGCCTGTGCTGGAGGCCAAAAAAGGAGCGATCCATGTCAATGCAGGCTGCACAGGTCGCGCTCTTTGCCAAGCTGTTCTGGATTTGGATCGGCTTGTTGACCTCCGTGTTTGTGTTTTGGAGGCTGCGGCGTATCTGGCTCAAACGCCACCCGCCAATGGCGGTGAGAGTCAAGTACAGCCGACGCTTGGCCAAGAGACTGAGGGATCGACAGGCAATGCGTTTCAAACACCGAAAAACACCGAAATCGCGGCACCGCCATATGCAATCCAAGGAGGCAGACCGTGGGTGACGGTACCGGGGTCGCTGATGAAGCTTCAGGCAATACGCAACAACCTCCACAGCAAAAAAACAGATCCATGACAAAAATACCTGCATATTCAGGCACCCGCCGCCTCTCCGTGATCCTCAGCTCTGTGCTGGCAGCTAGCCTGCTGGCGGGTTGTGCTACCTCTACTGGGGCCGATCCCTCCGCCGAAGCGCCATACTGCTACAAGACCAGTAAGGGCAGAGTAGTCGCGTGCACTCGGGTACCCGCCCCCAGCCTGAATGCCGACGCTCAGGCGAAGCGCTTTACTCCCGATCCGAATGCGCTCACCGTCTACGTCGTACGGCGCAACTGGGGAGATGGCGGGCGGTTTGTGAAGATCAGCGCGGATAACGCAATGGCCGCCGAGACTCTCCCCAACACGATGGTGCGCTTCAAGTTGAAGCCAGGAACGCATACGTTCACCTTGGATTTCGAAGGAGAGCGTCAAGTCGCAACCGTGGATGGTAAAGCTGGTGACCTACGATTTCTTCGGATCGATGGAACGGTTTGGGCATGGAAGAGCACGTTTGTATGGGCGACTGACGGCGAGGATGCAATTCGGGAAAGGGCTTACAAGGCTCGCCTGGTCGCCGACCTGACGGTCAAGTGACCTCGGGGGAGCAGACAAAAAAATACCGGGGGTTCAGTGAACGTGTTGATGGTGCACGTCAGGAGCATGGGGATGGGCGTGGGTCATAGGTTCATGGGTGTGCTTGTGACTGTGGCTGCCCTTTGGCATCACATCGTGCACATGTGAATGGTGCCCATCGTCGTGCCGGTGGGCATGCTCATGCTCAAGCACTTCGTGTGTGTGCTCGTGACCATGGCCTTCCGCCAAGTGCAGTACCACTCCCGTGGTTAAGGAGTACGCATGGCTCACGGATCGCCAGTTCGTGGACGCCGTGGCCGTGGCCATGATCACCCCCGGCCCGGTGGTTATCACGACAGGATTTATCGGCTTCCTCATCAGCGGCTTCTGGGGCGCGGTCGTCGCGGCGTTGGCAACCTTTATGCCCTGCTACTTGCTCACCGTGATTCCCGCGCCGTACTTCGAGAAGCATGGCAAACATCCTGGTGTGCTGGCGTTCGTTGACGAAGTGACTGCTGCTGCCGTGGGCGCCATTGCCGGTGCGGTGGTGGTGTTGGGCCAGCGATCCGTTGTGGATTTACCCACAGCTGCGCTGTTTCTTGCCACCGCTGCCGTCCTGTGGCGGTTCAAGAAGCTGCCCGCGCCTGTGGTGTTGCTTGCCGCTGCCTTGATGGGTCTGGCCGTGTATCCGCTTGTGGCCCACGTCCAACCCTGACCATTTGACGGAGAACCCCATGAACTACCAAATCCGTCCGCTGACGCTGAACCCCGATCAACTCTCTGGCTTTTCGAACCGTCTAATCACCAGCCACCACGAAAACAACTACTCGGGTGCGGTCAAGCGCCTGAATGCCATACGCAACGAACTCGCAGCGTTGGACTGGAGCAATGCTGCAACTTTCACCATCAATGGCCTCAAGCGCGGGGAGTTGATCGCCGCAAATTCAGCATTCCTGCACGAGCAGTATTTCGACAATCTGGGGGGCAACGGTGTATTGCCTTCCTGCGGGTTGTCCATTGCGCTCACGCGTGACTTTGGCTCCGTGGACGCTTGGCGCAGCCAGTTCACTGGGCTGGCCAAGGCCATGGGGGGCGGATCGGGATGGGCCTTGCTGTCCTGGTCCTCCCGCGAGAGCCGCCTCATCAACCACTGGGCGGCCGACCCACACGCACCTCCTGGCCGGCGCAACGCCCGTACTGGCGCTGGACATGTACGAGCATGCGTACCAACTGGACTTCGGGGCCAAGGCGGGCGCCTATGTGGATGCCTACATGGCGAAATCCAGTGGGACAAGGTCTACAAGCGCTAAGGCGCTGCTGTCGAGGCGGATGCGTTGGCATTTGGCATCGACACAGGCTCTGCGCTGGCCGGTGCGGCAGGTGCGTTTGACTTGCGACTTGAGGAGGACTATCTGCAGAGCCCGCAGGTCATTGCCGGAGTGTCCTCGCGCGATCCGTCGCGCGTGTTGGAGTGGAGCCAGGAACTGGACGCCACGAAACCTGTGCGGCTGTATTGCTTGCGCGGCAAGGACATTGGCCGCTCTACGTTCCTGGCGCTGCGGGCACGCGGCATGAACGCGCGCTACCACGTGGGCGGCATCGAGGCCTGGCAAGCCGCTGCCCTGCCTCTGGAAACGCAAGGAGGTGCCGCATGAAATGGGTCACCCGCGAGCGGCCCAAGATCGACCGCATTGCCTGCCCCTGGCTGATTGCCCGGTTCATCGACAAAGAGCCGGAATTCCTCTATAAGCCTACAGCCTCGGTGCTTCAGGTGGCCCAGGACACGGGAGCGATCCCCTACGACGTGCGCGGCGTCGAATTGACCCACGACGGTGACCTGTGCAGCTTTGACGCCTTTCTCAAGAAGTACGAACTCACCGATCCCGCCCTACAGCAACTGACCGTGATCGTGCGGGGCGCAGACACATCCAGGCTGGACCTGGCGCCGCAGTCTGCGGGCCTCTAGGCGCTGTCGCTTGGCCTGTGCAAGACCTTCAGCGATGACCTTGAGATGCTAGGGCATGGCATGGTGATGTACAACGCGCTCCATGCTTGGTGTAAGTCCTGCTAGGCAGAAACCCACAATTGGCCCCCGAGTATGGCCGCATGACGGCGGGTGCTAGGCGGTGGCTCAGCCGCTTTACCAAGGCGTTGTGAGCGCATTTCCTGTGCATGACGCTTGCTCCGTTGGCCTGCGCGGCGCCCCCGGAAACGAAACTGACCACCGCGCAGATCCGCGCCACGCTGGGCGGGCACCATGTCACCGACGGACGCCATTGGGGGCATGACTATTTCCTGGACGGCCGCCTAGAGCGTTCAGAAAACGGCCGCACACGCGCCGGACGCTGGAGCACGCAGAACAACCAACTCTGCCTGCTGCTGCCCGAGGTCAGCAAGGTCTCGCCCGTCTGCTTTGACGTGGTGCGCGTGGGGGAGGAATTGCAGTATCGCGATGCGGGCAGTGTGGTGTACGCAGGCACGGTCAGAAAGAGTCCGTCTCGTTGAGGCTCCTCGTCAGTCTCTACGGCGTTTGCCCCGCCTTGGCCCCACGCGGGGCCTTCGGCACTATTGGAGGTTGGTCACACTTCCACGCGTTGAAGTAAACCTCATCGCCCACGGCCATGCCGGAGCCCGCGTCAACTCTGGCGAAGTGCCCACGGGTTCGGGTGACTTCCCGCCATCGGATGACTGCAATCTGGTCGGTGGGGCCGAGCTCCATTTGCCGGCAGCGAGAGCCGCTCACCTTCAAGAATTCGTCCGCTTGGATTAATTTGGTAACTTTGCCGACCCTCCAGCCTTCGGACCAAGCGTACCGGTCCTCGTAGACAGGTGTGCTGCAGCCGGAGATCGCAAGGAATGTCAGCGCAGCAGCTGACAAGAGCATTGATTTTTTCATCATGAAATTTCCTTAGCCGCTGTCTCGGTACCGCTCAATGAGTCAATGCCTGTGCTGATGGTGCACATCCGGCGCATGGGGATGGGCGTGGGTGACCGGCTCATGGAAGTGCACATGGCTGTGGCTCCCCGTGGGCATCACGTCATGAACGTGCGAATGGTGTCCATCGTCATGACGGTGGGCGTGCTCATGCTCCATCGGCTCGTGCGTATGTTCATGCCCGTGGCTCTCGGCCAAATGCAGCAGCACCCCCGCAAGCATCAGAAGACCACCGAGCAGCATCAACCACCCCGCAGACCGTTCACCGAAGCCGAACGCTACAGCCGCACCGATGAAAGGTGCAAAGGCGAACAAGGAGCCAGTCCGCGCCGCCCCAAAAGCCCGCTGCGCCAGAAGGTAGAACCGAAGACTCAAGCCATACCCTGTGGCCCCCACGGCAAAGAGCCCTAGAGCTGCCGTCAGGGGTGGCAAAGGCTCTCCCCACGCAATGGCAAGACATGCTGTCGCAGCAGTACCCAGCGAGGCCTTCGCCATCACCACCTGGCCGGGATCGCGTTCGGCCAGTCCCCGGGACAGGGTGTTGTCCACGCCCCAGGCCACCGTCGCCAGTAGCACCGCAAGCAGACCGAGCAGCTGCGTGCCGCCCTGCAGGCCCTGGTCCATGACCAAAGCCATGCCACCGGCCAGCAAAAGAAGCATGGCTGCCCACACACGGCGGTCCATGGTTTCGCTATACAACCACCACGCCAGAGTGGCTGTGAACAGCGCTTCCAGCGTGAGCATGAGCGACGCGCTGGCGCCACTCGTGTGTTGTAGCCCCCAGGACAGGGCGACAGGACCTAGGGCAGCGCCAAACCCCGCCATGCCGATGAGGCGCCAGGCGTCGGATCTTTGCATCCTTGCCTCGTGGGCAGCGGTCCGCAGGGACAAGGCACCAACGACAGCCGCCCCTGCATACAGCAGCGCGGCCGTTGTGAACGCGCCCAGCCCGGCACCCAGGCGTTGAACCAGCGGGGTGCTGATGCCAAACAGGGCTGCAGCCAGCAAGGCCAGCAGACCACCTTGCAGTGCAGGCAAAGACAGAGAGCCGCGCGCCATGGGCCTTACTTCACCGTGAATCGAACAGTGACGGTCTTTTTGCTGTTGGTCGTGATCAGCGCAACCACCTTCGTCCCTTTGACCAACTTCACGCCCTTGGCCTCCAGCTTGTTGCCGCCTGCTGATTTCAGGGGCGCCTCTGCCTTTTCGGTACCGTTGAGCACGGTAACCTTGCCGCCAAACTTGGATGCGTCCGCATCCTCGTCGTGGTCCACGATGTAGATTGCCGCACCTTCAGCGGTGGCGACCAGCTCGAACGACAGATCGGAAGCGGTCTGCACCACGCCGCCGTGAGCGGGTTCGGCTGAACCATGGGCCATTGCCGCAGGCGCACTCGCCAGGGATGCCATCACGATTGCGGTGGCTGCCATCAGTTGGGAGAAGTTCTTTTTCATGATCATTTGGGATTCCTTCAGTTGAGTTTGTTTCACTGGCGCGCTTCAAAAGGCAGCGTGCCCAGGCCTATCAGAAATTTGCGGAAAATTCAGCTGGAGCCTGGGGTCAGAAGGCCTCCTGGCTTGTCGGTTCGCTTTCAGCTTGTGCGCTGCCGCCCTCAATCAAGCGCCGGGTCGCACTTTCGCCGAAAAGCCAGAACATCACGGGCGTCAGCAGCGTGTCCAGCAAGGTCGAGCTGACGAGTCCACCAAAAATCACGACCGCCACCGGATGCAGGATTTCCTTACCAGGTGCATCGGCCGCTAGCAGCAGCGGGGTCAGCGCAAAGGCAGCCACCAGCGCCGTCATCAACACCGGGGTCAACCGCTCCAGCGAGCCGCGCACGATCATGGGTTGGCCGAAGACCTCTCCCTCGAACTTGCACAGGTTGATGTAGTGGCTGACCTTCAAAATCCCGTTGCGCGTGGCAATGCCCGCCAGTGTTATGAAGCCCACCATGGATGCAAC
Source organism: Acidovorax sp. LjRoot38 (assembly GCF_964252975.1). Taxonomy (NCBI): domain Bacteria; kingdom Pseudomonadati; phylum Pseudomonadota; class Betaproteobacteria; order Burkholderiales; family Comamonadaceae; genus Acidovorax; species Acidovorax sp. LjRoot38. The sequence goes on along the minus strand of NZ_CAXUPT020000001.1, from coordinate 552,524 downwards.
AGACAGGCTCACCCCCGCCAGCCACATCGCTACTACGCTGCCGATCAGCGCAAGCGGAATGTTGGCCATGATGATCCCGGCCAACACCGCCGACTTGTAGCGTACATACAGAACGAGAAAGATCATTGCCAAAGACACCAGCGACAAGCCGACGATCAGTTGCATCGCTTGCTCCTGGGCCTGGAACTGGCCTTCCAGACTCAGAAAGGTCCCCGGTGGCAATGGCGTCTTTGCCATCACCGCACGAATGTCTGCAATGACGCGGCCCATGTCGGAGCCGTCCGTGTTGGCATAAACGACGATGCGCCGACGACCGTTTTCTCGGCCAATCTGGTTGGGTCCATCGGTTTCCTGGACCGTGGCGATGGCAGACACCGGTATCTGCCCCGCAGGCGTGTCGATCAGCGTGCGAGCCAGATCCTGAGGACTGCGTTTGTCATCGGGCAGGCGCAGCACCAGTTCATAGCGGCGCAGGCCGTCCACAATCTGCGCACCATGGGCACCATCCGTCAGGGCCTGCAGCACCCGCACCGCCTCGCCCGGAGACAGCCCAACCTGCGCGGCCTTGCGGTGGTCCAGCCGTACCGTGATCTGGGGGATCAGCACCTGCTTTTCCACCGTCAGATCCACGAGCCCTGGAACGCCCGAGAGTCCCTGGCGCATCTGTTCGGCCAGGCCCCGCAAGGTGTCCGTATCGTCGCCGAAGATCTTGAGCGCGATCTGCGCCCGCACCCCTGACAAGAGGTGATCCAGGCGGTGGGAGATAGGCTGGCCAATGGCCACCTGGGCTGGAAGGACGGCCAAACGGGCACGGATGTCTGCCATCACGGCCTCGCGGTCCCGAACGGACCGCTTCAGGTCCACATCAATCTCGGCCGAATGCACGCCTTCGGCATGTTCATCCAGCTCGGCCCGCCCCGTCCGGCGCCCCACCTGGGTGACCTCGGGAACCTCAGCGATCAGCGTCTCGGCCAACGCCCCCATGCGATTGGCTTCCGCCAGCGCAGTGCCTGGGTTGAACACCATGCCCAACACCAGCGAACCCTCATTGAAGGCAGGCAGAAAGGCGCGTGGAAAAAACGGGACGCTTGCAGCTGCTGCAGCTACCGCCAGTGCAGCGACAGCCATCAGCACCTTGGCGCGAGAAAACGACCAGCTGAGCACTTGCGCATCCCGCCGCTTGAGCCAGGCGACCAGGGTGCTGTCACCATGGTTCAACCGTTTCATCCCCGGCAACAGGTAAAGGCACAGCACGGGCGTAACCGTCATTGAGACCAGCATCGATGCCAGCACCGACACGATGTAGGCGATGCCCAGGGGCGTGAACAGGCGACCCTCGATGCCCGGCAGCGCAAACAGCGGCACAAACACCAGCACCACGATGGCGGTGGCGTAGACGATGCCCGAGCGGACTTCCACGCTCGCCCGGCGCACGACCTCCAGCATGGACAGTGGATTGCCCTGGGCACGGTTCTGCTTCAGCCTGCGCAGGATGTTCTCCACATCCACCACCGCATCGTCTACCAGCTCGCCAATGGCAATCGCCAGGCCTCCCAGGGTCATGACGTTGATGGACTGATCCAGCAGCCGGAACACCATGGCTGTCACGGCCAGCGACAAGGGTATCGCCACGAGCGAGATCAAAGTGGTTCGCGCGGACAACAGGAAGGCGAACAACACGATGGCCACCATGATGGCGCCGTCCCGCAAGGCCTCGGTCACGTTACCGATGGACGCCTCGATGAAGTCAGCCTGGCGAAACAATACCTTCGGAGCAGCCAAGCCCACGGGCAGCCCCTGCTTGAGATCCCCCAATGCCGCTTCGATGGCGTGGGTGAGCTTGACGGTATCGGCCGCAGGCTGCTTTTGCACACTGACGATGACGGCAGGCACGCCGCTGTATCCGGCGTCGCCGCGCTTCATGGCTGCAGCGAACCGGACATTGGCCACCTGTTCCAGCAAGATGGCCCGGCCGTCCTTCCAGGCCACCGCCACGCCCTGCAGGTCCTCGACACGGCTGGTACGGCCGATGTGGCGGATGAGGAATTCACGGCTGTTGAGGTCGATGAAGCCACCTCCCGCATTCCCCGCAAAGCCTCGAAGGGCCTGCTCGATCTGCGTCAATGTCACCCCGAACTGTGCCATGCGTGCCGTGTCCGGCTCCACCCGCAACTGGCGCACTTCGCCGCCGATGGGGATGACCTGTGAAACCCCTGGAATCGACAGCAGTCTTGGGCGCAGCACGAAGTCCGCGTACTCACGGGCCTGCATGGGTGTCGCTGCGGCGGCCTTACCATCGCCTGCTGCCAACGGCAGTGCGATGAGCATGACTTCGCCCATGATGGAAGACACCGGTCCCATGACGGGCGTAATGCCTCCGGGGAGTTGCTCCCGCACCAGTGCCAGGCGCTCCGCCACGAGCTGGCGGTTGCGGTAGATGTCCGTCCCCCAATCGAACTCGGCATAGAGGATGGACAGGCCCACGCCGGACGTGGAGCGCACGCGCGTGACCCCCGGCATGCCGTTGAGCGCGGTCTCCAGAGGGAAGGTCACCAGTTGCTCGACTTCTTCGGGTGCCATACCTCCTGCTTCCGTCAAGACGGTGACCAGGGGTTTGTTGAGGTCGGGAAACACATCGACCGGCGTGCGCCATGCGGTGATGGCCCCGTAGACCATCAGCAGCGCCGCGACCGCCAGGACGAACAGGCGGTTGTGAAGGCTGTTCCTTACGATCCAATTGAACATTGCGTGGGCTCCGTTCAGCGGATCTGTGCGATCAGCGGCGCACCTTGCACCACCACGCGGTTGTCAGCGCCCAGGCCCTGCGTGACGACCACCGTGGCGGCGTCCAGGGACCGGTACTGCACCGGCTGGGGAATGTAGCGCTCTGCACCGGACTTGATCCAGACCACCGGCTCGTTGGCACCGTTGCGCACGACGGCCTGCGCAGGCAGGACGAAGCCCTTGACCTGCTCGTTCAGCGAGGCCACGACGGTGACGGGCTGTCCGACCGCCAGCGGCAAGGCTGTGCCCGATTGCTGCGGGACGGCCCTGAAAGTCATCGGGAGGACGCCATCACGCAGGCTGCGCGCAGCGCCGATCAGCTGCAACTTGACGCCAAGCACCCCCTGCAAGTGGGCTGTACCCGTGCGTGCGGGCAAGCCAGGATCTGCCGTAGTGGCCTCCACCAACACTCGTGCAGGGTCAATCACCTCGAACAAGACTTCGCGAGCCTCGACCACTTGGCCTTTGGTCGCGTCGGCCCTGGCAATCACCCCGGAGACGGGAGCCCGCAAGGCCTCTCGGGCCGCAAGGCTCGCGCCAATGCTTTTCTCGCGCGCGGTGAGGCTCTGTAGCTCAGCACGTGCGGCCTCGATCTCCTTGCGCGGCACCGTGCCTTCAAGGGACTGCAGCCGCTGCACCCGCTGTGCGGCCAGTTCCCGGCCACTGCGCAACTCGGCCAGCTGGGCCTGCTGGTTGGCCTGGGCATAGGGCTCGGCGTGATGGGCCACATAGGCCAGCACCTCTCCTTGCCGCACGGTCTGGCCGGCGACCGGCAGACCGCGTGGTCCCGCTTCGATCCGTCCCCCATGGATCGCCTGGACACGACCACTCGCATTGGGGTCCACGACCACACGGCCTGACAACTCGATGGTGGCGGCGGCCTGGGTTTCAGGGGTCAACTGTGTGCGGATACCCAGGCGCCGTTGGGCGAGCATCGGAACGTTGACACTGCCGTCTGGCAACCGCATCAAACCGGATGCGCTGACCGCCGTGGGGGCATCTAGATGCTCACCGTTCGGCCCATGGGCACCTGGCGCTGCGACGGCAACAGGTGGGAACATCGCCGCGATGCACGTGATGACACTCAAGCCGAAAACATGAAACATGCTGGTTGCCTTGGTTTTTTCCATCGATGAGTTCACAGCGAACCTCCTTTGGAGGACGTACCTGCAGCCTTTGGCGTGCGACCAAAGAACCAACCGACCGCCGCCAAGACGACCAAGGCCAGAGCCAGCCAGACCGTTCGGGAGGGCCCATGGGCGTGCCCGTCGTCGTGGGAGTGGCCATGGTCGTCGAGCACGGCGCCCGCGACCGTGAGGGTGCCGTCCAGAAGGTCGGAGTCATTGCCCGCCAGTACGGTGATCACCATGGGATGGTCACCGGGCGCCGCCAGGGCCTTGAGCATGTTGGCATCGTCGATGGCGTAGTCGCCCATGTCCGCATGGAACTTGGCAGGGGCCTTGAGATTGGCTGTCTCTACTTCGACGGTGGCATTGAGCACAGGTTCGTTGGTGGCAAAACGGTTGATCAGGATGGACAACTCTCCGCCCTGCAGTCGGCCCACCAACTCGAAGGCTTCCGAGCGCGCTTCAAAACTAGGCACGGGGCCGCTGTTGGCACCAGCTTGAGCGGGGGCATCCAAGTGCTCGCCATTAGGACCGTGCGCTCCTGGCGCGGCATAGCTGGGTGTTCCGGCAAGCACCAGCAAGGCCAAGCCTGCTCCCAGCAATGAGAGGCGGTAACGAGAGGGGAATAGATTCAAGAGATTCATGGAAGGATTCCGAGAGATTGCTGGAAGCGGGCGCGGGCCAGGCCCAGAGCCACTTGCTGGCGCGCGAAGCTGGTGTCGGCCTGGGTAGCTGCAGCGAGCGCGCGCAACAACTCCGGCAGCGGTGTTTCTCCAGCTTTGAAAGACCGATCAATGAGCGTGGCACGCTCCCGCAGGAGTGCCGAGCGCTGGCGCTCTGCCTCCAGTTGCTGCTCGGCCGTGTGCACCGCAGCCTGCGCCATCGCTGCGTCAGCAGCCAGCCGCTCCTCGGTTCGCTGTTTCGTGGTCAGCGCTACGTCCAGCTCACTCAGTGCGGCAGCTTGCAGAGGTTGGTTGCGGCTCGCTGTGCCCAGGGGAATGCGCAGGCCGACGCCGATGCTGTTTTGAGCCGACTCACCCCGCCCGGGGGTGTCTTGTCGGATGCGCAGCAAGAGCTCTGGAGGGTCGCGCCGCGTGGCGGCCACCACGTCCAGCCGCTTGCGAGCGCGCTCAACCGTCAGTGCAGCGACACGCGCATCGGGGTGCGTTTCAACGGCGAAGTGCGCCCCGCCTGGTGAAACTGCGGCACCATCAGAAACCGGGACAGACGTGAGATCAGGCGCCAGGGCTATGCCCGTCAGGGTCATCCATTGCGACTGGCTGGCGTTCAGACGCTGGCGTGCAGCCATCTGTGCAGATTGCGCAGCCAGAGCCTCGGATTGAGCGGCAAGCCCATCCGCGTGGGCCAGATCACCCGCTTTGACACGGCGCCGTACGTCGTCGGAGATCTCCTGCAGAGATCGCACTTGGGCATCCGCCAAGTCGGACTCGGCCTTTTGCGCGGCAATGCCCCAGGCGGCTTCCCGCACCAGGCCCGCGAAATGCAGGCGTCCCGCTTGAACGGCAGCCTGCGACAGCTCTACGTCGGCATCCACAGCAGCGCCGCGTGCATTGCGCTGCCCAGGCAACCACAGCGGCCACGCCAGGCCGGCCTCGGCTTCCCTGCGTCCTGCCGACGTTTGCCAGCGGTCGTCCCGGTAGGAAAACTCCACTGCGGGGGGGGCCGCCCACAGGCTGGAGATCGCCACCCGTTCGGCAGTAGCCCGCTGTGTCTGACCTTCGGCTTCTCTCGCCTGTGTGGCGCGCTGCCATGCAGCCTCGACAGCTTGTGCCAGTGTTGGAGCCACGGGCGATGCCGTGGCTGAAAGCGATGGGGCGGTATTGGACTGCGCAACCGCAGCGCCAACGAGGACGCAGCTCAAAGCACAGCCTGCGGCACAACGCACCGCAAGCCCGGAAATAACAAAACGCACGTGATTCCTGACCGATCAAAGGCGGCAAACCAGGATCGTTGACGCATCAGCGCCTGATCAAAGTAGTACCGCACCGATGAACAACCCCGCTTTCGTGTGGAAAGCGCGGCGCTAAGGGTGGATCAGGAAATCAGTCGGGGAGGTCGTCGTAAACCGTCCAGATGAGGGGACGGGCTGACGGATTCGGCGGTCACAGCCGGTGCGGGCGAGCGGTCGAGAGGAAGCGACAGCTGGGGGAAGTGGAAAAGTGCTGCGGTCCCTGGGCCTGCGTCCGCCAGCATGTGCTGGATCGACTCCTGGGAATCGTCTTGGTGCGCCACACCGTGTTCATCATGGTGGTGGGCGGAGCCTTCCAGATGCATTTCAGCATGCATCGCCTGGAACTCCCCCTCGTGGTCGAACGCAGCCGTCTGGCGGGCCGTTGCGAAGGCCTGGCAGAAGAAAGAGAGCAACAGGATGACTGCGAGCAGTCGGTGCATGAAATTGGGAGCAGGCAATTGAGAATTCGTCGCAATGATAGCCGCAGACTGCTGCTTGTCTCGCAGAAACCCACATCTAACACCTGGTATCAGGGTCTTGCAGCTATGTACAGAGGCACCGAGGAATCCGTACGGTGTAGATCCCCCTTGGACCCGCGTCACGATCTCGTGCGTATGGCCGCACCCAGCGCAAAAACCGAGTTTGGCACATTCTCACGCGGAAGTTGCCGTTTTGGCGGAGCAAGCCGTTTTGGTGTTGGCGCCGCCGCAGGTGGTTCCTCCACGGCACATCCAGTAGCGAGATGACGCTCCACCAAGTCAGCCAGAGTAACGGACCGCAAATAGTCTTCCACCGTTTGATGGAATGCTCTCCACAACTCATGGGTCATGGCCCCTTGTTGGGCGCTCATGGTGTCGTGGTCATGAGGGATGGGTTCAGATTTTCCCTGCTCAGAGGCCCGAGATATGTCCGCGACGGTAATATCGCGTGCGCTTCTTGCCAGCGAATATCCGCCGCCAGGCCCCCTGGTACTCACAACCAGACCAGCTCGACGCAAGGCGCTGAAGAGGGTTTCAAGGTATGACAGTGATATGCCGTGGCGCGCGCTGACGGTGGATAGCGCGACAGGGCCACTGCTGCAGCGAAGCGCAACATCCGTAATCGCCACCAGCGCACACCGGCTACGAGTGGTCAGGCGCATCCGTAACTCCTTGTGCTTTGGCTCAGCAAAGCGCTTGTTCCCAGGCAACCAAGCTGAGTTTCAGCCATCTGCGCATCCCTTCTCAACAACCCGCAGCAACCTGGACATGCCAATGGCGTGTGCCCACTCTTGCGCCTCAAGGACCGCCACTCCGTTGGGTGGTGCTGGACTGGTCGGTCTGACTTCAACGTCGAACGTCTCGTCCTCCTTGTCTGTTGCTACCCTGACTGCAGCTCCCAGTAGAGGGATGTCGATGGAGGGGCGTGGGCCGGCCTTTCCGTCGAAGTCAATGCGAAGAACGCAGCCAGGCAAAAGGTCGTAGCTCCATCGGCGGTCTGGATGGGCATCGACTCCCAGCGCATTCATTTGCGCAATGCGCTGGTCTTGGGTCATATCCAGGGGGTATGCGACCTTAACGTCTTGCTTGGGATAGCCGTCCATACAGGCAGCGCCCACGGTCACCGCCAAAACGGCGAACGCAAGGCGCCATCGATGAGGCGAATTGCTGCGAGAGCCAGGCAGCTTGTGATCGCCGGACCATTGCAACTTCACGATGTCGTCTCCAGCGAGATCTCGGGTTGTTCTTTCAGAGGAACGCGCGTGGCCAGGATCTTGTCGATGGTCTTGCCATCCATGTCCACCACTTCTAGCTTCCAGCCCTCCCACTCCACGCTGTCCGTCACCCTAGGCAGGGTCCCAGTAAGCAGCATCACCATGCCGCTGAGGGTGTGGTAGCGGCCGCGTTCTTCCTCGGGCACGGCATCCAGGTTCAGGCGGTCTTTCAGCTCGGGTACGGGGATGTGGCCGTCCAGCAGCCAGCTGCCGTCCTCGCGCTGCAGCGCCCAGGAGGTCTCCGGGTCGCGCGGCTGAAACTCTCCGGTGATGGCCTCGATCAGGTCCTGCAGCGTGACGATGCCCTGCACCTCGCCGTATTCATCGATCACAAACGCCATGTGCACGTCCGACAGGCGGAAGTTGTCCAGCAGCTCCATGCCCGTGATGGTCTCGGGCACATACAGCGCTGTCTGCAGCGGCTGGTCGGCCAGGCCGCCGCTCGCCTTGTCGCGCAGCGTGCGCGACAGCCACTGGCGCGCGTTGATCACGCCCAAGATGTTGTCCATGCCGCCCCGTATGACTGGGAAACGTGCGTGATCGGACTCCTCTATGCGGCGCAGGTTGTCTTCAAACGACGCATCCACATCCAGACAAACCACATCGCCACGCGGCACCATCAGCGAGCCGATCTGCCGGTCGTCCAGCCGGAACACGTTGCGCACCATGGTGTGCTCATGCGATTCGATCACGCCCGCAGTGGTGCCTTCCACCAGCATGGCGTGGATCTCTTCTTCGGTCACCGGGCTGCCGCTGGTTTCCTTCACACCCATCAGGCGCAGCAGCGTGCGGGTGGATGTGGACAGCAGCAGCACAAACGGCTTGGTGGCAATAGCCAGGAAGTTGATGGGCCGGGCCACCAGGCGGGCAAAGGTTTCAGGGTGCGACTGACCGATGCGCTTGGGCACCAGTTCGCCCACCACGATGGAGAAGTACGTGATCAGCACCACCACCAAGCCAGTGGCGGCATAGTTGCCGTAGGGAAGTGGTACACCCAAGGACTCCAGCCAGAGTGCCAAAGGACCGGCCAGTGCCGCTTCGCCCACGATACCGTTCAAGACGCCAATCGAGGTGATGCCGATCTGGATGGTGGAGAGAAAACGCGTGGGGTCTTCGCCCAGCTTCACGGCGGCAGCGGCGCCGCTGTCGCCTTCATCAATCAGCTTTTGCAACCGGGTTTTGCGGGCCGTGACCAAAGCGATCTCGGACATGGCAAACAGGCCATTGAGGAGGATCAAAGCGAAAAGTATGGCAATTTCCATGATGGAGTTTTATGGGGTTAGGTACTGGCACATCAACAGATCCGGGTGTGGACCGGAGTGCCTGAACCGAGGAAATTCAAACGAAAGCAGTGACTCATGCAGCGTGCAAGCACTCGATGGGCGATGCCCACGAGTTGCGGCTGACCATGGCATAGGGGCCGTGTGACATGTGGCCCCGAGCGTTAACTACGCGCGCAGATGATCAGGCGAAGAGGCCTGACGTCTTCGGCGGTTTGTGAGGGGGATCTGTGATCGCGGATGGCGCTTTGTTTACGCGCAGTGGGATGGCTGCGACAGGATCCGGCGTGTCCGAGGTGAGCAATGCGCGCGGTTCCAGCTGGTCTGGAAGGTCACCCTTGTCATCCATCAAGGCATGATCGTCCGCATCGGAGAACGCGACGGGAATTCCTGGGCCAGTATTCGGACTGTGCTCGGTCAGCATCTGCTCTTGAGACAGCGTAAATGTCGGATTCAAACCGGCAGCGGAAAACCCCACGCACAGTAGAAAGTGGAGAATCAGAACCGCAATGAAGCGCCGTGGCATCGTGGGTGAATTATAGGGAGGGTGGCTACCCAAGATTCTTGCCCCATCTCCGAATGCGAGCTGCAAGGCGTTTGCACTCATCCTCCATGAGTGGCATTGCAGGGACGAGGTCCAGGGCCTGCTGCAACTGAACATGACCATGCTTGAGCAACGCTCGGCAGAACACCTGATCCTTCTCGCGTGCGGCTGCCGCCTTGGACAAGAACAGATCCACCACGTCCAAGCACCAGCCAATACGGCTGTCGGTGTTTCCGTTCTGAATCTTCCACAGACGAGTCTGCCAGCCCTCGGGCAGTAAGGCTGTTTCCGGGCCTACCCCCTGGGCATAGAAACCATGGACTCGGTGGAACTCCGACCCCTCGCCAATGTTCCCGTCGATCTTGTCGGCCAACTCAGGCGCGTTACGCGGGTAGATATCCGCTTCCGCAGACATTTTGAACTCTGGCTCCGGATAGGGAATTTGGCCAAGGATCGACTGGCTTCCGACTATCACGAACTCGTATTCATTGGTGATAGTGGCGCTGGCGCGGATGAGGTGCTCAAGTTCGTCGCGGTTCAAGGCGCCGACTCCTTGCCCAGGACGATTCCCTTTTTGAGCTTGGAGATTTCGCCAAGGATCCTCATCCGTTCAGCGGTCGGCAACACTGGCGTCAAGGGCGACGCCTGCCGCAGCTCTTGCGCATGCCTGGTTCTACCCAAAGCCTTGCTCCACTTGCCCTGTTCAAGAATGTCTTTCCACTCCAACCACAGAACAGTGGAACGCTGATTGCCGGAGCCGAGCCACGTATCAAGGGTCTGTTTTGCCTCCCGCAGCACCAACGGGTGCGAGCGCACATACTTGACCGCTTCCTCGTGCAGCACCAGGCTCTGCAAATCCTGTGTGTTGTGACGCGTGTTGTCCGTATATACCCTGACCTGCACCTGAGGCGCGCTGCGCAGCGACCGCGCTGCCGCCGAGTCGGCCGGCGCTGGGTTGATCACATCACCTGCCAGCAGGGCCAGATCTGCGCCAATGCCTAACTCGGCCATGACACGCAAGTACGTCCCGATGGAGGGAGCAGGATCACCCGCCTCGACAGCACTGAGCGTCGTGCGAGAAATCCCCACGCGCTTGGCCATTTCCACGGTGCTTAGCTTGCGTGCTTTGCGCAGGCGGCGCAGCCTGTCACCGAACTGCAGCAGCAACTGGCGTTGGAGAACGAAAGAGCTATCCTGTGAATTCATATGTTCACTGTTTTACTCAAAATCCGCTGATTTGTCCAATATTCTGGACAAATTGCACGAAGCATGATTATCTTCAGCTTCGCGAGGAAGGGCAAACCTCAGGTTGTCGACCATCCCACCCTGTGCCCGCTGGAGGTTTGGTCATGGCGAGCATCATCCTCCGTATGCACATAAATACTGGTGGTAGCGATATTCGCGTGGCCCAGGTTGTCACGCACGGCCTTCAGATCCATGTTGTCGCTCTGGTGAGTCCCCGCCGTATGGCGCATCCAGTGGGCGGAGGCCTGCTCTACATGAGAGGCAGCGGCCTCGTGGTCAGGACCTAGCGCGCGCAGGCGGGCTGCGGTTTCACGGAAGATAGTCTTGACCAACTCATGCACCGCACTGCGTCCCATAGGTTTAGACCCACCAATCAACGGCAGGAGCAGTGGGGCGGAATCGCCCTCACGAGGTAGAGGTCCCAGGTCATTCGACTTTCGGTAGCGCATCAGCTCTGAGATCAACTCGTCTGTCGCGGGGATCACTCTGGTTTTTTCTCCCTTGCCACGAATCTCCAGCCACCAGCGCTCCCGTCCATCGGCTCCCCGTCGCCAGTAAAAGTCGCCCATGGAGTTGTTGCAGACCTCCGAAATCCGCAGGCCACCGATGTAGAGGAGTGAGAAGAGCCACCGATATCGGGCCGCTTGGAGAGCGAGGCGAGGCGTGCTCGTGGGAAGGGACTCAATCGTTGCGCGTACTTGCGCCCAGTGTTCGTGGGGCAGGAACCTGCTGGTCTTGGCGGGTCGCGCCACAGATTTGCGGCGGCGCAGAGCTAAGGGGTTGCCCGCCAGATATCCGGCTTGAACCAGCCAGTTGAAGAGGCTGTTGAGGATCGAGAGTGCCTGGCGCTGGCTTTGCCGGTCCAGCGGCTTGGCGAACGGACGCCAGTGGGGCGAGGACCTCGGCGCCTTCTGTGCGACCTGCATGACCCATCGATCAACCGGTTGGGGATCTTCCAGAAAGGACTCGTAGACCAGGAAATCCTCGTGGGTCAGATCGGACAGGGCCTTTCCATGCTGGTGCACACACCAAAGCAGCAGTCTTTCCGCCTCCTTGCGATAGCTGGCCAGCGTGGCCGGTGAATCCTTGTAGCGCGCCAGCCAAGCCAAAACTGCAGAGCGGTCGTCATTGGCCGCGACCTGGGGCAGGCCCTGGGCCCGATTTCGGCCACGCTCTCCGGACAGGTGAAGGGGTAGCACCAAGCCCTCCAAAGGCTCAAGATGCGCCAAAACGGCCGGTGGGACGATCAAACTGCTCATGAGCCAAATTCTATGGACATTAGAGTAATTATGTCCAGAGATTGAAAATTATCTCATTGATATATACGTTATACGTTGTATTATTTGCGAATGAGCGAAGAATCAGAAATCCAAGCCGAAGTTGAGGCCCTGCGGGAGCGTTTCAGCGACACGAAAGCGTTGTACCGCGAGGTTTGCGCGTTGCTGTTCTTCCGATACGGCATCACGCCCACAGCCAGCAAGCTCTATCAGCATGTGCGCAAGGGCTCCATGAGCGCCCCGGCCGAAGCGCTGGCCAAGTTCTGGGAGGATCTGCGCGGCAAGGCTCGGGTGGAGATCGATCACCCCGATCTACCGGAGGCGCTTAAAGTGGCCGCAGGCCAGGCGGTCAGCGTGCTGTGGACCCAGGCAACGGAGTTGGCGCGCGAGGAGCTTGCAGTCCTGCGCGTCGAGGCACACGCAGAGGCCCAGAGTGCACAGGCAGACCTGCAGGAAGCTCTGCAGCGAAGCGCCGTCCTGGAGACCCAGATACAGACCGCACAGACCAAAGTCACCGAACTGGAGACCCGAGCTCAGACCTTTGCTGCAGAGCTTGAGCAAGAACGGCGTGCGCACGCTGCGAGTACAGCGAGAGGTGAGGCGCTGTCCAGGCATGTGGATGAGCTGAAGCTGGAGCAATCGAAGAGCAGGCAGCATTTCAGCGCCGAGTTGGAAAAAGGACGTGCAGCTATTGATGAAGCCACCCAGCGATCTACCGAAGCGGAGCACCGGGCGCTTCGGGAAATTGACCGAGAGCGAACCGCGCGTGCCCAGACGGAAAAGCAATTGGAGCAATTGCGAGGCAAGCTAGCAGAGACCGAACGCGACTGTCACGCCAAACTACTCGAAGCCAATGCTGCACAGAGCAGGTTGGCGGCAGAAACAGACGGTGCTCGCGCCTCCTTGGCCGAAATCACCAGGGCGCACCAGGCGCAATCGGCCGAGCTACAGCAAGCTCTTCAGGCAGTTGCACAGCACAAGGCCGAAGCTGGCACCTTGCGTGAACTGGTGGAGCAGTTCAGACCGACGCAGAAATCTTCTCGTAAAAAGCGTGGTGGTGAAGCGCCAGAGGTCAAGTGAGCAAGCTTCTGGCGAGTCAAGGGTGACACGTCAATACAAGAAGGAATAAATGACGATTCTTTAATAACCAAAAGGCTTATGAGTCAAAACTGGCCGTATCCTGGCTTGCCCTCCTCTGAACCGGGGCGGGCGCAGCTCCTGGATGTCTTCAATGCTCAGCCCAAAGCACTCTTCGACTTCCCGCTTAGATAGCGATTTGGGCAGGGTATCGGCGCCAACGAAACGTAGGTAGTAGCTAGACAAGCTGGTCCTCCCGTGGCTGGCGTGGTCGCAAGCCTGCTGCAGTCTACGTATTCGCTACTGATAATTCCAGACAATAAAAAAGTGCGGGTTAACCCGTAGCTCTTAACCGGGTTTTCTGCACGGAAAGTGAGATCACCCCATATTGGCCATGAAGGCATCGACATACGCGCCCGCTGCAGCGCCGTGGTCGAGGTGGTAGGCATGTTCATACATGTCCAACGCGAGGATGGGCACCCCACCGGCAGCAGCCTGGGTGTGGTCGCTGGCCCACTGGTTGACGAGCGTGCCATCGCGCGGCTGGAACACCAGCAGCACCCATCCCGAGCCGCCGCCCAGTGCCTTGCCCATGGCGACAAACTCTTCACGCCAGCGCTCCGCGCTGCCAAAGCTGGCTGCCAGGGCCAGCAACATGCCGGGGGCAGGGGCGGCGCCACCGCCGCCCAGGCTGCCAAAGTACAGTTCGTGCAACAGCATCGAATTGCTGGCCATCAGCTCCTCGCGCTTGAGTCCGTTGACGACAAAGCCGGGCGTGGAGGCAAAGTCCAGCCCCGAGAGCTGCGCCCGGATGGCGTTGAGCCGCGCCACCGCACCGCCATAGTTGTTCTGGTGGTGGCTTCGCAGCAGCCTTTCGGACAGCCCGGGCAGCGTGGCCGGGTCAAGGGGAAGGGCTTGGGGACGTGCTTGCATGGGGATACTCCCGGGAAGTGGATGACAATTGGTTCAGGCCAGCCAGGGTTTGAGGAAGGTCACTGCCAACCCCACGGCCGCGCACAGCCCCAGCAGCGGCATCACCCCCAGCTTGAAGCGAAACAGCGCCACCAGTGCGCCCACGGCGATCACCGCCGACACGGCATCGAACGCCCCGCCAAAACCCTTGGGCCATAGCAGGTGGTAGGCAAAAAACAGCGCCAGGTTCAGGATCACACCCACCACTGCGGCGGTGATGGCCGACAGCGGGGCGGTGAAACCGAGCTTGCCGTGGGTGGCCTCTACCGCCGGGCCGCCCGCGAGGATGAAGATGAACGAGGGCAGAAAGGTCACAAACGTCACCACCGTGGCGGCGGCAGCAGCGCCTGCAAACAGCGCTTCCGGCCCCCACACCTGCTGCAGCCAGCCGCCCACGAAGCCGACGAAGGCCACCACCATGATCAGCGGGCCGGGCGTGGTCTCGCCCAGCGCCAGGCCGTCGATCATCTGCGGGCCGCTGAGCCACTGGTATTGCTCCACCGCGCCCTGGTAGACGTACGGCAGCACGGCATAAGCGCCGCCAAAGGTGACCAGCGCGGCCTTGGTAAAGAACCAGCCCATCTGCGTGAGCGTGCCTTGTACCCCCTGGGTGACGACCAGCGTTGCCATGGCCACCAGCCACAGCGCCAGCCCGGCCGCCAGCACCTTGGCCAGATGGCTGCGTGAGAAGCGGGCGTGGGGGGGCGTGGGGGTGTCGTCGTCGATCAGTGCTGGGCCGTAGCCCTTGTGGCCGTCGGCATGGCCGCCTCCGAGGGCAAACACGCCAGGCCAGCGTTGTGCGCCAAAGTAGCCTATCAGCCCGGCCGTCAGGACGATGGCAGGGAAGGGCGTATCGAACGCAAAGATGGCTACAAACGATGCGGCAGCGATGCCCCACATCCAGCGGTTCTTGAGAGCCCGCGTGCCAATGCGGTGCGCTGCGTGCAGCACCAGTGCGGTCACGGCGGGTTTGATGCCATAGAAGATGCCCGCCACCACCGGCACATCGCCAAACCGCAGGTACACCCACGACAGCGCAATCAGGATGAAGAGCGAAGGCAGCACAAACAGCGCCCCGGCCACGATGCCGCCCCAGGTGCGGTGCATGAGCCAGCCGATATAGGTGGCCAGCTGCTGCGCCTCGGGGCCGGGCAGCAGCATGCAGTAGTTGAGTGCGTGCAGAAATCGCTTTTCGCTGATCCAGCGGCGGCGCTCCACCAGCTCGGCATGCATGATCGCGATCTGGCCCGCTGGCCCGCCAAAGCTGATGAAGCCCAGCTTGAGCCAGAACAGGAAGGCCTCACCAAAGCTTACGGGGGTGGGGCGGTCCAGGTCGGAGGGGGTGGGCGCAGGGGTAAGGGTGGTCATGGTGCGGCACTGGTCAGCGGAGCCTGGGAGGGTGGAAGGGTGGGCGGTACGGCATACAGGGCGTCAAACACCTGCGCGGCGGCCTGGGCGAGGGCGTCGTCATCGGCATGCACTTCGCGCAGGCCGGCCAGCACGGCCTCCAGCCCCGCGGCCTCGGGCACGGGCATGCCGCCCGTGTCCAGGTAGTGCACGGCGCGGGCCAGGCGCTGCAGGCGGGAGTCGGCTTCGAGCCCAAAGCTGGCAACGAGCACCTCAAAGGTCACCAGGGCTCCCACGTGGGTGAACCGGGCGCCGTCAAAGTCAAAGCCCAGGACATCAGCAGGCGGCGATGCCGGATCGGCCAGCCACACAAAACGCGCACCCGGGTCAACGAATCGGCGGATCAGCCAGGCGCAGGCCAGTCGGTCCACCCAGGGCCGCGCCCGCGTCGCCCAGCGCTGGTTCTGGAACTGGGCGGTGTCAAGGCGCTTGATGCCATGGGCGGGCAGGGCGGCAGGCTCCCCCCGCGAGAAGCAAACGTCCAGGGCCTGCCGCAGGCTGACCAGGTCAGCATCGGCCTGCGCGGCTGCGGCGCCGGGGTAGTAGTCGATGCGGTGCAGTGCCTGCAGTGCATCGGCAACGTTGCGCTGGCGACGGCGCGCTTCGGTTTCCGTGAGCTGTGCGAGCTCGGCTTGCAAAGCGCTGACCGTGTCGCGCCACTGCGTGAAGGCTTCCGTGCGGTCGAACAGCGCTTCGATCTCCTGGCGCTGCATGTTGTCAGGAGCGGTCAGGGTCAGCAGCATGGCCGTCCCCCCGTGTTCCCGCACCTCGGCGGCGATGGGCGCCAGCAGGCCTGCGTGTTCTTCAGGCAGCAGGTAGGCGCCGTCGCGCAGGGCGGCGCAACCCAGTGCCTTGAGATTGCGCCAGATGCGCAGCCGCACGGCGTTGGGCTGCGTCGGCAGCGTCATGATGAGGGTGGACCACATAGTATTGAAGTATATGCATTAAGTAGTGAAATAGTTATTTCTATATCAAAAATCGTCATCCCCAAAGATTCCTTGCATGCCGGGTGCTTCCGGTAATACAAGGGAGCGGTGCAGACGAAAAGGCATCCGGTACACAGGAACAGCGCCCAATGCAGGGCGGCAGTCGCTTTGTCCATGGAGATGTGGCGCCGTGTAAATGGATTCAGGGCCGATGCCAAGCCCTGCGTCAGTTTGCCGCAAGCCCGTTATGAATAATTATGAATTCAAAACCTGCTGTCTTGGCAGGCCGAGAGAGATGCCGAGGAGACCCCCACAATGACCGCTTACGCTGATTTCTACCGCCAGTCCATCGACCACCGCGACGCCTTCTGGAGCGAACAGGCGCAGCTGATCGACTGGAAGACGCAGCCCCAGCAGGTGTGCGACTACAGCAACCCGCCCTTTGCCAAATGGTTTGTGGGCGGCACCACCAACCTGTGCCACAACGCAGTAGACCGGCACCTGGCCACGCGCGCCAGCCAGGCCGCGCTGGTGGCCATCTCCGCCGAAACCGACACCGAGCGCAGCTACAGCTTTGCCGAGCTGCATGCCGAGGTGCAGCGCATGGCAGCCGTGCTGCAGAGCCTGGGGGTGAAGAAGGGCGACCGCGTGCTCATCTACATGCCCATGATTGCCGAAGCCGCCTTTGCCATGCTGGCCTGCGTGCGCATTGGTGCACTGCATTCCGTGGTGTTTGGCGGCTTTGCCTCGGGCTCGCTGGCTTCGCGCATCGAAGACGCCGAACCCGTGGCTGTGGTCAGCGCCGATGCCGGGTCGCGCGGTGGCAAGGTGGTGCCTTACAAGCCATTGCTGGACGATGCCATTGCGCTCTCCAAACACAAGCCCGCCGCTGTACTCATGGTGAACCGCGGCTTGGCCCCCATGCACCTGCAGCCGGGCCGCGACCATGAATGGGTGCCGCTGCGCGAGCAGCACCTGAACACCGTGGTGCCGTGCGAATGGGTGGAGTCCACCCACCCTAGCTACACGCTGTACACCAGCGGCACCACGGGCAAACCAAAGGGCGTGCAGCGCGACACCGGTGGCTACACCGTGGCGCTGGCCGCCAGCATGAAGCACATCTTTGATGCCAAAGCGGGTGACACCTACTTTGCGACCAGCGACATCGGCTGGGTGGTGGGTCACAGCTACATCGTCTATGGCCCGCTGATCGCGGGAATGACGACCATCATGTACGAAGGCTTGCCCACGCGACCCGATGCCGGTGTGTGGTGGAGCATTGTCGAAAAGTACCAGGTCACCCACATGTTCTCGGCACCCACGGCGGTGCGGGTGCTCAAGAAGCAGGACGCCAGCTGGCTCAGGAAGTACAACGTCTCCACCCTCAAGGCCCTGTGGCTGGCGGGCGAGCCGCTGGACGAGCCCACGGCCCAGTGGATCAGCGACGCGCTGCAGGTTCCCATCATCGATAACTACTGGCAGACCGAAACCGGCTGGCCCATCCTGACGCTGGCCAATGGCGTGGAGCAGCAGACCACGCGCTTTGGCAGCCCCGGCAAGGCCATGTACGGCTACCACGTCAAGCTGATCGACGAGAGCAACGGCGAAGAGCTGACCGCCCCCAACCAGAAAGGCGTGGTCGCCATCGAGGGCCCGCTGCCCCCCGGCTGCATGCAGACCGTGTGGCGCGACGATGCACGTTTTGTGAACACCTATTGGAAGAGCATTCCCGGTCGGCTGATCTACAGCACCTTCGACTGGGGCATCCGCGACGCCGACGGCTACCACTTCATCCTGGGCCGCACGGACGACGTGATCAACGTGGCAGGCCACCGCCTGGGCACGCGCGAGATCGAGGAGAGCATTGCCTCCCACCCCAACATCGCCGAAGTGGCCGTGGTGGGCGTCGCCGACAGCCTGAAGGGCCAGGTCGCCATGGCATTTGCCGTGGCACGCGATGCGTCGGGCCTCACGGACGATGCGGCGCGCCTCAAGCTCGAAGGCGAAGTGATGAAGCAGGTGGACCACCAGCTCGGCGCCGTGGCCCGGCCGTCGCGTGTGTACTTCGTGACCGTGCTGCCCAAGACCCGCAGCGGCAAACTGCTGCGCCGCGCGCTCCAGGCCGTCGCCGAGCGGCGCGACCCGGGTGACTTGACGACGATGGAAGACCCGGCGGCGCTGCAACAGGTGAAGGACCTGGTGGGGTGACGAGCCTTTTCGACCCGCAGTGGGCTCCGTGCAAAGGCCTCCGTGCTGTTCGCGTGGTGCTTGGCACGCCAGGGCTCAGGAGATTACCAGGGTGAAGTAGCCAAACTCCATGTCGGTCGCTTCGGACACTGCTGTGACGGTGGCGTTGGGATTGGATGTGGTCACGCTGTCAGTCGTGATGCCATTGATGACGGCGTAGACGGAGTAGACATCGCTGATTTCCACCGTGACCTGCACGAATGAGTCAGGCACTACGACGTCTTGCACTGGCACACCTTGGTGCGTGATCTGGAAGGTCACCGGGCCAAGGCTGGTTTTTTCGAATTGCATCTGGTTGGCAACGCTACTGGGTGTTGTCACCACTTCGAATTCGTAGGTTTGCTGGGCGCGCTGCTGCTTCACCTGCGCCAGAAAACGGGTTGCACCACTGACTGCTATCGGTGCGGAGGTATAGGTGTTGCCTTCCAGTATGGTGCTGGCCGTGATCTCGAAAGTTTCGGCCTCCGGGACGGATAGCGTCGCGCCGGGGGCGAGGCTCGGCAGGCGGGCGAGGGCCAGCCCACCCCGGTGAATCACGTACTGGGCGATGTACGAGGTGCTGTTGGTCAAAGTCAAAGCGCTCATGGGACCCCTCCGATAGTAAGAAAAGAACGGAGATTCATTTTTACCGCCTTGGCGGTCGCAACGCCCGGATTTTTTGCCATCGGCGCAGTGCGCTGGCACCGGGCCAGAGCGGGGCGAGACTCCGGCCGGAGCGCAATCACGCAGGCCGGTTTTTCTGCCACCCCACCGGCGGTTGCCACCCTGGCGTCCAGCCGGTGAAATCCTGCAGCGGCATGGGCCGGGCGATACAGTAGCCCTGGGCCTGCATGCAGCCCAGCTGCAGCAGCATCTGGCCTTGTTCGATGGTTTCCACGCCTTCGGCAATCACGCGGTAGCCGAAGGAGCGGGCCAGGCCGATGACCCCCTGCACGATGGCCAGGTCGCCGGGGTCGCCCATCATGCCGTGCACAAAACTCTGGTCGATCTTGAGCGTGTCCATGGGCAGGCGGCGCAGGTAGGTCAGCGACGAGTAGCCGGTGCCAAAGTCGTCCAGCGACACCGCCACCCCCAGCGCACGCAGCGCCGTCAGGGTTTGCGCCACGGCGGTCAGGTCGTAGAGGGCGGCGCTTTCGGTGATTTCGATTTCCACCAGGTGGCCGGGTAC
The DNA here is from genome assembly GCF_964252975.1 of Acidovorax sp. LjRoot38. Classification (NCBI taxonomy): domain Bacteria; kingdom Pseudomonadati; phylum Pseudomonadota; class Betaproteobacteria; order Burkholderiales; family Comamonadaceae; genus Acidovorax; species Acidovorax sp. LjRoot38. Next base: position 532,745 of record NZ_CAXUPT020000001.1, on the reverse strand, counting down.
GCCTGGGTGGCGGGCGATGCACCGGGCCATCCAGTCGGCAAAGTCTGGGTTTTGCAGGTGCTGGGCGGCGATGTTGATGCTCAGCGGCAGGTGCAGTCCGTGTGCCTGCAGTTGCGCCAGCACGGTGAGTGCGGCTTCGACCACCCATTCTCCAAAGTCGATTTCCAGCTCGGTGCCCTCCAGCAGGGGCAAGAACTCGCCCGGCGGCACCAGGCCGCGTTCGGGGTGCTGCCAGCGCGCCAGCGCTTCGGCACCCACCACGGCCCCACTCCTCATGTCCACCTTGGGCTGCAGGTACAGCGTGAACTGCGCGGCGGCCAGGGCCTCGCGCAAGTGGCGGCCCTGTTCGCGCTGCAGTTGCAGGGCGCGTTCCTGCGCAGCGTCGAACTGGTGGAACCGGTTGCGCCCGGCCTGCTTGGCGGCGTACATCGCCTGGTCGGCGTGGCGCAGCAGGGCGTCGGCGTCGGCGTCATCCTGCGGGAACACGGTGTAGCCGATGCTGGCAGTGACCACCACACGCTCGGTGTCGAGTGTGTAGGGCGCTGAGATGTTGTCCATCACCCGGTGCAGCATGCGCTCGCAGTCGCCCACGGATTCAAGGTCGGGCATGAGGATCACGAACTCGTCGCCGCCCAGGCGCGCCACCGTGTCCAGCGGGCGCAGCGCGCGTGTGAGGCGGCCACCCACCACCACCAGCAGGCGGTCGCCCGCGCCGTGGCCCAGGCGGTCGTTGACGGGCTTGAAGCCGTCCAGGTCCAGGTAGGCCACACCCAGTTGCCGACCGTTCTGGCGCGCCTGGTCCATGCACTCCTGCAGCTTGCGGGCCAGCAGCACGCGGTTGGGAAGGCCCGTGAGGGCGTCAAACAGGGCCAGCCGCTGCAGCAGAACCTCTTGCTCGCGCTGGGGCGTGACGTCAATGGCCACGCCCAGCATGCGTGCGGGGCGGCCCGCCGCATCGAAGCCCACTATCTTGCCCAGGTTGCGCAGCCAGCGGGCGGGGTCGCCCTGCTGGTTCACACGCCAGGTGGCGTCGAACGGGGTGCCGGGGTGGGTGGTGTGGCGGGCCAGTTCGCTGGTGATGCGGTCGATGTCGTCGGGGGCAATGCCGGCGGTCCACTGCGTGGAGGCCAGTGGGGTGTGGGGCGTGTCCAGGCCTCGCATGGCGTGCCAGCGGCTGTCGCCGGTGACGGTGCCTGTGTGCAAATTCCAGTCCCACAGGCCCAACGATGCCGCCGAGATGGTGAGGGAGAGCAGTTCCTCGCGTTCCCGCACCTGCTCTTCGTTGCGTTTGCGGTCGGTGATGTCGTGCACCGAGAACAGCCAGCACGGCTCGCCATCGAATTCGGTGGCGCGCATGGACTGCAGCACGGTGCGGGGTGGGCCGCCACGCACATTCAGGTTGACCTCGTAGCTGCTCAGGTGGCCCGAGCGCTCCACCTCCGCAATCAGCTTTTCGCGGTCGTGCGCGGTGAAGATGCCCAGCTCGACCGCAGTACGGCCGATGGCCTCCTCGCGCGGGATGCCCAGCATGTCCACCCAGGCGGGGTTGATGTCCACATAGCGTCCGTCGCGGCGGTGCGACAGGCCCATGGGGTAGGGCATGAGCTGAAAGATGCGCGAGAAACGCTCTTCGGACTGGCGCAGGCGCTGCTCGGCGCGCTTGGCCTCGTCGATGTCCTGCATCACGCCGCGTACGCGGGTCACGCGCCCGTTTTCGATCACCGGCTCGCCCATGGCGCGCACCCACACCAGCCGACCGTCGGTGTGCAGCACCTCGATCTCCATGCTCCACTCGCGGCGCTCCAGAATGCTCAAGCGGAAGTTGGCGCGCAGCGTTTCGCGGTAGGCGGGCGCCACATGGCGGTCGATGTAGTCGTGGGGCAGCGGCGAACCGGGGGGCAGGCCGTGGATGTCAAAACACACGTCTGACCAGTAGACCAGGCCCTTGCCGCGCTCGTCCTCCCAGGCACCCAGCCGGGCCAGGCGGCCGGCCTGCTGCAGCAGGCCATTGAGGGCCCGCAGCTCGTCACTGGCGCGGTGGGCTTCGGTCATGTCATGGAAAACGAACACAAAACAGTTTTCGCCATCCACAAGCACGGAGCGTGCCGACATCAGTCCCGGGATGCGTCCGCCCTCGCGCTGCGCAACCAGCGGCAGGCGGTCCACCTTGCCGTCGCGGCGGAAGGTCTCCACCAGCCGCTTGCGTTCCTGTTCAGAGGCCCAGATGTTCAGCTCGGTCGATGTGCGGCCGATCACCTCCTCGCGCGGGCGCCCCAGCACCTCGCAGAATGCGGGGTTCACGTCGATGTAGCGGCCGTCCGAGATGCGCGAGATGCCTGCGGGGTCGGGCAGCGTCTGGTAGAAGGTCGTGTACTTGGCCTCGGACGAGCGCAGCGCATCTTCTGCCGCGCGGTGGGCGGTGATGTCCACGTCCATGCCGATCAGGCTGGTCGGCCGGTTCTGGGCGTCGCGCGTGGCCACCGTGCCGCGCGACATGAGCCAATGCCAGCGGCCCTCGGTGTCCATCACCCTGAATTCGGCCTCGTAGCTGTCTTCCAGCCCGTCCATGGCCCGCGCCAGCCTGGCCGCATTGCGCTCGGCATCCTGCGGGTGGCGCCGGGCATACCAGCGCTGCCACAGGTCTGGCGCCTCCAGATCGGCGGCGGTGATGCCGAAGGTGTCGTAGAAGCTGCCGTGGCAGCGGAACTGGCGCTGCACCACATCCCACTCCCAGTGCCCGCCACCCATGGAGTCGAGCACCAGGCGCAGCCTGCGCTCTTGTTGTGCAAGGGCTTGCTGGATGTCGCTGCGTGAAAGCTCGGAGCGTGCTCCGTTGGCCAGCAGCAACCGGCCCACGCCCAGCATCAGCACCCCGGCGCCGTGGTGCCATGGCAGGCTTCGCGCCATGTCGGATGCGCCGTCGGTAGCCCACAGGCTGCCAGACACGGCCAGGGGCAGGGTCAGCGTCAGGCCGATCAGTGCAGCCCATTTGGGCACCTGCAGGCGTGCCCCTACATGGCGCCACAACAACCCCGTGGCCACCGACACGCACAGCACGGCAACGGCTGGCACCGCATCGGACATATCAGTGCGCACCGCTGCCACCAGGGCGATGAGCGCCGCAATGATGGTCGCCGGAAACCTGAAAAAGAGCGCCAGAAACGCCGCCACCGTGGGGTAGGCCACCACCCGCAGCTCGGGGGCGTTCCAGCGCAGCGCCTCAAAAGAAATCCAGGAAACGAGGCCGCCTGCCAACCCCAGCAGCAGCAAGGTGCGGCGCGACGGGTGCAAGGACTCGCGCGGCGGCAGCCAGGCCAGCACCAGCAGCAGCGACATCAGCGCCGTGGCGGCCAAAAGGGTGTTGTTACCCATGGAAAACCCCTGGGCAAGCCCCTTGCGGCGGGGAAGCCGCAGACCAGGAGTAGCAGGGGGAGCGGCCGGGGATATATGTGGCAGTACAGCGCCCGGTGCCGTTGACGGACTTGGTCAGATGGCAAAAGCCCGAAGAAAACCCCATGGGCCAAGTTTAGGGCCGTTCTGAGGCGGGCAGGGCGGGCCTGAGTGTCCTGATAAGTCCGGTTGACAACAATGTGCCGCACACGATGACCACGGCGCAGCCCACCATCCAGGGCGTGATGCGTTCGCCCAGGAAGACCGTGCCGTACAAAACCGCAAACACGGGGGTTATGAAGGTCACGGCCAGCGCCCGGCTGGGGCCGGCACTGGCGATGAGGCGAAAGTACAGGATGTAGGCAATGCCCGTGCACAGCACCGCAATGGCAATGATGGCGCCCCAGGCGCGCAGGCCTGGCATCTGCGCAGGCCAGAACCACAGCGTGGGCAGGGCCAGTCCCAGCGCCGCGCCCAGCTGGCTGCCGGTAGCGGTGGCCAGCGGTGGAATGCCCGTGAGGTAGCGCCGTGCAAAGCTGGCCGACAGCCCGTAGAAGCCCGAAGCCAACAGGCAGGCGGCAATGGCCCATTCGGCGCTGTCACTCTTGAACCCGGTGCCCGCTGGCGCACGCCAGGCCAGCAGCGCCACTCCCACAAAACCGAGCGCCAGGCCCGCCCAGCGCAGGCGGTTGATGCGGTCACCCAGCCACATCCAGGCCACCAGCGCGCCAAACAGCGGCACGGTGGCGTTGAGGATGGAGGTCAGGCCCGTGGCAATGTGCAGCACAGCCCAGGAAAACAGCGCAAATGGAATGGCCGAATTGATGACCCCCGCAAACAGGATGGGCCGCCAGTGCTGGCGCAGCGCAGGCCAGTGGCCCTGGCGCAGCATGATGGGCCACAGGAACACCGTGGCCAGCGCCACGCGCAGCCCGGCCGTGGGCAGAGGGCCGAAGTCGGACGCACCCAGCCGCATGAACAGAAAGGACGCGCCCCACAGCGCCGCCAGCAAGATGAATTCGCCGATCCAGGTGGAAACGGGCTGGTTGCCGGGGCTGTTCATGCATGTCCTTTGCGGAAAGCGTTGGGTGCGCTGGGGGAGGTGGAGGGCAGCGCATTTTCCAGCGTCAGCAAGACCGCTTTGCGATCAAGGCCACCGGCATAGCCCGTCAGGCTGCCGTCCGATCCCACCACGCGGTGGCAGGGCACCACCACGCTGATCGGGTTGCGCCCCACGGCGGCGCCCACTGCGCGCACGGCCAGGGGGCGGCCCAGCTGGCGGCTCAAGGCGCCGTAGCTGGTGGTGGCACCCCGGCCGATGGCCAGCAAGGCACGCCAAACAGCCTGCTGAAACGGCGTGCCACCCGAAAGGTCCAGCGGCAGGTCAAACCCCGCACGTTGCCCGGCGAAGTACTGCTGGAGCTGGTGGGCGGCTTCCTCCAGCACGGGGTGGCTTGCCGTGTCAGCCCAGGCCGTGGGGCCATGAAGCCGCTGGCTGGGCTCGTGGCGCTGGCCTTCAAACCAGACACCGACCAAGCCGGCGGGCGACGCCGCCAGGCGCACGGGCCCCAGCGCGGTGGAGGTGCGCATTTGCACGGTGTGGGGGTGAAATTGCATGACTGAATGAACGATTTTTAGATGAAATTGGCCTCCAGCGCTTGATGGATAAGCGCTAGCAGCTCCTACTTTGATAGTGATGGAGCTGGTGGCACGGCACCCGCCGGGGTGCCCGCTGCCCAGGCGCGCAGCACCGCGTAACTGCGCCAGGGCCGCCAGGCCTGCGAGGCCTCGCTTGCGGCGCGGGCCGGGTTCTTGTGCCCCTGCACGCCCAGGGCCTTGTGCAGCGCCACATCCCCGGCCGGAAACGCATCGGGCCAGCGCAACACGCGCATGGCGATGTACTGGGCCGTCCAGTCGCCAATACCGGGCAGGGCGCATAGCGCGGCCGTGGTGCTGGCCACGTCGGCGCCCGCGTGCAAGGCCAGCGTGCCGCCATCCACGGCGCGGGCCAGCGCCACGATGGCAGCCTGGCGCTGGCGCACGATGCCCAGCTGGCCCAGGGTGTCGCCGTCGGCCGCTGCCAGCGTGGCAGCGGTGGGGAACAGGCGGTTCAGCCCGGGCCAGGGCGTTTCGATGGGCTCACCCAGCCGCTCCACCAGCCGCTGGCCCAGGGTGCGCGCAGCGGCCACGGTGATCTGCTGGCCCAGCACGGCGCGCACGGCCAGCTCAAAGCCATCGAACGCACCGGGCACCCGCAGGCCGTCGCCCTGGGGGAAGTGCGGGTGCAGCACGGCGTTGATGGCCGCGGGGTCGGCGTCCAGGTCGAGCATGGCGCGCACGCGGCGGATCACGAGCGGCAACACGGGGTACAGGCTGTCGCTGGTCTGCAGCAGCACCTGGTGCCGGGCCCCGTCAAAGCGTGCGCTGAACCATCCCGTGGTTTCGCCGGGCAGGCCGGTGCAGGAGGCGGGCAGACGCACCGTGCGCCGCAGCGTGGTCTCCTCCGGCAGCACCCATTCCACACCGTGGAACTGCCGCCGTTCAAAAAAGGCCAGCAGCGCAGGCACATCAAACGGCGGGCGCCAGGCCAAGCGCAAGGTGCTGGTGGGTTGCGCCCCTGCGGTGGTGCCGCTGCGCCGCAGCTGTGTGGGGTTCAGGCCGTAGTGCCCCGAAAACGCCGCATTGAAGCGCCGCACGCTCGCAAAGCCGCTGGCCAGCGCCACCTGGGTAACGGGCATGGGGGTATCGGTGAGCAGTTGTTTGGCGGTCAGCAGCCGGCGCGTCTGCAGGTATTGCAGCGGCGATACGCCCAGGGCCGCCTCAAAAATGCGGCGCAGGTGCCGGTCGCTCACGCCCAGGCGCTCGGCCAGCCGGGCCACGGTGGCGCTGCCTTCGCCCGGTGCGGATGGGGCGGGCCACAGGTCGGGCGCATCCAGCAGGCGCACGGCCTGCTGCACCAGGATGCCACTGGCGTCCTGCACCGACCACACCAGCGCCTGCGGCGCCAGCTCGGGCCGGCAGCGCAAGCAGGGGCGAAAGCCCGCGTTCTCGGCCTGTGCGGCCAGCACAAAAAAGCGGCAGTTCTCGCGCCGGGGCGTGCGCACGGCGCACACGGGGCGGCAATAGATGCCGGTGGAGGTCACCGCCGTGAAGAAATGCCCGTCAAACCGTGCATCCCGCGCCAGCACCGCCAGGTAGCGGCCTTCGTCCAAGGCGGTGTCAGGTGCCTGGGCAACGGGTGGGGTGGGGGGGGAGGGCGGATTCATGGGCTGGATCATAGGAGCCGGGGGTGTTTTCACTGGCCGTTTTCGGACATGTGCCTCAGCCCAACGCGAGGGTTTGCCCCCAGTCCCCCCGGAGGGCGCGCCTACAATGCAGCGGACTTCCAAAAACAGCCCAACTCCCTACGCGAAAGGCCCCTGCGTGCAGCCCACACCCGCCATTTTCAAAGCCTACGATATCCGCGGCATTGTGCCGTCCACGCTCAACGAAGAAGTTGCGCTCGGCCTGGGCCGGGCCTTTGGCACGGCAGCCCGCGCCGAGGGGCAGACCACCGTGGCGGTGGGGCGCGACGGGCGCCTGTCGGGCCCGGCCATCTCGGGTGCGCTGATCCAGGGGCTGGTGGAGGCGGGCATCGAGGTGATCGATGTGGGCCTGGTGACCACGCCGCTGCTGTACTTTGCAGCCAGCACGCTGTGTGCCAGCGGCATCCAGGTCACCGGCAGCCACAACCCCAGGGACTACAACGGCTTCAAGATGGTGCTGAACGGCCGCGCCATCTATGGCGAAGAGATCCAGCAGCTTCGCCGCACCATGGAGCAGGAAACCTGGCAGCTGCTGCCCGGCGGCTCGGTGCGCCATGTGGACGTGCTGCCCGCGTACCGCGAACGCATCGTGGGCGATGTGAAACTGGCCCGCCCGATCAAGATCGTGGTGGACTGCGGCAACGGCATCGCGGGCGCCTCGGCGCCGGACATCTTCCGCGCCCTGGGCTGCGAAGTGATCGAGCTGTTCTCCGAGGTGGATGGCAACTTCCCCAACCACCACCCCGACCCGAGCAAGCCCGAGAACCTGCGTGACTTGATCGAGGCCCTGAAGGCCAGCGACGCCGAGCTGGGCCTGGCGTTTGATGGCGATGGCGACCGCCTAGGGATCGTGACCAAGGACGGCACCAACATCTTCCCCGACCGCCAGATGATGCTGTTTGCGCAAGACGTGCTCTCGCGCGTGCCCGGCGGCGAGATCATCTTCGACGTGAAGTGCACCCAGCGCCTGGCGCCTGCCATTGCGGCCGCTGGCGGCGTGCCGGTGATGTTCAAGACCGGCCACTCGCTCATCAAAGCCCGCATGAAGGAGACCCACTCCCCGCTGGGCGGCGAGATGAGTGGCCACATCTTCTTCAAGGAGCGCTGGTACGGCTTTGACGACGGCACCTACGCGGGCTGCCGCCTGCTGGAAATCCTGAGCAAGTCCACCGACCCGAGCGCCGTGCTCAACGCGCTGCCCACCAGTTTCTCCACCCCCGAGCTGAACGTGGCCTGCGCCGAGGGCGAACCCCACCGCCTCACGGCCGAGCTGCAGGCCCTGGCTGCAGAGACCTTTGCCGCGCCCTCTCAGATCAGCACCATCGATGGCCTGCGCGTGGACTGGCCCGACGGTTTTGGCCTGATCCGCGCCAGCAACACCACGCCGGTGCTGGTGCTGCGCTTTGAGGGCCACACCACCGAGGCCCTGGCCCGCATCGAAGCGGCCATGCTGGCCCTGCTGCACCGCGTCAAGCCCGATGCGCACGTGGGCGCCGCCAGCCACTGACGCCGTATCGTCGAACCCGCCGCGCCCCTCTTTCTGTATTTGTTGTTGAACCGCCCCGCATGAAACCGTCACTGTCCACCCCCTTGCGTGTTGCCGCTGCCCAGTCGCCCTCGGCGCCGGGTGATGTGGCGCGCAACGTGCAAACGCACCTGGCCTTTGTGCGGACGGCGGTGCACGAACGTGTGCTGGTGCTGGTGTTTCCCGAGCTGTCGCTCACGGGGTATGAACCGAACCTGCTGGCGGCCAACGTGCTGTCGGCCGACCATCCCGCGCTGGCTCCCTTGCGGCAGTCTGCTCAGCAACATGGCATCACCCTGGTGGTGGGCGCCCCGGCTGCGCCGGTGGTGGCGGGCGCCTTGCCCGCCATTGGCGCCTGGGTGCTCGGGGCCGACGGCAGTGTGGCGCTGTACCGCAAGCGCCACCTGCACCCGAGCGAGGAGCGGTTCGCCAGTGCTGGCACCGACGACGCCCAGGTGCTGTTGCTGGCCGGTGAACCCACGGCGCTGGCCGTGTGTGCCGACATCACCCATCCCGAACACGCAATGGCCGCCAGCAATGCGGGCGCCGCGCTCTACGCGGCGGGCGTGCTGATTTCCGAGAAGGCCTATGGGGCCGAATCGGCTCTGCTGCAAGGCTATGCCCGCGACCACGACATGGCAGTGCTGGTGGCCAACTACAGCGGGCCCTCTGGCGGCTACGTGAGTGCGGGCCGCAGTGCCTTCTGGGCACCCGGTGGCCACTGCGTGGCAGCCGCGCCCGATGACAGCCCCAGCCTGGTGTGGGCGGCACGGGGCGACAGCGGCTGGACGGGCGGGGTGGTGGAGCTGGTCGGCTGATCCGCTGATCGATCCCCCGCATGAACGCTGCCCGCGCCCTGTATTCGCTGGTGACCTGGTGCGCGCAGCCCCTGCTGCGCCGCAAGCTGCGCCGCCGCGCCGTGGCCGAACCTGGCTATGCCCATGCGGTGGGCGAGCGTTTTGGTCGTTATCCGGTGCCCATGGACAGCATGGTGTCGCACCACAGCGTTGATCCGATAGGCCAGTTTGTCTGGGTCCACGCCGTATCGCTGGGCGAAACCCGCGCCGCCGCCATCTTGCTGGCCCAGCTGCGCGAGCAGCTTCCGGGCATGCGTCTGCTGCTCACCCACGGCACGGCCACCGGGCGGGCCGAGGGCGAAAAGCTTCTGCTGCCCGGCGACGTGCAAGTGTGGCAGCCCTGGGATACACCGGGCGCCGTGGCGCGCTTTCTGCGCACCTTTCGCCCGGCCATCGGCATCCTCATGGAAACCGAGGTCTGGCCCAACCTGGTGGCGGGCTGCCACCAGCGTGGCGTGCCGCTGGTGCTGGCCAATGCGCGTTTCAACGCCAAGTCGCTGCACAAGGCCCAGCGCCTGGCAGCGCTGGCCCGGCCCGCCTATGGGGGGTTAACCGCTGCCTGGGCCCAGACCGAAGACGACGCCACCCGCCTGCGGGCCATCGGCGCCCCGGTGCGCGGCGTGTTTGGCAATCTCAAGTTTGACGTGGTGCCCGACGCCCGCCAGATCGCCCAAGGTCGGGCCTGGCACACCCACACCGGGCGCCCCGTGGTGCTGCTGGCCAGCAGCCGGGAGGGCGAGGAGGCGATGTGGCTCGAAAACTTCAAGCCAAAACAGGCGCCAGCGCTTGATGGGAAAGCGCAAGAAGCTATCAATAATATAGCGGTCAGCGTGCAGTGGCTCATCGTGCCGCGCCACCCCCAGCGGTTTGACGAGGTGCAACAGCTGCTCCAGCGCGCTGGGCTCACCGTATCGCGCCGCAGCCACTGGGCGGCAGAACCCGAGGCGGCCGAAGTGTGGCTGGGGGATTCACTGGGCGAAATGGCGCTGTACTACGGCCTGGCCGATGTGGCCTTGCTGGGTGGCAGTTTTGCCCCCCTGGGCGGCCAGAACCTGATCGAGGCCGCCGCCTGCGGCTGCCCTGTGGTGCTGGGGCCGCATACCTTCAACTTTGCCGAGGCCGCCGAGCTGGCCTGCGCGGCAGGGGCTGCGCAGCGCGTGCCCGATATGGCCGCAGGCATGGCAGTGGCCACTGATTTAGCCACGGTTGCCGCGCAGCAGGCTGCCGCCAGTGAGCGAGCCACGCTTTTTGCCACGGCGCACCGGGGGGCAGCGCGGGCCACAGTGCAGGCAATTTTGGAAATCGTACAACCCGACGCACGTTGATAGGGTGCCCCTTCGGTACCTGCTACAGCATCGGTCTGCCGGAGCGGTGACGGACTGCCGCCGCAAATGCGCTGAGAGATACAGTAAATGCACCCAATCCGCTGATTGCAAAATACACGTAGATTTGTGAGTGCAAAAAATGAGCAGCTTCCTATCCTGGGTTCGCAATACTGTAGCTATTACATTGGCTTCAGCAATAGCTTCTGGCGGATGTATTGCGGCTTCTCTTGACAAGAAATCAAATTGTGAACATTCGATATTGAATGAGTCGGCGAGCGTTAACTTTGTCGCGGGTTTGCCAGTTTACGTGTCACCAAAAAATTTTATTGTCTCTACCGGCTGCCAGACCATGTGGGATTCCAAAGGTCGCATTACGATGCAGATAATTTTTAGCAAAGGAAAGGTTGTTCAGTACATTGAGTACGCAAATAATGGTATTGCAGAATTGATTTGCAAGTATGCCGAAGGAGCTGCACTTCCAAAAACTTGCCCGAACTTGAATACTCTTGCAAATGGTTTCGCCGTTCTTAGTGATGAGATCGAAAATTCGCTGCCAATATTTGATGATCTGCGCCGCAAGACGGAAGTGCATAGGTAATTCTGCGTGGGAATCTGGCTACGCCTAAAAGCAGATTCATGATTTAAAACTCGATCGATCAATCGAATTGATGGAGTCGAATATTTTGGGGGCGCTTAAATTGGAGATCCGCCGCAGCGTTGGACTGACAACTGCGAATTTGTTTGCAATGGTCCTTGCAAGTCTGCTTTCAAATTTGGCGGTGGCGGCAGAAACACCCGCTTTTGCTCTAGCGGTGACACCAGCCAAGGGCTTGGTTGGCCCTCGACTAAGAATGGAGCTGAAAAATATCAGCTCCGATTCGAAGGTGATTTTTCAAGGCGCACTGCCCTGGGTAGACGGAGTGTCAGCTGCTCGACTTGTTGGTTTCAGCGGTAACTTGGAAGAGGGCGATGAAGCGTTGACACCAATCAGGCCCGCTGGAGCCTTATTTCACAGTTTGACTGAAATCGTGATCGATTCAGGTGCGTCTTTGATAGGCAACGTTGATCTCGAAGAACGCTTCCCTGGAATAAATGAGCTACTTCGAAAGGAGTCTATTATTGTGTACTGGGTATATCGTCCGTTAGACGCAAGTCTCGTCAAGCATCAGGAGTTGACGGGAGCCGTGTTTTTGCAAAGACACTCCGAATAGGGTTGCCTATATGGATGAGTATTAATCAAACGAGATTATTGGAGCGCAGCTTCTGATATGTCGTGACCCGAGCGGCTCCAAAACGTCGATTGGTGCATCATGTAGGCGCCCTGGGGACGCCCTCACAAGTTTTTTACTACTTCACCAGCAAGGCGTTGATCGCCTCAACGTCCTGCTGCGTCAGCGTGCCCGCCGCCTGGCGCAATTTCAGCGTGCCGAGCAGCACGTTGTAGCGGGCCTGGGCCAGGTCGCGCTTGGTCTGGAAGAGCTGGCTTTGGGCATTGAGCACGTCGATGTTGATGCGCACGCCCACCTGGTAACCGAGCTTGTTGGCATCGAGCGCACTCTGGCTGGAGGCTTCGGCAGCCTCCAGGGCCTGCACCTGGCCCTGGCCCGACTGCACGCCAAAGAAGGCGGCGCGCGTGGCCTGGGCCACGTTGCGGCGCGTGGTCTCCAGGTCGGCGCTGGCCTTTTCTTCGAGCGCCAGGGTTTCCTTCACGCGGTTTTGCACCGCAAATCCGGCAAACAGCGGCAGATTGAAGGCCACGCCCACGCTGGCGCTGTTGGTGCGGTTGTTCACGCCGGGCGCCGTGATGGTGCCATTCGGATTGCGCGTGACGTTGTAGCCCACCTGCAGGTCCAGGGTGGGCAGGTGGCCGGTTTCGGCCTTTTTGGTTTCAAGGCGGGCAATGTCCAGCGCGATGGCGGCCTGGCGCACGCCGGGCTGCTGGTCGCGTGCAGTGTCCACCCAGGTGGTCACGTTGTCGGGCTGCACCGTGGGCAGTTGCACGGGCAGCGCCAGCGGCTGGGGCTTGGTGCCGGTGATGCCCACCAGCTGGTCCAGTGCCAGGCGTTTCACGCGCAGGTCGTTTTCGGCCGCGATTTCCTGGGCCACCACCAGGTCGTAGCGGGCCTGGGCCTCGCGCGAATCGGTGACGGTGGTGGTGCCCACCTCGAAGTTGCGCTTGGCGGAGGCCAGTTGCTCCGACACGGCGGCTTTTTGCGCCTGCACGAAGGCCAGGGTGTCCTGCGCGGCCAGCACGTCAAAGTAGGCCTGGCTCACGCGCACCAGCAGGTCTTGCGTGGCGGCATCCAGCTGCGCCTGGGCCACGTCAATGCCGCGCTGGCCTTGCTCCAGCGTGATGCGGTTGGCGGGGCGGTACAGCGGTTGCGAGGCCTGCACGCCCACCGTCTGTGTGGTGCCGGTGTTCTCCACGGGAGGGCGGCTCAGTTCCACATTGGCGCGGCTGAGCCCGGCCGTGAGCGCGGCGCTGGGCAGAAGGCCGGCGCGGGCCTGGTCGGCGCGGCGGGATGCTGCGTCGAGCTGGGCTCGGGCCGACTGCCAGGTCGTGTCATAGGTGCGTGCCGATTCCACCAGCTCCAGCAGGCTCTGGGCATGCGCCGGGGCGCTCAGCGCCGCGCCGAGCGCCAGGGACAGAAGTGACAGGGAGAGGGGCCGGTGCGGAGTCATGGGGGTCCTTCGGAAGAGTCTGCGGTTCGATGGGAGAGCGGGTGCCAGGGGCGTGATCAATAGCGGGGCACGGTGGGGTCGTTTTCGTGCGGCCAGGCATCAATGCCACCGGTGATATTGGCCAACTGTTCAAACCCGTTGTGTTGCAGGAACGATGCCACCCGCAGGCTGCGTGCGCCGTGGTGGCACAGGCACGCAATGGGGCGGGCGGGGTCCAGCTCGGCCAGTCGCCCGGGCAATTCGCCCATGGGGATGGCCACCAGTTCAAACCCGTCGGCGCGCACGCTGGCGGTCTGCAGCTCCCAGGGTTCGCGCACGTCCAGCACCAGGGGCTGACTGCCTTCGGGCGCGGAGGCAAACCAGGCAGACAGCTGGGCGGGGCGGACGTGATCGATCATGCAGAACTCCGAAGAAAGCCGAACAACAGGGTCAGAACGTAAAGCCGGAAGGTTCCGGGAAGTTCACCAGGCGCGGGGCGATGGTGTCCCAGGGCGAGGTGGTCTCGAAACGGTCGCCGGTGCGGCGGGTCAGGGTGAAACGCATCACGGGCTCGCCGCCCACGATGGCGCCCAGACGGCCACCGTCCTTGAGCAGCGAGAGCAGGGCGGTGGGCACTTCGGCCACCGAGCCGCTGAGTACGATCACGTCGAACGGGCCGTCGGGAATGGCGTCGCGGGCGCCGTCGTTCAGGCGCACATCGGCGTTTTGAACACCCGCATCGCGCAGGTTCTCACGGGCCATTTCGGCGAGTTCGGGGTTGATTTCGAGCGACACCACGCGCTCGGCGCGGGCGGCCAGCAGGGCGGCCATGTAGCCCGAACCTGCACCGATCTCCAGCACGCGGTCTGTTGGCTGGATTTGCAGGTCTTGCAGGATGCGTGCCTCGACGCGCGGCTGCAGCATGCTGTGGCCCAGGCGCACGGCCTCTTCGGCGTCGTTGCCCAGCAGGGGCACTTCGATGTCCATGAAGGCCAGGCTGCGGTAGGCCGGGGGAACAAAGTCTTCGCGGCGGACCACCGCCAGCAGGTCGAGCACGTCAGCGTCGAGCACATTCCAGGGGCGGATCTGCTGCTCGATCATGTTGTAGCGGGCCTGGGCAATAGGGTCGCTGATGTTGGCGGACGTGTTCAGGGGCAGGTTCATGGGATTTCTCCGTGGGGCAGATGCAAGGCCGATCGGGACGATCAGGACAAACCTTCGATTTTAGGCGCTGCCGGGGCGCGTCCCATCTTGCGAAGGGCCCACTGGGCCAAGTCGTCCATGTAGCAATACACCACCGGCACCACCACCAGGGTCAAGAGGGAAGAGGTAATGACCCCGCCAATCACAGCCTGGCCCATGGGCGCGCGCTGCTCCGAGCCTTCGGACAACGCGAACGCCAGTGGCACCATGCCGAAGATCATGGCCAGAGTGGTCATCAGAATCGGGCGCAGCCGCACCCGGGCGGCCAGCAGCAAGGCGTCGGCACGGGGCAGGCCGGGCACGGTCTGGCCCTGGTCGTTCACATGCTCCTCGCGGGCACGGATGGCAAAGTCCACCAGCAAGATGGCGTTCTTGGTGACCAGCCCCATCAGCATCACCACGCCAATGATGGAGAACATCGACAGCGTGGAGCGAAACATCAACAGCGCCAGCACCACGCCAATCAGCGTGAGCGGCAGCGAGGTCATGAGCGCCAGCGGCTGCAAGAAGCTCTTGAACTGGCTCGCCAGGATCATGTAGATGAAGATGATCGCCATGGCCAGGGCCGAAATGGCATAGCCAAAGGACTCGGCCATGTTCTTGGTGGAGCCGCTGAACTGGTAGCGATAGCCGGGCGGGAAGCTCACTTCCTCCAGCGCCTTCTTGATGTCGTTCGACACTTCACCGGCCGAGCGCTTTGCCACGTTGGCGTTCACCGCCACTTCGCGGGTCAGGTCGCGGCGGTTGATCTGGTTGGCGCCGGTGGATTCGGTCACGCTCGCTACCTGGTTCAGGCGCACGATGCGCGTAGTGCCGTCGGTGGCCGCCAGGGCAAAGGGCAGGCGCTCCAGGTCGGCGGGCTGGGTGCGGGCTTCGGGGGCCAGGCGCACGTTCACATCGTAGGTCTGGTCATCCGGGGCACGCCAGTTGCCCACCGTGGTGCCTGCCACCAGGGTGCGCAGCGATGCTGCCATGGGCGCCACCGACAGGCCCAGGTCCGACGCTACGTCGCGCTTGACCTCCAGTGCGATCACCGGCTTGTTGGGCTTGGCGCTGGTGTCCAGGTCCACCAGCCCGGGAATGTCGCGAATTTTTTCGGTGACCACCTTGGTCAGGCGCTCCAGTTCCTGCAGGTCGGGGCCTTGCAGCGAGAACTCCACCTGCTTGTTGCCACCCACGGCGTCCAGCAGGCCCACGTGGGTGATGGTGATGCCGGGCACGGTCTTGAGGCGTTCCCGCAGCACGTCGGACATCTGGTCCACGCTGCGGCTGCGGTCCTTGCGGTCCACCAGGCGCACGTAGATGTTGGCGTAGATCTTGCCCTGGGCGCTGCCGGTGTTGATGGTGGCCAGTGTGTAGCGCACTTCCGGCATCTCGCGCAGGATGCCCTCCACCTGTTGTGCCTTGGCCTCGGTGGCCTCCAGCGACGAACCCACGGGGGTGTAGAAATTGAGCGAGGTTTCGGAGAAGTCGGCCTTGGGCACGAACTCGGTGCCCAACAGCGGCACCATGAAGATGCTCAGCACAAAGATGGCCAGCGCAATCGCCATGGTGGTCAGCTTGTGCACCAGCGACCACCGCAGGATGCGCTGGTAGCCCTCGGCCAATGCATCGGTGGCACGGTCGAACCAGCCCGTGACGCGGCCAATGGTCTTGTCGTAGAAGGTGACGGGCTCGATCTTCTGGCCGTGGGCATGGATGCTCGGGTCGTGCCAGATGCTCGACAGCATGGGGTCGAGCGTGAAGCTCACAAACATCGAGATCATCACCGCCGCCACGATGGTGATGCCGAACTCGTGGAAAAACTTGCCGATGATGCCGCCCATGAAGCCAATGGGCATGAACACCGCCACGATGGACAGCGTGGTGGCCAGCACCGCCAGGCCAATCTCCTGCGTGCCGTCCATGGCGGCTGCGTAGGCGCCTTTGCCCATCTGCACGTGGCGCACGATGTTCTCGCGCACCACGATGGCATCGTCGATCAACAGGCCCACGCACAGGCTCAGCGCCATCAGCGTGATCATGTTGATGGTGAAGCCGAACATGTTCATGAACAGGAACGTGCCGATCAGCGCAATCGGCAGCGTCAGCCCGGTGATCACGGTGGAGCGCCAGGAGTTCAGGAACAGGAACACGATGAGCACCGTGAGGATGGCCCCCTCGATCAATGTCTGGCGCACGTTGTTCACCGCCACGCGGATCGGGCGGGCGCTGTCGCCAATGGTCTCCAGCCGCACGCCGGGGGGCAGCTGGTTCTTCAGCTCCACCACAGCGGCGTTCAGGCCGTCCACCACCTCGATGGTGTTTTCGCCCTGCGACTTCTGCACCGACAGCAGCAACGTGCGCTGGCCGTTGTACAGGGCCAGGCTTTCAACCTCCTGCGCGCCGTCGTTGACGCGGGCCACCTGGTCAAGCCGGACCGGCGCTCCGTTCTTGCGGGCGACGATGATCTTGCCGAAGTCTTCGGGGCGTTCCATGCGAGCGTCGATCTGCACCACGCGCTCTTGCGCGAGGGACCGGATGGAGCCCACGGGCAGGTCCTGGTTCTCGTTGCGCACGGCCTGCGCCACCTGGTCGGGGGTCACGCCAAACGCTTCGAGCGCCTGCGGGTTCAGGTAGATGTTGATCTCGCGCTTGGTGGCGCCCACCAGGTTCACGGCGCCCACGCCGCGCACGTTCTCCAGGCGTTTCTTCAGAATCTGCTCGGCCCAGGTGGTCAGCTCGACAGCGCTGCGACCGGATTTTTCGTCCGGCAGCACTGCGAGCGACCACACGGCGCGACTGGCCGGGTCAAAGCGCAGCACGCGGGGTTCCTTGACCTCGGTGCGCAGCTGGGGGCGCACGGTGGCCACCTTTTCGCGCACGTCCTCGGCGGCCTTGCGGCCGTCGATGTGGAGCTGAAACTCGATGATGACAACGGCCGTGCCTTCGTAGCTGCGCGAGGTCAGGGCGTTGATGCCTGCAATCGAGTTGACGCCTTCCTCGATCTTCTTGGTGACTTCGCTCTCGACGATTTCAGGCGACGCACCGGGGTAGTCCACGGTGACCACCACCACCGGAAAGTCGATGTTGGGGAACTGATCGACTTTGAGGCGCTGGTAGGAGAACAGGCCAAGCACGACGATGGCAAGCATCACCATCGTGGCGAACACGGGGTTTTTGAGGCTGACTTTGGTGAACCACATGGCGGGTCGGGGTAGTCAGGGTGATCAGGGAGCAGCGCGGGATGCCGCTGCCAATGCAGGTGCAGCAGCGGCTGTCGCAGCTGATGCAGCCACCGCCACGGCCGTGCCCTCGCGCAGCAGGCCGATCCGGCCCGCAATCACCACCGTGCCTTCGGGCACACCTTCGACCGCCACCAGGGTCTGACCGCCCACCACGGCGCGGGTTCCGGTCTTGACGGGTGCATAGACCACGCGGCCATCTTTCAAGGTTTGGAGGTAGGGGGCGGGCTTGTCGGTGCGCACGGCGTCCAGCGGCACGGCCAGCACGTCGGCCCGCCCGGTATCGAGCGTTCCCTGCACAAACAGGCCTTGCCGCAGCGGCGTGGCGCCGGGGGCTTGCTCTACCCGCAGGTAGACGGGCACCGTGCGGCTGCCTGCCTGGGCGCTGGGGTTGATGCGCACCACGGTGGCAGGCACCGGGGCTGGCATGCCCTCAATGGTGAGCTGCGCCTTCTGGCCCACCTGCACTGCCACGGAATCCGCCGGGTTGAGCAGCGCTTCCAGCTCCAGCCGCGACAGGTCCACCACCTCGATGATGCGGGCGTCCACTGCCACGCGCTCGCCGGGCTGGGCCAGCCGCTGCGCAACCTGACCGCTGATGGGGCTCTTGAGCACGGTGTCTTCCAGTGCCTTGCGGGCCACGTCGGCGGCGGCCATTGCGGCCTGGTGGTTGGACTGCGCAGACTCGAGGCTGGCTTGCGAGGTAACCAGCGCCGTGGCCGAGATGAATCCCTGGTCCACCAGCGCGCGGTTGTTGGTGTACTGGCGCTGGTTGATATCCACCTGGGCTTTGGCGGCGTCGGCCTGCTGCTGCGCTTGGCGCAGACGAGCGCGCGCCTCGGTGGGGTCGATGCGGGCCACTTCCTGCCCGGCCTTCACGCTGTCGCCTTCGCGCACCGTCAGCCCCTGCAACTCACCGCCCACGCGCGCCTTGACCATCGCCGAGTCCACCGCCCGCAAGGCGCCCGATACGGGCACGCCAAGCGCCAGGTTCTGCCGCCGCACCGACAACACCTCTTGGGCTGCCAGTTGCAGCGGCGCCTGGGCGCGCTGGGCCGTGGTTTCGGCCAATGCCTTTTGCTGCGCCTGCCGCGCCGCCATGGCCCGCCACACGCCGCCGCCGAGCAAGACAACAACGACGGCTACCACCATCCAGGGAATCCAGCGTTTCATGGTCAGGAGCCGCGTGAGGGCGGCGCAGAAGAAATGTGAGAGGGGGAGGGCACGGGAGAAGAAGGGTCGGGCCGCACCAGCAGCCCGTTCAGCACATTGTCGATCTGGGCATCGATATACAACTCAGGCCGCAGGCCCAGCGAGTCTGGAATACAGGCCCCCACCGAGTGTTTCCACATCATGAGGAAGATCATGGGCGCCAGAACCACATGCACGATGTAGTCCAGTGGCACGGGGCGGAACTCGCCGCGCTCGATGCCGCGTTCGACGATGCGGCGGATCAGCGCCTGCCCCGGCAGAATCACCTCCTGCTGGTAGAACTCGGTGATCTCCGGGAAATTCTGGGCCTCGCTGAACATCAGCTTGGTGATACCCGAGGCCTTGGTGGCGCCTATGCGCTCCCACCACACCTGGTAGCAGTACCGCAGCAGATCGCTGGTGGTGCCGACAAAGGAATCAAGCTCATCCCGCCACTCTTCAAAACGGCCCGCGATGTTCTGGCGCACCACCGCCTTGAAAAGCTCTTCCTTGCTGGGAAAATACAAAAACAGCGTGCCCTTGGAGACGCCTGCACGGGCCGCCACTTCATCCACCCGTGTCGCGGCAAACCCTTTTTCGACAAACAGGTCCAGCGCGGCCTCCAGCAGCTCACCCGGGCGGGCTTCCTTGCGGCGCTCGCGTTTGGTGCCGACGGTGGCGGTGGGGGGAAGGGAGGTGGAAGGCAAGGAAGGGCTTCGTTAATGACTGACCGGTTAGTAATGTAGCAAGCACGGGATAGGGCGTCAATTCATAATGGTCAAGTTTGAACCCAAGGACCACCATGACTTTGCAAACCATCACCCTGGGCGGCGGCTGTTTCTGGTGCACTGAGGCGGTCTTCGACCGCGTGCGCGGCGTCACCGACGTGGAAAGCGGCTACACCAACGGCCACACGCTGAACCCCAGCTACGAACAAATCTGCCGGGGCGACACCGGCCACGCCGAGGTGGTGCGCCTGACGTTTGACGCCGACGAGATCAGCCTCCAGGAGATCCTGGAAATCTTCTTCCATACCCACGACCCGACCACCCTCAACCGCCAGGGCAACGACGTGGGCACCCAGTACCGCAGCGGCATCTATTACGAAGACCCTGCGCACGGTGACATTGCCAACGACATGATTCGCCAGATGTCGCAAGACAAGCTGTTTGGTGCACCGATCACCACCGAGGTGAAGCCGCTGCAGAACTACAGCACGGCCGAGGCGTATCACCAGGACTACTTTGCGAACAATCCGAACGCGGGGTATTGCGCGTTTGTGGTGGGGCCGAAGGTGGAGAAGTTTCGCAAGACGTTTGCGCGGTATTTGAAGGGTTGAGAGACCGCCGAGCAGTCTTCTCGGCAGCAAAACCAACACGGGTCCAAGCCAATGGATAGATTAACTAGTCAATCTATCCATTGGCAGTCGGGTGGAGCAAATAAAGCCCCAGCCCCAGCGCGAATATTATTCCCGCCAAGACGATGGCTCCCATTTTGTGTTGCAGATGATCTACGGCGTCAAACGCTTGCCAATGACCTTGCACGGCAAGTCGATGGCGCTTGAAGACCAGATATACGCAATAGGTATTGGTGGCAATGGCTATCAAGGCAAAACCAAGCTTGGCGTAGAGGATCGGGGTTTTTGGGGCGGTAGCCAACAGCATTGCACCTGTAGCCAAAACCATGGTGAAGGTGGGTATTTCAATGAAAATATCCACGCGCTTGTGAAGTGCCGAAAGAATGAGTTCCTTGTCACCACCTTGACCCAACAACGCGCGTTCAAAAAGGGCTTCGGTAAGAACACAACCGAGCCAAAGACCGACAAACGTGAGATGAAGTGGTAATAGCAGTGCTTGCATTTTGGTTGGACCTTATCCAGACGGTATTCAACTCAATATGTCGAATGAAGTGAACGATTGGGGAAATTAGGAATTATGGTCAGGGCTTGAGCCTCACAATTGATATGCATCACGGGCATGCCATGGAGGCACGCCTGAAAGACTCAGCCAAAAGGTCCATCCAACCTGAGGCGCTTCTCTGTGTTGAACGGCTCCATCGCCAACCATGTCGCTGCAGCCGTCAGTCCTCTGCCATTTCATTCAGGGGTTTCAGTTGGGGGAGGGCCAGCACGAAGGCATAATGCAAACCGATTGCGTTACAGACATCACCTGCCGCCGCATCTCGCCATGCCCTCCACCCCATCTTCTTCATCCCCACACCGCCTTTGGTCGCTCCCCCCGGGCATGCGCGCCACCCGCGCCACACGGGCGCTGGCGGTGCTGTACGAGGCCCGGCCTGACGCGGCGCTCTCCGAACCCGAAGTAGAAGCCGCCCTCGCCACCGCTGGCGCCCCCGTCAACAAAGTTACCGTTTACCGCATGCTCGACCGCTTTGCCGCTGCTGGCCTGCTGCACAAGCAGGTGGACGCTGCCCGCGTGACCCGGTATGCACTGGCACCCCAAGGCGAAGAGGGCACAGCCCCCAGATTCGAATGCGACGACTGCCACCGCCAGTTCCGCCTGTCGCAAGGCTCGGCCAAGGTGCAGACCGCCCTCAAGCAGGTGCTGCAGGCGCTGGCCACTGCCGGGCATGAGAGCCTGGCGGTGGACATTGCCGTGCACGGCCGATGTGCTGAATGCGCCCACCCGGCCGGGGGCGCTGCCGCATGATCCGCACACGAGGCCTTTCCTACACCTATGCCACGGGCGGCGCCGCGCCGCTGCGCTTCCCCGATGTGGACCTGCGCCAGGGCGGCACCTTGCTGCTGCGCGGGCGCTCGGGCTCGGGCAAGTCCACCTGGCTGGCGCTGATGGCGGGGCTGCGCGGAGCCAGCGGGGGCGACCTGTTTGTGGCGGGCACGCAGCTGGGCACGCAGCGCGGGGCAGAGATCGATGCCTGGCGCGCCCGCAGCATCGGCTTTTTGCCGCAAAAGCTGTACCTCAGCAGCGCGCTCACGGTGGCCGACAACCTGGCGCTGGTCTACTTTGCGGCCGGGCTGCCACGCGACGATGCCGCCATCACGCGTGCGCTGGCGCAGGTGGGGGTGGCCGAGCTGGCCGACCGCAAGCCGCACCAGCTTTCGGGCGGGCAGGCGCAGCGCGTGGCGCTGGCGCGGGCCGTGCTGCTGGCGCCGCAGGTGCTGCTGGCCGACGAGCCCACGGCCAGCCTGGACGACGAGGCCGCCGCCGACGCGCTGGCGCTGCTGCAGCACAGCGCCGCCGCCTGTGATGCCAGCCTGGTGATTGCCACGCACGACCAGCGTGTGGTCCAAGCCCTGGCCGGTGTGCAAACGCTGGATTTGAATGAAATCGGCGCCCAGCGCTTGATGGATAAGCGCGAGCAGCTATGAATTCAGGAGTCTTCAAACTGGCGCGCCTGTCATGGCGCTACCTGTGGTCCCGGCCTTTGGCGGCTGTGCTGAACCTGCTGGTGCTGACGCTCGGCCTGGCCGCCATCACGCTGGTGCTGCTGGTGGCCACGCAGCTCGACAAGGCGTTTGAGCGTGATCTGAGCGGCATCGACCTGATAGTGGGCGCCAAGGGCAGCCCGCTGCAGCTCATCCTGGCGGGCGTTTTCCATATTGATGTACCCACGGGCAACATCCCGCTGCAAGAGGTGCAGACACTGCAGAAGAACCCGCTGGTGGCGCAGGTCATCCCGCTGAGCCTGGGCGACAGCTACCAGGGCTACCGCATCGTGGGCACCACGCCCGACTACGTGGCGCACTACGAGGCAACGTTGGCTGAGGGCGCACTGTGGCAGCAACCCATGGACGCGGTGCTGGGCGCCAGCGTGGCGCGTGGCATTGTCAAAAGCAGCCATGCGGGCGCACCGCTGGTGGGCGCCACCTTCATCGGCAGCCACGGGCTGGGCGGAGGAGGGCATGCGCATGGCAACCACCCCTACCGTGTGAGCGGCGTGCTGGCGCCCTGCGGCTGCGTGCTGGACCGGCTGATCCTGACCAGTACCGAATCCGTCTGGATGGTGCACGAAACCGCTACGGCCACCGATGCCGAAGACCTGGAAATCTTGAAAGAAGAGCGCGAAGTGACCGTGGCCCTGGTGCGCTACCGCACGCCCATGGCCGCCATCACGCTGCCGCGCCAAATCAACAGCGACACCGCCATGCAGGCAGCGGCGCCCGCCATCGAGGTCACCCGCCTGATGCGCCTGCTGGGCGTAGGGGCCGACGTGCTGCGCGCCTTTGGCGGCGTGCTGCTGGCGGTGGCCGCACTGAGCGTGTTCATCGCGCTGTGGAACGCCGTACGCGAGCGCCGGGCCGATCTGGCCATGCTGCGCATGCTGGGCGCGCCCCCGGGCCGCGTGGCCGGGCTGGTGCTGTGGGAGGCCCTGTGGCTGGCCGCGATGGCGTCTGTGCTGGGCCTGCTGCTGGGCCACGGCCTGGCCCACGGCCTGGGCTGGGCACTGCAGGCGCAGGGGCTGCTGCCTGTCACCGGCCTCATCTGGCTGCCCGCCGAAGCGGGTGTGCCGCTGATGGCCGCCGGTGTGGCGGCGCTGGCGGCGCTGCTGCCCGCCATGCAGGCGTACCGCACGGACGTGGCCGACCTGTTAAGCCAGCCCTGATGCAGCCATCGAGTTCTGTCCTCTAAAAACCGTCCACCAACCAATCTGAAAGGCCTTCCATGAAAAAGCTCCTCACCGCACTTGCCTTGGCCCCCATGCTGCTCGTCGGCGCCCTGGCGCACGCCCAGGCCCACAACGACAAAGAGACCAAAGAAGACATCGCCCGCCACCGCGCCATGGCCGCCGCCCACGAGGCCGCCGCCAAGTGCCTCGAATCGGGCAAGGGCGAGGACGTCTGCCAGAAGGAACTCCAGACCGCCTGCAAGGGTCTGGCTATTGGCAAATACTGCGGCATGAAGCACGCGCACTGAGGCGATGGGCCTCCAGGCCCGCTACCATTTCTGAAAACGCTACAGATCAGGTTTCCCGCCATGGCAATCCACCCCGCTCACCGTCATCCCGCTGCACAACCCGATGCCGGAGCCAGCCGCACCCGCACTGCCCGGCGCGCCTGTGCGATGGTGGTGCTGGCCTGGACTGGGGCCGTACTCGCACAGTCGCCGACCGCTGCGCCCACGGGCAAACCAGCGCCGGGGGAGTTTGAACGCGCGACCGGCAAAACGCCCGGTGCCGCGCCCACCACCGCACCCGCGCTCTCGTCCCCTTTGCCTGCGGGCGCGGGCACCGCCATGCCATCGGGCGTTGCGTCGGGCAGCGGGGCGGGCTACCACAGCCCCAACAGCCCCATTGCGCCGCTGCCCCAGCGCAATGACGTGGTGCCGTGGTCCGTGCTGACCGACCTGACCAAAAAGACCACCAAGGACGGCATCCTGCCCGTGTTCAACGACGCGCAAAAGGGCATGGACAAGACCACGCAGCGCATCCAGGGCTTCATGGTGCCGCTGGATGCCAAGCCCACGCAGACCCACTTTCTACTTACCTCCGTGCCAATGACCTGCTCGTTCTGCACGCCGGGCGGGCCAGAGAGCATGGTCGAGGTCAAGGCCAAGACTCCCGTGCGCTATTCGCTGGAACCGGTGGTGGTGGAGGGCAAGTTCACCGTGCTCCCCAACGACCAATATGGCCTGTACTACCGCGTGGTGGACGCGGTGCCCGTGAAGTAATTCCGCCGCCTTTTCCCCGATCCCGCTGCCTTCCTTGTTCCTCTTGTGACCCCGTTGTTTCCAACCCCACTGGCCGCCCTGTGGCGCCGCCTGCGCCAGCAACTGCCCGCGCAGGCCGCCCTGGCGTGGCTGCTGCTGGCGCTGGTGGTGGTGCCCACGCTGGGGCGCCTGCACCAAGTGGAGCATGCGGAGGGGCTGGAGCAGATGCGTGCCGGTCACGCGGTGCAAGCTGGGCAGCAAGCCGACGCACACCACAGGCTCGCAGCCGCTTCGCCGGCAGCGGATGAGGACGCGGCCACATCCACAGAGGCAGACCACACCCACGGGCTGCTATCACTGCTCCTGGCCCCCCACGCGGCCGTGGACTGCCTTTTGCTCGACCAGCTTGCGCTGGGCGAAGCACTGCACAGCGCCCCCTCGGCGCTGCCCACCCTGGTGCCCGCGCAGGCACCGCCGGTACAACATGCCGGACGCTCTGCCGCCCCGCACGTTGCGCTGTTCCAGGCGCGTGGCCCGCCCACGGCCTGATCTCAGCAAGCCGCCTACGCGCCCACCGCATCGCGGGCCGGGCCACCAACACCTTGCCCGGCCTTGCAGGGCTGCGCTATCGCGCTTTGCCCATTTACTCCTGATTTCATAGCTGCTCGCGCTTGATAGACAGCGCTGGCGGCCATTTTTAGTCAAATTTTCATGCCCAGGGCGTGGAAGCCATGTATCTGCGTGCCGGCCCCGCCATCACCGGTCATGCCTCACGCCCCTGCGCATGCGTACCCGCAAACGCTCAAGCACCCGTTGCCACACCGCACCATGACCCACACCACATCCCAACCTCGCCGCCCCGTTGCTGTTCTTCGCGCCCGTCCCACCCTCCACCCCGTGGCCCTGGCCGCCATGCTGGCGCTGACGGGCACCGGCGTGGCGCACGCGCAGACCGCGCCGGTGGCAGCACCTGCCGATAACAGCGCTGCGGCCCCCGCCAGCCTGCCGCCCGTCACCGTCTCGGCCAGCGGCCTGCAACTGGGCGCCAATGAGATGACCACGCCGGTCACCGTGCTGGAAGGCGATGAACTCGTGCGCCGCCGCGAGGCCACCCTGGGCGAAACGCTGAACAGTGAGCCCGGCATCACCAGCAGCCACTTCGGCGCCGGTGCCAGCCGCCCCATCATCCGGGGCATGGACGGCCCGCGCGTCAAGGTGCTGAGCGACGGCGCCGAGCTGCACGACGCCTCCACCATCAGCCCCGACCACGCCGTGGTGTCCGAGCCGCTGCTGGCCACGCAGATCGAAGTGCTGCGCGGCCCCTCGGCCCTGGTCTACGGCAACGGCGCCGTGGGCGGCGTGGTCAATGTGCTCGACGGCAAGATCCCCACCGCCATCCCGCAAAAGGGCTACGAGGGCAGCGCCGAGCTGCGCGCCAACTCCGGCGCGGGTGAAAAAGCAGGTGCCTTCTCGCTGACCGGCGGCGCTGGCAACCTGGCCGTGCATGTGGAAGGCGTGGCGCGCGATGCAGGCGACTACCGCGTCGGCAAGGGCTGGGCGCCCGAGGGCGAACCCACCCGCAAGGTGCTGGGCAGCTTCAACCGCACCGACACCGGCAGCGTGGGCCTGTCGTGGGTGGGCGAGCGCGGCTATCTGGGCGCCGCCTACACCCGCCAGACCGCCAAATACGGCCTGCCGGGCCACAACCACAGCTTTGAAGGCTGCCACACGCACGGCGACCACCTGCACTGCGGCGCCCACGAAGAGGAGGAAGACGGCCACGACCACGGCGCCGAAGAACATGGCGACGTGCCTGTGGTGGACCTGCGCAGCGAACGCTTCGACATCCGCGGCGAGCTGCGCAACCCCTTCGCCGGCTTCTCGGCCTTGCGCCTTCGCGCGGGCGTGACGGATTACGTGCACGACGAAGTCGAAGACGGCGCCATCAGCACCACCTTCAAGAACAAGGCCTACGACACCCGCATCGAGCTGCAGCACGAGCCCATTTCAGGCTTCAAGGGCCTGATCGGCCTGCAGACCTCGCAGCGAAAGTTCAGCGCCGACGGCGAAGAGGCCTACGTGGAGCCCACCATCACCCGCAAGCTGGGCTTCTTCGCGCTGGAGGAATACCGCCTGGGCGACTGGCGCTTCGAAGCCGCCCTGCGCCACGACCGCCAGACGGCCGAAGCGCAAACGAGCGGCATCGAGCGCAGCCACAACGGCACCTCCGCATCGCTGGGCGCGGTGTGGAAGTTCACGCCCGGCTACCAGGTCGGCACCTCGTTCACCCGCGCCAGCCGCGCCCCTTCGGCCGAAGAGCTGTATGCCAAGGGCCTGCACATGGCCACCAGCACGTATGAGCGCGGCAACGCCGACCTGAAGTCCGAGATCTCGCAGAACATCGACGTGAGCCTGAAGAAGACCAGCGGCGACACCACCTTTGGCGTCAGCATCTTCCGCAACCGCATCAACAACTACATCTACGGCCGCACGCTCGATGAAGTCGATGGCCTGCAACTGCTGCAATACAGCCAGGCCGACGCCACCTTCACCGGCATCGAAGGCCAGGTGCGCCAGCGCCTGAACCGCAACCTGGGCATCACGCTGTTCGGCGACACCGTGCGCGCCACGCTCGACGCAGGCGGCGGCCGACTTCCCCGCATCCCCGCCACCCGCGCGGGCATCCGCCTGGACGCCAACTGGCAAGCTTGGGAAGGCCAGGTCGAATGGGTCCAGGTGGCCCGCCAGAACCGCGTGGCCGAGTTTGAAAGCGCCACTCCCGGATACGGCATGCTGAACCTGGGCGTCAGCTACAACGGCCAGTTCAGCACCGGCACACCGTGGCAGGTGTACCTGAAGGCGAACAACCTGACGGACCGCCTGGCGTATGCGCACACCTCGTTCATCAAGAATGCCGCGCCGTTGATGGGCCGCAATCTGACGGTGGGGGTGAAGGTGGCGTTCTGACGGGTGACGCCGCCGTGATGTGAGCGAGCCAGCGGCGGAGGACGGCGTTGCTGGCTCGCACATCTGGCGGCCCCAAACCACTCAAACCACCGAGTCCAAAGGTGACTTGGATGCATGCCATACTCGCTTTGACGTGGTTGATTTTTCGATCCGTCAAGGCGACGCTGCCTCAGTCCCGGTGATGGCGCGCACCCGATTCGGAAATGGGATTGGCTCCGCAGCAGGCCGCCCAACGCAGGGTTGCGCGACGCGCGAAGGACTTGTTCGGCGCGGCCGTGCATGAATCTGACCCATTTGCAATAGCCCTGCATGCCCACCACTCCCACGCCGTCCGCAAACCTGTTGCAACTGCTTCCTGAGGCGGTGGTGCAAACCGATGCGCTGTGGGAGATCACCTATCTGAACCCGGCGTGGCACAAGCTCACCGGCCATTCGGTGGCGGCGGCGCTCGGCAGGTCTTTGCTGGAGTTCGTGCATCCCGACGACATCGGCACCATGCGCTCGGGCATGCCGGTGTTCCGCTTGCGTTTTGCCGACGCGGACTATCGCTGGGTGCGTCTGCAGCTCCACCCGGAGACGGATGCGGCGGACCGGGTGATCAGCCGCCAGGGTGTCCTGATCGAGATCACCGAGGTCACCGAACAGGTGCTGGTGGAAATTCGCCAGCGCTTTCTGCGCTTGCTGGAAACCATTGATGGCGTGGTGTGGGAGGCTGAAATCGGCGTGGGCAATACCTTCCTGAGCCCGCAGGTCGAACGCTTGTTCGGCTACTCCGTCGAGGAATGGCGGGCTGACCCGGGCTTCTGGCGGGCGCATGTACACCCCGACGATCTGGAGGAGGCCCTGCGCATCGACGATGCCGCTTACAACGCCACGCACAGCCATGCCTACGAGATGAGCTATCGGCTGATTGCCAAGTCCGGCAAGGTCGTGTGGGTGCGTGATCTGTGCCGTGCAGTGGTCGAGCCGGGGCGGCCGAACCGCATGATCGGCCTGATGATCGATGTGACCCAGCAGAAGAACACCGAACTCGAGTTGTTGCGCTCCGAAAACCGCTATTCGCTGGCGACGCGCGGATCCAATGACGGCATCTGGTATTGGGACTTGCGAACGGACGCGCTGCATGTGTCCGGGCGTTTTCTCCAGATCGTCGGACTGGGTAGCGCCGATCTTGTGCATGACGGAGGCTGGCGCTTTTTGGAGCAGCTCATCGATACCGAGGATCGCGAGCGCGTGCAGGAGGCCTACCGCAGGCACCTGTCGGGAAACAGCCCGAACTTTTCGGTGGACTTCCGCGCGTTCCACGGAGCAGGGCGGCTGGTGTGGGTCAATTGGCGCGGGCTCGCCGAGTTCGAAGAGGGTGTTCCCGTGCGCATGGCGGGATCGTTGAGCGATCTGGCCGAGCGTGGCAGTTCCTACGATGCGCTGACCAACTTGCCCGGCCGGCCGTTGTTCCGCGATCGCCTCGCGCAACTCATCGCGCTGCACCAGAACGAGGTGGTGAACGGAGGTGGCGTTCCGATACGCGATGGAGCCACGATGTTCGCCGTGCTGTTGCTGGATCTCAACGGGTTCAAGGCCGTCAATGACAGCTACGGGCACCATGTGGGCGACCAGCTCTTGCAGCAGGTGGCGCGGCGGCTCGAATCCTGCGTGCGGGCAGTGGATCTGGTCGCCCGCATGGGTGGCGACGAGTTCAATGTGCTGTTGGAGTCCATTGACCCCGCTGAAGCCAGCCAACGCGCGGAGCAGATTGCTGCAGCCTTGAAAGTACCTTACGTGATCGGCAGGCACACGGTGATCAGTGGTGCGAGCATCGGATTGGCCAGCAGCGCATCCAGGCTGGCGACGGTCGACGACTACCTGCGCGCTGCAGACACCGCCATGTACCGGGCCAAAAGTCAGTCATTGGGCGTGTGCGTGTTTCAGTAAGGCGTGCCAGGGGCAATTGCCTGCGAGGCTGTCGCATGGCTTGCCTTCCTCGTCCCCTTCTGGTTTTCGGTGGTTTCGCTGGGGTGCTTCCAGTGCGCTTGTGCCCGGGACCAGGGGGTTATTGCTGGTCGATGGCTGCTGCCTCCATTGGATGCCGGTAATCGAACATGTTTTTGGACTTCTGCGCTTGTTCATCAAGCGCCATTAGCTATCGTAAGCATAGCAAACAATATTACCCCGGCTTTGCGTTGACCGTGGCAGGCCTGGACGGATGGGGCACGCTTGGCGCCAGCCAACCCAAGGGGCCTTGCTTTGATCAGGACAAAACGGGCTTTCCAGAGTTTGGCGCGCTGACACTTGAACACCAGCACGTCTGCGACGAATTCAAAGATGCTGGTTGGAAGACCGGTCACGATGCCCAGAGCAGAGGCGGGTCAAGCGGGATACGCCGAGCCCGAATCCGGGGGGGACACCCGCAGCCCGCACGGGTAACATATTGAGGCGCCGAGGCTGGCAGGGGCGGCGATCGGAGCAGTCAACGGGGACCAAGCGCCAGGGGCGGCGCAACGTGCTCACCAACCGTGGAAACCAAAAAAAATGTTCAAAAAAAGTGTCTGGAAGTGGCTGGGATCACTTGCTTGTTTGCTGGGCGCAATGGGGGCGGCCCAAGCGCAGCCCACCACTTACGTGGCCACCGCTGCAGGCAACTACACGGGTTTCACCAACTTCACGGTGTGCGGCACGCCACCGTGCCAGAACTTCACCGCGGCGATGAGCACATCTGGCTCGTTCACCACCACCGCGCCGCTGGCAGCCAACCTGGCGTCTGCGCAGTTGGGCGCCTTGGTGTCGGCCTTCAGTTTTTCAGATGGCCTGACCACATACACCCATACAGACCCGAATACCCGGGTCTGGAACTTCCGGGTCACGACCGATGCGAGCGGGGCAATTACGGGTGTGAACATTCTTATCCAGCGCTGGATTTCGGGCGCAGCGCCCCACAACATCGGCGACCGGTTTTCCTTCTTCGAGACCAGCACCACAGCTGCAAGGCACAACATGTTCTGCAGTGGGATCGCCGTTTCCACCGCCGGCGTGGCAGATTCATGCGGCTTCGCCGGCAGCGATACCAGCACCTCTTCTGCAACCCCTGTTTCGCTGGTGTGGTCTGCTGCGGTGGCGGCTTCCTCCATACCGACCCTTTCCGAGTGGGCGTTGATGGCCATGGCGGGGTGGATGGTGATGGTTGCATTTCAGCGGCTGCAGCGCCGTGACGGCAAGCGCTTGGCGCATGGGCAGCGCTGACGGGGTAACTGTAGCGGCAGCCGCCTGCCAGCCCAAGGTGCCGTCAGGCTGGGCCTGGGTTTGTGTTTGCTAGCCCACGGCGCCTAGGATCAGAACGAAAAAAACCGGCTCCTCAGAGCCGGTTTATTTACAAGCGATCAACGGATCAGTAACGACCACCGCCGAAGCCACCCGTGCCGTAGCCAACGTCCGAGCGTGTGCTCGCGCTGTAGCCGCCGGCCTTGTAGCCACCGGCGCCGCCACCCTCTTCACGGGGGCGGGCCAGGTTCACGACGATCGAGCGGCCGTCAACGGACATGCCATGCAGGGCGCTGATGGCGGCCTGGGCGACTTCGGCGGAGGCCATTTCCACAAAGCCGAAGCCCTTGGAGCGGCCGGTTTCGCGGTCCATCATGACCTTGGCGGAGGAGACTCGGCCGAATTCGGAAAAGTTGCTTTCCAGGGTGGAATCGGTCACGGAGTAGGGCAGGTTGCCCACGTAGATTTTGCTGCTCATGGTTGAGCCTTTCTGAAATGTGGTGCGCAACGAAGGGCGTACCGTTGGGATGCAGCTGTGAAGATCGAGTGTCCGCAGCAACTGGGATGGGTGGATGGGATCTGCAGGTCGCAGATCAGGTCATCAGCACGTTGGGGGGTGCGGCATGCACGTTTGCAGCCAGCCCTGGGTGACTGCAAAGAGCCGGGCGGCTTCGCGCGAGGCAAAGGCTTTGTCAAAACGGAACACGCGGCAGTAGCTGCCGTTGCCCTGAGAACGATGGACCGAGAAGGAGGCGCGGAAGCGGCCGCAGTCGGTCGGGTGTGTCGTGGGCGAAACGACGTACTTGCCCATGGAAATGGCGGTCTGTGAAATCTGGATCAATCAGGATCGCAGGCGTGGAAATCGACCTGCGTGAGCATCAAGGGACGCAGTGGGCTGCAGCTCTACAGACCCAATGGGCAACCACAAAGGTTGCAAAAGGCGGCTTGCCTGGGGCGGATTGCCACCCTGAGCAGGCGTTGCGGTGACTGCACGCGTCAAGAGCCGTGACTGCAACGACACGGAGTATACAGCAATTTGCATGTATCTGCAGTTTAATATTATTTTTGGTTTTAAAAGGCGCTCTTGCTGGATTGCGTCGGCGCCCCACACAGCCCCATCCCTTCGATTGCTCGGCCCTCGATCAGGCCCCAGCAAGGGCCGCAACTCTGCTCATGCTGCAGGATCAGGCCTAGCAAGGGGGTGACTTTTGACTGCCGCGTACAGGCTTGTTTCGCCAGGACCGCTTGGCTTTTAGAGTACGCGTGCCGAGCGTTTCACCCCCAGAAAATGGCTTCTAGTGAGCTGCATGGTATATTTGCAGAAGTAACAATTTGTGATAGAAAATCAACTAAATTAATTGATGTTTGTGTTGCTAATGTGAATTGATGTGAATATTTTATAAAATCAATGATTTTCTCCGTTTCCTTGTTGTTGATCGTCTGGTCCTCACAGCGATGGGCTTCACGCTTTGCCAATTCTTCTGCCGATAGTTTCTGGATTTTCATCGCCAGCACAATGCTGCAGGTGGGTGCAATTGCAAGCCTGACTTCGTTGGTTCAAGCATTGAATCCGGCTGCGTGGATGCTGGTCCAGCTGCTTTTTTGCATTGCCACTTTGCGGTTGACACGCGAAATGGGGTGGCCCACGCTTCGGGGCTTTCTGGGGATATGGAGTGCGCAGCGCACAAGGCTTGCAGCGTTCGCGCGGGGATTATCGCAGTGGGGAGTGATAACGCTGATGGCGATTTGCGGAGTCCTCTGGATGTCGTTGGTAGGGCAGGCCGTAGCGCCTCTCCAGAACTTTGATGACAGGATGTACCACGCCTCGCGGGTTATCTACTGGATTCAAAATCAATCGGTATTCCCGTTTGACACGCACAATATCCGACAGACGATGATTCCGTTCGGGAGCGAGTTATTCTTCCTGTGGCCGGTGCTGTTCACCAAAACTGAAGCTATGGGCCGCATTGTGTTTTGGCTGGCGTTTCCATTGGCAGCCATCGGTCAATATTATTTATTGCGGGCACTCAAATTGAGCCAGACAGTGGCTCTGGTGGGCGTGTTGATTCTGGTCTCTACGCCTCTTGTTGCATCCAGTGCAGTGGGGCTCAAGCCTGAAATCTGGTCCATCGTCACCCTGCTGGGTATTGCCTATTGGGTGGTTTCCATTTGCACGCAGCCTGATGCATCGAAGGCCCAATATTTCTTCCTGGGGACATTCACGGTACTGAGCATCAATGTCCGGTCGTTTCCAGTGTCGATGATTCCTAGCTTGCTGCTGATCGTGTGGTGGGCGCCGAGTCCGTTTTCATGCATTGCGCGGTTCAAGGCACTGGCTGCAGGATGGGTGTGTGCGGGTGTTTTGAGTTCGCTGCTTGTTCCCCTGGCATTCAACACGGCGCTCTACCACCACCCCTTGGGGCCACAGGAGGTGCGGCGCGTGGTGCAGGCCGACATCACTCCGCAAGTGATCTACACGCACGCGGTACGTTTTGTATTTTTGCTCCTGGAACTGCCGGACGTTCCGGCTTCGAGCGAAACGCGGTCCCGTTTCAGCAGTGCCGCCAACCAATTCATTTATTCCATTGGCGCTGGCGCACCCTTGGCGGGCGAAAACAAGGGCGCGTGGCCGGGGAGTTTCGTGTACTCGCTGCCAGAGCACTCCACACGGTTTTCGTTGTGGGGGTTGCTGTGGATTCCCATGTCGCTGATCGCTGTGTACCTTCTGGTTCGCAATCTGGTCGCGACCTGGCCGCACGTGAGGCTGACGGCGTTGTCGGCACAAACGCTGTTGGCAATTCCATTGCTGTGCGCAATCCTTTTTGGCGCGCGGTGGATGGCCCAGTCCGACGTGCCTGCGCGATTTCTCATTGGCCCGTATGCATTGCTGCTGCCCGTTGGCATTGCGCTGGTTGCGCCGTACCTCTCCATAAAGAAATTTGCCCAGGCGCTCATCGCGATGGTGGTCACGTATGCCGCATACCAGCCGATGAGGGCTCTGGCTTACGACGCTGTACAGGCCATCGCAGCTCCCGCCTCGGAAAAGCTGATCAATGAGCCATTTGAAGAAATTGTCGGGTCCATGCTGCCGGCTGGTTCCCGCGTGCTCTTTGTGGGGCACCAGGACGCCCGCGACTATTCGCTCTTCTCCCCGGAAACCCGTTATTCCAATGCAGTGATTCCCTGGGGCACGGGGCCTTTTGACCCAGAAAGAATGGGCCGGATGATCGCATCCGAAAAAGCCACCCACGTCTTGATCCAGGACGACAAGCAGGTGTTCTTCGAGTGGTTTCCAACCGTCGATACCCGCGAAATGGTGAAGTGGCTCAGCGCCCAGGCCGGACTGAAGTCCACCCCCCTCAACACACCCCATATGCGTCTGTTCGAAGTGAGCGGCACCACATTGGCCAACGAAAGGCCATTCCAGACGACGGCCGTCCCGCCGGGTTCACCCTTGATCAGGGTCGCCGACAGTCTCAAAACCAGGGTGGGTATCGATCCCGCCTTGCTGGAGACGCCATGGCCTGTTGAAAACCTGGGTGGCAGAGAGGGCGGTTTCCTGTGGATGGGTCAGGGGCATGCCGAGGGCATCGAGTTCGCACTCTGGTCGCGCGAGGACCACGACGTGGACCTCCGGTTCGAGGTATCCCCGGGGCACGGCCTGACTGCGCCCGACCGGAGGGTCATGGTGCTGCAGGACGGCGTCCCTGCGGCGGAAGGCGAGTACACCTTCCGCGGGAGGGCTTCGGTGGTGGCGCGCACCCGCCTCCATGTGGGGCGGAACGTCATCAGCTTCTTCGCGGTGGATACCGCCACCATCAAGCCACTGCCCAATGGCGATACCCGCAATCTGGTCATGGGCCTGCACGAGATACGCATCGAACCAGGGCCGGTTGCCGCACCTGCAGCCACCGCAGGCGTGATGCGGCCAGCTTTGCCCGACAAAGCGGACCCAGCCCCCAACGCCACCCGCCATGGCGAGCTTGCGCACAGCGCCCGCAAGGCTGTGGGTTTGATCAGCCGCAGGCAACAGGTCGATGGCTACTGGCTCACTGCGTACACCAGCGAAGAGCGTTTTGAGAAGCCGAAGCTGGAAATGAACACCTACGTCACTTCCATGATGGTGGACGTTCTCGGTTCAAGACCAGGCCCCGTGGGGCTGGGGGGAAGCCTGGACCGGGCCCGGACCCATCTGCGCAGCCAGATCGAGGCCAGTGGGCTCGTGCGCTACCACGGCCGGCCGGATGGCGCCGCCATGACCAAACATGGGCTGTGCCCCATCACACCCGATGCCGACGACACCGCCCTGGTGTGGAGACTGGCCCCCGGTGCAGATGCACTGCGGCCAGCGGCCCTGATGGCGCTGCTGCAGTACCGTACCGCCGAAGGCCTGTACAACACCTGGCTGGGCCAACGCAATGAGTACCGGTGCATCGACCCAGGCTCCGATCCGAACCCCACCGACGTGGCAATCCAGATGCATGTGCTGATGTGGCTGGCACAGGCCGACCCACCAGCGGCCCAGATGTTGTGCGGCGCGCTTCGCCAAGCCATCGACCAGGACCGCCTGTGGGTTTACTACCGCAGGGCCCCGCTGGTACCCGTCCTGCGCCAGGCCGACATGAAAGCGGTGGGCTGCGATGTGCAGTTGCCGCCCGCGCGTTCGCAAACAGCCCTGCCAGGGCAGGAAATCTGGCTGCACGCCAGCGACATGTTGCAGCAGCTCCAGGGCGGCAAGGGCAGGGTGCCCGAGCCGACCCAGATCATCCATCTGCTTCAAGAGCTGTCAAAAAATGACTTCTTCGCCGTGAAGCGGAACCCGCCCTTGCTGTACCACAACGATCTCACCGCCTCGGTGCGCAGGTTCTACTGGTCGGAAGATGTGGGCTATGCGCTCTGGCTGCGGCTGTACCTGGAAAGCGCGCGACTGGGCCTTCTGGCCGACAACGGCAACGGCCTTGACAACAACACCGGCAGCTCTGCAGCCGATGGCAGGCGGACTGCCCCGAAAACACCATGATGGATCGTCCCCAGGGAGCCCGGCGGGTTCTGCGCCTGTTGTCGTGCATTCGATTCGACGAGGTTCTGGTGCTTCAGGGCGCGCCTTTGCTGGGCGCCGTCTTTGCCATGGGCCACTTCACATATCAGAGCGCGGCGATGCTGTTGCTGTTGATGGCAGGAAACGCCTTTTTGGTGGCCCACATTTTCATGCTCAACGATTGGTCCGGAGTGCACCAGGACCTTCGGGACCCAACCAGGGCCGCAGGGGTTTTTATCAATCGCGGTATTCGGCGCAATGAGATCGGGGCCTTGTTGCTGATTCTGCTGGCGCTGAGCCTCATGACCCTCAGCCAGCTAAACGCGGCAACGCTGGCTATTGCGCTGTCGATCGCAGTGGCAGGAGCGCTCTACTCCATCCCGCATGTTTACCTGAAGGGCATCCCGCTTGCGAACACACTGCTCCATGTTGCCAGCGGGTTGCTGCATTTTTTGCTGGGCTATTCAGTATTCAGAAGCCCCGACATGAATGGTCTGCAGATCGGATTGTTCTTTGCCACTATTTTCAGCGCGGGCCACCTGACGCAGGAGGTTCGCGATTGCGAGGCCGACCTAAGCAACGGGATTCAAACCAATGCAGTGAAGTTCGGCAAAAAGCGGAGCTTCATCGCTAGTTTTGTGCTGTTCACGCTGGCCGACGCCCTGTTGGTCCTGCTGGCGCTGAGAGGAACGGTGCCGCAAGTGCTGGCCATGTTTGTCGCGTTGATCTATCCGCTGCATTTTTACTGGATGCTCCAGGCGATGCGGGAAGGACTGACTTTTGAGAGTGTACGCAGTCTGCAGGCGCGCTATCGTGCGCTTTATGCGGGCATGGGCGTTGTCATGATTGTTTCCGTACTATTGGCGCAAAAATGGATATACCTTCTTCCACGAAGCTGACGATTGTCATTCCTTGCTTCAATGAAAAGCAAACCATTCGGTCTATTGTGGACGCAGTGCGTTCAGCGCCTTATCCGCAGAAAGAAATCATTGTTGTCGATGATTTTTCAACAGATGGAACCAGAGAGATACTTGCTAATGAGTTGGCTGGCAAGATTGATAGACTGGTATTTCATGAAACCAATCAGGGCAAGGGGGCGGCACTCAGATCTGGCATCCAACATGCCACCGGGGATATCGTCATCATTCAGGATGCCGATCTTGAATACAACCCCGATGAATATCCCATTTTAATAGAACCTATTTTATCCAACAGGGCCGATGTAGTGTTCAGTTCGCGTTTCATTGGTGGCAATTGCCACCGCGTCTTGTACTTCTGGCATCGCGTGGGCAATGGGTTCTTGACGTTGGCATCCAATGTATTCACCAATTTAAATCTGACGGACATGGAGTCCTGCTACAAGGCATTCCGGCGAGAAATAATTCAATCCATTCGCATTGAAGAAAATCGTTTTGGATTTGAGCCGGAGATTGTAGCCAAGGTTTCAAAGTTGAATTGCCGCATCTATGAGGTGGGCATTTCCTATTTTGGAAGAACTTACGAAGACGGCAAGAAAATCGGCTGGAAAGACGGGGTCAGAGCTCTCTACTGCATAATAAAATATAATATTTTTCGATAATTTTATTTGCCAATATGGACATCAGCGTTTCGCACCCGACAGGATGAGCCTACTTTCCATAAACCCTTGTTGTCTCGCGGCAATACGTGTCCTCATCAGCAAGCACCTGCCGAAAAGGGTGTTCATGCTCCCCGTCAGTGGCACGTGCTGCAGACCGAGGTGGACGATGGAGGAGGGCGGGTGGTGGGCTCCTAGCCCAAGGCCCGGAGCAAGTTGCCGTTTATGTGGATCAGCCCTTCGTCCTGCATTCGCCGCAGGGTTCGGTAAAGGGCCTCATGCGTGAGGCCGAGTTCGGCGGCCCAGGCCTTTCGAGGCTGCTGCAGGGTTAGGCAGCCATCAACCCCTTCAGCGTGGATGTAGTGAGCAATGCGGTCCGCAGCCCTGTGCAGGCTCAGCCGCTCACACTGCGCACGAAGCTTGCGCAGTTCTTGCGACAGCTGCAGCAGCCAAGCTGCGCGAAAGTCTGACGAATCGTGCAACGCAGTGCGAAACGCATCCGCTGGAAATTCCAGCAGATCGCTGGGCTCGGAGGCTACGGCGGTGCAGTGGTAAAGCTGGCTGTCCAGGCTGGCTTCTGCCACAAAGCCTTGCCGTGATCGCTGAAGGATGACTTCGCCGCCGTTGCGGCTGAACCGAACGAGGCGCACTTCACCCGTGGTCACCAGGTAAATGCTGTACACAGGATTGCCAGTTTGAAAGACGGCGTGGTGTGCTGCGAATTGCCGCGCCTTTGCCAGTTCGCGCAGGCTTGGGGGCATCAGCCTCATCCATGGCAAATCGGCTCCCGAGCCGGACACACCCACACCTATCGCTTTTTTCATATGACCAAAATCATATCGTTCAGGGCGACCTTCTTCGTAGCATGCCCACGGTAATCACAACAACGTGGGCCATGACCATGACAGCAAGAGTTCAGCTACGCAATACAGGCGCCCGGTCAACACAGGGTAGGGGCCACATGCCCGCACTGATCAAGACGGCGGGGTGCATTGCACTGGTATTGGCTGCCCATTTCGCCACCGCCGAGCCTGCGCCCTATGCCGGCCAGCAAAAACGCGCCATCAAATCGTTGTCTGACCAGGACGTGACAGATCTGTTGCAGGGGCTGGGCATGGGTTTGGCCAAGGCTGCCGAGTTGAACGGCTACCCCGGACCAGCCCACGTTCTGGAGCACGCAGACGCGCTGGCGTTGACCGACCAGCAGAAAACGGCCACAACCGCCTTGCTGCAAGCGCACAAGGAGGCCGCGCGAAAGCTCGGAGCGGCCCTGATCGCTTCGGAAGAGGCGCTGGATGAGGCGTTCAAAACGGGCACGATCCACCCCGCAAGGCTATCGGCACTGACCGGCAAAATCGGACAACGCCAGGCGAGCTTGCGCGAAGAGCATTTGCGCACGCACCTTGCGCAAACCGCGCTGCTCCACAGTGACCAGATCCAGCGGTATTCCGCCCTGCGCGGCTACGCTGCGGGCTCAGAGCCTTCGCCCGCAACACGCCCGGTGCACAAAGGGCACCATTGAGTTCTTGCAACTCGCTCACCGCTGGTTGGTGCGAGGCATCCAAGTGTGCTGAGTTGGAAATCCACTTCATAAAGACGCCCAGAATCGCCGCCATACTGCGTTGCAAATCCTCACGATAGCTAAGACTACCGCTGTGGCTTGCGCCTTGCCTGGCGACGATTTCGACATCTTTATTTCATCAACGAACCTCCAACTCAGGGCACGAGCTTTCATTCACGTCGTCCCCTCACGCTTTCGCCTTCCTTTCATGCCCCCTCCGTACAACCACAGTGGCCGGGGCCCAGCGCAGGCGGCATGATCGGGGCATGAAACTGCTGTTGGTCGAGGACGATTTTGATCTGGCCGGTGCCTTGAGCCGCAGCCTCGTGGCGCGCGGTTTTGAGGTGCTGTGCTGCGCCGACGGCAAGGAGGCGCTGGCGGCGGCGCGGCGCACGGCCTTTGATGTGATCACGCTGGACCTGTCTTTGCCGGGTCTGGACGGGCTGGAGGTGCTGCGACGCCTGCGCGATGGCGGCAGCACCACGCCCGTGCTGGCGCTCACGGCCCGTGCGGCCGTCACCGACCGCGTGGCAGGGCTGGAGGCGGGGGCGGACGACTACCTGGCCAAGCCGTTTGACCTGGACGAGCTGGTGGCGCGCCTGCGGGCCCTGACACGCCGGGTGGGGCGCGACGGGCAGTTGCGCTGTGGTGCGCTCCACCGCGACCCGGCCAGTGGGGCGTTCTACAACGAGGCACTGCCGCTGGAACTGTCGCAGCGTGAGGCGGAGCTGCTGCGCCTCTTGATGTCGCGCATCGACCGCGTCGTGAGCAAGGAAGAGCTGCGCACCCAGGTGTTTGCCAACACCGATGAGCAGGTGCAGGCCGATGCGGTGGAGGTGGTGGTGCACCGTCTGCGCAAGAAGCTGGTGGGCACCAATGCCGAGATCGTGACCCTGCGCGGCGTGGGCTACCTGCTGTGCGATGCCGACAGCATGGCCGCCCAAAAAGGCGACAAGGTCGACAAGGCCGAGAAGGGCGGGGCGCTCCGGTGAACACGCCTTGGTGGCAGCGCTGGCCCTGGCGCCCGCGCGGAGGATCGCTACAGCGGCTGCTTCTGGTGGGCCTGCTCGTGCCGCTGTGGGCGCTGGTGGCCCTGGTTGCCACGGTGCAGGTGGTGCAGCAGGTACGGCACAACGCAGCCGCGCAAGATGCCGTGCTGCACAGGGCGCTGACAACCTGGCCAACGGTGTTGCAGCCGCAGGCCGGTGCATCCGCCATGGAGCAAGCCCCTGCGGTCTGGTTCCGCGAAAGCAGCCTGGACGGCGAGCGCCTGGCGGGCAGCGCCGACCTGCCGCGTGTACCGCCCTCCGAGGCCGTGCAAGGGCAGGGCAGCGTGCACTTTTACCTGGCGCAGGTGGGCGACCAACTGGTGCGCGTGGCCGCCACGCTGCACCAGCCGGCGGTGGCTGGGGGTGGGCAGGGCGCCGCCCCGCCGGTGGTGCGCCAGGTGGCACGGCCGTTCAGCGAACGCCTGCCCAGTGTGGCCCGCCTGATGGATGAAGGCGCGGGTTTGCGCCCAGTGGTTCTGCTGGCCCTGGCCATGACGGCGGTGGCGATGGTGCTGGCGCGCATCGCGTCGGGCTGGCTGCTGCACGCGGATGTGTCGCTCACTCCGCCAACCCAGCCAGGTGCAGGCGGCACCGGCCAGGGCTACGAAGGCCCGTCAGAGCTGGCGCCTGCCGTGCAGCATTTTGGTGAGCTGCAGCAAAGCCAGAGCCGATGGATCGAGGAGCAGCGGCGTTTTCTGGCCGACGCTACGCACCAGCTGCGCACCCCCATGGCGGTGCTGCGCACGCAGCTGCAGTCGGCCATTGCGGGCGATGTGCTGGTGGCTGATGCGCTGCAGCAGATGCTGCACACGGTAGACCGCGCCTCGGGCCTGGCCAACCAGCTGCTGAGCCTGAGCAAGGTGGAGCAGCTTCAGCGCATGGGCGAGCTGCCCAGCGTGGATTTGAACGCCATGGCCCGCGAGGCCGTGATGGAGCTGGCGCCACTGATCGCCGCCAAGCGGCTGGACTTTGCGCTGGAAGGCCCCGATACGCTGTGGGCCCCCGGCGACGCGGCGCTGCTGGGCGAGCTGATGCGCAACCTGCTGGCCAACGCCATCCACCACACGCCCGTGCATGGGCGGCTGGGGGTGCTGCTGCGCAACAGCACCGGGCGGCGCGAACTGCTGGTGTGGGACGAAGGCCCTGGCATTGACGACGCCGTGCGACAACGGTTGTTCCAGCCGTTTTCGGCAGGGCAGGGCGGGGTGGGGCTGGGGTTGTCGATCTGCCGGCAGATTGCCGAGGCGATGGGCGCCCAGGTCATGCTGTTCAACCGCATGGACGCAGGGCAGGTCATCGGTGTCGATGCCGTTGTTGCCTGGCATGAATAGGAAACCCCCTGTGTCGCCTGCGGCGCCTTCCCCCTGGGGGGACGCAGCCCTCGCTGCGGGGCGGCCCTTGCTCGGCTGCTCTTGCGCAGGGCGCGCCGGTCTCTTGGTTCAGGGGCCTGGCAGTGCTACGGGCGACTGAGATGGCAATAACCAGAACCTACGGACCATGACGAACACCGCAGCCCCCCACGGCATTGAGTTCCACAGCGTTTGCAAGCGCTACGGCCCGTCTGCCGACGCCCCACTGGTGGTGGACCACATCAGCTTTGTGGTGCCCCGGGGCACGCTCACCACCATCCTGGGGCCATCGGGCTGCGGCAAGACGACCACGCTGCGGATGATTGCCGGGCTCGAGTCACCCACGGCGGGTCGCATCTTCATCGACGGGCAGGACGTTACCACCCTCGGCCCGGCGCAGCGCAATGTGAGCCTGGTGTTCCAGAGCTACGCGCTGTTCCCGCACCTGAACGTGATCGACAACGTGTGCTACGGCCTGCACGGACTGCCCCTGCGCCCGCCGCAGGTGCGCGACAAGGCCCGCGCCATGCTCGACACCGTGGGCCTGCAGGGCCTGGACCTGCGCAGGCCCCATGAACTTTCGGGGGGGCAGCAACAGCGCGTGGCCCTGGCCCGGGCGCTGGCGCTGGAGCCCGCCGTGCTGCTGTTTGACGAGCCGCTGTCCAACCTGGACGCCCGCTTGCGGCGCGCCATGCGCGAAGAGATCCGCGCCCTGCAGCAGCGCCTGCGCTTGACGGTGGTCTATGTGACCCACGACCAGAGCGAAGCCTTGGCGGTCAGCGACCAGATTGTGGTGATGGACAAAGGCACCATCGCCCAGTGCGGAGCGCCCAGCACGCTGTATGAGCAGCCCGCGTCCGAGTTTGTGGCGGGCTTCATGGGCGAGGCAATGCTGTTCGAGGGGCACGTCCATGCGCTCAATCCGGCAGATGGGGAAAGCCCGGCGGCTGGCAGCCATGCCCGGCTCGGCCCTTTGCGCGTGCCATCGCCAGCATCCCTCGCCCCCGGCCCGGTCAAGATCGCCGTGCGGCCCGAAGCCTGGGTCATAGGCCCCGCCACCTCCAGCGGGCTGGCCGCCCGGCTGACCAAACGCACCTACCTGGGCAGCGTCATGGAATACACCTTTGCGAGCGCGCTGGGCGAGATCTTTGTGGTTTCGCCCCAGGTGGAGCTGCCGCTGGATGTGGGCGCACCGGTGAGCCTGACGCTGGCAGACCACGGGGTGTCGGTGGTGGCGGGGTGAGATGCCCTATGGCACGGACAATCCACCACGCACCGGCACACCGACTGCCGGGCATGAAATATTCAAGCAAAAATGGGCCCTGGAGCTTGATGGATAAGCGCAAGCAGCTACAAAAACAATAGTGACCAGCGGATGCCAGCGTGGTGACCCGGGCCACAATACGGGCCTCCACCACCGCACGGCCACCGGTTTTTCACCTTGAACTCTCCCGTTTTCACCTCGCTGATCCCCGTCATCCTGTTCATCGCCATCGGCTTTTACGTGGGGCGGCGCGGCTGGATTCGGGCCGCAGCGGTGAAGGACCTGGCCAACCTCGTGTTCATGGTGCTCACGCCCGCGCTGCTGTTTCGCACCATGAGCACGGTGCACATCGAAGACCTCAACTTCGGCCCCGTGGCGATCTACTTTGTGGCGTTTGGCCTGGTGTACACGGCCACGTTGGCGGTGCTGGGCTTTACCAGCCTGGGCGCGGCGCGGGCGCTGGCCAACACCTTCAGCAACACGCTGATGATCGGCGTGCCGCTGGTGGGCCTGGTGTTTGGCGATGCGGGGCTGGTCACGCTGTTCACGCTGATCTCGGTGCACTCGCTCATCCTGCTGACCGCCGCCACCGTGGTGTTTGAACTGGCCGCCGCGCGCGAGCATGCAGGCCGGGAGGGCTCCGCGCAGCAGCCCATGTGGCGCACCGTGCTGCAGGCCGTGCGCAACGGTATCGTGCACCCGGTGCCGCTGCCCATCATTGCGGGCCTGCTGTTTGCGCAGACCGGGCTGGTGGTGCCGCAGGTGGTTGACAAACCCCTGCTGCTGCTGGGCCAGGCGCTGGGGCCGATTGCGCTGCTGCTGGTGGGGGTGACGCTGGCGTTTACCAAGGTCGGCCACCACTTCAAGGCCGCCCTGCGCATTGCGCTGGTCAAGTGTGTGGTGCACCCCATCGTGCTGGCCACCCTGGGCTGGGCACTGGGCCTGTCGGGCATGCCGCTGGCGGTGATGATCGTGGCGGCATCGCTGCCGGTGGGGGCCAATGTGTTCCTGTTTGCGCAACGCTATGCGGTGGCCGAGGACGAGGTGACGGCGAGTGTGGCGGTGTCTACGGCACTGGCGTTGGTCACGATGCCGGTGGTGATTTTGGCGGTGACGCGATGGGTGGTGGGCTGAATTTGATGGGCTGATGATCTGCTCGGCGGTTTTCTGCTGCCGCTTGTCGGTCAGGGTACGGCGAGAAATCCGAGCGCCTTCATGACGAATTCGGCGTGGAACTGGAAAATTCCTCCATGACCCGCGTCGGGATAGATGATCAGCTGGCTGTTGGGTAGCCGCCGTGCCAGGTCGTGCGTGTTGATCGTCGGGACCATCCGGTCGTTGTCACCGTTGACGACGAGCACTGGTTGCCGGATGCGGGAAAGATCGGCGGGCGCCTTCTTGCCCCAGGCGCTCAGGGCCT
Organism: Acidovorax sp. LjRoot38; assembly: GCF_964252975.1. NCBI lineage: Bacteria > Pseudomonadati > Pseudomonadota > Betaproteobacteria > Burkholderiales > Comamonadaceae > Acidovorax > Acidovorax sp. LjRoot38. Next base: position 488,958 of record NZ_CAXUPT020000001.1, on the reverse strand, counting down.
GCAACTGGGCCACGTAGGCGCTCACGGTGATGTCCTTGTCACGGTTGTCTGTGCGCTCCGAGAGCCGTTTCAGGAAAGCCTTGCCGGCTTCGATGCCGCCGGGCGTGCGGGTGAAGAACAGGAACTGCTTGGGGTCCTGGCCCGTGAAAAGGCCTCGCAAAAGGTCCAGATTGGCCACCCCTGCAACGGAACTGATGCCCTCGCCCCCAGCTGGGCCGGTGCCAGCGAGAATCATTTTGCGAACCAGATCGGGCTCCTTCAAGGCGATCTCTTGGGCAATCATTCCGCCCATCGAGAAGCCGAACAGATCCACCTGCTGGTAGCCCTTGGCCTTGATGAAAGTGATCGCGTCATCGGCCATCTGCTCCATGGAGTTGGATGGCGAGCCCCTGGATGCACCCACGCCCCGGGTGTCGAACGCGATCACGTGGCGCTGGGCGGCAAGCCCATCCACCACGCGGGGGTCCCAGTTGTCCAGCACCGCCGCCAGATGGACCAGCAGAATCAGCGGCGTCCCGCCGTGGTGCTTGCCCAGTTCACGGTAGGCAAAGTCCACCCCGCCCGCAGAGATGGACTGGGTGGGCGCAGTGGCCCAGGTTGACCGCTCTGGGCTGGCTACTGGCGCGGCGCGCATGGTGCCCCCAGGCACGGCCTGTTGGGCATGTGATGGAGTGGATGCAAACGGGGCAGCCAGCGCAAGCAGTGCCGCTGCCGTTTTTTTCAGGAGGGGGTTCATGGCGGGCTTTCGGTAGGCCAAAGACACAGGGGCGGGTATCGGGGCTGGCTCAGCCCATGGGGTGCAGGTAGGTCGGCGTGGGCGCGGTCATGCCGTTTTTGACCAGCATGGTGAGTTCGTCCGCCAGGACTTCGTCCAGACCCGCTTCGAGGCCATCCAGCGCACGCTGGACGATTTTTTCAGGGCTCGACTTGGGCACATCGAATCCCCGGGTGAGATCGGTGTCCACATAGGCCATGTGCAGGCCGAGCACCTGGGTTTTCTGGGTCAGCAACTCGTTGCGCAGCGCGTTGGTGAGCGACCAGGCGGCAGACTTGCTGGCGGAGTAGGCGGCCAGCTCTCCGCCGTTCACCCAGGAGGCGACCGACAGCACATTCAGCAGGGCACCGCCCCCGTTGTCCTTCAGGATGGGCGCAAACGCCTTGCTCATGCGCAGCACGGAGAAGAAGTTGGTCTCGAAGATGCGGCGTGCGACTTCTTCGCTATCGTCAGCGAGAAGTCCCCCTGGCTGGGCGATGCCCGCGTTGTTGATGAGCAAGGTCACATCCCCGGCCTGCGCGACGGCACTGGCGACTTCGTCGGGCTTCGTCACATCAAGTTTCAGCGCCTGCACACCGGGCAGGGTGACGGAGGCCGGGTCTCGGGCGGCGGCATAGACTTTGCGCGCACCCCGGTTCAAGAGTTCACGTGCAAAGGCCAGCCCAATGCCACGGTTGGCGCCCGTCACGAGGGCTACGGCGTTTTCAATCTTCATAAAAAGCTCCAGTTCAAAAATCAAGATTTCGTTGCGCAGGGCAAAGCCAAGCCAGGCGGGCCATGTCTGCCTTGGGCCCTGCTTGGCTTTGCTCTGATTGGTTTTTTGGGTGACTACCGCACCTTGATCACGACCTTGCCTTTGGCGCGGCCGGATTCGACATAGGCCAGTGCGTCATTGGTGGACTCAAACGAGAAGACCCGGTCCACCACAGGCCGTATCACCCCGGTCTCCACCAGGCGCGTGATCTCGCGCAGCTGACTTCCGTTGGCCCTCATGAAGAGGAACGAATAGCCGACCCGGCGCGCCAACGCCCTGCGCCTGACGCCCGCACTCAGCAGCCGCACGATCAGCTTCAAGAACCAGGGCGCCTTGATCGCGTTTGCGAAATCCGGATCTGGCGGACCGGAAATGGAAATGAGCTTTCCACCGCCCTTGAGCACACGCAGGGATTTTTCGAGGGTCTTGCCGTCCTGGCTGTTCAGTACGACGTCGTAGTCGCGCAATACGTCCTCAAAATCCTGCGTCTTGTAGTCCACCGCGACGTCGGCCCCCAGGGCCTTCACCAGTGCGGCATTGGCCGTGCTGGTGGTCGTGGCCACCGTGGCACCAAGATGCTTGGCCAGCTGGATGGCAAAGGTCCCCACGCCGCCAGAGCCCGCCTGGATAAAGACCTTCTGACCCTTTTTGATTTGGGCCTTCTCGACCAGCGCCTGCCAGGCCGTCAGCGCCACCAAGGGAAGGGACGCTGCTTCTTCCATGGTGATGTTCTTCGGCTTGAGCGCCAGCGAGGCCTCTTTCAACGGCACAAATTCAGCAAACGTACCGATGCGAAAGTCGTCCGGCCGTGCGTAGACCTCATCACCCACTTTGAACTGCCGCACGCGGGGGCCCACCTGGGTGACCACGCCAGCCACATCGTGGCCCAAGACGAGGGGCAGTTTGTAAGGCAGGATGAGCTTGAACTCTCCACTGCGGATCTTCGAGTCCAGAAGATTCACACCCGCAGCGTGGACCTGGACCAGGACTTCGTCGTCGCGCAGCTCCGGGGTTGGCAGCTCGGCCAATCGAAGATCCCCTTTTTTGCTGTAGCGATCAATGACAAATGCTTTCATGGTTTTCCTTACTCCTGGCGTATCCAGGTTGGTGAACGGCCCACTGGCGACGATCAAATTGTGTTTATATGATTTCCGTCATATTTCAAATCGAGACAAGGACCGCATCACCTTCGTCAAGTTAGCGCGCGCCAGTCTCGCCAGAGGAGATCTGGCCAGTACGGACTGCATCTGCCGCCTGTGCCCGGATGGCTGCGCGGTCAGCCACGGACTTGTAAGACTCGGCTTTGGAGCCCGAAGGGATCTGGCTTCGGGTCATGGGTACTTGTGCAGCTTCTGCGGCGACTTCAGCCCGCGTGCGGTTGCCCTCAAACTGGGTGGCAAATTGCGCCGGGTCCAACTCAGCAGCCAGTGCGCCGACTGAGGTGAGCGTTGCGACTACTGCGACGGAGAGAAAGCGAGAGAAGGTGTTCATGGTGGATATCTCCTAGGAAATGAGGCTCAGGCGCCTCGGAAAATGCTGAATGCCAGGCTTTTCGGCGAGTCACTCAGCGTGGTTTACTGTGGAAGGGTTGGTGGTCAAGGCAATCAATAGGGCGTTTCAAAGTTCGACGGCTGAAAGATTTCATGATGATCATCATATTTCTGTACAAACAAGAACGCCAAACAGGCCAGAGAACAAGCCCTCGATAGGCTGATTTTCGACTTTTCCAATTCATCTCAGTTTTCAATATGATGATCATCATAATTTAACCCCAAAAAAATGGAAGCTATTTTTGCGACTCTTCACCACTGGAGCGGGCGTACTTGAAAGCAGCTTTGCTGAGCCTTCCAGCCAGCGAAGGATCGTCTACGGCGCGCGCCAGGGAAACGGCTCCCACCATGGTGGCAACCAGAAAAAGTGCTCGCTCGTGGGCTTCTGGTGTTCCCCAGGTGGGCAACTGTCGTGCGATCACATCCACCATTTCTTTCATTCGCCGGGTGGCTGCACGCCGCACCTCGGGGGCTTGGCGGGCCAGCTCCGAACTGAGGGCTGCCATAGGGCAACCAACATCCGGATTGTTGATATGCTGTTCCGACAAATAGGCCCCCAGCATAGCCTCCAGCGCTTGATCGGCTGGAACCGACGCAGCTGCAGACTCGGCGAGCCCAACGGTTTCTGCGCCCGCTCTGTCTGTGGCTTCCGCAAGCATCGCCTCCCGAGAAGGGAAGTGGGAATAGAAGCCACCATGCGTGAGGCCTGCGTCCTTCATGATGTCCGCAACGCCCGCTCCGCTGAATCCATTGCGCCTGATGGCACGCGCCGCCGCCGCCACGATGCGCTCATGGCTTAGCTCTTTGCGTGATGGGGCTGCGTTCTTCATGCTCTCACTGTATCACGAATTATGATGACCATCATAATTTTTATCCGCCAAAGGCTTTTCCAAGTCGCAGGCTCTTGAGGACAAGAGATGCTCATGGCGCCGCGACGTGAAGAAAAGATACGACGAAGTGGCTTGGGCTCAGGCGTCTTGGGGGTCGTGGCACGCCACGCAGAGCTTGTTCCCATCCGGATCTCGGAAATACGCGCCGTAGTAGTTGGCGTGGTACTGCGGCCTCAGGCCAGGTGGCCCTTCGCAATGCCCGCCGTTTGCCAGGGCCGCAGCGTGCACTGCATCCACCTGCGCGCGGGTGCTGGCAGCAAAGGCGGTCATCTGGCCGTTGCCCGGTGCGTGTTCGCCTTCAAAAGGACGACCGATGAGAAAAAGGGGGCGCGGGTTGGGGTGGCTTTGCCATCCGGCCCAAGGGTGGGCGGTATCCACAAAACGCGGCGCGATGCCCAGCGCTGCCATCACGGGCTGGTAGAACGCCAGCGCGCGGTCGAAGTCGGTGACGCCGATGAAGATGTGCGAAAACATCGTTGGCCTCTTGCAGGTCTGTTGTTGTCCCTGGGTGGGCCCCAGTCAGGGCGCCAGCCGCTCCCGTACCCACTCCCCCCCATCCATCCGATACCGCAACCGGTCATGCAACCGGCTTTTGCGCCCCTGCCAGAACTCCCACTGATCAGGCTTGAGGCGATACCCGCCCCAGTGGGGCGGGCGGGGCGGCTTCAGCATGAACTGCGCGCCGTATTTGGCGGCGTTGGCCACCAGCACGCCCCGGCCAGAAATGACCTGGCTTTGCGGGCTGGCCCAGGCGCCGATGCGCGAATCCAGCGGGCGGCTGGCAAAGTATTCGTCGCTTTCTTCGTCACTGACCTTTTCCACCACGCCCTCGATGCGCACCACACGTTCCAGCTCTACCCAGTGGAACTGCAGGGCTGCGTAGGGGTTACCAGCAATCTGGCGGCCCTTGCGGCTGTCGTAGTTGGTAAACCAGACGATGCCGCGCTCGTCATAGCCCTTGATCAGCACGATGCGGGTGCTGGGGCGCAGGTCGCTGCCCACGGTGGCCAGGGTCATGGCGTTGGGCTCGGGCACTTCGGCACTGATGGCTTCTTTGAGCCACTGGTCAAACTGCTGCAGGGGGGCGGCGTGCGAGGCGTCTTCGTTGAGTTCGGCGCGCTCGTAGCTCTTGCGAAGGTCGGCGATGGAGGTGGTCATGGGCCAATTGTGCATGCGAGGGCAGGACGGTTGCCAGCCACGGCGGGCACGCTCTAAAGAGGGCGACGGCCGGGCGGGATCTAGGTAACGTGGGGTCTTCGGTGGCCCCGGTTGTCGTCGAATAACTATTCGCTTATATTGCTCCCCGATGAAGCCCAAAGACGACGAAAAGCAGCGCGCCATTGCCCAGGCCACCTTCGAGCTGGTGGCCCAGACGGGCCTGAGCGGCCTGACCCTGGCCGATATCGCCCGCGCGGCGGGCATTGCCACCAGCACGCTGTATGTGTACTACCCGTCCAAGGATGAACTCATCAGCCAGCTTTACCAGGATGCCAAGACGGTCACGGCAGCCCGCATCATGGAGGGCATCGCGCCCGGCATGCCCTACCGCGCTCGCGTGCGGCGCGCCTGGGGCAACTTGCTGCGCCACCGGCTGGACCAGTATGCCGAGGTGGTGTTTCAGGAGCAGTACTACAACTCGCCCTGGTTCACCGAGGGCAACCGCGAATTCTCGACCCGTTTGATGGCCGGTTTTTTTGCGTTGATGGAAGAAGGCCAGCAGCAAGAGATCCTGAAGGCCGTGCCCATCCCGCTGCTCACGGCCAGTCTGGTGGGGTCGGTGCGAGAGACGGGCAACCTGATCCGCACCAAGGTGCTGCCCGATGAGGAGGCCGTGCACCAGATGGCTTTTGGGCTGTGCTGGGACGCCCTGAAGGCCTGAGCAGGAGATTGCGATGAATTTGTCTACCTGAGGTTGATCTTTTAATCGAATTTATATTCTCTTAAAAATGCCACTCACCACGCTCCAACCGTTTCATGGCCGATGGCGTCGCTGACACCATCCCGCTCTGTTCAATCGCCTCCCACCAAACAACAACACCTTCCCCACGGAGAACCCCACGATGCCTACCCTCAACATCAATGGCAAAGACACGGCTGTGGATGCCGATGAATCCACCCCCATCCTCTGGGCCCTGCGCGACACGCTGGGCATGACCGGCACCAAGTTTGGCTGCGGCCAGGCTTTGTGCGGGGCCTGCACGGTGCATCTGAACGGTGCGCCCATTCGTTCGTGCATCACGCCCATTTCGGCGGCGGCAGGCCAGAAGATCACCACCATCGAGGCGGTGACCACCAATGACAAGGTGGGCAAGGCCGTGCACGCTGCCTGGGTCAAGCACGACGTGGCCCAGTGTGGCTACTGCCAAAGCGGCCAGATCATGAGCGCCACCGCACTGCTGCAGGGCAAGAAAAAACCCACCGACGCCGACATTGACGCTGCCATGGCGGGCAATGTGTGCCGCTGCGGCACCTACGTGCGCATCCGCGCGGCCATCCATGACGCTGCCAAGACTCTGGCCTAAGAACACCGAGCAGGAGAACACTATGCATTTCGACGCTCAAACCGCCCGCGCCCATATGCCAAAAGGCCTGGTAGCGCTTATGAATCAGGCGCAAGGCGCTATCAATACAAAAGCAGACGCAGCCTCCCACGAAGGCGTGGCGCGCCGCACGTTCCTCAAGGTGTCTGCGGCATCCGGTTTTGCGCTGGGTGCGTTTCCGCTGGTGGCCAGCGCGCAGGGCGCCGGGGCAGCGGCCGCAGGCCTCAAGCCGTTCGAGCAGCCTTCAGCCTTCGTCCGTATCGACGCCGATGGCACGGTCACCGTCACCATCAACCGCCTGGACTTTGGCCAGGGCGTGCAAACCGGCCTGCCCATGATCCTGGCCGAAGAGCTGGATGCCGACTGGAGCAAGGTGCGCAGCGTGCACGGCGATGCCAACCAGGCCTATGCCGACCCGATGATGGGCATGCACCTCACGGGTGGCTCCAACTCCATCAAAAACTCCTACACCCAGTACCGCGAACTGGGCGCGCGCACCCGGGCCATGTTGGTCTCGGCCGCTGCCGCGCAGTGGGGCGTGGATGCCTCGGCACTGCGCACCAGCAACGGCTTCGTCGTCGGCCCCGGGGGCAAGAAGCTGGGCTACGGCGCGCTGGCCGAAGCGGCCATGAAGCAGCCCGTGCCCGAAAAGGTCACCTTGAAGGACCCCAAGCAGTTCCGCCTCATCGGCAAGCCCACGGGCCGGCTCGACGCCAAGGCCAAGTCGAGCGGCCAGCAGGACTACGGCATTGACGTGCGCCTGCCCGGCATGCTGACGGCCGTGGTGGCGCGCCCACCCGTGTTCGGCGCCAAGCTGAAGTCGCTGGACGACAGTGCCGCCAAGGCCATCAAGGGCGTGAAGGCCGTGCTGCGCGTGCCCACTGACCGGGGCGGCGAGGGCGTGGCCATCGTGGCCGATGGTTACTGGCCCGCCAAGCAGGGCCGCGATGCGCTGAAGGTGGAATGGGACACCAGCGCGGTGGGCAAGCCCGACACCACGGCACTGCTGGCCCAGTACCGCGAGCTGGCCACCAAGCCTGGCAACGTGGCCATGCAGGCCGACATGGCGCCGCTGGCAAGCGCTGCGCACAAGATCAGCGCCGAGTTCGTCTTCCCCTACCTGGCGCACGCACCCATGGAGCCGCTCAACTGCACGGTGAAGCTGGATGGTGACAAGGCCGAGCTCTGGATGGGCACCCAGATGCCCGGCCTGGACGCGATGGCCGCCGCCAAGACGCTGGGCCTGCAGCCGCAGAACATCAAGGTGAACACCCAGATGGCCGGTGGCGGCTTTGGCCGCCGCGCCATTCCCACCAGCGACTACGTGGTGGAGGCCTGCGGCGTGGCCAAGGCGGCGCGCACAGCGGGCATCACCGCCCCGGTGCGCACGCTGTGGAGCCGCGAGGACGACATCAAGGGCGGCTACTACCGCCCCATGCACGTGCACCGCGCCGAGATCGGGTTCGACGCCCAGGGCAAGATCCTGGCGTGGGACCACACCATCGTCGGCCAATCCATCACCAAGGGATCGCCGTTCGAGGCCTTCATGGTCAAAAACGGTATCGATGCCACGGCCGTGGAGGGCATGAAGGAGCCGTACAACGTGCCCATGAAACTGTCGGTGCACCACCCGGATGTGAATGTGCCGGTGTTGTGGTGGCGCAGTGTGGGCTCCACCCACACGGCCTACGCCATGGAAACCCTCATCGACGAAGTCGCACGCACCACCAAACAAGACCCCGTGGCCTACCGCATGGCCCTGATGGGCGACAAACACCCGCGTCACAAGGCCGCGCTGCAACTGGCCGTGGCCCAGTCGGGCTATGGCAAGAAGAAGCTGGCCCCCGGCCGCGCCTGGGGCGTAGCCGTGCATGAGTCGTTCGAGTCGGTGGTGGCCTATGTGGTCGAGGCGTCCGTCAAGGACGGCACACCCAAGCTGCACAGCATCACGGCCGGCGTGCATTGCAATCTGGTGGTCAACCCCAAAAGCGTGGAAGCCCAGGTGCAGGGCGCGGCTCTGATGGGCCTGTCGATGTGCCTGCCCGGCGGCGCCATCACGCTGAAGGATGGCGTGGTGGAGCAGAGCAATTTTGGCGACTTTGCCGTGCCGCGCATCACCGACATGCCCCAGGTGACGGTGCACATTGTGCCGAGCGCTGATCCACCGAAGGGCATGGGCGAGCCTGGGTTGCCGCCGCTGGCACCTGCGTTTGCGAATGCCATTGCCCAACTAACGGGCAAAACGCCGCGCGAGCTGCCGTTCAAGCTGGCTTGAGTGCAGCGTGCATCCGGGGGGCGGGTGCCTCACCCCCCGGGTGCTTCTGATGCAGCGGCCATCTTGACCAGCTCCAGAAACGCCCGCAGGGTGGCCGTGGGCTGCCTGCGGCTGGGGTAGTACAGGTAGAAGCCCGGGATGGGTGGGCACCAGTCGTCCAGCACGCTCACCAGCGCGCCGCTGGCCAGGGCCTCGCGGGCGTAGGGTTCGTACAGGTACGCAAACCCCACGCCCGCCAAGGCCGCCTGCAGGATGAGCGGCATGTCGCCTACGGTCAGGCGGCCTTGCACATCCACCGCGATCTTTTCGCCGGCCTTTTCAAACTCCCATGCATAGCGCGCTCCGCTCGGAAAGCGGATGCGCACGCAGGGCATCTGCATCAGATCGCGCGGGTTGCGCGGCGCACCCACCCCCGCGAGCAGGGCAGGGGACGCCACCACCATCAGCTGCTGCTGCGGCCCCAATGGCAGGGCCACCATGTCCTGCTGCAGGCGTTCTCCGTAGCGGACGCCTGCGTCAAAGCCACCTTCGACGATGTCGACCAACCCGTCGTCCAGCACCAACTCGACCTCGGCCTGCGGGTGCTGCGCCAGAAACTGTGCAATCAGCGGCCCCAGCACCAAATCGCCCGCCGAGCGCGGTGCATTGATGCGCAGCAGGCCCTGCGGGGTGTCGCGAAACACGTTGATGTCGTCGATGGCCGCAGCAATGTCCTGCAAGGCGGGCCCTACACGATCGAGCAACTGGCGCCCGGCTGGCGTCAGCGCCACGCTGCGCGTGGTGCGGCTGAACATGCGCACGCCCAGCCGCTCCTCCAGCGAACGCACGGCATGGCTGATGGCCGAGGCCGACAGGCCCAGCTCTTGCGCGGCGGCCCGAAAGTTCAGGTGGCGGGCGATGGTGCTCAGGAGTTTGAGATCTGCGAGGTCCAGGCTCATTGTTGAAATTAGTTCATTGATGTGTGCATTTTCAGGCCATTTATATATTCCATTTTCAACAATAAGCTTCCCGCTGATTTGCAACACCACAGGAGAAAACATGCAAAACAGCGAGTGGAATCTGGCCGGAAAAACTTATCTGGTGAGCGGAGCGTCTTCGGGCATTGGCGCCGAAACCGCCGTGGCGCTTGGGCGCCACAAAGCCAATGTGGTGCTGGCCGCGCGCCGCACGGCCGAATGCGAAGCGGTGGCCGAGCGGGTGCGTGCCGCCGGTGGACAGGCCTGGGTGATCGCCCTGGATGTGACCGATGAGGCCAGCGTACAGCGCAGTGTCGAGGCCACAGTGCAGCACTTTGGCCGCCTGGACGGCGCCTTCAACAACGCAGGCGCCCTGGGGGTCGCAGGCCCTTTGCACACACTGAATGCAGCGGATGTGCAGGCGGTGTTGCAGGCCAACACGTTGGGCATCTTCTATGCAATGAAGCACCAGATTGCCGCGATGCTGAAGACGGGTGGCGGCGCCATCGTGAACAACCTGTCCATCTCGTCCCAGGTGGGGTTCAATGGCATCAGCGCCTATACCGCCAGCAAACACGCGGCCCTGGGCCTCACGCGCAATGCGGCGATGGAGTATTTTCAGCAAGGCATCCGCGTGAACGCCGTTAGTCCGGGGCCCACAGTCACGCCGATGGCGCTGGCCGCCTTTGGCAACGAGGATGCGATGCGCAACACACTGCAAGCCTCGGTGTCGGGCCGCCCTGCAGCCCCGGCCGAGATGGCGGGGCCGGTGCTGTTTTTGCTGTCGGATGCAGCCAGCTTTGTGAGCGGGCACAACCTGGTGGTGGATGGCGGGTATACGCTGGCTTGAGTCCCGTCGCAGTGCGGCGGACGGCCTAGAATCTCGCCCGCTGTGCGCCGCACGGTTCATTGTCCAACGCAGGTCCTATCTCCATGTCTCTCGATCCCTCGTCTCCCGTGGTCCTGGTGCTGGCCTCCGGCCGGGGCGATCGGTTTGTGGCATCGGGCGGGCAGGTGCACAAGCTGCGCGCATTGCTGGCGGGGGTACCGGTGCTGGAGCACACGCTGGCCGCCGTGCGCGCCAGCGGGCTGGCATGGCACCTGGAGGATGTGGGCCATCCGGGCATGGGCGATTCGATTGCGGCGGCGGTGCGGGCCACGTTCCATGCGGCAGGCTGGCTGGTGTTGCCGGGAGATCTGCCTCTGGTGCGGCCTGACACCCTGCAAATGCTGGCCCAGGCCGTGGCGAAGAGGGCGGTGACGGTGCCGTTCTTTCACGGCGAGCGCGGCCACCCCGTGGGATTTGCTGCGCAGTGCTTGCCGGATCTGCTGGCCCTGTCGGGCGAGCAAGGTGCCGCCCGCGTGGTGCGCAAGTTTGCTGAGCAAGGGCAGGTGCAAAACCTGGCGGTGGAGGACGAGGGCACGGTGACGGACATTGACACCGTGCAGGATCTGGCGCGCGCCGAACGCCTCCTTGCGAGCCGTCCACCGGCCTGATCTGCCAAAAACCAAACCCGCCGGCCATCTCTGGCGGGCGGGTTGCGGGGGAGGGGCGGTTCAGGCCCAGGAGCCCATAGCAGCCTCTTTGTTTATGACTTGGCGGCAATGACCGCACAGGCCAGACGGGGACCGGCGTTGCCAGTCGGCTGGGTCTTGTAGTCGTCCGGGTCGCGGTGCACGATCAGGCCCTTGCCGACGATGTCATTGGCCGTGCTGCCGACGCGGATCGTGCGCGACTCAAAGCTGAAACTGGCCACGCCATTGGCATCGGCCTTGAGGCTGGGCAGGTCGCCCGTGTGGTGATCACCCATGCCGTGGTGGCCGTGGGATTTGCCGCCCGGGTTGAAGTGGCCGCCGGTGCTCATGCCGTCGCCGCTACTGCAGTCGCCTTTTTCATGCACATGAAAGCCGTGCTCGGCATTGGGCTTGAGACCGCTGATGGAGCCAGACACCTTCACCACGTCGCCCGACTGCACGAATGTGACCGTGCCAGCGGTGGTGTTGCCGCGCGTGGGTTCTAGTTTGGCGGTGGCGCTGGGCCCTGAGGTATAGGCTGCACAGCTCGCCAAGGCCAGCGCCGTAACGGATGACAGGACAAAAGCGAAACGGATCTTCATGACTCAAACTCCTTAGAACAATGAAACCACCCGGTATTTAACTGGCACCGAGGCGCAGTCTCCCCGTCGGGCCCATGCGCGTCCAGCAAAGATGTGCACTATGCCTCTTTTTGGGCCAGCGCAATCAAACGGGCCAGGGCCCGGTCATGGATGCCGTGCCTGCGCAGCTCGTCATACGTGGCCTGGGCGTAGTCCCGCGTGGTGCCATAGCGCCCACAGGCCTGCTCAAAAATACGGCAGTACTCTTGATCGGGCAGCTCGCCCGTGTGGTTGGGGCTTTTGCGCGACAGGGTGAAGGCCAGCGCGCGCACCGGGCCGTGCGGGGTGTGGCAGGTGAGCCAGCGCGGGTCGTACACGGCGGTGATCATCTCTCGCTGCCACAGGTTGATCATGACCTGCCGCGCATGCGCCTTGTCCACACGGAACACCATGCCCCGGCAACTGCCGCCCGACAACATGCCGAACACCAGGCCCGGGCATTCGGGCGTGCCCCGGTTGATGCGGCTCCACATCTTGAGCGCCCGGTGCCAGCCATGCACCTTGGCCGGGCGGCGCTCGGCATAGTCGAAGTCCGGGCGCCAGATGAGCGAGCCGTAGCCAAAGATCCACAGGTCTTCGTGACCACCCCATTCGTTCAGGGCGCGCTCCAGCATGGGGGCCGGATCTCGCAGCGGGGCGGGCAGGTTCGTCATGGGTTCACTCTACAATCGAAAGCTTTGCTTTAACGCTCTGGGGACTTGTGTTTACGGGTTTCGCTACGGCCCCAGCATCCATTCTTTTTCTTAATCACTGCAGGAATCTCCAATGTCTAGTTCTGACGACGATAGCCAACAACGTTTTGCCCTGGGTTTCCTGTTCGCACTCATTGCGCTGGTGATCTCGGTAGTGGTCGGCACCGTGGTGGTCAAGCGCGTGGGCACTTCGGGTGCCGCCAAGCCTGCTGCAACGGCCGTTGCAAGCAGCGCGCCAGCTGCAACAGCGGCCGCAGTTGCTGACGACGCTGCCAGCGTGCGCGTCGAAAACGGCGTGGTGAAGTTCTACTTTGCCACTGCCAAGGCCGAGCTGGCGGCTGGCGCCAACGAAGCCCTGGCCGACGTGGTCAAGGGTGTGACCGAGGGCAAGAAGGCTGTGATCTCGGGCTTTCACGACGCCACGGGTGACGCAGCCCTGAACGCCGAGCTGGCCAAGCAACGCGCCTTTGCAGTGCGCGATGCGCTCAAGGCCCTCGGCGTGGCGGAAGACAAGATCGAGCTGAAGAAGCCTGAAGAAACCACCGCCACCGGCAGCAACGCCGAAGCGCGCCGCGTGGAAGTGGCACTGGGCGCTTGATGCCTGCGTAATGACCTGCAGCAGGTCGCTCCATAAAAAAACCCGGCAGTGCCGGGTTTTTTATTGAGTCAAATTTGCATCTAGCGCTTATCCATCATGCGCCAGCAGCTATACATTTGATAGTGCTGGTTAACGCAAGCCTGCGCCACCAGCCCCCTCGGTGCGCTGGATCAATTCAATCTTGTAGCCATCCGGGTCGGTCACAAACGCGATCACCGTCGTGCCGCCTTTGACCGGGCCCGCTTCGCGCGTCACGTTGCCGCCCGAGGCCTTGATCTTCTCGCACGCCGCGTAAGCATCCGGAACACCCAGGGCGATGTGGCCATAGGCAGTGCCCATCTCGTAGCTTTCCACGCCCCAGTTGTAGGTCAGCTCTATCTCGGCCTGGCCGGGGTTGCCGCCTTCGAAACCGAGGAAGGCCAGCGAGTATTTGTACTCGGGGTTCTCGGACTGGCGCAGCAGCTGCATGCCCAGAACGTTGGTGTAGAAATCAATCGAGCGTTGAAGGTTGCCAACGCGCAGCATCGTGTGGAGGAATTTCATCCTTTCGATTGTGCAGGCATGTCAAAAACCAGGCAGGTGGTGGTGGCGTGGGCGTACAGCGTGCCGTCCGGCCCCACGAGGCGCGCTTCGGCCGTGGCCAACTGGCGCCCGCTGTGGATCACCCGGCCTTCGGCGCGCACACGCTGCACCTTGGGCGTGATGGCCTTGACCAGGTTGATGCCCAGCTCGGCCGTGGTGTAGCCGCGCCCGGGTTCCATGCGCGTATGGATGGAGCAGCCCAGGGCCGAGTCGAGCAGGGTGGCAAACCAGCCGCCGTGCACGGTGCCCATGGGGTTGAGGTGCTCAGCGCGGGGCGTTCCCTGGAAGATGGCCGTGCCTTCGCCCACTTCCACGATCAAGAAGTCCAGCGTCTTGGCGATGGCGGCGTAGGGCAGTTCGCCGCGCAGCATGGCCTGCATCTGCTGCAGGCCGTTCAGGTGGGCGATCTGCTCGCGCCGTGCCACGCCAGGGCCGGGGCCTGCGTCCAGGGTGGCGAGGATGTCGCGCTCTTGTGCAAGCCAATGTTCCAGTTGGTTGTGCTGTGTCATGGGGGTGTCCGAGTTGTTGGCGGGGTTTACATGTATGAGTTGCATATGCAATTATTGCAGATACAATTAAATCCATGCAAGCCGAACCAACCACCCTGGCCCCCGTACTGCCACGGGGCTGCACCAACTTCAAGCTGCGCCAGCTGATGCGCCGCATAGCCGCGCACTACGACGCCGAAATGGCGAAGTGCGGGCTCAAGACCACGCAGTATTCGCTGCTGTCGCATGTGCTCACGCTGGGGCCTATCCGCCCGGGCGACCTGGCGGTGGCCATGAAGATGGATGCGTCCACGCTGACGCGTAACCTGCGCCCTCTGGTGGATGCAGGATGGGTCACGTTGGAGGCGGGCGCCGATGCTCGCAGCCGCCTGGCCCACATCACCGACGCAGGTCGCGAAAAACGTGCCGAGGCGCAGCGCCACTGGAAGGCTGCGCAACTCGCGCTGAATGAAACGCTGGGCGTGGAGCGCGTGATGGCCCTGCATGCGCTGGTGGACGACTCTCTCGATTTGCTGGCAGCACTGCCAGTGCAGGAGGCTGGGCATGACGAATAACGACACCTCTCCGGTCGCAGCCAAGTCCGCCGCGCCACTGGCACTGTGGCTCGTGCTGCTGGCCGCCGCTGGCGCCTTTGCGCTCACCATGGGCACGCGCCAGACCATGGGCCTGTTCCTGTCGGCGCTCAACACCTCCACGGCATTGGGCATTGGCAGCATCAGCCTGGCCTTTGCGTTTGGCCAGCTGTGGTGGGGGCTGACGCAGCCGTTTGCAGGGGCTGTGGCCGACCGCATTGGCACGGGCCGTGTGATCCTGCTGGGCGTGGCGCTGGTGGCGCTGGGCACTTTCATCACGCCGTACATGACGACCACGGCAGGGCTGATTTTTGCGATTGGCGTGCTGGCCGCAGGCGGCGCGGGCATGGCCGGGCCGTCGGTGCTGATGGCGGCCACGGCGCGGCTGGTGCCCGCCAGCAAGCGCGGGCTGGCCAGTGGCATCGTGAACGCGGGGGGATCGTTCGGGCAGTTTGTGATGGCGCCCATTGCCATCAGCCTGACCGCTGCCGTGGGCTGGGCCAGTGCCATGCAGTGGCTGGGCGTGCTGGTGCTGCTGGCGCTGCCTGCGGTGTGGGTGCTCAAGGGCAATTCCAACGCGCTGGCTGCGCAGGCTGCCGCTGCATCGGGCCAGAAGGCACTGACCGCGCGCGAGGCCATTGCCCAGGCGCTGGCAACGCCCAGCTACCGGTACCTTGCGGTGGGCTTCTTGGTCTGCGGGTTTCACGTTGCCTTCCTGGCCACGCACCTGCCAGGGGTGATTGCGGCGTGTGGATTGGCGCCCGAGGTGGGCGGCTGGGCGCTGGCTGTCATCGGGCTGTTCAACATTGTCGGCAGCCTGGCCATGGGCTGGGCGGTAGGGCGCTGGCGCATGAAGTCGCTGTTGGCACTGCTGTACGCCACGCGCGGCCTGGCGGTGCTGGTCTTCTTGTTCGCACCCAAGACACCCATGGTGGTGCTGATCTTCGCCGCCGTGATGGGTGTGACGTTCCTCTCCACCGTGCCCCCCACCGCCGGGCTGGTGGCCAAGATGTTCGGCACGGCCAACATGGCCATGCTGTTCGGCATCGTGATGCTGTCGCACCAGGTTGGCGGCTTTTTTGGCGCCTACCTGGGCGGCAGCGTGTTCCAGACCACGGGCAGCTATGACTGGGTCTGGTACATCGACATCGTGCTGGCCGTGGGCGCGGCACTGATCAATCTGCCCATCCGCGAGGCGCGATTGGCGCGCCGGGCCGCCTCCGCCGCCTGAGCCCACAAGGCATCCATCCCCTTGAATGAAAGCCAATGACATGACGGACACCCACGCCCGCAGCGCCTCCATGGCAGGAAAATCTCCGATCTATCTGGACGACCTGGCCGTGGGCGACCTGTTCAAAAGTGGCGAACACGCCATGGATGAAGCGCAGATCACCAGCTTTGCCGCCCAGTTCGACCCGCAGCCGTTTCATCTGGATGACGCCGCCGCGCGTGACACGCTGTTTGGCGGCTTGGCCGCCAGCGGCTGGCACACGGCGGCCGTGACCATGCGCCTGCAGGTGACCAGCGGACTGCCCATTGCGGGCGGCATTATCGGGGCGGGGGGCGAGCTGAGCTGGCCCCGGCCCACGCGCGCCACCGATGTGCTGCATGTGGTGAGCGAAGTGGTGCAGATACAGCCCTCCAAGTCCAAGCCCGATCGCGGCATGGTCACCGTGCGCAGCGAAACACGCAACCAGCGCGGCGATGTGCTGCAGCTGTCTACCGTGCGTATCGTGGTGCCGCGCAGGCCAGCGGTCGATGGGGCAGGGGCTTGACGTGACCGATGCACTGAACCCCCGCACCCGCATGCTGCTGGAGGCGCCCATCGCCCCCACGCTGCTGCGCCTGGCCGCACCCAATGTGCTGGTGATGCTGGCGCAAGCGGGCGTCGGGCTCATCGAGACCTACTTTGTCGGCAAGCTGGGCACCGATGCGTTGGCGGGCATGGCGCTGGTGTTCCCGGTCGTCATGCTGATGCAGATGACATCGGCGGGCGCCATGGGCGGCGGCATTGCGTCGGCCATTGCGCGTGCCTTGGGCGCTCGGCGACGGGACGATGCCGACGCCCTGGTGCTGCACTCCTTGGTCATCGCGACGGTGTTCTCGCTGATCTTTACAGTCGGCGTGGTGGGAGGAGGGCGCTGGCTTTACACCCGCATGGGCGGCACCGGCGGCGCGCTGGCTGCGGCGCTGGTCTATTCCAACTGGGTGTTTGCGGGCGCGTTTCTGGTGTGGCTGTTCAACACGCTTTCGGCCGTCATTCGGGGCACGGGCAACATGGCCGTGCCAGCCTATGTCACGGTGCTGGGCGCCTTCGTGCTGGTGCCGCTGTCACCGTTGTTGATCTTTGGCTGGGGCCCCGTGCCCGGCCTGGGCATTGCCGGCGGGGCCATTGCGCTGATGGCGTACTACCTGATCGGCAGCGTGGTGCTGGCAGCGTATCTGTGGTCGCCGCGCAGCCTGCTGCGGCCATCGTTGGCGCACATCCGGTTTCGCTGGGTGCTGTTCAAGGACATCCTGCGGGTCGGGTTGGTGGGCACCGTGTCGACCGTGGCCACCAATGTAGCGATTGGGGTGACCACCGCGCTGGTCGGCGGTTTTGGCACGGCGGCCATTGCCGGGTATGGAACCGCATCGCGGCTTGAGTACCTGCTGGTGCCCCTGGTATTTGGCCTGGGCGCGCCGCTGGTGGCCATGGTCGGCACCTGCATCGGCGCGGGCCAGCGTGAGCGGGCCCTGCGCGCCACCTGGATCGGCGCGGCCATGGCTTTTGTAATGGCCGAGGCGATTGGTCTGTGGGCGACGGCCTTTCCCCATGCGTGGCTGTCGCTTTTCAACAGCGACCCCGCGATGCTGGAGGCGGGCGCGCTGTATCTGCGTACCGTCGGGCCGGTGTATGGCTTTTTCGGCCTGGGCTTGGTGCTGTACTTTGCCTCGCAAGGGGCAGGGCGCCTGCTGTGGCCCGTCATCGGCAACATCACGCGCCTGGCGGTGGCCGTGACTGGCGGCTGGCTGGCGCTGCGCTGGGGTGGTGGTTTGGCGGCGGTGTTTGCCGCACAAGCCGTGGCGCTGGTGCTGTACGGCGTGGTCAACGCCTGGGCGATTGCAGGTGGCGCCTGGTTCGGTCCGGTCGGTTGGCCACGCAGCATGGCGGGCCTGCTGCGGCGCATGCCACAGGCGTAGAAATATAGCCAGAATTGCTGCCAGCGCTTACCCATCAAGCGCTAGCAGCTATCAATTTGGTAGTATTTCGTTGAATCAGACCGGAACGGTGTAGTTCAGAGTCATGCGGCCACCATCCACGGTCACGATCTCGCCGGTCACATAGCTGGCGGCGTCGCTGGCCAGCCAGGCCACCACGTCGGCAATCTCGGACGGCTCGCCCAGCCGCTTCATGGGCGTGCGGCTCATGATTTTGTTCTTGGCCTCATCGCTGGTCAGCACGGCCTTCGCGGCCAGCTCGGTGGCGATGGTGCCGGGCGCCACGGCGTTCACGCGGATGTTCCTGTCGGCCAGCGCCAGCGCCATCACGCGTGTGAGCTGGTTCACGCCGCCTTTGCTCACGTTGTAGCTCGCGATATTGGGGATGGTCAGCACACCGTTGACCGAGCTCATGTTGACAATGGAGCCGCCACCCGAAGCCACCATGGCCCGGGCCACGGCCTGGCCGACGAGGAACGAGCCCTTGAGGTTGACCCGCAGCACGGCATCAAAGTCGACTTCGGTCACCTCCAGAAAATCCGCAGCACGGAAGATGCCAGCGTTGTTCACCAGCACGTCGATGCGCCCGTGGGCGGCCAGCACCTGGGCGACCAGCGCATCCACCTGCGCCTTGTCGCCTACGTCGCAGCGCACATACAGCGCGCCCAGTTCCGCAGCCAGGGCCTGGCCGCGTGCATCGTCCACATCCACGATCACCGGTTTGGCGCCTTCAACTGCAAACCGGCGGACGCAGGCTTCACCAATGCCTTGCGCGCCACCGGTAACGATGCAGACGCGACCTGTGTGGCCAAAGTGAACGGAAGACCGGAGGGATGGCGCGGGGCTTGTAGGATTCATGGACGTGGATGGTAGCGGGTGGGGGAGGAGGGTGGAGCCGGAAACCTGCATTAGCTTCGAGTTACCGCCAGTGCGCGGGCCCAAGGGCGATCAATGCCTGTTCTCGCTTTCTGCGGGGTTTGCAAGGAAGCGCCGCAGACCGTCAGCGCACCGGCTGCGGGGCACCGACCCACTCCGGCGGCGGCTGCCACGCCCGGATCCAGCGGATCAGATCCGGCAGCGGCATCGGCCTGGCAATGCCATAGCCCTGCAGGCCATCGCACCCCAGATCGCGCAGTGCCCCGGCATGGGCCGTGGTCTCCACACCTTCCGCCACCACGGTGCGGTTGAACGCATGGGCCAGGCTCACGATGCCGCGCACCAGGGCACGATCGCGCTCGTTGTCGAGCATCTCGCGCACGAAGGACTGGTCGATCTTCACGATCTGTGCGGGCAGGCGTTGCAGATAGGTGAGCGATGAGTAGCCCGTGCCGAAGTCGTCGATGGAGCATTGCACACCAAGCTCGTCCAGCCCCTGGATGACATAGGCCACAGCCGAGAGGTCGTTGAAAGTTTCGGTTTCCAGCAACTCGACCTCCAGAAAGGGCTGGGGCAAGGATGGGTGCCGCTTGAGCAGTCGCGCGACTTCCTGCTGAAACCGGCTGTCGATCAGTGTGGGCACTGCGATGTTGATGCTCAAGGGCAGGGGGCAGCCCTGGGTGACGAGCGTGTGCCCGGCTTTGAATGCAGCGTCCAGCACCCAATAGTCCAGTTTGCCGGAAGCAGGGGTGCCCACAATGTCATCCATAAACGCACCCGGCGCCAGCAGCCCCCGCTCGGGATGGTGCCACCGGATCAAGGATTCGGCACCAATCACCTGCCCATCCGAGATTCTGACCTTGGGCTGAAAAAACAGCTCCATCTCGCCTTGCAGCAGGGCGTCCTCGACCAGCTTGGCCGTGTGCCTGCGCGCTTGCAGCCGCTGGCCCTGCTGGACGTCGAACACCGCGATCCGGTCCTTGCCTTGTTCCTTGGCCGCATACAGCGCCAGGTCTGCATGGCGCAGCAGGCCGTCAGCGTCCCCCAGATCATCGGGGTAGAACGTGACCCCGGCGCTGCAGGTCAGGCGCAGTTGCACATTGTCCAGAACGGCCGTCCGCGCGAGCGACTGGCGCAGGCGCTCCAACCGCTGCAGGGCGGCTTCGGTGTGTGCGCAGTCTTTCAGTGCCACGGCGAATTCATCGCCGCCAATGCGGCCAATGAGGTTGTCTGGCCCCGCCTCGGCCCGCAGGCGCTGTGCAAATACCCGAAGGAACTGGTCCGCCAGGGGCTGCCCCCATTGCTCGTTGAGGTCCTTGAACTGGTCGATGTCCAGTAAACACAGGGCCAGGATGCCATTGGTTTCGATGCGTTTCTGGAGGGTCGCATTCAGCTCCTTGGCAAAAAGGCGTCGGCTGGACAGGCCGGTGAGGGCGTCGTAGTTGCCAAACTGCTGCAGGGCCTGCTCCAGGCGGCGCTGCTCGGTCACATCCTTGCCCACAGAGACCCATTTGCGCACGACGCCGTCCGCGTCCTTGATGCCTTCGATGGTGACCTCCGAGACAAAGGCTTCTCCATTTTTGCGGCGCCTGACCAGTTCGCCATGCCATCGGCCGTCTCGCTCAATGGCCTGCGCGACGCGGCGCAGGAATGTGGATTCGCCCCCTTCGTCGAGGCGCAGGACGGCAGATGACTTGCCAATCAGCTCCTCGCGCGAGTAGCCCAGCACGTTGCTGTAGGTCGGGTTGACATCCAGCACGGTGCCGTCCGGTTGCACTATGGCAATCGTGTCCTTGCTGTTGACGAAAACGCTGGCGGCCTGCCGCGCTTCGGCCAGCATGGTCTTCAAGGTCTCGGCTGTCTGCTCCAGGGTCTCTTCGCGCTGGTTGAGTTTTTGCGTGTTGTCCAGTAGGAACCCCAGCAGCACCGTGCCGATGGGGTAGATCACCACCACAGCCATCCAGGAGCGCGTCGTGACTGCTCGTGCAATCTCTGGCGGCAAGGTCTGTATCGCCAGCATGCCGCCGGCCGCCAGGCTCAAGCCGAGTCCGATTAGCCAGACCCCATCGGAAAAGGCTCCAAAACGCTGTGGAGAAAAGTAAGGCCTGTGGCGCTGCCAGAGCCACCCGATACCCGTGGTCAAAACAATACCGACCATGGCCGGGCCGCTGCCGATGCCGCCCAGGCTGAGCCGGTAGGCGCCGAGCACCACAGCGCACAGCACAGCACCCAGCGGCGACAGATAGGCGCCGGCCAGGCCCGCCATCACCAACCTGGCGTCAACGATCACGCCTTCGGCCAGCCGCAAAGGCACGAGCATGGTCAGGATGCCGATGACTCCAAACATGAGCCCTGTGATCCAGGGCAACCATCGTTGCCGCGCCTTCCTGATGCCCAGGTCGGGATGGCGCAGGCCACTCAGGACAATGCTGTACAGCGCGGCCAGAAAACACAGCAGGCCCGCGTTCATTCCCATGTCCCGAATCAAAGACGTGGTGTCGATGTTCATGGCGCCTTCTCGTGCGATTGGTGGGCCATCATAAGGAATGGCACGATCCGATGTGACGCTATCTTTAAAATAGATACGATGTATATTATGTTAAATAACAAACATTCTATCCACGGTCTTTTGGCAGACTTCCCGGTTCTGCAATCCAGCGTCCTGGCACCACGACGCTGCCCAGCACAAAAGGCGTAACGCTAGTTCTCGGGGCCCAAAACCTCTCCATTGGGGCCCCACGTCACCTGCGTCAATCCGGGTTCCATGGCTTCCAATCGACGGCGCTCCAACTCCGTCGCACTGAGTTGCCCCAATTCATGCCGCCCCACGTCGGCAAGTTCACTCTCGTGGCGCAGTTGATCCGCTCTCTCCAGGGCTGAGCGGACGTGACCAAGCAGGTCTTTTTCATCCCAGGGCTTCAACAGATAACGAAAGACTTCTGCGTCATTGACGGCTCGCATCAGGTTCTCCGAATCGGACGACGCGCTTAAAACCATCCGGACTGCCTTGGGCTGAATGGTTCGCACCAGACCCAGAAACTCCACGCCAGTCATGAGCGGCATCCTAAAGTCCGAGATCACCACGTCAAAGGCGGTATCTCTCAGTCTGGCCAAGGCAACTTCCGGATCCACGGTCTCTTCAATGCGGAGCTCAGAACCGAGTCCCGCCCGCAGACTGCGCTTGATTGCAGCCAAGACGTGGTGTTCATCATCGAGCAAGAGAATTCTCTGCATGGCTGGCTCCCTCTCCGTTACGGTTTTATGGGCAAGATCATTTCCACATCGTCCCGCCCTTCGCGCAATCGCAACCGCTTGATCAATTCGGCGGTGAGCACGTGATCGGCGGCAAGCAACACGGCGCCTTCGCTGGACAAAAGATCGCGCGCCAGAATCATGCCGGGTCGAAGTTGTGCCGTTCGCAGCATGCGCGGCGGAGCGTCCGCAACGGGCGCAGCCTTCAGGAGCATCTGCAGGAACACATCCACCACTTCTGGATGAAACTGGGTTCCCCTGCCCCTGGCAATCATTGATCGTGCGTCTGCAGCACTCAGGGGGGTGGAGCTGAGATGGCCGATCTGCAGATCATCGTAGGTATCTGCCACAGCGAGGATGCAGGCCCCCATTGGAATCATCTCCCCGACCAGGCCATCTGGATATCCGAGCCCATCGTGCCGCTCGTGGTGGCTGCGGATGATGTTGGACACCGTCTGCATGTCATCCAGCGCCATCAGTGCCTGCTCTCCCAGAACGGCATGCCGTCGGTATTGCGCAGTTTCTTCATCGGAAAGCTTGGGAACGGGTTTGGCCAGCAAGGTGTCAGGCAAGGCAATCTGCCCAATGTCATGCATGAGCCCTGCGATGAACGCGTCCTGTTGATCCGCTTCCGCCATGTTCATGGCCCGTGCGGTGCGACGGGCCAGATCCGCCACACGGCGCGAGTGGCCGGAGAGTTGCCCACCTCGCCACTCCATGAGGTTGGAAAACACCTTGATGGAGGTAAGGTAGTTTTTCTTGATTTTTTGACTGAGCTGGAGCAACTCGCTAGTGCGCGCCGCGACCTTTTCCTCCAGGGTTTCATTCAATTCCATCAAGGCCTGGTTTTTGGCCCTGAGCAGTTCTTCCAACCGGGTTTTTTCGTCTTCCAGGGCATGCCGCTCAAAAATCTGGTGAGCCGTGGCAAGCACCTCACCGTCATCCCACGGCTTGGTGATGTACCGATAGACTTCCCCGCTGTTGATGGCCGCGATGGTTGACCCAATGTCAGCGTAGCCTGTGAGCAGTACGCGTGTCGTTTTGGGCCACCGCACCCGTATCTGCTCCAGCAACTGGGCCCCGCTCATGCCGGGCATTCTCATATCGGAGAAGACCAGATCCACAGGCTCTTGCTCCAGGTGCGCAATGGCTTGGGCACCACTCGTGGCCGTTGTCACCTGGTATCCGCTGCCACGAAACAGCCGCCTGAGCGAGGCCACAATGTTAGGCTCGTCGTCCACGCACAGAATGCGCCAGACGCGCTGACCACCGCCCTGCAGGCTGGCGCCCTCCTCTTGCAAAGCCGCCCCTGACAAAGCGGTGACGTCGATAGGGGAATTCACACCTCAAGCCTCCTGCGGGTGCTGAATCGGCAGCGTGACACGAAAACGAGTCCCAACCCCCTGCTCGCTGAACACGTCAATGCTGCCAAAGTGCTTCTTGACGATGCCATAGGAAAGAGACAGTCCAAGCCCGGTCCCTTTGCCCACCGCTTTGGTGGTAAAGAACGGGTCGAAGATTCTTCCCAGATTCTCTTTGGCAATGCCCTCGCCGGTATCCTGTATTTCCACCCACACCCGGCTGTCGTCAGCGCCGGTGCTGATGGTGATGACGCCCCTGTCTGCCTGGATGGCGTGCGCAGCGTTGACCAGGAGGTTCATGAAAACCTGATTGAGTTCAGACGGAAGGCACTCGATATCCGGGAGTTCACCGTACGCCTTGACGACCTCCGCCTTGTATTTGATTTCGTTGTTGACGATGTTCAGTGTGGAATCAATGCCATGGTGCAAATCGGCCAGGACCCACTTTTGCGAGGTGTCCACCCGGGAGAAGTCCTTCAGGTTCTGGACAATATTGCGCACCCGCGTGATGCCGTCCTTCGACTCTGCCATCAACGAGGGGATGTCCTCCTTCAGAAAGTCCAGTTCTATCTTTTCGCGCAGAGCCCTCAGACGGGCTGCTGCCGGAGTGCCTGCCAATGCGGACTCGGCCTCTTCATAGGCAGCGAGCATCTGAAAAAGATCACCCAGATAGCGTTCGAGAGTCCCGAAATTTGAGAATATGAATCCAATCGGATTGTTGATTTCGTGGGCCACCCCGGCAGCCAGTTGCCCGATGGAGGCCATTTTTTCCGACTGCATGAGCTTGTCCTGTGCATCCGAAAGTTTGGCATTCAGTTGCATCAACTCCTCATTGGAGCGCAGCAGTTCCTTGACCCGGTCTGCCGTGACATCAGCGGCAGAGAGCGGCGAGGATGTCGTGTTTGCGGCCTCAGCCAACTGCGGATCGTGAGAACTCATGTCAACCCTCCTTCAGGCCAGCAACGCGTGACAGACGACGTCATGTTGTTCAGCAACGGTGTCAAAAACTTCCCGGTAGTCCTTCTCACCCAGCGCGAGCCTGCCCCAAGCATCCAGTGACAGCAGCGGCACCATGTCATCTTCCTGGTGCGAAAGATCGAGGCCATGGGCAATGTTGTCAGCAACATGGACGAGATCCATGAGCCCTTTGCCAGCATGGGACCGAGGCCGGTGATGGCATGCGATGGCTGCGACGATCTCTGGGGCAAAGTGCCAATGCTCAGCGATGAGGCCGCCAACCTCTGCGTGGTCAACACCAAATTGATGCTGTTCTGCAACGTGCATGAAACAGTCATGTTCTTTCCGATATGCAATGGCCTGGGCATATTCCTCCTCATAGGAGCTGACCAGAACCAAGCGCCCAATGTCATGCAACAGCCCCAGCGTAAACGCGGCGTCTTCGTCCAATCGGGTGCGCTGCGCCAGGGCCCGGCAGGTAAGCGCCGTACCGATGGAATGGCACCAGAACGCATCGAAATCGAAGCCTTGGCAGCGCGACTTGGCAAACCCGCTGACAAGACCTGCGGCCGTTGCCACGCCGCGCAATGTGCGCAGCCCCAGGATTGCCGTAGCCTCAGTGATCGAAGTGACCTGACGCGGCAACCCGTAGAAGGAAGAATTTGCAAGTCGAAGGGTTTTCGCGGCAATGGCCTGGTCGTGCGATATCTTTATGGCCAGTTGCTCCGCCGAAACATCGCTGTCGCCAAAGGACTGGATCAACTCCAGCACGACTGCTGGCAAGGCAGGCAATCCGTGCACGCTGTGCAAGATTGCATCCGCAGTGAGTTGCTTCATGGCCTCTCCTCAAGCCGGTGCCTCAAAATCATGTGCAGCAAAGGGTTGAGCTGCCCTGCCCGCAGGGCAGGCCTGAACAAATGCAGCAAACGCTGTTCCGTCAGTACCCGTTGCTCAACCGGATCCACTTTTCCATTGCGCTGTGCTAGCTCCTCGGGGGCATTCACAAAAATCGTGTCGATACCTCGATGCTGCAAGTTTTTGAGAATTTCGCGCGTGACAGGCGTCCCCTCTGGCAACAGCAGTTGCGCATGGGCATCCAGTACGGGCTGCGCTAAAAGTAGTCCCTCCGGAACCTGTTCAGTGGTGGTAGCAAGAGCTTGCATGGGCGTGCATAGAGTTCAAGCCGCACTGCCTGGCACCAAGACCAGCAATCGACCTCGTGAATGATTTTCTCCTCCGATGGAGCGGCATACAACGCGAAACGTCTCTCCGGCGAGTTGCACATCGTGGTAGCTCTGATCGGCGGCACGCCATACATGGCGCAAATCTGCCGGTAGCACGTCGTCCGCATCCTGTCCCAACAACGCGGTGGTCCTTCCAAACAGTGCTTCTGCATCTGCATTCACAAATGCCACCATGCCCTCCAGGTCCACCCCGATGACCGCCGCAGGAATATGATCCAAGACCTCCCGTGCGACGCTCAGGCTACTCTCTTCGCGGTGAATCTGCTCACGTTGATTCGTTAGCAACTGTTGCAAACGGTCATTCACTGCAGTGAGTTCATCGTTGGCTCGCAGAACTGCGCTCGCCAGCCGCCGATTCTCATCGGCCATTCCCTTTTGAGAGAACGCTTCCGCCACATGCCCGCGAAGCCGCTCGTCATCCCATGGTTTCGTGAGGAACTTGTAGATGGCCCCTTCATTGATCGCATCGGTGATGGACTGAAGCTCCGTGTAGCCAGACAGCACCATTCGTACGGTGTCTGGATACAGTTCCTTGGCCCGGCGCAGGAACTCCACCCCCGTCATACCGGGCATCCGCTGGTCCGAGACAATCACATCCACCGAGTTTTCGGCCAACCTTTGCAAACCTTGCGCCCCGCTGTTGGCCGTCACGATGTGATAGCCATCCCGACGCAGTAATCTGCGCAACGCAGAAACAATGCTGTCCTCGTCATCAACGAGCAACAAGGTACGTTGTTGGGCGCGGCGCAATAACAAGTGCTCAGGCAAGGCCTTGCTTTCACGCAACAGGGAACCCATGGCGTCGGCCGTTAGCAGCCCGCTGAAATAGTGCCCTTGCATCTGGTCACAGCCGTTGGCGATGAGCAACGCCAGTTGCCCCTCGGTCTCAACACCTTCTGCCAACACTCTCATCTGCAGGCTGTGCGCCATGTTGATGATCGCGCGCGTGATGGACACGTCTTGAGAAGCTGCCGTGACGTCGTGGACAAACGAGCGGTCTACCTTCACCACGTCAATGGGCAGTGTGCGCAGGTAGCTCAGGCTGGAATAGCCGGTGCCAAAATCATCCAGCGAAATCTCGATGCCCAGGGTCTTGAGGTCGCCCAGAATCCGCGCGATGCGAGTGCTTTCCCCCATGAGCGCACCCTCGGTGATCTCCAGCCCCAGCAGCCTTGGATCAAGGCCGGTTTCGATGAGGATCTTTTCTATCTTCTGAGCCAGATCGGGTTGTTGAAGCTGGCGAGCCGACAGGTTGACGGCAACCCGGCACATGGGATGACCAGCGCGCTGCCATTCCAGCGCCTGGAGGCAGGCGGTGCGCAGAACCCATTCACCGATCGGCACGATCAGGCCGGTTTCTTCAGCGGCCCGGATATAGCTGGACCGGGAAATTAATGCGCCATCGGGGGATTTCCATTCAAGGAATGCCTCGGCACCAATGATGGACCCGCAGACCAATTCGAGCTTGGGCTGAAAATGCAGTTCAAACTCGTTGCGTTCCAAAGCTCGACGCAATCCCGACTCCATGACAAGCCTGGAGATCGCCTTGGAATGCATGCCCGAACTGAAAACGCAGATTTGGTTCTTGCCCAGCTCATGGGCGCGATACATCGCCGCTTGCGCTTGCTGGAGCAGTTTTTCAGGATCATCCCCGTGCACGGGGTAAAGGGATATTCCGATATCGCAGGTCACCTTGATCTCGTTGTCGCCAATGGCAACCGGAAGGGACAGCGCATCTACCAATGAGGCGGCGGTGCCCCGTGCCATGGCTTCATCCACAGACTCTTCCCGAGCCAGCACCAAGGAAAACTCGCCGCTTCCAAAGTGCGCCAGCAGATCGTCTTGGGAAACCTGGGGCTGGAGCCGTCTGCCGACCTCCATGAGCAACTGATCCCCAGCTGCGTGGCCCAGTGATTCACTGACAAGCTTGAGTCTGTCAATCTCAACGCTCAGGACCGCAATGTGCCGCCCTCCCCGCGCGGCCTCGCGCATTTTGGTATCAAGGTATTCCGTCAGCGCGTTGCGGTTCGGCAGCCCGGTGATTTCGTCGGTATTCGCGAGCTTGTCCAGTTTCTGTTCAGCCGCCCGCTGTAGCGTGATGTCCTGCAGGAGTGTGACCGTCCTGATCACCTTTCCGCCTTCATCGGCCTCGGCAAGGACCCGGTGCAGCACCGTGCGCAAGCTGCCGTCGGTGTGAACAATACGGTGCTGGAACTCACAGACGTCGTCGGGGGAAACGCCCTCGCTGATGGCCTGAACATAGGGGCGCTCTACCGAAGGTACGCGCGCCAGCAGCCAGTCTGTGCCAGGGGGCGTCTCGGTGAGCGGGATTCCCAAGATGGCATGCATGCCTGACGACAGGGTGACCGTGCCGGACACCAAGTCCACCTCCGCAGAACCAATGCGTGCAAGCTCTTCAGCATTGCGAAACAGCTGAACACGCTGCTGCGCGTACCGCGTGGCCGCCTGGATTGCACTGACGTCATGCAACGTGACCAGGTCCGCTGCTTGCGCCGACAGAAAAATGCGCACGCCCCAGACCTGGGCGCTGAACCGCTCGCCGTTCTTGCGCAGGCATTCGACCTCATAGGCTTTGCCTGGGACCCCCGCTACCCGGGCGTTCGTCTGCTCCCGCACCATGTCCCGGTGCTCGGGCACGCACAGCAGCATGGGATCCATGCCTCTGAGCATCTCTTCCTTGGAGTATCCGAAAAGCTCCAGGAGCTTGGGATTCACAAAAAGGAACCGCCCCTTCTGAATCACAAAGACGGCCGCCTGCACCTGATCTACCAACAGCCGGTAGTCGGGTTCAGAAAGTGCCATTTCCTGTTCAAACGGCCGGTCTTCAGTATCGAAACTACCCATGGTGAGATGCCTTGCCAACACGGAAATGATGCGACCACGTTATGCGATGCAGGGCTGTGCGGCGCATTGAGGACCTCTGTGGCCTCACTACCGACGGCGCTGCATTGCGCAGATTGGGGGCCAACGCTTGCAGAGCTTTCGTGAGCCCATGCACCTCCCTCCCGAATAATTGGCGCAGGCGACAAACCTGCTTTGGAATATCGGACCTGCTACCCACTGTACTTATCCCCTTTGAGCTTGTCACGGCCTTGCAGCGAGTGCACAGGCAGGGTATGTCCTGCTATGCCGTGTGAGCGCAGCCCTGGTATGGGTACTCATCTGCGTCGCTGGTGCATCACAAGACCCATGCTGCTAGAAAACGATTTACATTTTGGGCAACTGTCTGCAAGACTGTTGCAAAAGGGGGAGCGTTATGCATACGAGTCTTTCAGGGGCACGCGTTGCCTTGTGGCTGGGCATCGCAGTGTTTGTAGTCGCTGCGGCGACGCTGCCCCAGGCCCGCGCTTTGGACAAACCCACCGGCACGGTCGTTCTGACCATCGACGGCGCGATCAGCCAGACCAACAACGGCTCGCAAGCCCAGTTCGACATGGCCATGCTAGAGAAGCTGCCCCAGCACAGCTTCTCCACCCAAACCCCCTGGTACCCCAGCGCCGTCACTTTCACTGGCCCCCTGCTGCGCGATGTGCTGGCGGCCGTGGGCGCAAAGGGCAAGAACATCACAGCGGTGGCGCTCAACGACTACAAGACGGAAATCCCCATCGACGATGCCACGCGCCACGACGTGATCGTTGCCCGGCTCATGAACAACCGCCCCATGCGTGTGCGCGAAAAGGGGCCGCTTTTCATTGTCTATCCGTTTGACACCAAGGCAGAGCTGCGCAGCGAGCTGTACTACAACCGCGCCGCCTGGCAGCTCCATATCCTGCGAATTCGCTAGTCCACCCCCTCCTCCCAACTTCCCAGGAACCACACCATGATCCGGGGCAAGCACTTTCTGCGGCTGATCATCGCGGGCCTGGTGGTGGCGTATGTGGCCATTGCCGGGGTGCAGTACCACCAGTACCGCAGCGTCGAGGCGGTCATGCGCCGGGGCGACGTCAATGCCCTGTGGTCATTCCTGCAGCTCAATGTGGAGTACGAAAAACTCGACCACGCCCTGCACCAGTTCGAGCTGGACCCGCCCAGCCTGCCCATGGACCGGCTGGAGCTGCGTTATGACCTGTTCCTGAGCCGCTTCAGCGCGCTGGAGAGCGGCACCGCCCGCACGCTGATGCAGGAGGAACCGATCTACGCCACAGCCCTGGAAGCACTGCAGAAGTTTGTCGCCGCAGGGGACAACCATTTCGGGCAGAGTGTGGACGCGGCATCGAGCCAGACAAATATGCGTCTGTTGCGGGCCGAGCTGAACAAGCTGCGCGACATCGTTCAAGAGCTGTCGCTGCAGGCATCGCGCATCTCCGCCTTGCTGGGCGACCGGCGCAACGAAGAGGTCAAGCACCAGACCCTGCTGACCACCGGGCTGACCGCGTTCCAGGCCATCCTGACCTTTTTGCTGGCCATTGCCATGGCGCGCCAGTTCCTCCAGCGTGAAAAGGCCACTTCTCAGGCCCTGGAGGCCCAGGCCGAACTGGTGGAAGCCCTCAAGCGCAACGAGGAAGCCCTGGAGGCCCGGGTAGCCCAGCGCACCACGGAGCTGCAGCGAGCCAACGCCGCGCTGCAGGAACATGAGGATGAACTGGAGGTGGCCCGCGCCAAGGCAGAGGACGCATCGCGCATGAAATCAGACTTCCTGGCCAACATGAGCCACGAGATCCGCACGCCCATGAACGCCGTGATTGGCATGAGCCACCTGGCGCTGGCCACCGAGCTGACCGCGCGCCAGCGCGACTACGTCGAAAAGATACAGCGGTCGGGACAGCACCTGCTGGGCCTGATCAATGACATCCTGGATTTCAGCAAGATCGAGGCGGGCAAGCTCGAAGTCGAGGTGGTGGATTTCGACCTGCATGCCGTGCTCGACAACGTGGCCAACCTGCTGGGCGAGAAATGCGCCAGCAAAGGCCTGGAGCTGATGTTCGACGTGGACTCCCACCTGCCCTCCGACTTGCGTGGAGACCCCCTGCGGCTGGGGCAGATCCTGGTGAACTACGCCAACAATGCCGTCAAGTTCACGGACGATGGCGAGATCATCGTGCGGGTACGCGAAGCAGCGCGGGATGCCCAGGGCGTGCTGCTGCGCTTTGAAGTGCAGGACACGGGCATCGGCCTGACCGAAGAACAGCAGGCACGCCTGTTTCGCTCGTTCGAGCAGGCCGACACCTCCACCACGCGCAAGTACGGCGGCACCGGCCTGGGCCTGGCGATTTCCAAGAAACTGGCCAGCCTGATGGGCGGCGAGGTGGGCGTGCACAGCGCGTCAGGCAAGGGCAGCACCTTCTGGTTCACAGCGCGACTGGGTTTGGGCGCGGCTGTGCAGCGACCACTGCTGCCGGAACCCGACCTGCGTGGCCGCCGCGTGCTGGTGGTGGACGACAGCGAACAGGCCCGGCAGATCCTGGCCGAGCTGCTGTCCAGCATGAGTTTTTCGGTCACGCTGGCCAGTTCGGGGGCGCAGGCCGTGGACCTGGCACGCGCCGCGGACCTGGCAGGCAGGCCCTGCGAAATCGCCTTTCTGGACTGGAAGATGCCTGGTATGGACGGTTTTGAAACCGCCCGCCAGCTGGCCCAACTGCCCCACCCTCCGCGCCCGGTCATCGTCACCGCGCATGGGCGTGACGACGTTCTGGCCGAACTCACACGCACCGGCATCGGGCTGATGCTGACCAAGCCCGTCAACCCATCTCAGCTTTTTGATGCCGCCATGCGAGCATTGGGAGGCGCGCAGCGGGTGGACGACGGGCGGCGCCTGCCAGCCTCAGCGGCACGGGGCGCCAACCTGACATCGATCCAAGGGGCGCGCGTGCTGCTGGTGGACGACAACGACCTGAACCAGCAGGTGGGCAGCGAACTGCTGGCCAGTGCCGGGCTGGTGGTGGATGTGGCCGACAACGGCCAGGCCGCACTCGACATGTTGGCCCGAGGCACCTATGACATCGTGCTCATGGACATGCAGATGCCGGTGATGGACGGCCTCACCGCCACGCGCCAATTGCGCCAGAACCCCGCCTGGGCGCGCCTGCCGGTGCTGGCGATGACCGCGAACGCGATGAGCGGCGACCGCGAGCAGTGCCTGGAAGCGGGCATGAACGGCCACATAGCCAAGCCCATTGACCCCGACGCGCTGTTCGCCGCCCTGCTGCAATGGATTGCACTGCCACACACTGGGGGCGCCAGCGGTAAGACTGTTGCCCTGCAACCTGCGGTGCCTGGCGCTCCTTCCTTGGCGCCGGCGGACACCCCCGACCCGCTGACACACATCGAAGGCCTGGACACCGCCGCCGGGCTGCGGCGTGTACTCGGCAAACGTACGGCCTATGAGAGCCTGCTGCGCAAATTCGTGGCCGGACAAGGCAGCGCAGTGAAAGAAGCGCGCGCGCACCTCGCGGCCGCCCAGCCAGAGGCGGCGCAGCGCGCCATGCACACGCTCAAAGGTACCGCTGCCACCATAGGCGCGGTGGGTCTGGCCGAACTGGCAGGCGCGGCGGAGCAAGCCATTGCACACAACGCGACCGCCGACGTCCTCGAAGCCCTGCTCCCGCCCGTAGACACCGCCTGCCAGACCCTGGTGGCTGCGCTGCAGAGCGCCCTGCCCCCTGAGGCAGACACGCCCGGCACGGCGAGCGCTGCCAGAACCCCGTTGGATGGCGCGCAGGCCCGCGCATTGGTGGAACGCCTTGGCGCCCTGCTGGAAGACAGTGATTCCGACGCCATCGAATTGTTCAAGGACTCCGGCCACAGTCTTCAGGCCCTGCTGGGCCCCGCCTACGCCGACATGAAGCGGCTGCTCGACAACTACCTCTTTGCCGATGCGCTCGACGTGCTGCGCAAGGCGGGGAACGATATGCAACACAAGGAGGACCCAGTTCATGAATAGCCCATTGGAATTGAGCGGCAAATGCACGGTGCTGGTGGTGGATGACACCCCGGGCAATCTGTCGCTGATGAGCGACCTCCTGCGCCCCGACTACAAGGTCAAGCTGGCACCCACCGGCGAACGCGCGCTGCAGATCGTGGCGGCCGAAAAGCCCGACCTGATCCTGCTCGACATCATGATGCCGGACATGGATGGCTACGAGGTGCTGCGGCGCCTGCAATTCAACCCCGAGACCGAAGACATTCCGGTGATTTTCCTCACCGCCATGAGCGCCACCGACGACGAAACGGTGGGGCTGGAGCTGGGCGCAGTGGACTACATCACCAAGCCCGTCAACCCCGCCATCACCATGGCGCGCGTGCGCAACCACCTGCAGCTCAAGCGAGCGCGGGATTTGCTCGCCCACCACAACCACTTTCTGGAGCAGGAGGTGGCCAACCGCACGCGCGCCCTGGCGGAGCTACAGGACGCCACCATCCGCGCCATGGCATCGCTGGCCGAAACGCGGGACAACGAGACCGGCAACCACATCCGCCGCACGCAGCACTATGTGGAAGCGCTGGCCCGCAAGCTGCAGGACCATCCGCGCTTTCGCGACGAACTCACGGAAGACGCCATCCAGGTGATCTTCAAGTCCGCCCCCCTGCACGACATTGGCAAGGTTGGCATCCCCGACCGCATCCTGCTCAAGCCGGGCAAGCTGACGCCTGAAGAGTTCGAGATCATGAAGACCCACACCACGCTGGGCCGGGACGCCATCGTGGCGGCAGAAACCGAAACCACGCAAAACAACCCGTTCTTTCGCTACGCCAAGGAGATCGCCTACAGCCACCAGGAAAAGTGGGACGGCTCAGGCTACCCCGAAGGGCTGGTGGGCAACACAATCCCCCTGTCGGCACGGCTCATGGCGGTGGCCGATGTGTATGACGCGCTGATCTCCGAGCGCGTGTACAAGGCCGCCTTCTCCCATGAGACGGCGGTAGAAATCATCCGCGACGGCCGAGGTAGCCACTTCGACCCCGACATGGTGGACGCCTTCCTCTCGCTCTCCGAAGAGTTCCGGCGCATTGCGCAGCAGTTTGCCGACAGCGAACATGCTCTGCAGGCGCAACGCGACCGCATTGCCCAGGACCTCTCTACCGAGGGTGTGGTCATCGGCGAAGGCAGCGTCAGCAGCAGCAGCGGCGGCTGACCCCCGCGCTCTCAGCAGCAGGCGCCTGTGGCGCTTTCTTCTGCCCCACTTTCGGAGGAAGTGGTGGTGCGGTGTCCGTTGAGGCCCAGCTTGGCCAGCAGTTGCACGTCGGCCTCGACATCGGGGTTGCCGGTCACCAGCAGCTTGTCGCCATAAAAGATGGAGTTGGCGCCCGCCATGAAACACAGCGCCTGCACGGCTTCGCCCATCTGCTGGCGCCCTGCGGACAGGCGCACCCGGGCCTTGGGCATGGTGATGCGGGCCACGGCGATCACGCGCACAAAATCGAACGGGTCGATGGGCTCGCTGTCAGCCAGGGGCGTGCCGGGCACGCGCACCAGGCTGTTGATGGGCACCGACTCGGGGTACGGCTGCAGGTTGGCCAGCTGGGCGATCAGGCCAGCGCGGTGCACGGGCGCCTCGCCCATGCCCACAATCCCGCCGCAGCACACGCTGATGCCCGCGCTGCGCACATGCGCCAGTGTGTCCAGCCGGTCCTGGTAGGCGCGGGTGCTCACCACATCGGTGTAGTACTCAGGGGCGGTGTCCAGGTTGTGGTTGTAGTAGTCCAGCCCCGCATCCTTGAGGGCCTGCGCCTGGTGCGATTCGAGCATGCCCAGGGTGGCGCAGGTCTGCAGGCCCAGGCCCTTCACGGCACCGATCAGGGCGCTGACTTTTTCGATGTCGCGGTCCTTGGGCGCGCGCCAGGCGGCGCCCATGCAAAAGCGCGTGGCCCCCGCATCCTTGGCAGCCTGGGCAGCGCGCACCACTTCGTCCACCTCCATCAGCTTGTCGGCTTTCACGCCCGTATCGAACTCGGCCGCCTGCGGGCAGTAGCCACAGTTTTCGGGGCAGCCGCCGGTTTTGACGGACAGCAGCGTGGCCAGCTCGAT
Source organism: Acidovorax sp. LjRoot38 (assembly GCF_964252975.1). NCBI lineage: Bacteria > Pseudomonadati > Pseudomonadota > Betaproteobacteria > Burkholderiales > Comamonadaceae > Acidovorax > Acidovorax sp. LjRoot38. The sequence goes on along the minus strand of NZ_CAXUPT020000001.1, from coordinate 454,232 downwards.
GTCGCCCGCAGGCCAGTGCTGGCGGTGCACGGTCTGCGCTTCAAACAGCAGGTCCATCAAGGGCTTGTCGAGCAACGCCTGGATGGCTTCCACGCTCCACGGGCCTTGTGAGATGGCAGTGGCTGGGCGCCGATGCACCTGGACGTTTTGTACGGTGGGTGCTGGCGGCACAGGCTGGGCGGCGGGCATGGCAAGGGTCGTGGAGGACATGGCGATCAATTCCCTTCAAGGCATTCGCCCCACCGTGGCACGGAGCCACCCGAGGCTTAAGAAGTTGTTTAGCGACACCGCGCGCACGGCACACCACGGATGATTTGGCATGGCGCGCTGCGAGGTGGGCGGATTCTGGACGAGAAAACGGCACAAAAGCACGCCACAGGGTCACAAAAGATGCCAAGAAAAACGAGGCATCAACAACCGTCAAGTTCTGAATCTTTTAGGAGCAGAAGGCTGCAGGTTGATTGAACTTGCCGGGCCTTTGCGGCAGTCAGTTTCTTGGCGCCTTCAACAGCCCCGTTGTGGTGGTTATCTGCTCCCATCTGGCACTCTGTGCAGCCGAGCAGCGCCGGGAGATGGCCGACGTTGGTGCGCTTTGGAGAACGATTTTTCGCAACTATGAACCCAGTGCAGCAATCACGTCGGCCGGGGCCTGCACCAGTTCGATCAAGACGCCCTCGCCCGCAATCGGAAACTGGTCATTGCTCTTGGGGTGCAAAAACGTGATGTCGTAGCCCGCCGCGCCCTTGCGGATACCGCCGGGCGCAAAACGCACGCCCTGGGCCGTGAGCCATTCCACGGCCTTGGGCAAATCGTCGATCCACAGCCCAATGTGGTTGAGCGGCGTGGTGTGCACGGCGGGTTTTTTGTCGATGTCGAGCGGCTGCATGATGTCCACCTCGACCTTGTAGGCACCCTGCCCCATGGCCAGGATGTCTTCGTCCACGTTTTCGCGCTCGCTCTGGAAGGTGCCGGTTTGGGTGAGGCCCAGCATGTCCACCCACAGGGTTTTCATGCGCTGCTTGTCGGTGCCGCCAATGGCGACCTGCTGAATGCCCAGGACTTTGAACGGGCGATGAAGGGATGTGGTCATTGTGTTTGCTCCTTAATTGATAGCTGTTTGCGCTTATGGATAAAGCGCCAGAGGCCAATTTGACCTAAAAATAACTTGCTCCCGGCTACCCTTCGTTCAACACCCAGCTGCTGAGCGTGGCGAAGTACTCGCGCAGCCAGGCGTTGTAGCGCGTGGCCAGGGGCGTGGGTGCCGCTACCGGCACCATGTGGGTAAAACCATGGCGCTGGGCAATGCGCAGAGCACGAGGCAGGTGGAAGTCGCTGGTCACCAGCGCGAGCGGGGCCGTGGCGGCAACACCGCGCGCCTCCAGCAAGGGGCGACTTAACGCCAGATTCAGCTCGGTGCTGGTGCTGTCCTTCTCCAGCACCAGGCGTTCCGGCGGGATACCGTGGCGTTCTTGCAGATAGCGCGCCATCACCTCCGCCTCGGTGTCCGTAGTGCCCCAGACCTGCCCACCACACACAGCGATCAGCGCCTCAGGCTGCAAGCGGGCCAGCGCGGCCGCTGTGTCCAGCCGCGCCGCCAGCGCCGGGCGGGGCTGTCCGTTCTGGATACCCGCTCCCAGCACCACGATGGCCTGCACAGGCGGTGCCTCTGGTGGAGAAACGCCAGCACCCCGCAAGAAGAAAACCCAGAAAACCACCACGCTGAGCATCCACGCCGCCAGACCCCACCAGCCCACGCGCCACCACTGCTGGCGCCGCCGGTCATGGTGCAGCCAGCGCGTGAGGGGTGCCCACCACACCGCGATGGTCAGAAACAACGCTCCCAGCGCAACCGGCAACATGGTGCCCAGGTTGAAGTGCCCCAGAACCATCAGCACCGCGCCGTCCAGAAACAGCACCCCGCCGACCAGCGCCAGCAGCGTGCGCACAGCCACCGCTGTCATCGCAGGCTGCAGGATGGAGCGCGAGGCACAGGCAGCATCAGACGAATTCCAGAATGATCTGGTCCACCGCCAGCGAATCGCCCTTGCCCGCAGTGATCTTGCCCACCACGCCGTCCTGTGCGGCAAAGAGGATGTTCTCCATCTTCATAGCTTCGATCACGGCCAGCTTTTCGCCGGCCTGCACCTTCTGGCCCGGCTGCACCGCCACATCGACCAACAGGCCCGGCATGGGCGAGAGCAGGAATTTGGACAGATCGGGCGGCGCCTTGAAGGGCATCAGCTTGTGCAGGCGCGCGCCCAGCGGCGACAGCACCAGCGCGTCGATCTGCGTACCGTTGTGCGCAATGCGCAGCGCCAGCGGGTTCTTGCCCACACCACGCTCCACCTGGGCGGTAAAGCCCTGGCCGTTGCAGGCGCCCTGCACGCGAATCTGGCCCAGCGTGGCATTGCTACTGATCTGATAGCTGGTACCACCCACCAGTACAGCGCTAGAGCCAGATTTGTCTTCAAAGTCGGACACCGTCACCTCGTGGTGCTGGTTCTGCCCTTCGGCGCCCAGCGTGACCACCACGAACTCCTCGCCCACCTTCACCTCGTGCCCGGCCAGCTGGCCACTGATGCCCGAGGCGCGGGCGCGGTAGCGGCGGTGCATGAACGCGGCCAGTGCCACCAGGAACAGCGGGTCAGCGTGCGGCACGTCTTCGGCGTGGAAGCCCTTGCCGTAGTTCTCGGCGATGAAGCCGGTGTTGAAGTCGCCCGTCACGAATTTGGGGTGCGCCAGCAGCGCGGCCTGGAACGGGATGTTGCTGCTGATGCCGCGAATCACAAAGCCGTTCAGCGCCGCGCGCATCTTGGCAATCGCATCGTTACGGTCCGTGCCGTGCACGATGAGCTTGGCAATCATCGAGTCGTAGTACATGGGGATCTCGCCACCCTCGTACACGCCCGTGTCCACCCGCACGCCCAGCTTCTTGCTGGTGTCGGACTGGAACATGGATTCCTCCGGCGGCTGAAAGCGCACCAGGCGGCCGGTGGACGGCAGGAAATTGCGGAACGGGTCTTCGGCGTTGATGCGGCACTCGATGGCCCAGCCGTCGCGCTTCACATCGGCTTGCGTCAGGGGCAGCTTCTCGCCCGCCGCCACGCGGATCATCAGCTCCACCAGGTCCAGGCCGGTGATGCATTCCGTCACCGGGTGTTCCACCTGCAGGCGGGTGTTCATCTCCAGGAAGTAGAAGTCCTGGTCCTTGCCCACTACGAATTCCACCGTACCCGCGCTCTGGTACTTCACGGCCTTGGCCAGTTGTACCGCCTGCTCGCCCATGGCCTTGCGTGTGGCGTCGCTGATGAAGGGCGATGGCGCCTCTTCAATCACCTTCTGGTGGCGGCGCTGGATGGAGCACTCGCGCTCGTTCAGGTAGATCACGTTGCCGTGGCTGTCGCCCAGCACCTGGATCTCGATGTGGCGCGGCTCCTGCACAAACTTCTCGATGAAGATGCGGTCGTCGCCAAAGCTGTTGCGGGCTTCGTTCTGGCAGCTGGCAAAGCCTTCAAACGCTTCCTTGTCGTTGAACGCCACGCGCAGGCCCTTGCCACCGCCACCGGCCGAGGCCTTGATCATCACGGGGTAGCCGATGCCTTTGGCGATCTCCACCGCCTGCTCGGGGCCAGCGATAGCGTCGTTGTAGCCAGGGATGGTGTTGACCTTGGCCTCGTTGGCCAGCTTCTTGGACGCGATCTTGTCGCCCATGGCGGCAATGGAATGCGCCTTGGGGCCGATGAAGGCAATACCTTCGTCTTCGCAGCGCTTGGCAAAGGCTTCGTTTTCCGAAAGGAAGCCGTAGCCGGGGTGCACCGCCTGTGCGCCGGTCTGCTTGCAGGCCGCAATGATCTTGTCGGCCAGGAGGTAGGACTCGCGCGAGGGCGCGGCGCCAATGTGCACAGCCTCGTCGGCCAGCTTGACGTGCCGGGCTTCCTTGTCGGCGTCGGAATAGACGGCGACGGTGGCGATGCCCATTTTCTTGGCAGTTGCAATCACTCGGCAGGCGATTTCGCCACGGTTGGCGATCAGGATTTTCGTAAACATGTTCTTATGCTCCTTGTCCGCTCACAGTGGGATGTTGCCGTGTTTGCGCCATGGGTTTTCGAGCTTCTTATCGCGCAACATCACCAGCGACCGGCAGATGCGCTTGCGCGTCTCATGCGGCAGGATCACGTCGTCGATAAAGCCGCGTGCACCGGCCACAAACGGGTTGGCAAAACGCTGCTTGTATTCGGCCTCGCGCGCGGCCAGCTTCACCGGGTCGTTCTTGTCCTCGCGGAAGATGATCTCCACCGCGCCCTTGGCGCCCATCACCGCAATCTCGGCGTTGGGCCAGGCCAGATTCACGTCGCCGCGCAGGTGCTTGGAGCTCATCACGTCGTATGCGCCGCCGTAGGCCTTGCGCGTGATGACGGTGATCTTGGGCACGGTGCACTCGGCATAGGCATACAGCAGTTTGGCGCCGTGTTTGATGATGCCTCCGTACTCTTGAGAAGTGCCAGGCATGAAGCCGGGCACGTCCACAAACGTGACCACGGGGATGTTGAACGCATCGCAGAAGCGCACAAAGCGCGCGGCCTTGATGCTCGACTTGATATCCAGGCACCCTGCCAGCACCAGCGGCTGATTGGCCACGATGCCCACGGTCTGGCCTTCCATGCGGGCGAAGCCGATCAGGATGTTCTTGGCGTACTCGGGCTGCAGCTCAAAGAAGTCCCCGTCGTCCACGGTCTTGAGGATCAACTCCTTCATGTCGTAGGGCTTGTTGGGGTTCTCGGGCACCAGGGTGTCCAGGCTCAGGTCCATGCGGTCGGCCGGGTCGTTGCTGGGGCGCACCGGGGCCTTTTCGCGGTTGTTGAGCGGCAGGTAGTTGTACAGGCGGCGCAGCATCATCAGCGCCTCCACGTCGTTCTCAAACGCCATGTCGGCCACACCGCTCTTGGTGGTGTGGGTGATGGCGCCGCCCAGTTCTTCGGCCGTGACTTCTTCGTGCGTCACGGTTTTGACCACTTCGGGGCCGGTCACGAACATGTAGCTCGAATCCTTGACCATGAAGATGAAGTCCGTCATGGCGGGCGAATACACGGCGCCACCGGCGCTGGGGCCCATGATCATGCTGATCTGCGGAATCACGCCGCTGGCCAGCACGTTCTTCTGGAACACGTCGGCATAGCCACCGAGGGACGCCACGCCTTCCTGGATGCGGGCGCCGCCCGAGTCGTTCAAGCCGATGACCGGTGCGCCCACCTTCATGGCCTGGTCCATCACCTTGCAGATCTTCTCGGCATGGGTTTCGGAGAGTGCCCCGCCGAACACGGTGAAGTCCTGGCTGAAAACAAACACCAGGCGGCCGTTGATCATGCCGTAACCCGTCACCACGCCGTCGCCGGGGATCTTGTTGTCCTCCATGCCGAAGTCGGTGCAGCGGTGCTCGACGAACATGTCCCATTCCTCGAACGTGCCGTCGTCCAGCAGCAGCTCGATGCGCTCGCGCGCCGTGAGCTTGCCCTTGGCGTGCTGCGCATCAATGCGCTTTTGCCCGCCGCCCAGGCGTGCCAGCGCACGCTTTTTCTCCAGTTGATCCAGGATGTCTTGCATGGTCGTCCTTTGGTGAATGGGTTGGTGTCTACTATCTATTTGATAGCTACCAGCGCATGACTGGATTGCGCTTGGAGCAGATTTCGTGCTGCAGTGGATGCCGCAATGCGCCCTGCGGCCACATCGGCCTGCATCTGGGGCAGCAGCTCACGCACCTGCGGATGCTGGCGAAACGCGAGCTTGAGGCCTGCGTCGATGCGCTCCCACATCCAGGCCAGCGCCTGCTTTTCGCGCCGCGTGGCCAGGCGGCCGTTGGCGGTTTGCAGCTGGCGGAACTGCGTGACGGCACCCCAGAAGCTGTCTACGCCCTGCCCCAGCAGCGCGCTGATTTGCACTACTTTCGGGTGCCACAGCGTTTCGTCGTGGTGCGCGTTTTCCGGGTTGCCGTGCTGGCTCAAGAGGCGCAGGCTGGAGGTGATTTGTGCCTCGGCCCGTGTTGCGGCGTTCTTGTCGATGTCGGCCTTGTTGATGACCACCAGATCGGCAATCTCCATCACGCCCTTCTTGATGGCCTGCAGGTCATCGCCCGCGTTGGGCAGCTGCATCAGCACAAACATGTCCGTCATGCCCGCCACCGCGATCTCGCTCTGGCCCACGCCCACGGTCTCGACGATCACCACGTCGTAGCCTGCGGCCTCGCAGACCAGCATGGCTTCGCGGGTCTTCTCGGCCACGCCGCCCAGCGTGCCGCTGGAGGGGCTGGGGCGGATGTAGGCTTTTTCGTGCACCGACAAGTGTTCCATGCGCGTCTTGTCGCCCAGGATGGAGCCGCCCGAGACGGTGCTGGAGGGGTCGATGGTGAGCACGGCCACGCGGTGGCCCTGGCCGATCAGGTACAGGCCCAGGGCTTCGATGAAGGTGGACTTGCCCACGCCGGGCACGCCGCTGATGCCGAGGCGGAAGGCCTTGCCGGTGTGCGGGAGCAGCTGGGTCAGCAGCTCGTCGGCCTGGGCGCGATGGTCCACCCGCGTCGATTCGAGCAGCGTGATGGCTTTGGACATGGCGCGGCGCTGAACCACGGTAGATCCGTTCAATATTCCATCAAGCATCAAACACTTCCGCGTAGGACACTTTTTGCCCCTGTACCGAAATCCACGTGTGCTCCTGCAAAGCCACGATGAGCTCTTCGATTTCCCCGTCAGTTAGTCTTCCGACAAATACCGACGTCTTTAGACTGTTGCTGAGCGTTTTGAGCGTTTTTGGCCGGGCACCTTTGCGTTCCACAAGCCACTCCCGAGTTGCCTCAACTTGATCCTTGAGAGTTTTTGCTTGAGTTCTCCGCACAATCGGTATTGCACTGAGGGACGGCCAGCGAGAAGCAAAAATGTCGAACTTTTCTCTGAGATGAACAATTAGAGGATCGTAGTCACTGTCCTTAGAAATTACGTGGAAGTACGGATCTTCAAGCTGTGTGGAGAGACGTCCGATATGCAGCGCGATGTGCATGTCTAGCGCGTCCCTGCCCTGCTTGCTCACCTTGATGTACTCCGCTCGATCGCCAAACTTTTGCACAGCTTCAACCATCGCAAATGGCAGCTTTGACTGATGTGGCCCGATAAAGACGAGCAACTTCGTTCCTTCTAAATCAAGAGCAGGCAGCAAATCAGGCTGGACGTTCTCCCAGTCAACAAGAATTACCTGCGTTTTCATCAGCCTACCGCCACAGCCTTGCGAATCTGTTCCAGCACATCCTTGGCGCTGGCCGGAATCGGTGTTCCAGGGCCGTAGATGCCCTTCACGCCCGCTTCGTACAGGTGCTCATAGTCCTGCGCCGGGATCACACCACCCACAAACACGATGATGTCGTCCGCCCCCTGGTCCTTGAGCGACTGGATGATGGCGGGCACCAGTGTCTTGTGGCCTGCAGCCAGCGTGCTCACGCCCACGGCGTGCACGTCGTTTTCGATGGCCTGGCGGGCGCATTCCTCGGGGGTCTGGAAGAGCGGGCCCATGTCCACGTCAAAGCCCAGGTCGGCAAAGGCGGTTGCCACCACCTTGGCGCCACGGTCATGGCCGTCCTGGCCTAATTTTGCGATCATGACCCGCGGGCGGCGGCCCTGTTCTTCGGCAAAGGCGTTGATTTCGGTCTTGAGTTTGTCCCAGCCCTCGGCCGAGTCATAGGCAGCTGCGTACACACCGGTCACCTTTTGCGTATCGGCGCGGTGGCGCCCAAAAACCTTCTCCAGCGCATCGCTGATCTCGCCCACAGTGGCACGCAGGCGCACGGCTTTGATCGACAGGTCCAGCAAGTTGCCCTCGCCGCTTTCTGCTGCAGAAGTGAGAGCATCTAGCGCTTGCTGGACAAGCGCTGGGTCGCGTTTTCCCCGAATGTTCTTCAGGCGCTCGATCTGGCCGTCGCGCACCTTCATGTTGTCGATCTGCAGGATATCGACCGGGTCTTCCTTGGCCAGCTTGTATTTGTTGACGCCGACGATCACGTCCTTGCCGCTGTCGATGCGTGCCTGCTTCTCTGCGGCAGCAGCTTCGATCTTGAGCTTGGCCCAGCCGCTGTCCACGGCCTGGGTCATGCCACCCATTGCCTCGACCTCTTCGATGATCTTCCAGGCCGCGTCGGCCATGTCCTGGGTCAGCTTTTCCATCATGTAGCTGCCAGCCCAGGGGTCGATCACGTTGGTGATGTGGGTCTCTTCCTGGATGATGAGCTGCGTGTTGCGCGCAATGCGGGCGCTGAACTCGGTGGGCAGCGCAATGGCTTCGTCAAAGCTGTTGGTGTGCAGGCTTTGGGTGCCGCCAAACACGGCCGCCATGGCCTCGATGGTGGTGCGCACCACGTTGTTGTAGGGGTCCTGCTCGGTGAGGCTCCAGCCCGAGGTCTGGCAGTGCGTGCGCAGCATGAGGCTCTTGGGGTTCTTGGCGCCCGTGGCCTTCATGATGCGGCACCACAGCAGGCGCGCGGCGCGCATCTTGGCGACTTCGAGATAGAAGTTCATGCCAATCGCCCAGAAGAACGACAGGCGCCCGGCGAACTCGTCCACGTCCATGCCCTTGGCGATGGCAGTCTTCACATACTCCTTGCCGTCGGCCAGGGTGAAGGCCAGCTCCAGTGCCTGGTTGGCCCCGGCTTCCTGCATGTGGTAGCCGCTGATCGAGATCGAGTTGAACTTCGGCATGTTCTTGGCCGTGTACTCGATGATGTCGCCAATGATCTTCATCGACGGCTTGGGCGGGTAGATGTAGGTGTTGCGCACCATGAACTCTTTCAGAATGTCGTTCTGAATGGTTCCGGAGAGCTTGTCTTGCGAGACGCCCTGCTCTTCTGCCGCCACTACATAGCCCGCCAGCACGGGCAACACCGCGCCGTTCATGGTCATCGACACGGACACCTTGTCGAGCGGGATCTGGTCGAACAAAATCTTCATGTCTTCGACCGAGTCGATTGCCACCCCGGCCTTGCCCACATCGCCCGTCACACGGGGGTGGTCGCTGTCGTAGCCTCGGTGGGTGGCCAGGTCGAAGGCCACACTCACGCCCTGCCCGCCCGCAGCCAGGGCCTTCCGGTAGAAGGCGTTGGATTCTTCGGCGGTCGAAAAACCTGCGTATTGGCGGATCGTCCAGGGCCGCACGGCATACATGGTGGCCTGGGGGCCGCGCAGGTAGGGTTCAAAACCCGGCAGCGTGTTGGCGTACGGCAGGCTGGCCGTGTCTTCGGCGGTGTACAGCGGCTTGACGGTGATGCCATCGGGCGTGACCCAGTTGAGGGCGCTGACATCGCCCCCCGGCGCCGACTTGGCTGCGGCCTTGGCCCAGGCTTCCAGCGAAGACGCGGCGAACTCTGGGGCGTTGTTGGTGGGGTTGTCACTCATGGCAAAAGCTACTCCGAAGATGGCGTTGGGGCGTCCAACACAGCGCACAGGCGGCGACCGCACAGGTGCAGTGGTGTGGCGGCGAGTTTACATCATTCATAATTATTGATTCAAAATATTCCGCCCAGCTTACAATCCACCCCATGTCTGCCCTCACCCTCACTCCCCGCGCGCTCTACGAAGAAGTGGCCGAGCAATTGCGCCAGCGCATCTTCCGGCGCGAACTGGAGCCGGGCAGCTGGATTGACGAACTTAAGATTGCCGAGGAATTCGGCATCAGCCGCACGCCCCTGCGCGAGGCGTTGAAGGTGCTGGCCGCTGAAGGACTGGTCACGATGAAGGTGCGCCGTGGCGCCTATGTGACCGAAATGAGCGAAAAAGACCTGCGCGACGTGTACCACCTGCTCAGCCTGCTGGAGAGCGATGCGGCAGGCGTGGTGGCCACCACCGCCACACCGGCTCAGCTGCAAGCATTGCAGGATCTGCATGCCGAGCTGGAGGCAGCCGCCAATGAGCGTGAGCGCTTTTTTGCAGTCAACGAGCGCTTTCACATGCTGCTGCTGGAGCTGGCCGACAACCGATGGCGCAGCCAGATGGTGGCCGACTTGCGCAAGGTGATGAAGCTCAACCGCCACAACTCGCTGCTCAAGCAGGGGCGGATTGAGGATTCACTGAAAGAGCACCGCGCCATCCTCGGCGCGATGGTGGCGCGCGATGCCAAGGCAACGGTGAAGGCCATGCAGGCGCATTTTGCGCAGGGGCTGGAAGCGGCGACCCCGGACTGAGCCACGCGCAAAGAAGCTCTCTGATTTCGAGGTCCCGAGCGCGTGAAGACTCAAAGCCCCCTCACATAACTAAGGGCTCGACCACACTATGGTTTGCGGCCCTTCATCCACCGGGTGCAAGGCTCTTTCTCGACGGCACCCGGTGTGCTTGCACAAACAAGCGCAACCCGCTCCTGCAACAGTTTGAAAGTAGCCGGGTCTTTGGCTGCCTTCGCCAGCCACTGAATCCCTTCCGTTCGGTTTTCCGGCACCCCAATTCCAGCCAGCAGCATGAAACCATAATCCATTTGGGCTTTGTGATGATCTCTCTGTGCGGCCTTTAAAACCCACTGGCCAGCAAGAACCCAATCTTTGGCTACCCCGCCGGTGCCTTGGGCATAGATGTTTCCCAGGTTGTACTGAGCAGACGCATAACCCTTTTGTGCAGATATTTCGTACCACTGAATAGCCTTTTCCATATCTTGGGGAAAGTCATCGCGCCCCGTGGCATAGATATGCCCGAGGTTGAATGCAGCCACTGAGTCTCCTTGTTTTGCCAGATCCTCCAGCAGCGTTGTGGCTTTGCGGATATCTCGCGGTACACCCCGCCCTTCTTCGTAAAAATTGGACAGGTTAAATGTGGCTGCAGAGACTCCGGCGGCTGCCGCTTTTTCAAACCACTTGACTGCCAACCTGTCACTGCGGTCTCCTCCCAACCCCTCCGCGTAAAAGCCAGCTAAATTGTTCTGCGCAGCCCCGTCCCCGCTGTGAGCGGCAATGAGATACCACATTTTTGCCAGCACATAGTTTCCCCCCTTCTGCGCACGGTTGCCATAGCGTGTCGCATTACTCCAAGCAAGAAACACCACGCTCAGCAACAGCGCGGCCAACAGAATATTTAGAATTTTTTGACGGTTCATTTTTATAGACTCTCCGCATTGGGCAATGGCTGATGGCCATTCCACCCATCGGCAGAGAAACGGCTGTATTGCGACGTTGAAAATTCTAAAGGCGGGATGAAACGGCCAATTGCAGCATCGCCGCCAAACGCGCCCTCATCACCATTGCGCATACAGGAATAAACCATTTCTGACAAAGCACGCAAACCGCAGAAGTGTGACAGCGCTGACGCTGGATATGATGCCCAGGGCCGCTGTCGCGCCACCTTGCAGAATGCTCCCCGCTTACTTTCAGAGTTTGATGACCTTCGCCCCACCCGATATCGCCAGCGTGCAAACGCTGCCCCAGCTTCTCGCCTACCGCGCTGCGCGCACCCCCAACTCCGAGGCGTACCGAGCCTTCGACACCACCTCCCAAGCATGGACGAGCTTGACCTGGGCTGAGACAGCCCAACGCGTGGGCACATGGGCCCAGGCCCTGGCGGCCATGCAACTGCCCGCAGCGGCGCGCATCGGCATCCTGCTGCCCAACGGCCTGAACGCCATGTGCGCGGACCAGGCAACCTTGGCCACCGGCTGCGTTCCCGTACCGCTGCATGCCATCGACAACTCCGGCAGCATTGCCTATATCCTGGCCGACTGCGAGGCGTCGATGCTCTTTGTGAGCCACGTGGAGCAGTGGGAAAAAATTCAGGCCGTCGGCACGCCATTTCCGGCCCTGCGTGCAGTGGTCATCACAGACGACGGCGCCTCGCTCACCGCAATACCAGCGTCTGGGGACGGCCCTGCGGTCGGTTCGCTGGTGCAATGGCTGGCCGGTGCAGCACATGCGGGCAGCGCAACCGTTCCCAAAGCCCCGGAGGCAGACGACCTGGCGGCCATCGTCTACACCTCTGGCACCACCGGCAAGCCTAAGGGCGTGATGCTGACGCACCACAACGTGGTCAGCGACGTGAAGGCGGTGCTGGAGCGCATTGCCCCCACGGTGGAGGACGTGTTCCTGTCGTTCCTGCCGCTGTCGCACACCTTCGAGCGCACGGGCGGGTACTACCTGCCGATTGCAGCGGGCAGCTGCGTGGCCTATGCGCGCTCGGTCCCTCAACTGGCCGAAGACCTGAAAACGGTACGCCCCACGGTGCTGGTGTCGGTGCCGCGCATTTACGAACGCATCCACGCCAAGCTGCTCGAAAAGTTGTCACCCACGCCCTGGAAGATGCAGCTGTATGAAGCCGCGCAGAACAAGGGCTGGGCGCGGTTTTGCGCCGCCCAAGGCTTGCCCACGCCGACTCCCGACGCAAGCAGCCAGACCGCAGGCTGGATGGCTGCCCTGCCCTGGCCGGTGCTGGAGGCCCTGGTAGCAAAGCCGCTACTGGCCCAATTTGGCGGCCGTGTGCGCGTGGCGGTGAGTGGCGGCGCACCGCTGTCGCCCACCATTGCGAAGTGTTTTCTGGGCCTGGGGCTGCCGCTGATCCAGGGCTACGGAATGACCGAGACCGCACCGGTGGTGTCGGTCAACGCACTGGACGACAACGACCCCGCCTGCGTGGGCAAGGCCCTGCCCGGTGTGGACGTGCGCATCGGCGACAACCGTGAGCTGCAGGTGCGTGGCCCCATCGTGATGAAGGGCTACTGGAAGCGCCCTGAAGACACGGCCAAGATATTGAGCGCCGACGGTTGGCTGGGCACGGGCGACCAGGCCGAGATCGTGAACGACCGCATCTATATCAAAGGCCGCATCAAGGAAATCATCGTCACCTCCACCGGCGAAAAGATCCCGCCGGGCGACCTGGAGCTGGCCTTGCTGGCCGACCCTTTGTTGGAGCAGGCCTTTGTAGTGGGCGAAAACCGCCCCTTCATCGCCTGCGTGGCCGTGCTCAAGCGTGATGAATGGCAGCGGCTGGCGGGCGATCTGGGTCTTTCGGCCCAAGACGCCGACAGCCTGAACCACCCCAGCGTGCACCGCGCCGTGCTGGCCCGCATCGAAAAGAACACCGCCAGCTTTGCCCGATACGCCGTGCCGCGTGCGGTGCACCTGACGCTGGAGCCCTGGACCATTGAAAACACCTTCATGACGCCCACGCTCAAGCTCAAGCGCAACAACCTGATGGCGCACTTTGCCGAGGCGATTGAGGGTATGTATCAGAAGCCGGGGCGCTAAGCCCAGGCTTTCTCAAAGCACCAACTCGCCTTCCCCTGCGTAAGCCACCCCAAACCGGTTCGCCAGAAAATCCGCTAGCAACACGGATTCCTGGCCCACGAAGCCGCGCTGCGGCAAGCGTCCCTGGGCCACCAGATCCAGCGCCGTGCAGATGCCCGCCGCCGTGGTGAGCTGAATGGCGCTCAGCGTGTGCCCCGCCACCTGGGTGCCGATGATGCGGGCGGAGTACGAGTCCTGCACCAGCCGACCGCCCTTCATGCCGGATGCGGTGGCAAACACCACAATCACATCCTGGTCGGTGGTGGGAATGGCCGTCTCCAGAATGTCCTTGAGCAGATCGCGCCGGTCACGCAGGCGCAGGTCGTTGAGCAGCAGCTTCAGGATGGCGTTGTGGCCGGGGTAGCGGATGGACTGGTAGTCCACCTGGCGCGCCTTGCCTGCCAGCGTTTCGGTCAATGTGCCCAGCCCACCCGAGGTGTTGAAGGCCTCGTATTCCACGCCGTCGAGCGCAAAGGTTTCCAGCCCTTCCAGCGCGGGCACTGTGGTGCGCACTTCGTCCACAATGGCCTCGCAGGGGTTGCAGTATTCGTTGATGAGCCCTTCGGTGCTCCAGGTCAGGTTGTAGCGCAGGGCGCCCTGGGGGTAGCGCGGAAGCGCGCCCACGCGCATGCGCAGCGTGTGCAGGGTGTCAAAACGGCGCGCCAAATCGTTGCCCACGATGCCGATGAAACCCGGCGCCAGGCCACATTGGGGCATGAGCACGCTGCGGGCGTTGGCCGCCAGTGCGCGGATGGCCTGGGTGCTTGCCACGTCTTCGGTCAGATCAAAGTAGTGCACTCCCGCTGCGGCACAAAGCGTCGCAACCGGCACGGCGCGGTGAAACGGCAGCGCGTTCAGCACGGCAAAACGGCCATCGATGGCGGTCTGCAGGCTTGCGTCGTCTGTCGCCAACTGGGTCGAGACGCCTAGCGCAGCCACCTCGGCCAGGCGCGCCGGGTCGCGGTCCACCACCAGGATGTCGTAGTCGCCGGCCTGCTGCAGCAGCAGCGCCATGGCAAAGCCGATGTGGCCCGCGCCCAGGATGGTGATGGCGCGGTGGGTGGCGGCGTGGGAGGCGGTGTAGGTGTTGGAAAGGGTGGTCATGGCGGCACTCCCGGTGGTGGTCACTGCATGAAGCAGTGAGCGGTGTTGAAGATGCCTTGATGCTAGGCAAGGGTGCTGTCAATGTGTAGCGCTAATAACGTCGAAAAACGCTCTTTGTTTTGCCATAACGGCGAATATGATGGACGTTATGACTTTTTGGGTAGGAGCCCATGACACAACCCCTGGACGACACCGACCGCCAGCTGCTGAGCCTGCTGCAGGCCAATGCCCGCGAGGGCACGGCCACGCTGGCACGCAAGCTGGGGCTGGCCCGCACCACCGTGGTGGCGCGCATCGCGCGGCTGGAGCGCTCGGGGGTGGTCGCGGGTTACGGGGTGCGGCTGGGCACCCGGCTCGATGCCACCACCGTGCGGGCCTGGTGCAGCATCAGCGTGCTGCCCAAAACAGCGCCCGCCGTGCTGCGCGCGCTGGAGGCCATGGCCGAGGTCGAAGAGGTATCCGCCGTGAGCGGGCCGTTTGACTATCTGGTGTTCTTGCGCTGCACCAGCCATGAGCAGCTCGATGCCCTGCTCGACAAGGTGGGGCAACTGGACGGCGTGCACCAGACGCAGACCAGCATCGTGCTCAGCCGCAAGATTGATCGCCGCAGTGTGGGGGCGTGAGCACCATTAACGCCCGCACTAACTTCATTTTTGATAGCTGCTTGCGCTTTATAGATAAGCGATAGAGCCAAATTTCACCAAAATTCAATGACCTGCATCAGGTCTCGAATTGCTTCGGGTTCTTCCCCTGGATCGGTGCATAAAACGCCTTGATACGCGCCATGTCACCGTCCAAGTCGCCCGTGGGCTCGAACACCGGGCCCAGTCCGCCCACCTTGCGGCCATAGTCCACAAACGCGAGCACGATGGGCACGCCCGCCTGCTGGGCGATGAAGTAAAAGCCTGTCTTCCAGTGCCGCGTTTTGCCGCGTGTGCCCTCGGGCGGCACGATGAGCTGCATGGGGCCATCGGCCTCCCGCATCGCCTGGGCCGACGTGGCGACCAGGTTGCCGGACTGCTCCCGGTTCACCGGAATGCCGCCCAGCCAGCGCATGACGCCACCAAACGGCGCCTTGAACAGGCTTTGCTTGCCCATCCAGTACACCCGCAAGCGCAGCGAGAACGCCAACATCAGCGTGTAAGGCAAGTCCCAGTTGCTGGTGTGGGGCGCGGCAATCAGCACACTTTTGGCGGCGTGGGCGGGCAAAGCGCCTTCAATCTTCCAGCCGGTAATGCGCAGCGTAAAGCGGGAAAAGGCGCGCAGGAGTGTGTTGACAACCGGGGTGTCAAAAATGGTGTGGTGCATGAGGGGGGAGGCAGAAAACAGGCAGCGGCGGTCGTGCCACCGTCAATCGCAAGCGCCGGGAGTATCGCCGATAGCCCCTATGCCCAGTTTTGAGGCAGGGCAACCTGCCCGCGGAGAAGCTCCGTTGGCGGCATTGTCAACAATCTTCTCCCGGCCTCACTTTGGTCAAAAAGATCTGGCATTTCGAAGGCGCTTGACCAGAATGACTGGCATGGCTCTCCTTCCCCGGAGCCGCCCCACCACGCCACGCTACGCCCTGGACCATGCTGCAAGCCGCCCGCAACGACGACGCCACCTACCGCGACCGCAAGCGGTATGCGTGGCTGTTGTCGCTGGTGGTTCCCTGCACCGTGGCCGTGGGCCCAGCGCTCATGCTCTGGACTGGCGAGGCGCTGACGCTGTGGACGCCGGTGGCGTTTTTCTACCTGGCGGCGCCGTTGCTGGACTGGCTGCTGGGCGTGGACCAGAGCAACCCACCCGAATCCGCCGTGCCGGCGCTGGAGCGAGACCGCTACTACCGCCGCATCACCTACCTGCTGGTGCCGGTGCTGTGGGCGGCTTTTATCTTCAGCACCTGGTTTGTGGCCACGCAGACGTTGCCCTGGCATGGTGTTCTGGCCATGGTGTTGACCACGGGCACGGTGGGCGGCTTCTGCATCAACCTGGGGCATGAGCTGGGCCATAAAAACTCCAAGCTCGAACGCTGGCTGGCCAAGTTGGTACTGGCACCCACGGCCTACGGGCACTTCTTCATCGAACACAACCGGGGCCACCACCGCGACGTGGCGACCCCGGCCGACCCGGCGTCGTCGCGCATGGGCGAGTCGATCTACCGCTTCGCGCTGCGCGAAATGCCCGGAGCCCTGCGCCGGGCCTGGGCGCTGGAGAAAGACCGGCTGGCGCGCCAGCAACAACCGCAGTTTTCCTGGCACAACGAAATCCTGCAGCCCGCGCTGATTACCCTGCTGCTATGGACCGCCCTGGCCCTGTGGCTGGGCCTTTTCGTGCTGCCGTTTCTGGTAGTGGCCTCGTTCTGGGCCAACTTTCAGCTCACCTCGGCCAACTACGTAGAGCACTACGGCCTGCTGCGCACGCAAGACGCCAGCGGCCGCTACGAGCCCTGCCAGCCACACCACTCGTGGAACAGCAACCACCTGTTCTCCAACTGGGCGCTGTTTCATCTGCAGCGGCACTCGGACCACCACGCGCACCCGCTGCGGCGCTACCAGTCGCTGCGGCATTTCGACCATGTGCCGCAGCTACCGATTGGCTACTTCGGCATGTTCACCCTGGCCTACGTGCCGCCCCTGTGGCGCCGCGTGATGGACCCACGCCTGCTGGCCATGGCGGGGCGCGATGCAACCCACATCAACATCGACCCGCGCCAACGCGCCCAGGTGGTGCGCCGCTATGGGCTGCGCGAAGGGGCCCAGCCGGCGGGCTAGCACGCCCAAGGGCGCAACCGCACAGCGCTTTGTTGCAAGCCATTTGCATGCTTTGTTTTTGATAGCTATCAGCGCTCGCTGGATAAGCGCCAGTGCCCATTTTCATTCAAAACCACACGCTGGTGCTGGCCGCGAGGTCGGTGGGATAATCGCGGCTTTCCAGTTACAGCCCTGCGGGCGCCTTCGTCCCCACAGGCGCACCCCACGCAACCCCCACCCTCCCCGCTTTTCTAGTTTGCCCGTGGAACCCACCTTGAGCCCCTGGCGCATGTCCGTCGCCCCGATGATGGACTGGACCGACCGCCACTGCCGTTACTTTCACCGGCTGCTGACCCGCCAGACCCTGCTGTACACCGAGATGGTGAACGCGGGCGCCATCATCCATGGCGGCACCGAGCGGCACCTGCGCTTCAACGCCGAAGAGCACCCCGTGGCCCTGCAATTGGGCGGCAACGAGCCCGACAAGCTGGCCGAGGCTGCGCGCCTGGGCGCGCAATGGGGCTACGGCGAAATCAATCTCAACTGCGGCTGCCCGAGCGACCGGGTGCAGCGCGGCGCGTTTGGCGCCAGCCTGATGAAATCGCCCCAGCTGGTGGCCGACTGCGTGAAGGCCATGAAGGACGTGGTCAGCGTGCCCGTCACCGTCAAGCACCGCATCGGCATCGACAAGGTGGAGGACTACGGTTTTGTGCGCGACTTCATCGGCACCGTCGCCGACGCCGGGTGCACCGTGTTCATCGTGCATGCGCGCAACGCCTGGCTGCAAGGCCTCTCCCCCAAGGAAAACCGCGATGTCCCGCCCCTGCGCTACGAGGTGGTGCACCGGCTCAAGGCAGAGTTTCCGCAGTTCACCATCGCCATCAACGGCGGCATCACCACCGATGCGGTGGTGCAAGAGCAGCTCACGCACCTGGACGGCGTGATGATCGGTCGCGAGGCCTACCACAACCCCTGGTGGCTGGCCCGCTGGGACCAGCTCTACTACGGCGAACAAGGTGGTATGCCCTGCCCCCTGACGCGCGAAGAGGTCGAAATCAAGATGGTCGAGTACATGGAGCGCGAGGCTGCCCAGTACGGCACCCCCTGGCCCCACATCGCCCGCCACATGCTGGGCCTGCGCCACAGCCTGCCCGGTGCCCGCATCTGGCGCCAGGTGTGGAGCAACCATCTGCTCAAGGACCGCCCTGCGCGCGAGGTGCATGCGCTGGCGGTGCAGGCGTATGCCAACGCGCCTGAATCTTCTGCAGACCCAGCAGCCCAGGCCGTGGCTGCCTGACGCTGCCCAGCGGGATGATGGCTTGCGGGCAAAACCAACGCGTGTGCAAGTGCGCGTAAAAACCCAAGCCACCGCGCCCGTCGCCTTGCGCGCACCCGTGGCAGCGGATGCAGAGCGCTTTGTCACTTTGGCCCAGCGCAGCCAGGCCCTGCATACACCCTGGACCTCGGCGCCATCGACCCCCGAGTCGTTTGCAGACTATCTGGCGCAGATGGAGACGCCTGCGAACCAGGGTTTTCTGGTGTGCCGGCCGCCCAGCGCGGGCGAAGGCGAACAGATCGCGGGTGTCTTCAATCTCTCACAGATCGTGATGGGCAACTTTCGCAGCGCTTACCTGGGCTACTACGTCTTCGCCGGTTACGAGCGCCAGGGCCTGATGCGTGCGGGCATGCAACAGCTGATGCGCCACGCCTTTGGGCCACTGAAGCTGCACCGGCTGGAGGCGAACATCCAGCCCGGCAACGCAGCGTCCATTGCGCTGGTGCGGGCTTGTGGCTTCCGGCAAGAAGGCTTTTCGCCCCGCTACCTCAAGATCAATGGCCGCTGGCGGGACCATGAACGCTGGGCGGTCGTGGCCCATTGAGCCACCTTCGGCTCCTGGTTAGGCGGTGCAGCACTTTCACCAAGCGCGCAGCGCATCATTGCGGTGACGTCAGCCTACCCAGCCACGCCGCCAGCGGCTCCGGCCGCCCGAACAGGTAGCCCTGCAGGCAGTCACACTGGCTCGCCACCAGAAAATCTGCTTGTGCACGGGTTTCCACCCCCTCGGCCACCACGCGCAGGTTCAGGTGGCTGGCGACCGAGATGATGGACTGCACGATGGCGGTGTCGCTGGGGTCGTCAGGGGTGTCGTCCACAAAACTTTTGTCGATCTTGAGCTCGTACAGCGGCAACCGCTTGAGGTAGGCCAGGCTCGAATAACCAGTGCCGAAGTCGTCGATGGAAAAGCGCACGCCCAGGCCCACGATTTCGGTCATGCGGGCGATGGTGTCGTCCAGGTCTTCGATGAGCAGGCTCTCGGTCACTTCAAGGATCAGGTTGGCTGGATGGGCGCCGGTATGGGCCAGCATGTGGCGCACACGCTCGACAAAGTCGTCCTGGCGGAACTGCCGCTCGCTCACGTTGACCGACAGCGACAGCTCGCGCCCCGCAGCCTGCAGGCGCGCCAGGGTTTCGCAGGCCTGCTGGATCATCCAGTCGCCCATGCGCAGGATCAGGCCCGAGGCTTCGGCGATGGGGATGAAGCGGCCGGGCGGCACATTGCCGCGCGTGGGGTGGTCCCAGCGCATCAGCAGCTCGCCGCCCACCACGGTGCCGGATGCGTCCACCTGGCTCTGCACGAATGCAGCCAGCTGGCCCAGAGCGTGGGCTTTCTTCAGGTCCTGCTCCAGCGCCAGACGTTCCTGCACATCGGCCTGCATGGCCGCCTCATAAAAGCGGATGCGGTTGCGGCCCAGGTCCTTGGCGCGGTACATGGCGGTGTCGGCCTCGCGCAGCAGATCTTCGACGCCTTCGCCGCGCTTGGGGAAGAGCGTAATGCCGATGCTGCCCGTGGTGCTGTAGAGGTGCGTGTCTATGGTGTATGGCGCCTCCAGGGCAGTGCGGATTTCTTCGGCCACCAGCAGGGCCTGGCGCCCGGCGGCCTCCATGTCGGTCGCCACGTTGTGCGCCAGCACCACAAACTCGTCCCCACCCAGGCGGGCCACGGTGTCGCCGGGGCGCAGCTGCTGCGTGAGGCGCTGCGCCACCTGCATGAGCAGCGTGTCACCCAGCGTGTGCCCCCGCGCGTCGTTGATCTGCTTGAAGTTGTCGAGGTCGATGTACAGCACGGCGCCCACCTGCGCCGTTTGCTGGGCGCTGCGCAAGGCGTGCTCCATGCGGTCAAGGAGCATGCGCCGGTTGGGCAGGCCGGTGAGCGCGTCGAAATAGGCCAGCTGGTGCGTGCGCGCCTCGGCCTGCTTGCGCTCGGTGATGTCGCGCGAGAGCGCGATGAACCGGGGTTCATCGCCCGGCGCAGCGCTTTCCTTGCGGGCGATGGACAGCTCAAACCAGTGCGTAGCACCCTGGAGTTCCAGGCGGTACTGATGGCCCGCCGAATAGCCAGTGCGGTCCGCGGCCTCCAGCGCTGCATGGCAGCCTGCGGCGGCCTCGGGCGGGACCACGTCGCGCAGCAGGCGACCCAGAAACATCTCGGGAGGCACGGCCAGTGCGTCGGACCTCGCCGACCGGTAATGGTAGATGCAGCCATCCAGCCCTACCTCGAACAACAGGTCGGGGATGGCGTTGAGCGTGCTCTCCAGGTCATCGCGCGTGGCGCGCAGCTCCGCCGTCATGTCGCGTGCCAGTGCCACGGCCCGCTCGCGCCCCGTGGCCAAGAGCCAGGTGAACCAGGCGAGCAACAGGCTCAGCACCGTGCCCATCAGGGCCACAGGGTGGTGCCCCTCATCCTGAAAACGCGCCGCAAACGCAGGCAGGGGCGACATTTGCAACACCCAGCGGCGGCCACCCAGTTCCAGCACACGCCGTGCCTGCAGACCCGACGGGACATCTCCTTGCACAGCGGCCTGGTGCACAACGTTGCTAAATAGCAGGGTTTGAGCACCTGCGCTGGTGTCGTCGGTGATCTGAAAGCCGATGTCGGCATCAAACTCGCGCGACATGCCGTGGATCAAGTCTTCCAGGAGGAACGGCGCAGACACCCAGCCGGCAAGGCCTGCACGCCGACCATGCACTGCGCGTGTATCGACGCCCGCGCCGTACAGCGGCATGTACATGACCAGCCCCGGGCTGCTGTTTTGCAGAAGCGTCAACTGGCCGGACAAAGCGAGCTCTCCGGTGTCACGGGCCCGGTCCAGTGCTTCCTTTGCTGGGGGAAGTGTCAGCACATCGAATCCCAGCGCCTTGAGGTTGTTGCCCTCCAAGGGCTCGATGTGGGTGATGGGCGCCAGCACCTCGCGCGCACCTTCGGGGCGCACGGTGTACTGGGCAAAACCGCGCTGGCGCATGTCATCCAGGTGTGCCGCCAGCGCCGAAGCGGGTAGCTGCATGACGAGCGAAACCCCCTGCAGGCCAGGGCGCGTTTCACGCAGCTGGAGCGCCCCCACATAGGCCTGAAACTCGGCCCGATCGATGCGCTCGGACCCTTCAAAATACCCCTTGACTCCGCGAAGAACCACCTCGTAGGTGGCCATCCGGTCCTTGAGGTTGTAGGCGATCTGGTCGGCCGCGACCTGAAAGTTCTGCTCCTGCTTGGCGCGGGCACCGCTCTCGGCGCTCTGCCAGTACAAGAACGTCAGCCCCAGGGTCAGCAGCCCCACCAGAGGTGGCAGCACGACGGGAACCCACCGGTGGCTGGTGGTCCCCTTCCCTCCTCCTGAGGAAGGCGCCAAGGGTGTGGACCCAGCGGCTGCATCGACGATCCCTGCCGGAGAATGTTGGGTCATGGCGTTCTGGGTGATATGCCCGCCACGGTCGGCAAAAGCCACCGCCGTGGCGATCTGCACCATTATGGGCATCTGTCCGGCACAAGAAAGCTGTATTTGCGCACACACTTTGCACACAGGGCAACGCCGGGCGGGCATTGTTGGATATGCTCCCTGCGCACCATCCTCAACACCGCACCAGGGGCCTGAGCACGCCCCCACCCACCACCCTCGCACACCAAAGAACCAGCATGCCATCGCTTGATTTCGACCTGGAGGAATCCCATTTCCGCGCGTTCTACGCAGAGCAATCCGCTGCGCTGGAAACCGCCTGCGCCGCCTTCACCGCCATGGTGGCCGCTGTGGTCACGCAGTCGGGTGGGGTAGAGATCGCCAAGGTGGAGGGCCGCGTCAAGGATGTGGATGAATGCATCCGCAAGTTCGTGCGCAAATACCGCCCGGCGCTGGAGGAAAACAACACGCCCTATGAGATCCAGCACTACATCACCGACCTGGTCGGCGTGCGTGTGGTGTGCCTGTACGAGGACGAGCTGGAGAAAATTGCGGCCATCGTGCGCGGGCACTTTGCCGTGATCGATGTCACCGACAAGGTGACGGCGGTGGAAAGCACCGAGGCCTCATTTGGCTACAAAGGCCTGCATCTGGACCTCAAGCTCAGCCATGCCGAACGCACGCAGCCTGAGCATGCAGCCTATGCCCACCTGCCGTTCGAGCTGCAGGTGCGCACCATCATCCAGGACTCCTGGAGCGTGCTGGACCACCGGATCAAGTACAAGAAATCAATCCCAGGCGAACTCAAGCGCCGCATCAATGTGCTGTCAGCCCTGTTCGAGCTGGCCGACCGCGAGTTCCGCCAGATCCGCGACGCCACGGCCGCCGAACTGCTGCAAGCCCCCGACGAAACCGCCGAGCCGCTGCCCGACCCTGCCACTGCCGACAACCCGCAGGCCCCCAGCAAGGCCCAAGCTCCCAGCAGCGAGCTCAACGCGTTCACCTTCCTCAAGATTGCAACGCACTTCTTCAAGGATTTTGAGTTCGAGCCGTCCAAGGTAGACGGTTTTGTGGACGACATTCAGGCGTGGTCCCGTGGCATGACGCGGGCCCGCTTCAATGCACTGATGCGTGAGACCGTGGGCGTGGTCAAACGCTACAAGCAGCACTTCGAAGAACAAAACCCCCAGGCCAGCTTCAATCCGTATACCGTGATCCGGCATTGCCTGTACCTGAGTAACAAGACCGCGTTCCGCCCCGCCCTGCGCAACTCGGCCCGGGAGTCGTTCGAGGCATGGCTGCAGGAGCAGGCTGAGCCAAAGCCGCAATAATTTGAGAAAAATTGGGCCCTACCGCTCGTCCAGATTAAATTTACAGCTATCTATTCAATAGCAATTTGACTGGCATCGGCTTATTGGACAAGCTCTAAGTGAGACGCCCTGATCTGTCGCATAGGTGACTTGGCATTGGTGGTTTTCCTCCATGCGCTTGTTACGAAGTGCTGTTATATTGCACTGCAACATAACGGAGTTTCGCCCATGCTGTATCACATCTACGAAACCCAGCGCTCCCTGATGGAGCCCTTTACCGATTTCGCGCAGGCTGCAGCCAAGCTGTTCAGCAACCCCATGTCCCCCTTCAGCGAAAGCCCGCTGGCGCAGCGCATGTCTGCGGGCTACGAACTGCTGTATCGCCTGGGCAAGGACTACGAAAAGCCCGCTTTCGAGATCCATTCGGTGGATGTGGACGGCGTCGGTGTGGCGGTGCACGAACGCATCGAGATGGACAAGCCGTTCTGCGAACTGCGCCGCTTCAAGCGTTTCTCGGACGACACCGCCACCTTGACCAAGCTCAAGGCCCAGCCTGTGGTGCTGATCGTGGCGCCCTTGTCGGGGCACTACGCCACTTTGCTGCGCGACACCGTGCGCACCATGCTCAAGGACCACAAGGTCTACATCACCGACTGGAAGAATGCGCGGTTGGTCCCCCTGGCCGAGGGCGAGTTCCACCTCGACGACTACGTGAATTACGTGCAGGAGTTCATCCGCCACCTGCAGGGCATCTACGGCAACTGCCATGTCATCAGCGTGTGCCAGCCCACCGTGCCCGTGCTGGCAGCCGTGTCCCTGATGGCCAGCCGTGGCGAAACCACGCCGCTGACGATGACCATGATGGGTGGCCCCATCGACGCCCGCAAATCCCCGACTTCGGTGAACAACCTGGCGACAAACCGTAGCTTTGAGTGGTTCGAGAACAACGTGATCTACCGCGTGCCCGAGAACTTCCCCGGCGCAGGGCGGCGCGTGTACCCAGGTTTTCTGCAGTACACCGGCTTTGTGGCCATGAACCCGGACCGCCACGCCAGCAGCCACTATGACTACTTCAAGGACCTGATCAAGGGCGACGACGCCAGCGCCGAGGCCCACCGCAAGTTCTACGACGAGTACAACGCCGTGCTCGACATGGACGCCGACTACTACCTGGAAACCATCCAGACCGTTTTCCAGGACTACAAACTGGTGCACGGCACCTGGGATGTGCGCTCCCCCGACGGCAAGATCGAGCGCGTGCGCCCGCAGGACATCACCACCACCGCCCTGTTCACGGTGGAAGGCGAGCTTGACGACATCTCCGGCTCGGGCCAGACCGAAGCCGCGCACGATCTGTGCAGCGGCATCGTGCGCAAGGAACAGCGCCATCTGGAGGCCAAGGGCGCGGGCCACTATGGCATCTTCAGCGGCCGGCGCTGGCGCGAAGTGGTCTACCCCCAGGTACGCGCTTTCATCCTGGAACACGAAAAGCCCCAGGCGAAAATCGCAGCCCCCGTCACGGAAACGCCGGACGACAACCCCCCCTACCGCGCAGCAGCAACAACAAAAGCCGCAGCGCCCGCCCCCAAGGCAGCCGCCAAGCCACTCGTCAAAACCGTCGCCACAGCGGCTGTAAAAACGCCCATCAAAGCAGCCGCCAAAACGCCAACCAAGCCCACTGCCAAGGCGCCTGCGGCGGTGGCCACCCGCTGGGTGGCACCAGCACCCGCAGCCACCACCAGCAAGCCCACCGGCGCTGCCGCACCCGCTGATGTGGGCGTTGCCACGCCAGCGAAGACTACGGTGACCGCCGCGGCATCTGCCCGCACCCTCCGCAATGGGGCACGCAAGGCTTGAGCCCCCCCCGACCAGCTTCTGCATCAACTGCCGCCGTCCTCACGCTTGCGGCGCGGATCGACGCGGCCTTGCCCCAGACACAGTGCACACGCTGCGGCTATCCAGACTGCGCCACATACGCCCGGGCCATTGCCGAAGAGGGCGTGCCCATCAACCAGTGCCCCCCCGGGGGCGCTGAGGGCATCGCCCGCCTCGCAGCCATCACGGGGCAAGTCCCACTGCCGCTGAGTGCAGAGCATGGTGTGGAAGCCCCACGCACCGTGGCGTACATCGACGAAGCCTGGTGTATCGGCTGCACGCTGTGCATCAAGGCCTGCCCCACCGATGCCATCGTGGGCTCCCACAAGAAAATGCACACCGTTGTCGAGCCCTATTGCACCGGGTGCGAGCTGTGCATTCCGGTGTGCCCTGTGGATTGCATCCAGCTCGAAAACGCCAGCGTGAATACCACCGGCTGGGCCGCATGGTCGGGTCCTTTGGCGCAACAGGCGCGCCTGCGCTACCAGGCACACCGTGAACGCCTGCCCTTGGAAGCAGTACCGGACGCGGATGATGAAACCCCTCCGTCCTCCGTTGACAACGGCCCTGTCCCTGCCTCCCTCGCAGATACCGCCACGGCGCAGGTTGCCCGCCAGGCCACCATTGCAGCAGCCCTGGAGCGAGCCCGCCAGCGGCGGTCACAAGCTCCGCGCTAGGTTGGGGGCTCTGGGCAAGAGCCCTCTTCATCCGCCCAGGTCGACAAGGACCGGGAAATCTTCAGGCCCAGCCCTCCCTGGCACTTTGAGGGAAGACAAACCCCGCAAAATCGAGCACATTGGAGCAAATTTCACGTTCAGACGGCGCATCGAACAGCCCCCCCCCGCTGCAGGGCAACCTTCAATGATTCAATAAGAGCGTCCCCACCCGCCCGCCCGCCTAGCACAGATCTTCTCGACAATGCACATCGCGCAATATTAGGCTGGGATTAATGACTATACCAACCAAATCAATACAGCCGCGATTTCAAATGGAATGTGCAATCCATGCAATCTAGCCTTCCCACCACATTGTGGCGGCACCGCAGTTTGGTCCTTGAACTCGTCAAGCGTGAATTTTCCAGCCAATATCGCGGCTCATTTGGCGGAATATTTTGGTCGCTGGTGCAACCCCTCTTTTTACTGACCATCTACATTATCGCATTTGGAGTAATTCTCAAATCTCGCTGGAACAATGCAGGCAGCGCGGCTGACTATGCATTCATGTTATTCGCCGGGTTGATTATTTTCAATGCATTTTCAGAAGTCTTGAATAAATCACCTCTTCTGATAGCCAGGAACCCAAACTTCGTGAAGAAGGTGGTTTTCCCACTAGAGCTATTGCCCGTCGTTACAGTAGGAGTAGCCTACCTTCAGGCATTACTGGGTACAGCGATTTTACTGGCAGGATATATAGTTTTCATGGGGAAGCCTTCACCCACGGTGCTTCTTTTTCCCTTTATCCTGCTGTGCTTTTCACCCATGCTGCTGGGGTTGGCATGGCTTCTCTCCGCTGTGGGCGTTGCGGTGAAGGACATCGGCCAGCTGACAGGCATGCTCAGCCACTGCCTTCTCTTCCTAACCCCGATTTTCTACAGCATGGATTCCGCCCCTGAGTTGTTGAAGAATTTGCTGATGCTCAATCCTCTGACCTTTATTGTCGAGCAGTTTCGCCTCGTGCTTCTGACGGGGGGACTGCCCTCCTTCTTGGGGCTTGCGGTCTATACCGGCCTTGCCAGTGCTTTTTCGTGGGCCTCGTTGATACTGTTCAGACGGCTGCGCACAACGTTTGCGGACATGGTTTGAGCGATGTCGGACATTGTCATTTCCGTACAGGATGTCAGCAAGTGTTATCGGGTATTCGACAATCAGCGTTCACGCCTCCTGCATGCATTGTCTCCTCGGCACACTGAAGGAATGAGGGAAATATGGGCACTGAAAGACATCAACCTCGAGGTCAGGCGGGGTGAATCGCTGGGGGTCATCGGCCGCAACGGCAGTGGCAAAAGTACCTTGCTGGAAATAGTGACCCAGACCCTGACTCCGACGACCGGCAAGGTACAGGTGAATGGGCGAGTTGCCGCATTGCTGGAATTGGGCAGCGGGTTCAACCCGGAATACACAGGCCGGGAAAACGTCCTGCTGAATGGCTTGTTGATGGGATTGACGCGATCAGATGTAGAGCGCCAATTCGACGACATCGTCGCATTTGCTGATATTGGCGATGTGCTGGACCGGCAGGTCAAAACCTATTCGAGCGGCATGCTTGTTCGCCTGGCTTTTGCCGTACAGGTAGCATTGACACCAGATATATTGATTGTTGATGAAGCACTGAGCGTAGGAGATTATTTTTTCCAGCAGAAATGTTTTGGACGCCTTCGAAAAATGCGGGAAGACGGTTTGACCCTGCTTTTCGTCTCACACGACATGGGGACGGTACGTGATCTTTGCAAAACAGCCCTCTATTTGCGCCACGGTATGGCTCAATTCATGGGCGACAGCGGATCCGCGATACGGCACTATTTCAATGAGGATGCGCCGATACTGCCTGCACACACCACAAAAACACCCACCTCACACCTTGTTGCAGACACTGCGGATGCTCAAAATCCCATGATTTTCAACAATGCGTTCTGGACCAAACCTCAAAACCTTCGCAACAGGTTGATGGCAGTTAGCATCCAGGATCACAATGAGAACGAAATCGGGCATGCCAGGATGGGTTCTGATGTATATATAAAGGTACATTACCAAAGCCATCTGGATGATGTCGGCACGACAGTGGCATTGGCAATAAAAAACCGCTTTGACCAGGTTATTTTTGTCACCAATGCCCGACGCTTGGGCGTGGAAGACTGCGAAACAAAAAAAGGGAGCAGCGCAGTTTTTGTGTTCAAGGTGACGCTGGCCATGGAAGCGGGACTTTATTCCTTGAAAATTGGTATTCACCAACCAACCGGCATCAACAAGGGCAGAGAAATCGACAGTACTGGCTGGTTTGGGCCATTCAGGATTGACTGGGACTACGAGACAGAATCAGCACCATTTCTTGGGATGTTCGGACTCCCGGCAAGCGGAGAATTTATGGCAATAACCTCTGTGCAAAATTAACACTCAAAAATTTCCCACTAATGTATAAATTTTGCCATAGCGTTTCGCCGTGCAGCTTCAATGGAGATTGAATTGCAGGAATATAAAAAAATTCCAAAAAAATGGCTTGCAAAGTTCTTTGCAATCATCAATAAACCGTACCAACTACTTGGTACCTTTAGAATAATTTTGCATATCGCTTTTTCAGCATTTCGCCCATTGCGTCCTATTTTCCGACATGTTGCAGCCCCCTTCAAGCCGCGGCTAGGCAATCTCAATCAGTATGCGCCAAGGCCCATGGTGCCGCCTAGAGTGATACCAAAGACGCAATCATCTACAATTTTCCCCAAAATTTCACTGATCACACCTTCATTTAAGCAGGGTAATTTCATTGAAAATACAATAACAAGTGTTCTGGACCAAGAATATCCCAATCTGGAATATTTCATTCAGGATGGCGGCTCCCAGGACGAAACTATCTCCATTCTGAAAAAATTCGAAGCAAAATTAACCGGATGGGTATCCGAAAAGGATACGGGGCAATCGCAAGCGATCAACCGGGGTTTCGCACGAACGACGGGTGAAATCATGGCGTGGCTCAATTCAGACGACCTGCTCTTGCCGGGCGCCTTGAGCACCGTCGCAGACTACTTTGCCCGCCATCCCGATGTTGACGTGGTCTATGGAGACCGCTTGCTCATCGATCGAAATGGAATGGAGATTGGTCGCTGGATCATGCCAGGGCATGACAACACCGTATTGTCTTGGGCAGACTATATTCCGCAGGAAACACTCTTCTGGCGGCGACGCATCTGGGACAAGACCGGTGCCCAAGTCGACGAATCATTCAGGTTTGCCATGGACTGGGATTTGCTGATCCGTTTCCGGGACGCCGGTGCAAATTTTTCCCACATCCCCCGCTTCCTGGGTGCATTCCGGGTTCATGAACACCAAAAGACTTCTGCCAATATCAATGACATTGGCCAGCAGGAAATGAGCCGGATACGCGAGAAAATCCTCGGCAGAGTCCCTGACTATAAAGAGATACGGAATGCCGTGCTTCCCTATCTCTCAAGGCACATGCTTCGCGATTTGGCATTCCGGATGCGGCAACCACTCAAGCGTGCACATTGAGCTGGGTGGAGCGTGCTCTTCAAGCTGGCTGCAGCCACTACATCGACCAATACGCCGCCAAAAGCAAACTGGCTGGATTCGAGACAAAGGAATTGGAAATGAGAAGAGCAGAAAATGGGAAGGCCGCCCGGTGGTACCGGCTTGGCGACGAGGTGTGGGGGCCGCGCCCATGACCGCGACCAATAACGGCTCAGCAGTCCGGGCACCGAGGGTTTATGTGGCCGGCCACAGCGGCATGGTCGGTTCGGCCATCGTGCGTGTGCTTGAGCAACAAGGTGGTGTCCAGATCATTGCACGCACCCACGCCGAACTCGATCTGACCTGCCAGGCGGATGTGCGTTCGTTTTTCAAGGATGAAGCTCCAACCCACGTCTACCTAGCCGCAGCCATGGTGGGGGGTATACACGCCAACAATACGTATCCCGCAGAGTTCATTTACCAAAATCTGATGATCGAGGCGAATGTCGTGCATGAAGCCTGGCGATCCGGTGTTCAGCGCCTGATGTTCCTGGGTTCCAGCTGCATCTACCCCAGACTCGCGCCACAGCCCATGGGTGAAGACGCACTGCTGACCGGCACCTTGGAGCCCACCAACGAGCCCTATGCCGTTGCCAAAATTGCGGGCATCAAGCTGTGCGAGTCTTACAACCGGCAATATGGCACCGACTATCGCAGCGTGATGCCCACCAACCTGTATGGCCCGGGCGACAACTATCACCCAGAAAACAGCCATGTCATTCCGGCACTGATACGGCGTTTCCACGAGGCAAAGCTCGCCCATGCGCCCAATGTCGTGATCTGGGGAACCGGTGCACCGCGCCGCGAATTTCTATATGTCGATGACATGGCGGCAGCCTGCGTCCATGTCATGAATCTCGAAAAATCAATTTACAACGCCTGCACGCAGCCTCGGTTATCACATATCAATCTGGGGACTGGCGAAGACCTGTCCATTCGGGAGCTTGCACACTTGATCAGCGACGTGGTGGGATATCCCGGCCATATCGAGTTTGACGCCTCCAAGCCGGATGGTCCTCCACGAAAACTCCTGAATGTGAGCCGCCTGGAGGGACTGGGCTGGCGCGCCCAGACTGAACTCAGGCAGGGGTTGGCCATGGTCTACGGGAATTACATGTCAACACTGCAGCAGCGTGCCAATGGATGATCCGCTGGACATGCCGTTGGTGACAGTGGCAGTGCCTTCCTATAACCAGGGGCGCTATCTGAATGCTGCCCTCGAGTCCATATTTGCACAGGACATCCCCGTCGAAGTCTATGTCGCGGACGGTGGTTCCACCGACGGCACGATAGAGGTCATCCGCCGTTGGGAAGAACGGCTTGCAGGCTGGCGCAGTTCCAAAGACATGGGCCAATCGTCGGCCATCAACGAGGCGATAGCAAATGGACGTGCGCCTTTTGTCTGCTGGCTCAATAGCGACGATTGGTTGTTGCCAGGTGCGCTGAAAAGCCTGGTGGCAGCACTGCAGCACAATCCAGCAGCCCCCATGGCCTACGGACGGGTATGGAACTATGTGGAAAGCACAAAAAGAACCAATCCCGTCTTTGTCCGCCCTTTCAGCGAGTGGTGGATGGCGCAACTCTGCATCGTTTCTCAGCCCGGAACGCTGATTCGCCGCACTGCCTGGGAAGCCGTTGGAGGCGTGGACGAAACATTGCATATGACCATGGACTACGATCTTTGGTGGCGCCTTTACAAGGCTCTGGGACCTCTGGAATTTGTGGATACCTTTCTGGCAACCAACCGGGAGCACCCCGAAACGAAGACGAGCACCCGGCGCAAAGCGCATTATCAGGAGGCGATAGATGTGGTGCGCCGGCATTATGGCCGGGTGCCATTAAAGTGGTGGCTCGCCCAACCATACTCGGTTTGGTATCGTTCCATGATGAGGCATTGACCACCTATTACTTCTGACATCCACAAATGGCACCGCACCGAATTCTGGTCGATTCAGGAAACTATTTCTCCAACAACGATAATCTAGGAGACAGGGCGATTTACCAGGTCATTTTTCGCCGGTTACGGCACCTATGGCCAGATTGTCAAATACATTGGATAACCCGCAATGCAGCCCTGCTCAAAAAGGATTGTCCCGAAGTCATTGCGCTTGAGCTCACCGAAGAACGCCTCCCCCTGCCGCTGATCGCCCTTGGTGCTGATACCCGGAACCTGATAACCCAAGCATCAGCAGACTGTGCGCGCATCGTGTCGGCGCTGATGGATTGCGATATGGTGATGGCGACCGGCGGCGGATATTTCAGCGACGATTTCTCTGGTCAATCGGAAGTCATCTTGCAGACGCTGGAAGCGGGTATCAGGCTCGGCAAACCGGCAATCATTCTGAGCTGTGGATTTGAACCTGTCAGCGTTCGCAGCCTTTCGCAGAAGATGCTGGGGGTATTTCCTCTTTTGAGCCTGGTGGTCTGCAGAGAATCGCAGCAAAGCCCGATGGTGGCGAGATCCTTTGGGGTGCCAGAACAACGCCTGGTCGTGGCAGCAGACGAGGCGATTGAACTGGCGTTTGACTTGCGCCCCACAGTTCTGGGCAAAAGCCTGGGCATCAACGTCCGCCAAGCGGACTACGCCGGCGTCGATGCCAACACCCTGTCGCGCCTGCAGGAAGGGTTGGGAAGTGCCATTTCACGGCTGGGTGCACCTCTTGTTGCCGGTGTGCCCATTTCGCTTGCCGGTCCTTCCGATCCGGACGCCATTGCCTCGCTGCTCCACGGCATCCCGGGCATCAGCTACACCTCCTACCCGGTTGCAACGCCACAGGACGTCGTGCAGCAGATCGGTACATGCCGTGTGGTCATCACCGGCAGCTACCACGCGGCAGTGTTCGCACTGTCGCAAGGGGTGTCGGTGATCGCCTTGGTGGCATCGCCCCACTACCGGTCGAAAATGCAAGGGCTTCAAGCCCAGTTTGGCGCCGCCTGCCACATCGTGTTTCTGGACCGTGAGGAAACGGCCACGCACTTGGCGACCGCCATACAGGATGCGTGGCATGCAGCAGGGACTGAACGGCAGCGGTTGCTGCAAGTGACACGACAGCAGGTCAGCGTGGGCCGGGCTGCCTACGAGCGCCTGGCCGCGCTAGTGGAGGACGTTCCAGCCAACCCGCGTGACAGCGCAACCTCAGAATTGACAGGTATTTCTACGCAGGCACCCATGAACAAAGACACATCCGAACTCCCCGTCTGTTTGTCTCCGGAGGAAATTGAGCAATTTCGGACACAGGGCTACGCAGGGCCATTCACGGCATTCTCGCCCCATGAAATGGAAAAATTCCGCACAACGGTATGTGAGCGGGTGCTGCCCACGCCCACGCCTTATTGCCCATTCGGCCTGCGCGTGCGGCACCTGGACAGCCAAGCGGTCCATGCGATGTGCTCGGCCCCGGCCATCGTGGAACGCATGGCTTCTCTCTATGGGCCGGATCTCGTTCTGTGGAACTCCAATCTTTTCAACAAACCGCCTGCCCGGCCTGAACAGCAAGAGGAATACCCCTGGCACCAAGATCATTACAACTGGAACATGGAACCCATCCTGAACATTTCAGCTTGGCTGGCGATTACGCCGGCAACGCTGGAAAATGGATGCGTGGAAATCATTCCAGGCTCGCACCGGCAAATCATCCCTCCGGCCATCGATACCGATCCAGCCAAGAGCCTTCGGTTCGGGGGCATCGCTTCAGACCCCGCCTACGTGGATGAAACCCGCAAGGTATCCATGGTGCTGGAGCCCGGCCAGTTCTTTCTCTTCAATGAACGGCTGCTGCATCACTCCAACCCCAACCGCACCACGGAGCACAGGCTGGGACTGGCCGTCCGAGTGACGGTCCCCATCGCAAAGGTCAGCGAACCTTTCCCCTGCGTCATGTTGCGGGGTGAAGACCGCATGGGCTTCAACCGGTACATTGAAGCGCCCTTGGACGAGCCCGATTCGCACTGGCTCGCCTCCCTGCCGCCTGGACACGACTACCTCTTTGACCGCCCCATCCCGGGACGGGGCTGGCATGTCCGGGAGACCGAAGGTCCACATCACTTTGCATGGACAGGCCTGGAGCCTGAGACATGGATCGACTTCCGCCCGGTAGGCGTTGGCGATCACCTGCTGCGGATGGAAGTCGTCCACCTGTTGACAATGGCAGCTGTCAGCGAGCTTCAAATGCAGGTGAATGGGCAAGCGATTGCGGTGCACCAGGAACAAGTGGGCGACACGCTCGTCCTGGACGCCCGTGTTCCCGACGCGGTCTTGCGAAGCCGTGCGGACCGGGTCAGAGTGGTGCTCAAGGGCTCCCCCCTCGTTCGGCCCTGCGATCTGAATCCGGAGAGCACGGACAAGCGCTCTCTGGGGTTGGGTATTCGCCGGATTGCGCTCTTGCCCATGGATGCATCCGGAACTAAGGTCGAAGCTGAGGCGGCCAACGCAAAAGCACCTGCACCACAACCACCCACTGCCTGGTACCGCCGGCTGCTGGGGTGAGCCCGCCGCTGGCCGAGGGCCGACAACTCAGCGGGCAGCGAGTGCCTTGTAAACCCCACACCCCACATACAGATCGCCCGCGCGGCTGACGTAAGACATTTTCGTCTGCACCGCACCCGTGGCAGGGTTGGTGATGTCGTACTCCACCCAGCCCGGCTCACGGTCCGCCTGGGAAACGATGTCGTTCACCAGCCGGTCGCCCGCAATGCCAGGAATGTCCTGCACCCGCGTGCCCACCTTGGCGGTGTTGCCTCCGAAGGCCAGGTAGGTGCCTGCGGAGTCGAGGACAAACACATACATGTCGCGGTCGTGGTAGGGCTGATTCTTGTCAGTGATGCTGCGCAGGAACTGGTCGCGCGAGGTACTCTTGTGCAGCGCCATGGCCTTGCCCACCAGCGCCACAGCCTCCTCGGCCGTGCCCTGCTGCAGGCGGAATGCAGAGACCGCACGCGACAGGGTGGATGCGCGGCTTTCCAGGGCCTCTGCCTGTTGCACGGCATGGCCCACCATCTGGGCGTTGTGCTGGGTGATCTGGTCCAGTTGTTGCACGGCGGCGCTCACCTCGCGCAGGCCGGTGCTTTGCTCGGCGCTCGATCCGGAGATTTCGCTCATGCTGGCTGCCACGCTGCGAATGCCCCCCGCCATGTCCGAGATCCCCTCCCCGGCCGACCGAATCAGGCCCGCACTGGTTTCGACCTGACTGACCGAGGCACCGATCAGTTCACGAATTTCGTGCGCGGCATCGCTGGACCGCTTGGCCAGCGTGCGCACCTCTGCTGCCACCACGGCAAACCCACGGCCCTGCTCTCCGGCGCGAGCAGCCTCAACGGCTGCGTTCAGGGCAAGGATATTGGTCTGAAATGCAATGCTGTCGATCACACCGATGATTTCGGTCATGCGCCGCGCACCTTGCTGGATGGCCTCGACCGACTGCACGGCACGTGCCATGGCCTGGGCGCCCACATCGGCTGCGTCACGCACCTGCGCCGCCCGGGTATCGGCACTGTGCGCGGTCTGAGCGTTGTTCTGCACCGCTGAAGACAGTTGCTCCACACTGGCGGCCGTCTGCTCCAGGTTGGCGGCCTGCTGCTCGGTGCGGTCGGCCAGCGACCGATTGCCCTCGGCCAGGCTCTGCCCAGCATGGGCGACCAGCGCCGCATTGCTACGGATGTCTGCCACCATGGAGGAGAGCGTGATCACCATGCGGTCGAGCGACTGCGCCATCTCGGCCACTTCGTCTTGTCCGTAGTCGCGACGGGGCTGGGCCCGGAGATCCCCGGCCTGGGTCAGCTCTATGGTTTGCGCCAGACCCGCAAGGTCGGTGGCCAGACTGAGGTAAAGCACGAGCAGAGCGTACAACACCACCACTGCGGCCAAGGCAAGCGCCCACCAAGGCGCCCCAACCGCAGCAATGGCAAGTGCCGCCCCCACCAGAAGACTCAGCGAGAACAGCTTGCCAGGCAAATGCCACCTGCGCATCCACCAGAGCCCCGGACGCAGCGGTAGGAATCCTGACATCGTGTCTCCTCTATTGTTCTGATCAAACGGCCTGAATACTAGGTACACGCACTTACGGCGGATTGACAGACCACGGGCCCATCGACGCATTGAGGTCAGCTCCGGTCACGATCCGCCAAACCCTGGCCGATCCAGCGCCGACTGATCTGAGGTGATCGCCCATAATGGCGCCCCATGAATCCCCTGCTTTCCCATCTCCAGCCCTACCCCTTCGAGCGGCTGCGGCAGCTCTTTGCGGGGGTGGTGCCCCCGGCAGCCTACAGCCCCATCAGCCTGGGCATGGGTGAGCCACGCCATCCTACACCGCAGTTCATCAAAGATGCACTCAGTAACAACCTCAGTGGCCTGGCGAGTTACCCCGCCACCGCTGGCGAGTTGGGTTTGCGCGAGGCCTTCACCCGCTGGCTGAATTTGCGCTATGCCATTACGCTGGATCCGGCCACCCAGGTCCTTCCCGTGAATGGTTCTCGGGAAGCACTTTTTTCGTTTGCCCAAACCATCATCGATCCTTCACACGGCCAGCCGCTGGTAGTCTGCCCCAATCCGTTCTACCAGATCTATGAAGGTGCAGCCCTGCTGGCGGGCGCGGCCCCTTATTACGCGGCCAGCGACCCGGCACGCAATTTCGCCGTGAATTGGGACGCGGTGCCGGACTCCGTGTGGCAGCGGACGCAGTTGCTTTTTGTTTGCTCCCCTGGCAACCCCACCGGCGCCGTCATGCCGCTGACGGAGTGGAAGAAGTTGTTTGAACTGAGCGACCGGTATGGTTTTGTGATTGCCTCGGACGAGTGCTACAGCGAAATCTACTTCCGCGACGAACCGCCGTTGGGCGGCCTGCAGGCTGCAGACAAGCTCGGCCGCAGCGACTACAAGAACCTGATCTCCTTCACCAGTCTCTCCAAGCGCAGCAACGTGCCCGGCATGCGCAGCGGTTTTGTGGCGGGTGATGCGGCCCTGATCAAGGCCTTCCTGCTGTACCGCACGTACCACGGCAGCGCCATGAGCCCCATCGTGCAGGCCGCCAGCATTGCGGCCTGGGGTGACGAGCAGCATGTGGTGGAAAACCGCACGCGCTACCGCAAGAAGTTCGCCCAGGTCACGCCGCTGCTGGCGGGTGTCATGGAAGTAGCCCTTCCCGATGCAGGTTTCTACCTCTGGGCCAAGGTCCCCGAGCAGCTTGCCATGGACGACGCCGAGTTCGCGCGGGCCCTTCTGGCTCAATACAATGTTACGGTGCTCCCTGGCAGCTACCTGGCCCGCGAGGCCCAGGGCAGCAACCCCGGTGCCCAGCGCGTGCGCATGGCCCTGGTGGCCGAAACCGAAGAGTGCGTGGAGGCTGCGTTGCGCATCGTGCAATTCATCCAGTCCCGCACTGCCTGATTTCTGATTCCTGATCCACAGACTGACAGACAACAACATGACCCAACAACTGCAAACCCTCATCGACAACGCCTGGGACAACCGCGCCAGCCTTTCGCCCTCCGCCGCCCCCAAGGAAATCCAGGACGCTGTCGAGCATGTGATCGCCGAGCTGAACAACGGCACGCTGCGCGTGGCCACGCGCGAAGGTGTGGGCCAGTGGACCGTGCACCAGTGGATCAAGAAGGCGGTGCTGCTGTCGTTCCGGCTGAAGGACAACGAAGTCGTGAAGGCCGGTGACCTGGGCTTTTACGACAAGGTGCAGACCAAGTTTGCCCACTTGTCTGAAGAAGAAATGAAGGCCACCGGGGTGCGTGTGGTGCCACCCGCCGTCGCCCGCCGTGGCAGCTTCATCGCCAAGGGCGCGATCCTGATGCCGTCGTACGTGAACATTGGCGCCTATGTGGGCGAAGGCACCATGGTCGACACCTGGGCCACCGTGGGTTCGTGCGCACAGATCGGTGCCAACGTGCACCTGTCGGGTGGCGTGGGCATTGGTGGCGTGCTGGAGCCTCTGCAAGCCGGCCCCACCATCATCGAAGACAACTGCTTCATCGGTGCACGGTCCGAAGTGGTTGAAGGCGTGGTGGTGGAAGAAAACTCCGTGCTGGGCATGGGCGTGTACCTGGGCCAGAGCACCCCCATCTTCAACCGCGCCACTGGCGAGATCAGCTATGGCCGCGTGCCCTCGGGCTCGGTGGTGGTCAGCGGCAACCTGCCCAAGACAGCCGCCAACGGCGCGCCCTACAGCATGTACGCCGCAATCATCGTCAAGCAGGTGGACGCGCAGACGCGCTCCAAGACCAGCATCAACGACCTGCTGCGCGACTGATCGCATTCAAGCCCGGGGCAGGCCATCCCGCCTGCCCGCCGACAGACACCGACAACAAGAGGGAAACACCATGAGCACGATGGAGCGGATTCTTCGCCTGATGAGCGAAAAGAAGGCATCAGACGTCTACCTGTCGGCCAATGCCCCGGCGCTGATCAAGATCAACGGCGAATGCATCCCGATCAACAACCAGATCCTGCCGCCCGATGCGCCGCGCAACCTGCTCTCCGAAGTGGTCCCCCCAGACCGTATCGAAGAACTGGAAGAAACCGGCGAGCTGAACATGGGCGTGCCGCTCAGCGGTGTGGGCCGCTTCCGTATCAGTGCCATGCGCCAGCGCGGCAGCTACGCCGTGGTGATCCGTTTCATCTCGCAGCAGATTCCCGAATTCGACTCGCTGGGCCTGCCACCCGTGATGCGCGAACTCATCATGGAAAAGCGGGGCCTGATCCTGATGGTCGGCGCCACGGGCTCGGGCAAGAGCACATCCCTGGCGTCGATGATCGACACCCGCAACGAAGCACTCACCGGCCACATCCTCACCATCGAAGACCCGGTCGAGTACCAGTTCAAGAACAAGAAGTCCATCGTCAATCAGCGCGAGATCGGCAGTGATACCCAGTCGTTGCAGACAGCGCTGAAGAACGCGCTGCGCCAGGCGCCGGATGTGATCCTGATCGGCGAAATCCGCGACCGCGAAACCATGTCGGCCGCAATTGCCTACGCCCAGTCCGGCCACTTGTGTCTGGCCACGCTGCACGGCAACAACAGCTACCACGCGCTCAATCGCATCTTGTCGTTCTATCCCGTCGAAGTGCGTCCCACCATGCTGGGCGACCTGGCATCCGCCCTGAAGGCCATCATCTCCCAACGCCTGGTGCGCACCATCGACGGCAGCCGTGCTCCGGCGGTGGAAGTCATGCTCAACACCAAGCTGGTGTCCGAC
Organism: Acidovorax sp. LjRoot38; assembly: GCF_964252975.1. Taxonomy (NCBI): domain Bacteria; kingdom Pseudomonadati; phylum Pseudomonadota; class Betaproteobacteria; order Burkholderiales; family Comamonadaceae; genus Acidovorax; species Acidovorax sp. LjRoot38. The sequence continues at coordinate 415,756 of NZ_CAXUPT020000001.1, read as the reverse complement.
CTGATCGAAAAAGGCGATTTCTCAGGCGTCAAAGAAGCGATGGAGAAGTCCATGGCCGAAGGTTCGCTGACCTTTGAGGAAGCCCTCGCCCGGTTGATCATGGACTCCAAGATCGACCGCAAGGAAGGCATGGCCTACGCTGACTCGCCTACCAACCTCATGTGGCGCTTGCAAAACGATTTCTCGCTGGCCGCCAATGCCGCCAAGGCGCAGAAGGAAGCGCGGGATGCACCCGACGACGCGCCTTCCTTCACCGAGATCGTGCTGGACGTCAAACCAGCGGCATGAAATGTCTCCGCACTGAGTCGCCTGCGGCGCCTTCCCCCTGGGGGACGACGCCCTCGCTGCGGGGCGGCCCTTGGCTTGCCGTCTCTCGCCTAGGCCGCGCTGGTGCTTACGCTTCGCTCTCTAACTACAGCTGACTGCACGGCCCCATCCCACCGAATCCCCAATGTCCCGTACCCTGCACCTCGCCGAACAGCTCATTTCCCTGCCCTCCATCACCCCCGAGGATGCGGGCTGCCTGGACCTGCTGGCCGCGCGGCTGGCTCCGCTCGGGTTTGTGTGTGAGCGCCTGGACAGCGGCCCGGCGGACTTTCGTGTCAGCAACTTGTGGGCAAAAAGGCCTGTAGCGCTTGATGGAAAAGTGCAAGCAGCTATTAAAACCATAGTGTTTGCCGGCCACACCGATGTCGTACCCACCGGCCCGCTGGCACAGTGGAGCAGCGACCCGTTTGTGCCTACCCACAAGGACGGCAAGCTCTATGGCCGTGGTGCCAGCGACATGAAAACCTCCATCGCCGCCTTTGTCGTGGCGGTAGAAGAGTTCCTGGCCGCCACGCCCGATCCGCAGATTGCGCTGGCTTTTCTTCTGACCAGCGACGAGGAAGGCCCCTCGGTGGATGGCACCAAGGTCGTGGTCGAGCAACTCAAGGCGCGTGGTGAAAAGCTCGATTACTGCATCGTCGGAGAACCTACCTCCGTCGAAAAAACGGGCGACATGATCAAGAACGGACGGCGCGGCACGCTCAGTGGCAAGCTCTCTGTGCGCGGTATTCAGGGGCACATTGCCTACCCGCAACTGGCCCGCAACCCCATTCACCAGGCCCTGCCCGCACTCACGGAGCTGGCGGCCACGGTGTGGGACGAGGGCAACGCGTTTTTCCCGCCCACCAGCTGGCAGATCAGCAACATGCACGGCGGCACGGGTGCCACCAATGTGATTCCGGGAGAGGTCGTGATCGACTTCAACTTCCGCTTCTCGACTGAATCCACTGCCGAAGGCCTGCAGCAGCGTGTGCACGCCGTGCTGGACCGCCATGGCCTGGAATACGACCTGCGCTGGACGCTGGGCGGCCAGCCGTTTTTGACAACCCCCGGCGAACTGGTGGGCGCCGTGCAGCAGGCCATCACTGCAGAGACCGGGCTGACCACCGAACTCTCCACCACGGGCGGAACCAGCGACGGCCGTTTCATTGCCCAGGTGTGCCCCCAGGTGATTGAACTCGGCCCTCCCAACGCCAGCATCCACAAGATCGACGAGCACATCGTCGTGGCCGACATTGACCCCCTCAAGAACATCTACCGCCGCACGCTGGAAAACCTGCATGCGCAGGCCTTGGCCGCCAATGGAGTGCCAGCATGAACACACCACAACAGCACCCCACCGTCGCAGGCGATACCGTGGGTGCCCTGGTCGAATCGGGTGCGCAGTGCCTTGCCGCAGCAGGCGTCTCCTTTGGCCACGGTACCACCAATGCCCACGACGAAGCCGCTTGGCTGGTGCTCTGGCGTCTAGGGCTGCCGCTGGACAGTGATCTGTCGGAAGCCCCCGATTCCATGAAGAATCAGCCCGTAGCGCCCGCCGATCAAGCGCTGGTAGCTACTCTTTTTGAAGAGCGCATCCGCACCCGCAAGCCCGCCGCCTATCTCACACAAGAGGCCTGGCTGCAGGGTGTACCGTTCTACGTGGACGAACGCGCCATCGTGCCGCGCAGCTTCATTGCCGAACTGCTGGTCGATGGGGGGGCTGACGAGTACCTGAGCGACCACACCCGCCAGGTGCTGGACCTGTGCACGGGTAACGGCAGCCTTGCCGTGCTGGCGGCCATGGCCTGGCCCGAGGTGCAAGTGACGGGCGCCGACATATCGCCCGATGCGCTGGCGGTAGCCCGCATCAACGTGGACAAACACGGCCTGCAGGACCGCATCCAGCTACAGCTGTCCGATGGCCTGGCTGCACTGCCCGGCCCCTGGGACCTGATCCTGTGCAATCCACCCTACGTAAACGCGGCCAGCATGGCCGCCTTGCCCGCCGAATACCGTGCCGAGCCCGAACTGGCCCTGGCCGGAGGCAACGATGGCATGGACTTTGTGCGCCAGCTGTTTGCCGCTGCTCCCGCCTGCATGAGTGAGGATGCAGTGATCATTCTGGAGATTGGCAACGAACGCGCTTACTTCGAGGCCGCTTTCCCCCAACTGCCTGTTTTCTGGCTCGATACCAGTGCAGGTGAAGACCAGGTTTTGCTGGTGACTCGGCAGGCCTTGGCCGCCCAAAGCCGGCTCACGGCACAATAGAGGGTTGCGCGCCACCGGCTTGCTGCATCCCTTGGATGGTTTGCAACAGCCTTGGCCCCCTGCTTTTTCACGCCACCCGCCCAGTGCGGGTGCGCTTTTTTCTGAGTTCCGGATGATCACCCTGAAGAACGTTACCCTGCGACGCGGCGCCAAAGTCGTGCTCGACAGCGTTTCCGCCACCATCAACCCCGGCGAAAGCGTAGGCCTTGTGGGCCGCAATGGCGCGGGCAAGTCGAGCCTGTTTGCCTTGCTCAGCGGCAAACTGCACGAAGACGGGGGAGATTTCTACATCCCCACCAGCTGGCGCATGGCGGAGGTCGCGCAGAACATGCCCGAAACCGACCAGTCGGCCACTGACTTTGTGTTGGAGGGTGACACGCGTCTGGCCGAGGTCCAGCAACAGTTGCTCGACGCAGAGGCCAGCGACGACGGCATGGCCATCGCGCATGCCTATTCCGACTTGCACGACGCGGGAGCCCACGATGCCGTGGCACGTGCACAGGCATTGATTCTGGGCCTGGGCTTTCGCGTCAGCGAACTGGACCAACCCGTCAACAGCTTCTCGGGTGGCTGGCGCATGCGCCTGCAACTGGCCCGCGCACTGATGTGCCCCAGCGATTTGCTGCTGCTGGACGAGCCCACCAACCACTTGGACTTGGACGCCCTGGTCTGGCTCGAAGCCTGGCTCAAGCGCTACGCGGGCACCATGATCGTGATCAGCCATGACCGCGAGTTTCTGGACGCCATCACCAACGTCACCCTGCAAATCCAGCAAGGCGAGTTGAACCGTTACGGTGGCAACTACAGCAAGTTCGAAGAGCTGCGCGCCCAGCAGCTTGAACTGCAACAGGCCAGCTTCTCCAAACAGCAGGAGAAGATGGCCCATCTGCAGAAGTTCATCGACCGCTTCAAGGCCAAGGCCAGCAAGGCCAAGCAGGCGCAAAGCCGCGTCAAGCAGCTCGAACGCATGGAAAAGATTGGCCCCGTGCTGGCCGAGGCGGACTTCACCTTCGAGTTCAAGGAACCCGCCAATCTGCCAAACCCGATGCTGGCCATCAGCGATGCATCATTTGGCTATGTGGACGACGAGGGCACGCCCACCACCATCCTCACCGGCGTCAACCGCTCGGTGCTGGCGGGCCAGCGCATCGGCATCCTGGGTGCCAACGGCCAGGGCAAGTCCACGCTGGTCAAAACCATTGCCCGCACCATGAAGCCCCTGGGCGGCAGCGTGACCGAAGGCAAGGGCCTGAACATCGGCTACTTTGCCCAGCAGGAATTGGATGTGCTGCGCCCCAGCGAGAACCCGCTGGAGCACATGATCCGCCTGGCCAAGGAACTGGGCCCCGACATCAAACAACCCAGCCGCGAGCAAGACCTGCGCAGCTATCTGGGCACGTTCAACTTCACGGGCGACATGGTCAAGCAGGCCGTGGGCACGATGAGCGGTGGCGAAAAAGCCCGCTTGGTGCTTGCCATGATCGTCTGGCAGCGTCCCAACCTGCTGCTGCTGGACGAACCTACCAACCACCTCGACTTGGCGACCCGCGAGGCCCTGGCCATGGCGCTCAACGACTTCGACGGCACCGTCATGCTGGTCAGCCACGACCGTTCGCTGCTGCGCTCGGTCTGCGAAGACTTCTGGATGGTGGGCCGGGGCGTTGTAGGGCCCTTCGATGGCGATCTGGACGACTACCAGCGCTACCTGCTCGAAGAGTCCAAACGCCTTCGCGAAGAGGCACGCCTGGCCGAGCAGGCACAGGTCTCGGTGGCAAGCTCCACGGCCCCCAAGGCCAACGCACCTTCAGCGGCAGCAAATCCCGCTCCTGTCGCGGCCCCGGTGCCCACACCGACCTCCGCCACAACCCCTTCAAGGGACGGGCGAGAACAACGCAAACTGGATGCCCAGGCGCGCCAGCAACAAGCCGAAAAAACACGGCCGCTCAAAAAAGAGCTGGAGCGGATCGACAAGCGCCTGGCGACGCTGGCTGGCGAACGGGCTGCGCTCGAGCACAAGCTCACGCAGGCCCTGCCCCCGGCCGAGATCGCAGAGTGTGGCCGCGCCCTGAAGGCAGGCCATGATGAGACCGCCCAACTGGAAGAACGCTGGCTGGAAATTTCTTCCGAATTGGAAGAAATTTCGGCAGCAGCATAGGCTAAAAATGTAAATTCATGTAATCACAAAGTGATCGTTATTCGACCTTTGCGCTTATCCAGCAATCATTTTTAGCTATTATTTTTGATAGCGGTGTAGAGGTAAGCCTGCGGGCACTTACGGTTGCATTTTTTTGCGAGACGCTGTCAACGGACAGTAGATGGGCCGCGTTGTTGGTACATCACAGGAGTTTTCCAGCATGAATACCACCGCAATCTTGTCCGCTTGGCCCGAAGACGAACGCGATCGCAAGCGCGCTCCCGCCCGCTTCTGAAGGCGTGGCAGCCAGCTTCCCGCTTCAAGCGCCCATCCAATGCCAGCCGCAAAATCAAAGCACAAAGCGTACCAAGGTACCGGTTGTGTTTCCGCCAAACGGCCCATTTCATAGGCTCCTCGAAGCAAGATAACCGGCGACCCCTTCCCTCTTGCTCCTCCAACAAAAAACCCCGCATTGCGGGGTTTTTTGTTTTTCCAAGCCTTCGGGCATCAACCCATGTGCAGGCCACCGTTGACCGAAAAATCGGCACCGGTCGCGTAGCCACCTTCATCCGAAGCCAGCCACGCAATGATGGAAGCGATTTCGCTAGGTTCACCGAGGCGCTTGACGGGAACCGTGGCCACGATCTTTTCGAGCACATCAGGGCGGATCGCCTTGACCATGTCGGTGCCGATGTAGCCGGGGCTCACCGTATTGACCGTCACGCCCTTGGTGGCCAGTTCCTGCGCCAGGGCCATCGAAAAGCCATGCATGCCCGCCTTGGCCGCCGAGTAGTTGGTCTGGCCCGCCTGGCCCTTTTCACCGTTCACCGAGCTGATGTTGATGATACGGCCCCAGCCCTTTTCCACCATGTCGGCCACCACCTGCTTGGTGACGTTGAACATGCTGTTGAGGTTGGTTTCAATCACCGCGTCCCAGTCTTCGCGCGACATCTTGAGGAACATGCGGTCGCGGGTGATGCCAGCGTTGTTCACCAGCACGTCGATGGTGCCGTGCTCGGCCTTGGTCTTGCCAAAGGCTTCTACCGTGGAATCCCAGTCGCCCACATTGCCCACCGACGCATAGAAGGTGTAGCCCAGGGCTTTCTGCTCGGCCAGCCACTTGGCATGGTCACGGGTAGGGCCACAACCTGCGATGACCTTGAAGCCCTCCTTGTGCAGGCGCTGGCAAATGGCAGTCCCGATGCCGCCCATGCCGCCGGTGACGTATGCAACTTTCTGGCTCATGTGATTTCTCCTTGTTAGTGATTTGCTCAACAGCCACTCTACCGAAGAAATCTACCGCCGCCGTGAAGGAAAACACTGAAGCCCTTTTCTTTTTGGCATATCGGCATGCGTCACACACCTTACGCGCTATGTGTCTCGGCAGAGTCACAGTTTTGGTGCAAGCCACAGCCTTCCAACGATCCCATAGAAACATCTTGCAACCACCTGCGCACGCAGAAGTGAGGCCACGGCGGCGACACGTTCACACTGAAGCCAGACATAAAAAAGCCGCGTCGTAACGCGGCTTCGATTTTTGGCCTTGCACCTGAGAAACGGCTGAACCGCAGGTGCAAACAGGCGCAGGGGCTTGTTAGCGCTCCAAGGCCAGGGACACGCCCATGCCGCCACCAATACACAGCGCTGCCAAGCCCTTCTTGGCATCGCGGCGCTGCATTTCGTGCAGCAGGGTCACCAGGATGCGGCAGCCGGAAGCGCCGATGGGGTGGCCGATGGCGATGGCACCGCCGTTCACGTTCACCTTGGCAGGGTCAATCCCCAATTCCTTGTTCACCGCGCAGGCTTGTGCGGCAAAGGCTTCGTTCAGCTCGAACAGATCCACATCGGCAGCGTTCCAGCCTGCGCGCTGCAGGGCCTTGCGTGACGCTGGCACCGGGCCCATGCCCATGGTGGCGGGATCGAGTCCGCTGGTGCCGAATGCAGCGATGCGTGCCAGGGGCTTGAGGCCCAGGGCTGCAGCTTTCTTAGCGGTCATCACCACCACAGCGGCTGCGCCGTCGTTCAGGCCCGATGCGTTGCCCGCCGTCACGCTGCCGGCCTTGTCGAATGCGGGGCGCAGGCCTGCCAGCGCTTCGGCGTTGGTCTTGCGGTTGAGGTATTCGTCGGCGTTGAACAGGATGGGGTCGCCCTTCTTCTGCGCCAGGCTCACACCCACGATTTCGTCCACGAACTTGCCGGCATCTTGCGCTGCGGCGGCCTTTTGCTGGCTGCCCAGGGCCAGGGCGTCCTGCATGTCACGGGTGATGCCGTAGGCCTTGGCAACGTTCTCCGCCGTAATGCCCATGTGGTACTGGTTGTACACGTCCCACAGACCGTCCACGATCATGGTGTCGATGAGCTTCCAGTCACCCATGCGCTGGCCGTCGCGCGAGCCGGGCAGTACGTGGGGCGCCATGCTCATGCTCTCTTGGCCGCCAGCCACGACGATTTCACTGTCACCCCAGGCCACAGCCTGCGCAGCAAGCATCACGGCCTTCAAGCCTGAGCCGCACACCGCGTTGATCGTGAGCGCAGGAGTTTCCTTGGCCACACCAGCCTTCATGGAAGCCTGCCGGGCGGGGTTCTGGCCCACGCCAGCGGCCAGCACCTGGCCCATGATGACTTCACCAATCTGGTCGGACGAGAGGCCCGCGCGCGCGATGGCTTCGCGGATCACGATGGCGCCCAGTTCGGTCGCAGGCGTCTTGGCCAGCGCACCACCAAACTTGCCCACAGCAGTGCGGGCGGCCGAAACGATGACGATGTCTTCCATGGAATGTCCTTGTGGTTGGAGGTTGTTGGTTGCTTGGTAATTCTCGCAGTGCTGAAAGTCAGGACTTTTGCGTATCAGGCTTTCTGCTTCACGTAGCTGCCAGGTGCTGGCTCGATGGCCTTGAACTTGGTGCCCTTGCCGTAGCTCTTGGGCGCCGCGATCTGCTTGCCCGCGTGGCCCTTGAGCCAACCAGACCAGTCGGTCCACCAACTGCCGGGGTGCTCGGTCGCGCCTTGGAGCCATTGGTCGAGCGTGGCGGGCAGTTTGCCGTCGGCGCGAATCCAGTGGCTGCGCTTGCCTTTGGCAGGCGGGTTGATGACGCCCGCAATGTGGCCCGAGGCACCCATCACAAAGCGCTTCTTGCCGGGTAGCACCTGGGTGGACGCATAGGCGGCGTTGATGGGCACGATGTGGTCTTCGCGCGAGCCATAGATGTAGACGGGCAGCGTGAGGTTTCCCAGGTCCATCTTCTCGCCACACACGGTGAGCTTGCCCGGTTGGACGAGGTTGTTTTCAAGGTAGAAATTGCGGAGGTACCAAGCGTAAAACGGGCCTGGCAGGTTGGTGCTGTCGCTGTTCCAGTACAGCAGGTCGAACGGGGGCGGTGTTTCGCCCTTGAGGTAGTTGCCCACCACGTAGTTCCACACGAGGTCATTGGGGCGCAGAAAACTGAAGGTCGAGGCCAGGTCCTGCCCCTTCATGAGGCCGCCCTTACCCATCTGCATCTCGCGGAACTTCACGAAAGCCTCGTCTATGAACACATCGAGGATGCCGGTGTCGGTGAAGTCGATCAGCGTGGTGAGGAAAGTGGCGCTGGCCACGGGCTCATCGCCGCGTGCTGCCAGCACGGCCAGCGCATTGCTCAGGATGGTGCCGCCTACGCAAAAACCCAGCGCATTGATCTGGTCGGCGCCCGTGATGTTCTGCACCACGTCGATGGCGGCCATGGCGCCGTCTTCCACATAATCGTCCCAGGTCTTGTGGGCGAGGCTGTCGTCAGGGTTGCGCCAGCTGACCACAAAGGTCCGGTGGCCTTGCTCCACGGCGTAGCGGATCAGAGAGTTCTCGGGCTGCAGGTCGAGGATGTAGAACTTGTTGATGCACGGCGGCACGAGCAGGAAGGGCCGCTCGTACACCTGGGCGGTCAGCGGCTTGTATTCGAGCAACTGGAACAGTTCGTTCTCGTACACCACCGCGCCTTCGGTAGTGGCCACGTTGCGCCCCACCTCGAACAGGCTTTCGTCGGTCATCGACACATGGCCCTGCGTGATGTCGTGCAGCAGGTTCTGCATGCCCTTGGCAATGCTCTCGCCCTTGGTCTCGATGGCTTTTTTCTGCGCTTCGGCGTTGAAGGCCAGGAAGTTGCTGGGTGCCATGGCAGCCATCCACTGCTCCACGCCAAAGCGGATGCGTGCCTTGGTCTTTTCGTCGGCCTCCACCGCGTCGGCCAGCCCCATGAGGGTGCGGGCATTGAGCAGGTAGGCTGCGGCTGAGAACGCAGCAACGGGGTTGCTCGCCCAGCCCTCGCCGGAGAAGCGGCGGTCCTTGACTTCGGGGGTTCCCTGCAGGCCCTGGGCCCAGAGTTCCTGCGCGTCTTTCAGGTACTGCTGCTGCAGGGACTGCAGTTTGGTGGGCGAAAATTTCAGGGGTGGTGCTGCAGGAACCTGGGTGCCCATGTCCAGCTTCTGGAACGACTGCAGCGCCTGCGACCAGCTTTGCCCGAAAATCTTCTGGAACTGCTCGGCGCTCTCGGCCCAGGGTGATTCAGAATTCATGCTCTTTCCTCAGTGATTGGTCGCTCGCAGCGGCAAAGCTTCTGGTTTTTTATCTCTCGGGTTCATTGTTGCCGAGCCCTTTGCACATGGCAACGGATTCAACGCTTGCACTGAACACAAACCAATGTACCTCATCGTCATCGCCTGGACCTACGTCACCCTCATGATGGCGGTGGCCGAAGCCACCAGCCCCAACGGCACCGTGCTCGGCGCCGTGATCACCTTTGCGCTGTATGGCATGCTGCCCATGGGCATTCTGGTGTACATCCTTGGCACTCCTTCGCGCAAGCGGGCAATCAAGGCACGCGAGGCCGCAGAGCAGGCGGCCTACGATGCGGAGCAAGCCGCAGCCACTGCCACGGGCTCAGCTGCGCCAGATGCAGGCGGCGAAGCGCCCGCTAGCGCCGAGGGCCCCACTGTCGCGGCGGTGCGAAAAGAACCGTGAAGCGTTGGTTACGGTGCACCAAGGCGATGTGCCATCGTTGCCGTGGATGTGGGTGATCCCCAGCGCCTGCAGCCGCAGTCGAGCCAGTCCAGCCAGGTCGCACAGGTATTTGCCTTTGGCTCTGCCGCTGGGCACAAAACACGCCTCTGAAGCCGGGTTCGCCTCGCAAAATGCCGCGCGCACCTCGGCCCCCACTTCAAAGGCCTGCGGGCCAATACAGGGACCCAGCCAGACCAGGGTGTCCTGGGCGAACGTTTGGGCAGGATCGTTTGCTTCTATTTTGATAGCATTTAGCGCTTTTCCATCCAGCGCCAGGGCCTCAAAACGCTTGAAAACCGATTCCAGTACTCCCTGCCCGCCCACTCCGGCCAGCCCGCGCCAGCCTGCATGCGCCGCCGCCACCACACGGCCTGAACGGTGTGCGAGCAGCACCGGCAGGCAGTCCGCCACCATGATGGTGCAGGCCACACCGGGCGCGGTGGCCACGCAGGCATCGGCGTCGATGCCATCGGGTGTGCTGCTGTCCAGGTGCACCACGCCATCGCCGTGTACTTGGTTCAGAAACACCGCCCGTGTGCCATTCACCACCGCACCGACCGTGGATTGCAGCCGCATGCGGTTGGTGTGCACAGCGGCCAGGTCATCGCCCACGTGGGTCCCCAGATTCAGGCTGTCATAGGGTGGCAGGCTCACGCCCCCCGTGCGTGTGGTGCACAGTGCAAACACGCCCCCGGGCGCGGGCCAGTCGGGCACCAGACAGTCGGCCGCCGCCAGAGGGCCTTCGTGCGGGGTCAAGCTTCGTGGTCCGGGCAGGCGGAAGGCTGGGCCTTCTGGAAGGCGGGCAACGCCATGCAGGCGTCGAATGCCCCCATCGTGAGTGGCAGGCCACCGAGGTCCACGTTGAAACGCTGGCCGTTGAAGATTTGCGGCACCAGGCAGCAGTCGGCCAGCGTGGGGGTGTCGCCCCAGCACAGCACGGAGGGAGGCAGGCCCTGGGTTTCGCGCTCTTGCGCCAACAGTGCCAGCTGGCGCTCAAAGGCCTCCAGCCCGCTGCGCACCCAGTGGTGGTACCACGCGTTCTTGGCCCCCTCGTCCACCTTCAGCTCGCGCACCAGGTACTTGAGAACGCGCAGGTTGTTGATGGGATGGATTTCGCACGCCACCATCTGCGCCAGCGCACGCACGTGCGCCCGCGCCAGGGGCGTGGCAGGCAGCAGCGCGGGCGTAGGGTGGGTTTCCTCCAGGTATTCGATGATGGCCATCGACTGGGACAGCGCCGCTCCGTCATCGGTCACGAGCGTGGGTACCAGCGCATCGCCGATGCGGCTGGCGTACGCCGGGGCCTGGTGCTCACCCTTGACGAGGTGCACGGGGATGTAGTCGTAAGGCAAGCCCTTGATCTGCAGCACGATGCGCACACGGAACGAGGCGGAGGAACGGAAGTAGTTGTAGAGCTGCATGCAGAAAATACGTTGTGAAAGGGGACGTTTCAAAGCGTGACAGTGGGGCCCCACACTACCGCGGGCGCTGAATGGGCAAGCCTCGGGGCCGCCCGGGTCCGTCAGGCGCCCGAGGCCCCTGCCGGGTCCTGATGGTTGTAGACAACCTTGGACAGGATGGCCATCAGATCGACGCGCTCCTGCGCATTGAGTGGCGCCATCAGCCGCTCCTGCACACGCTGGGCGGCATCACGCATCTGCAGCGCGGCCACCTCGCCCTCGGGGGTGATCCACAGCAGTTTGCGGCGGCGGTCGCGGGTGTCGGGCTCGCGGCGGATCCAGCCGCGTTTTTCGAGCCTCCCAATTACCGAGCCCGATGTGGCAGCGTCGAACGCCACGCGGGACGCCAGGGTGACCTGGTCTTCACCGGGCCGTGCCAGCAGCTCGTGCAGGATGGCGAACTGCACCGGCGTCACGTCAAACCCCGCAGTCTCTTCCATGAAAAGCGCCACGGTTCGCTGGTGGGCACGGCGCACCAGGTGGCCTGGCGTGTTGTGGAAATCGAAGCTCTTTGCCATGGGCGCGAGTGTAGCGCCCCCCAGCAGGCGGCCCGCGCCCATGGCACACTGCCACACCGAGGCCGCGCAGGGTCCAGCCCGGGGTTTTTGCGACACAGTCCTTGCCCTGGCATCCGCGCCGTCCGGCAACCATTCATTTCCATTGAACCCAGAAATTCGAGAGGCTGACATGAGCTACGTGTTTTCTCCCGCCCCGGTGGCCAGCGTGCCCGTGGCGGGCAGCGGCGACCGCTTTCCCGTGCACCGCATTTATTGCGTGGGCCGCAACTACGAAGAGCATGCCAAGGAAATGGGCTTCACCGGCCGCGAGCCACCCTTCTTCTTCATGAAGCCCGCCGATGCCATCGTGGTGGTCAACGCTGGCGAAACGGGCCAGCTGCCCTACCCCAGCCTCACCGCCAACCTGCACCACGAGATCGAACTGGTCGTGGCCATCGGCAAGGGTGGCAAAAACATCAAGGCCGCCGACGCATTGGCACACATCTACGGCTATGCCGTGGGCCTGGACATGACACGCCGCGACCTGCAGAACGACATGAAAAAACAGGGCCGCCCCTGGTGCATCGGCAAGGGCTTTGATGCCAGCGCGCCCATTGGCCCCATCACCCCGGCCGCCCAGGCGGGCGACGTTGCAAAGGCGGCCATCTGGCTGCAGGTCAACGGAGCGGACAAGCAGCGCAGCAGTGTGGCGCAGCTGATCTGGAACATTGCCGAAACCATCGAACACCTCTCGGCCGCGTGGGAGCTGCAGCCCGGCGACCTGATCTACACCGGCACCCCCGAAGGCGTGGGCGCCGTGGTGCGCGGCGATGTGCTGGAGGGTGGTGTCGAAGGCCTGGGCACGCTGCGCTTGAGCGTGGTGTAACGCCCTGGCCGGGGCGCCGCGCGGCCCCAGTCTGGACGCACAGCCCCTGCACTATGCTTTTCATAGCTGCTTGCGCTTATAGAAAAAGCGCTGGCAGCCGATCTGATTCGAAAAATCCTCCGATGACCTTCCGCAGCCCCATCAAACACTGCCGCGCCTGTGGCACCGCCGTGGTCTACCGCCTGCCGGACGACGGCGACACCAAACAGCGCGCGGTGTGCCCCGTCTGCAACACGGTGCACTACGAGAATCCGCTCAACGTGGTGGGCACGGTGCCCGCACTGCCCGATGGCCGCATCCTGCTGTGCAAGCGCAATATCGAACCCCGCTGGGGCAAGTGGACCCTGCCCGCAGGCTTCATGGAGCTGGACGAAACCACGGCCCAGGGCGCCGCGCGAGAAACAGACGAAGAGGCTGGCGCCCAGATTGAAATGGGCCCGCTGTTCAGCCTGCTGAATGTGCGCCGAGTGGGCCAGGTACACCTGTTTTACCGCGCCACGCTGCTGAGCGACCAGTTCAACCCCGGCTACGAGACCATCGAGGCACGTCTGTTTGCCGAAGACGAGGTGCCCTGGGACGAGCTGGCCTTCCGCACCGTGAAGGAAACCCTGGAATGCTACTTTGCCGACCGCAAGGCGGGCGCCATGGGTATGCACTTCATTGACATCGAATAGGCCGTGGGATGACTGCCACTACCACCTCCACGTCCCCTGCCCCGGCCAGCACACCTCCCGAAGGCCTGCCAGCCTACCGCTTGCTCACAGGTCCTGATGACGCCAGCTTTTGCCGCCGTGTCAGCGACGCGCTGGCACTGGGCTACCGGTTGTACGGATCCCCCGCCGCCACGTTCAACGGCCAGAACGTGATCGTGGCGCAGGCCATTGTGTGGCCTGGCACAGTGGTCTGACCTCCGCCCGTCCGACGCATCGCCGGTCGCGGGCCGTCAGCCGCCGAGCGCGCCGTGTCACGGCTTGGCGGGTATGACGATGACGGTACTGCCATCGCCCGAGGTTCCGGTATTACCGGTGTTGCCCTTGCTACCAGTGTTGCCGGTGTTGCCCTTGGCACCCGTGGCACCTGTATCCCCCTGGTAGCCCGTGGCGCCTTGCATGCCGGTAGCACCCGTGCTGCCCTGCCCGCCTGTGGCCCCTGTGGACCCCATGCTGCCTGTAGCCCCTGTGTAACCCGTGTTTCCCTGGTTGCCCGTGGCTCCGGTGGCTCCGGTATAGCCGGTGTCACCGGTCTTGCCGGTATATCCCGTGTTGCCGGTATTGCCCTGCGCTCCCGGGGGGCCCATGGGGCCGGTGCAGGCGCCGAGGGTGAGGGTGGCCAGCACAAGCAAGGTGGTGGTAATCGTTTTCATGGTGAGTCCTTTGGCGTTGCATGCAGTCCAACAACGACTGCATGGGCCAATGTGCGGGCCCCACCATGAAAGGTCTGTTCGTTTACGCGCATAAGCCAGGCGCCAGCCGCACCATGGAGTGACTGGCGACGCCGTCCTACAACGTCAAAGTTGGCAGCGTTGTGCAACGCTTCGGTGGCTTGGGGTGCGCAGGCCCACCCCGCCGCTTCGCACCTACCCGCCCACCCGCTCCTCGGCTGGCACAGGCGGCCGGGACGAACCAGCAGGGTCCGTGGTGACCGGTGGCAGCCCATCACCGCTGGGCCGTGGCGGAGTGCCGGGCCAGGGGGCCGGTGCAGAGGGGGATTGCGCATCCCCTCCGAACAGGCCCCGGATCCATTCCCGCATCGCGCCCAGTGATCCATCCGCCGGTGGCGGGGGGGTATCCACAAACTCGTCTACAAAGCGGTCATTCCCGTTGATCGCCCTGGTGCGAATGGCCTGCTGCATGAACTCGCCCACCATGGGCAACGCGCTGCGCGCCCCCTGCCCCCACGCATCGCTGCGCAGCGTGATGCGGCCGTCGTTGAAACCCGCCCAGGCACCCGCCACAACGCGCGCGTGCATCAGGATGAACCAGCCGTCGGTGTTGTCCTGCGTAGTGCCGGTCTTGCCCGCCACATCGGCCTGGATGCCATAGCGGGTGCGGATTGCGGTGGCCGTGCCCCGGTCGATGGCGCCGCGCATGGTATTGCGCAAGGTCTGCGCGGCGCGTGGCTCGAAAACCGTTTCAGGGGCAGACGGCGCAAAAGTCTCCAGCACCTTGCCGTGGCGGTCCTCGATGCGGGTAATCAGCACGGGCTCCACATAGCGGCCCAGATTGGCGATGGAGCTGTAGGCCGTCACCATTTCCTTCAGGGTGACCGGGCTGGTGCCGAGCGCCAGAGATGGCACCTCTTCCAGCGGCGACTGGCGCACCCCCAGGGCCCGGGCCACCTCGGCCACGCGGGCCGGGCCCACCTGCTGCATGACCTGTGCGGTGATGGTGTTCTTGGAAAACGCCAGACCATCGGCCAGCGTCATGGGCTGGTCGCTGGGCGGGCCGCCATCGGTGGGGCGCCAGACGCGGCCTCCGCCCAGGGGGATTTCTACGGGCCCGTCCATCAGCGTATCGCTGGGCGACGCGCCACTGGCAAACGCCGCGCCATACACAAAGGGCTTGAACGTGGAGCCAGGCTGGCGCCGCGCCGCCTGCACATGGTCGAACGGGTCTTGCGCAAAGTCGCGGCTGCCCACCCAGGCCAGCACATGGCCGGTGACCGGGTCCTGCGCCAGAAACCCGGCCTGCACGCGCGTCTTCTCGGCGCGCAGTTTCTGCAGGAAGGCGGTGTCATCCAGCAGCGCCTGCAATGCCTCTTCCGGGGCCTGGCCCTTGTCCACGGCGTTGCGGTATTCGGGGCTTTCGCGCACCAGCGTCTGCACCAGCTCGCTCTTCGGGCCCCAGCCATTGCGCTGGGACCAGGCGGTGTCTGCCACGCCCTGCAGCTGGCGCCCCTGGCGCGCCACGGCTTGGTTGGCAATGGCCTGCAGGCGCGAGTCGATGGTGGTGCGGATCACCAGGCCATCGGCATACAGGTTGTAGCCATGGCTGTCGGCCCACTCGATGAGCTGCTTGCGCAACTGCATCGCAAAGTGGGGCGCGGGGCCCATCACCTCGGTCTGGCGCTCGAAATTGACGCGCAGCGGGCGTTTTTGCAGGGCCTCCAGCTGCTTTTCTTCGAGCTTGCCGCGCTTGACCATTTGCGACAGCACGGTGTTGCGCCGTGCCTGGGCACGCTCGGGGTTGAGCACGGGGTTGTAGTAGGCTGTGCCCTTGAGCATGCCAATCAGCGTGGCGCTTTCCAGCACGTTGAGCTTGTCGGCCGACTTGTCGAAATACGTGCGCGCGGCCATCTCGATACCGTAGGCGTTGTAGAGGAACGGCACGGTGTTGAGGTAAGTCTCCAGGATCTCGTCCTTGGTGTACGACGCCTCGATCTTGAGCGCAGTGATCGCCTCCTTGAGCTTGCGCGTGAGGGCCTGTGGGAACACGCGCGAGCGCCCGATCTCCTCCGGAAACAGGTTGCGTGCCAGCTGCTGCGTGATGGTGGAGCCACCCTGAGGGTCCCCGCGCAGCGTGTGCACCACCGACGATGCCGTGCGCCGCCAGTCCAGACCAAAGTGGTCGTAAAAACGGTGGTCTTCGGTGGCGATGAGGGCGTTCACCACGTTGGGCGATATCTGGCTCAGCTCCACCCATTCGCGGTTGGCCCAGCGGTATTCGGCCAGCAGCTTGCCGTCCACCGACATGAGCTGCGCGGGCAGCTCGCTTTTTGCCTTGCGGATGTCGCTGATGGAGGGGGTGAACGGGATCAGCACCAGCGTGTAGACCAGCACGGCGGCAGGCACGGCCAGGGCTCCCCACATCAGCGCGCGGCGCAGCGGGCGGGGTATCCAGGCGAACAGGCCGGCCAGCCAGCGGAACAGGGCCGCCGCGCGGGCCTGAAAGGAAAGCAGCAATGTGCGCATCAAAAACTCAGAGAAAGGGGAGATTGCCTCAGGCGCCTGTGCCCGACAGCAGGGCCAGCATGCCGGCTTCGTCCAGCACGGGCACGCCAAGCTCTTCGGCCTTGGCCAATTTGCTGCCGGCCTCGGCGCCCGCTACCACGTAGCTGGTCTTCTTGCTGACCGAACCGGCCACCTTGGCGCCAGCGGCTTCCAGCATGTCCTTGGCCGCGTCGCGGCTCAGGGTGGGCAAGGTGCCGGTCAGCACCACGGTTTTACCCGCCAGGATCTGCGGGGCACGCTCGGCCACCGGGCCTTCGGGCCAGGTCACGCCGCAGGCGCGCAGTTGCTCGACCACCTCCCGGTTGTGCGGCTGCTGGAAGAAGGTGTGCAGGCTCTGTGCCACCACGGGGCCCACATCGTTCACCTCCAGCAACTGCTCCACGCTCGCATCCATGATGGCGTCCAGCGTGCCAAAGTGCCGAGCGAGGTCCTTGGCCGTGGCCTCGCCCACATGGCGCAGCCCCAGGCCGAACAGGAAGCGCGGCAAGGTGGTCCGCTTGGATTTTTCGAGCGCAGCCAGCACGTTCTGGGCCGACTTCTCGGCCATGCGCTCCAGCGCGATGAGCGACGTGAGGCCCAGCCGATACAGGTCGGGCAGCGTACGGATCACGTTGGCGTCCACCAGCTGGTCCACCAGCTTGTCGCCCAGGCCTTCGATGTCCATGGCGCGGCGCGCGGCGAAGTGCAGGATGGCCTCCTTGCGCTGTGCGGCGCAGAACAGGCCGCCCGTGCAGCGGTGGTTGGCTTCCCCCTTTTCGCGGACCACATCGCTACCGCACACGGGGCAGACCTTGGGCATGCGAAAGTTGGGGACGTATACCTCGCGAGGAGGATTTCCGTGACGTTGCTTGATAGGGACACCATCAACAGAAATGACTTCCGTTGCATCGGTGAGTGGGGGCATGACTCCCACGACTTCGGGAATCACATCACCGGCTCGGCGCACGATCACCTGATCGCCCACCCGCACGCCTTTTTTGCGAATCTCGAACAGGTTGTGCAGCGTGGCATTGGTGACGGTAACCCCACCGACAAACACAGGAGTAAGACGCGCTACCGGCGTGATCTTGCCGGTACGCCCCACCTGCACGTCGATGCCCTCGACCTTGGTGGCCATCTCCTGCGCCGGGTACTTGTGCGCCACGGCCCAGCGCGGCTCGCGGGTCTTGAAGCCCAGGTCGCGCTGCAACTGCAGGGAATTGACCTTGTAGACCACACCGTCGATGTCGTACGGCAGCGCATCGCGGCTGGCGCCCACCCGCTGGTGAAATGCTACCAATTCAGTAGCGCCTACCGCAATCTGCACCTGCGCTGCAACGGGAAAACCCCAGGACTTCAGCGTCTGCAGCATCTCGTAGTGCGTGCGGAACACCGGCCCGCCATCGCCGGGCGGCGTGATGGCGCCCAGGCCATAGGCAAAAAAGCTCAAGGGGCGCTGGGCGGTGATGCCGGAGTCGAGCTGGCGCACCGCACCCGCTGCGGCGTTGCGTGGGTTCACAAAGGTCTTGCCGCCCTGCTCACGCTGGCGCTCGTTGAGAGCATCAAAGTCTGCACGGCGCATGTAGACCTCGCCACGTACCTCGAGCAGCGGCGGTACACCGCCAGGCAGCGTAAGGGGTATCTGCCGGATCGTGCGGATGTTGTGCGTCACGTCCTCGCCCACCTCGCCATCGCCGCGCGTAGCGGCCTGCACCAGGCGGCCGTTTTCGTAGCGCAGGCTCATGGCCAGGCCGTCGAACTTGGGCTCGGCCACGTATTCGATGGCAGGGTCAGATTCCGACAGGCCCAGCTCGCGCCGCACGCGGGCATCAAACGCCTGCGCGCCGGTGGCCTCGGTGTCGGTTTCGGTGTGGATGCTGAGCATGGGCACCGCGTGGCGCACCGATGCCAAGCCCTCCATCACCGCACCAATCACGCGCTGCGTGGGCGAATCGGGGGTGATGAGGTCGGGGTGCGCGGCCTCCAGCGCCTGCAACTCGCGGAACACACGGTCGTATTCGGCATCGGGCACCGTGGGTTCGTCCAGCACGTAGTACTGGTGCGCCCAGTGGTTGAGCTGGTCGCGCAGTGCTTTGATTTTGATAGCTGGTTGCGCTTGATCTGCGGGCGCTGGAGCCGAAAAAAGATCAGATTGCTCAGTCATGGCGGACCGCCCTGGGGTTCTTCTGGACGAAGCCTAATTCCTGGTTGCCAACAAAGCCGGCAGATTCATAGAGTCGGTGCGCTTGCTCGCGCTGAGCACCCGAGAGAAGAAATACCTTGCAGCAATTCATTGTCCAAGCTGCATCCAGAGCGAACTCCAGAGCAGCAAGTGCCAGCCCCCGGCGACGAAAGCGCTCGCCCGTAATCACGTGCTCAATGACGCCGATGGGCATTCCTGCATTCGCGAAATTGGGGATCGAAGCCAGCATGCAGGTGGCACCGACTTCGCCTTCGCAAAGCGCAACGACGAGGCGCGCCTGCGGAGACTGCAACACGACACGAAAATGCGCCAAGGATGCATCACTGTCCACCTCGGGGTCCTGAGGCCGCAGTTCTCTGTACAGAGCTTTGACGGCGCCGTGGTCAGCTTCGGTTGCCAGACGGACCTGCATTGCACTCATGCGCTGCACTAGCTGAAGAGTCGTCGCGCCAGCACCGAACCAGCCGACAGATCGCGCCCATCCAGCTGGTCGTACAGCAGCTCCAGGTCCGCAGCAATCGGATCCATGGCCATCGCGGGCAGCGGCTGGCCGTTCTGGTCGCAGAGCACCCCATCCATCGCGTCGCACAGCGCGGCCCCTACGTCGCGCAGGCGCGCAAAGGGTTGTTCGGTACGGTGAACTTGCGCCACGTCCAGGCTCAGAGTGATGTCGCGGATGGCGGACTGGTCGGGGTCTTCGGCCAGCGCAGCCTGGGTGTCGTAGCCCAGCGTGAGCAGGGGCGGCAAGCCCTGTGCGCTGGCAGGCAGCACCAGGCGGCCGGGCATGGCTCCGGGCACAAAGCCCAGGCGGGCGGCGTTCTGCTGCACGTAGCCGGGGCTCCAGGCGGCCTGGCGGGCGCGCAGCATGAACATGAGCTGGGCGTCGTGGTCGCTGGCGAACTGGTCCAGCTCGCGGGCGCGGGCCACTTCCTGCAGCATGTCGGGGAAGTCGGGGGCGGCATTGATAGCGTCGGCAAACGCCTGGGCCTTGACGACGAACTCGGAAAACTCGATCTCGTTGAGCGCGCCCATGCGGTTGGCCAGCTGCACACCGGCTTGGAAGCTCTGGTAGCGCTGGCCCGGTGCAGGGGTTTCCCACTGCTGGTTCGCTTCGTTGAGGCCTTCGATGGCGAACGGCTTGCTGCCTGCGCGGCGGGTCGGCGGCAGCGCGGCCAGAGCAGCATCGCCCGACACCACATGCTCGGGCTGCAGCGATGCAATGACATCGATGAGCGGATCGAGCCCGGGGCGACGCTCCAGCGAAAACGGTGGCACGGGCAGCTGCAGGGCCTCATCAGCATCCACCGCGTGCTCCGAGGGATCGGGGCCCCGGTCGAGGCCGTGAAACTCACCCGGCGGTACGGCCACGGCAGCCCCCGCATCGAAGCCGGGCTCCTGGCGCTGGACCGGCTCACCGGCGGGATCCACGGGCTCTTGCGGCAGCGCGCGCTTGGGCGCATTGCGGCGCGAGGTCCAGGTGTTGTAGGCCACGATGAGGGCCAGCACCAGACCGCCGATGATGGCCAGACTCAGTTGCAATGTGCTCATGGGTTCAGAGAATTTGAGTTTTTCAGGCGTCGGCCATCGAAAGCGCGGACTCCATGTCCACCGCCACGATGCGCGACACGCCCTGCTCCTGCATGGTCACGCCGATCAGCTGTTCGGCCATTTCCATCGCGATCTTGTTGTGGCTGATGAACAAAAACTGCGTGCCCTTGCTCATGCTGGACACGAGCTTGGCATAACGCTCGGTGTTGGCGTCGTCCAGCGGCGCGTCCACCTCGTCGAGCAGGCAGAACGGCGCGGGGTTGAGCTGGAAGATGGCAAACACCAGTGCGATGGCCGTGAGGGCCTTTTCGCCCCCCGACAGCAGGTGAATGGTCTGGTTCTTCTTGCCGGGTGGCTGGGCCATCACCTGCACGCCGGAATCAAGGATTTCGTCGCCCGTGATGATGAGCTTGGCCTGGCCGCCGCCAAACAGCTCGGGGAACATGCGCCCGAAGTGGCCGTTGACCGTATCGAAAGTGCCTGAGAGCAGCTGGCGTGTTTCGCCATCGATCTTGCGGATCGCGTCTTCCAGCGTGTTCATGGCCTCGGTCAGGTCGGCGGTTTGCGCATCGAGGAAGATCTTGCGTTCGCTGGCCAGCTTCAGTTCGTCCAGCGCTGCCAGGTTCACGGCGCCCAGGGCGGCGATCTCGCGGTGCAGGCGGTCGATTTCGCTTTGCAGGCCACCCACGCGCACATTGCCTTCAGTGATCGACTGGGCCACGGCTTCGAGGTCGGCCTGGGCGTCGGTCAGCAAGGTGGTGTACTGCTCCAGGCCCAGGCGCGCGGCCTGCTCCTTGAGCTGGAATTCGGTGATGCGCGCGCGCAGCGGGTCGAGCGCACGTTCGAGCTGCATGCGGCGTTCATCGCTGGCGCGCAGCTTGGTCGTCAGATCGTCGTATTCGCTGCGCTGGGCACCAAGGGCCTTTTCGCGCTCCATCTTCACTTCCAGCGCGGCCTGCAGGCCGCCTTGCGCAGCGGCATCCGACAGGCGGGCAAGCTCATCGCGTGCGCGCTGCTCTTCGTCAGCCAGGGCCTTGGCCTGCTGGGTGGCGGTTTCGATGGAGCGGTTGAGTTCGCCCCGGCGCGCCTCCAGGCTGCGCTGCGAGAACGTGGCCTCCTGCGCCTGGCGCTCCAGCGTGCGCTGCTGTTCACGGCAGGCGGTGAGTTTGCGTTCGGCCTCAATGACCTTGTCGCCCAGCTGGGCCTCGCGCTCCTGGCTGTCGGCCAGCTGCATGTCCAGTTCTTCAAAGCGGGCCTCGGCGGCCACGCGGCGTTCCTGCAGGTCGGCCAGCTGGGCTTCGACCTCGGCCAGGTCGCCGTCGATCTGCTGGCTGCGCGCGCGGGTTTGTTCAGCGAGCTGGGTCAGGCGCAGGGTTTCAACCTGCAGCTCGTGGGCGCGGCTTTGTGTTTCGGTGGTTTCGCGGCGGGCGGCCACCAAGCGCTGGGAGGCATCGGCATACGCGGCCTCGGCACGGACCAGGGCGGTGCGTGATTCTTCGGCGATGAGCGCCTGCGCGCGCAGCTCTTTTTCGAGGTGCTCTATTTCCTGCGCCCGGGCCAGCATGCCGGACTGCTCGGAGTCCTGCGCAAAGAAGCTCACACTGTGCGCGCTGACAGCATGGCCCGTGGGCACAAACACCACTTCGCCGGGTTGCAGCGTGCTGCGGCGGGCCAGGGCGTCGTCCAGCGTGGGGGCGGTGTAGCAGCCTTGCAGCCAGTCCACCATCACGGCACGCAGGCCGGCATCGTTCAGGCGCAGCAGGTCGGACAAGCGGGCATGGGGTGACGATGGCTCGGGGTGGCCTGCTGCGGGGGCGCTGTAGAAGGCCAGCCGAGCTGGGGGCGCGTCGTTGCCGCCGGAGCCGAGGAAGCCACGCACCATGTCCAGGCGCCCTACTTCCAGCGCGGCCAGTCGCTCGCGCAATGCAGCTTCCAGCGCGTTTTCCCAGCCGGGCTCGATGTGGATGCGGCTCCACAGTCCTTGCAGGCCGTCGAGCCCATGTTTGGCAAGCCAGGGACGCAGCTTGCCGTCGGTCTTGACCTTTTCCTGCAGAGCCTTCAGGGCCTCCATGCGGGCCGACAGGTCGGCCTGGCGAGCGCTTTCGGTGTTGACGGCCTGCTGGCGGGTGCGGCGGTCGTCGTCGAGCTGGGGCACGGACTCCTGCAGCTCGTGCAGGCGGGCTGCGGTGGTTTCAGCGATCTCTTGCGCTTCTTCGAGCTGCTCGCGCAGGTTGGTCAGGCGGGCTTCGTCGGGCGCGGCCAGCGCGTTGCGGTCGGTGCGCAGGCGCTCGAAACGGGCGTCGAGCTGGCGGCTTTGCTCGTCAAAGCTGCGCTGCTCGGCAGCGAGCACGCCAATCTGCTGCTGCACCTGCACCACGGCAGTCCGTTGCTCGGTCGTGCGGCTTTGCGCCTGGCGCAGGGCCTCTTCCAGGTCGGGCAGCTGCATGGCCTGCTCTTCCACCTGAGCGGCCAGCATCTCGGCGCGTTCTTCGGCGTCCACACCGGCACCGGCCAGGTTTTCGAGCTCAATATCGGCCTCTTCCTTGCGGGCCTGCCACTGGGCGATCTGCTCGGCCAGCGTGACCAGGCGCTGCTCCACGCGCTGGCGGCCTTCTATCACGTAGCGGATCTCGGCTTCGAGCTTGCCGACCTCGGCCGTGGCCTCGTAGAGCTTGCCCTGGGCCTGGTTCACCTGGTCGCCAGCGGCGTAGTGGGCCTGGCGGATGGTTTCGAGGTCAGACTCCACCGCGCGCAGATCGGCCATGCGCGATTCCAGGTCGTTCACGGCCTGCAGGCCGTCCAGGCGCACCTTGTTCTGCTGTTCCTCAGCCTCGGCCCGCTTCAAAAACCACAGCTGGTGCTGCTTGAGCGTGGCGTCGGCCTGCAGGGTGTTGTACTTGGCGGCGACCTCGGCCTGCTTTTCGAGCTTTTCGAGGTTGGCGTTCAGCTCGCGCAGGATGTCTTCAACCCGCGTGAGGTTCTCGCGCGTATCAGACAGGCGGTTTTCGGTCTCGCGGCGACGCTCCTTGTATTTGGAGACGCCCGCAGCCTCTTCGAGGAACAGGCGCAGTTCCTCAGGGCGGCTTTCGATGATGCGGCTGATGGTGCCCTGGCCGATGATGGCGTAGGCACGGGGCCCCAGGCCCGTACCCAGGAACACGTCCTGCACGTCACGGCGGCGCACGGGCTGGTTGTTGAGGTAATAACTGCTGGTGCCGTCGCGCGTGAGCACGCGGCGCACGGCCACCTCGCCGTACTGGCCCCACTGCCCGCCCGCACGGTGGTCGGAGTTGTCGAAGACCAGCTCCACACTCGCGCGGCTGGCCTGCTTGCGGGTGGTGGTGCCGCTGAAGATCACGTCCTGCATGGACTCGCCACGCAGCTCGCTGGCCTTGCTCTCGCCCAGCACCCAGCGCACCGCATCCATGATGTTGGACTTGCCGCAGCCGTTCGGGCCCACCACGCCGACCAGTTGCCCGGGCAGCATGAAGTTGGTGGGTTCAGCGAACGACTTGAAACCGGAAAGCTTGATCGAGGTGAGACGCACGGGTCAGGGGGCGGGCAAAAAGAGGAAGAAGGCTGGGGTGCAAAAAGTGGCGCCAGACGGACGTTCCGGGCCGGAACACGCAGGCCGCAGCAAGGGCGGAATGATACCGCGCCGCCCGATGACCACGGGCCCTTGGCAGCATGCCCAGACGCCAGAGCGAGGGTGCGACAGAAACATTTGGAAAAAACAGGCCCTAACGCTTATCCAGCAACGATTTCACGCTATGAATATTGATATTCTGCAGCAGTGCCAGCAAGGCCCGGGGCCGGATGGGGGCAGCGTTCCTGGGTTACGCGCCGTGTGCGTCGTGTGCGTCCTGCGGGTCCTGCGCATCCACTCCATTGGTTTTGCGCACCAGTGCCTCAAACTCGGCCACGGGCACGGGCGGGCTGAAGAGGTAGCCCTGCCAGGCGTGGCAGTTGTGGCGCTCCAGAAACTCGCGCTGGGCCTCGGTTTCCACGCCTTCGGCAATCACCCGCAGGCCCAGGCTGGTGCCCAGGGCTACCACGGTGCGTGCGATAGCGGCGTCGTTGGGGTCGGTGAGCACGTCGCGCACAAAACTTTGGTCGATCTTGAGCTGGTCCAGCGGCAGGCGCTTGAGGTAGGCCAGCGACGAGTACCCGGTGCCAAAGTCGTCCAGCGAGAAGCCCACGCCATATCCTTTGAGCTGGCCCATCTTCTCGATCGTGTCTTCCACGTCCTGCAGCAGCAGGCCTTCGGTCAGTTCCAGCTTGAGCTGTGACCCCTGCGCGCCTGAGCTGGCCAGTGCTGCCAGCACCTGGGCCACAAAACCGGCCTGGTGGAACTGGCGCGGGCTCACGTTCACGGCCAGCCCCAAACCCGCCAGGTCGGCGTGCCGCGCCCAGCGGGCCAGTTGCGCGCAGGCCGCCTGGAGCACCCATTCACCCAGCGGAAGAATGAGGCCGGTCTCTTCCGCCAACGGAATGAAATGCGCAGGCGAGACAAACCCGTCGCGGGGATGGCGCCAGCGCAGCAGCGCCTCGGCCCCCGTGATGCGGCCCCGGTCGATCTGCGGCTGGTAGTACAGCTCGAACTGGCCCTGCGCCAGGCCGATGCGCATGTCCAGCTCCAGCGCGGCGCGCGCGCTGACAGCAGCCTGCATCTGGGGGTCGTAAAAGCGCAGGGTGTCGCGGCCCGCATTTTTGGCCTGGTAGAGCGCCAGGTCGGCCCGCTTGAGCAGCTCGTCGACCGTCTCGCGCATGCCGCTGAAAATGGTGACCCCCATGCTCAGCGAGCTGTGGTGCGCCGCGCCGTTGAGCACGTAGGGCTCGCGCAGGGCGGTCAGGATGCGCTGACCCACCTCTTCGCTGCGGGCCGCAGCCTCCTCGGGGTTGTCGCCCAGGTCTTCCAGCACCACCACAAACTCGTCGCCGCCCTGGCGGGCCACGGTGTCGTCCTCGTGCACGCAATTGCGCAGCCGGTGGGCCACCTGCAGCAGCAGGTTGTCGCCGCTGTCGTGGCCCCGGGTTTCGTTCAGTGTCTTGAAATTGTCCAGATCCAGCAGCAGCAAGGCGCCGCTGCGCTGGTGGCGGGCACTGGTGGCCAACGCCTGCTGCAACCGGTCCATGAGCAGGCGGCGGTTGGGCAAGCGGGTGAGTGGGTCGTAGTAGGCCAGGTTGTTGATCTCTTCCTCGGCCGCCTTGCGCTGACTCAGGTCCTGCATGGTGACAAGGTGCCCGCCCTCCACCACCACCCCCGACACCTCGACGGGCCGCCGTGTGCCATCGGCACAGCGAATGGTGTACTCGCGGGCGGGTATCACCCCGTCGCCCGCCACGGCCTGCTTTGCGGCCTGGCGCCAGGCATCGTGGACAGCGGTGCGTTCAGATTCGTCGGGGTAAGCGCGCTGCCACCAGGTTTCCACGTCCGGTACGTCTTGCGCCGTGTAGCCACAGATCTGCACGTAGCGGTCGTTGCGAAAACTGATGCGGCCGTCGGTCTGGACCAGGCACAGACCCATGGGCAGGCGTTCCAGGATGCCGCGCAGCCGGTGCTCGTTGCTGCGCAGGGTGTCTTCCATGCGCTTGCGTGCCGTGATGTCCTGCACCACCGCGATGTGGTGGTCAGGCCGGGCCCCGGGCACCCACATAGGCGACACCGTGAGGTCCACCCACACGATGTGCCCGCTCTTGTGGAGGTAGCGCTTTTCGAGCCGGTACTCGGGCACTTCGCCTTTCTTGAGGCGTTCCAGGTGCTGCGTGTCGGCCTCCAGGTCGTCAGGATGGATGAGGGCCTGGACATGGAGCGCAGCCATCTCGTCAGGGCTGTAGCCCACGATGTCGCAATAGCGCTGGTTGGCGCGCAGAAATCGGCCGGTGGTGGTGTCCAGCAGCGCCACGCCCACGCTGGCCTGGTTGAACAAAGCATGAAACCGCTCTTCGCTTTCGCGCCGGGCATCTTCGGACACCTGGGCCCGTGCGAGGGCCAGCGTGCGCTGGCGCACCAGCAGGCCCACGGTAGACGCGAGCAGCATGGAGACCAGCGCACCGCCCAGCCCCACCAGCACAGGCAGCCGCGCCTCGGAGGGCGACAGGAACGAGCGCGCCGGGTAGAAGGTCAGTCGCCAGCGCCGGTCATGCACCTGCAGGTCGCGCACAAACGGCTGCGCGCCCGGCAATGCCGCCGATGACTGTGCCAGCAAGGGCCGCACCGTGGAGTCGGCAGAGCCTGCCCGCACCGAACCATGGTCGGCCATGGACACGACGATCCCGTTGAGCAGGCCCTGGCTGCCCAGCGCCTGCACCAGGTCATACACCCGGATGGTGGATGCCACGGCCCCCAGAAAACGAGGCTCCGGCGTGCCCGCCGTGTAGTCGAAAACCGGCACGCGGATCACGAATCCCTGGCGGTGTGTTTCTTCCTGCAGCAAATCAAACGGGGCAGAGACCACGGTGTGGCCGCTGTCCCGGCTGTACTGCATGGCGGCCAGGTTGGTGGGCTGGCTGCTGATGTCAAAGCCCAGCACACCTTCGTTGCCTGCCATGGGCCACAGGTATTCGGCCACAAAGTATTCCGCCCGTTCGCCCGGCGGCCGGATGGTGAAGTTGGGGTAGCCCTGGGAGGTCAGCGAAGTGTCGGCACGCACGCGGGCTTCGTAGGCGGCCCGCTCGGCGCCAGGCACCCAGCGGGTGAACGACAGGTTGCGCACACCGGGGTAGCGCTGGCCCACCTCCAGGTCGCTGGCCGCGCGCTCAAACTCCAGGCGCGTGAGGTGGGGATTCGCCGTGAACAGGCCGCGCAGGCCGTTGACGACTTCGGTATGCCCTTCGATGCGCTGGCTCAGCGCATCGGCAAACCCGCGCGCCTCCTGCATGAACCGCGCGCGCCCGACCTGGGCCACAGAGTCGGCCTGCTGCCAGGCCAGCCAAAGGCTTACCGTCACGCCGAGCACAGCCACGCCCAACCCGGCCATCCAGTGCCGGTATCGACCGTTTTGCGTCAGTGGGGCCATGGCGTGGGGCGGGTGGTCGTTGGCATTCGGTATCAGAGCAGCGCCTGGACAAAGGTACCTGCGTTATGGGCATGTGCCATGGCAGCCGCACCAAGGATTCGGGCAAAGCGCAGGATAGCGGCAATCTGCCATCCGTTGGAGCAAGCGGTGGCACAACAACTGGTTACCAATCAGTTATTTGGTAGAAAGTGCCGTCAGCGCAACACCCTCATGCGTCGACAGCTATGAATTGATGAGCGGTTTTCATAACCCAGGTCAAGAGAGTGTCTGCCCCGGGCGGCCCGCCACCGGGTACGGCGCAAAGCGGCTTCGATTCTCGTTCACATCCAGCGCGCGCCCTATGGGGGGAAACGCCCGCTGCGGGCAGGCGTCGCGCTCACACACCTTGCAGCCCATGCCGATCGGCACGGCGGCCTCGGGGTTGGCGAGGTCCAGCCCACGGGAATACACCAGTTGCGGCGCATGGCGGATGTCACAACCCAGGGCTACGGAGAACTCCTTGCCGGGCACACCCCAGCCGCCGCCGCTGCGCGACACCACGCGCGCCACCCACAGGTAGGCGCGACCATCGGGCATGCGTGCCACCTGCGGCACGATGCGGCCCGGCTGTGCGAAGGCCTCGTACACATTCCACAGCGGGCAGGTGCCGCCGATCTTGCTGAAGTGAAAGTGTGTGGCCGACTGCCGCTTGCTGATGTTGCCCGCGCGGTCCACGCGGATGAAGAAGAACGGCACGCCGCGCGCGCTGGGCCGCTGCAAGGTGGACAGGCGGTGGCACACCGTCTCGAAACCCACGCCAAACTGGTGGCCGAGCCGGTCGATGTCGTAGTGCGCCGCCTCGGCCGCCCGCAAGAAGGCTGTGTAGGGCAGCACCAGCGCCCCCGCAAAGTAGTTGGCCAGACCGATGCGCGCCAGCGCCCGGGCCTGGTCGCTGGACAGCCCGGCGCTGTCGGCCAAGCGCTGCAGCTCCGCGCCCTGCTCCAGAAACGCCAGCTGCGTCGCCATCTGAAACGCGCGCTGCCCGCGCTCCAACCCCGCCGCCAGCTGCAGCAGCCCGGCCTCGGCCTGGAACACGCGCTGCGCCTGGCCAGGCAGGTCGGCCACATCCACCACGCGCACCCCGTGGGCCACGAGCAGGCGTTGGGCCAGCGCCTCATCGGCCCGGCCGGGCAGCAGGCCCCAGTCGGCGGCACATCGCTCGGCCGCGTCGTCCAGCTCGGCAATGTGGTTCTGGCGCGCAAAGAAGAAGTCGCGTACTTCTTCATAGGCCATGGGTGGGTGCGGGGCCAACACGCCCTCGCCGCTGCGGTCGTTGCCCAGGGCCGCCAACCGCTCCAGGGCCTGCCGGTGCCGCTGGTGGAGCGCCAGTAGTGTGCGCGCGACGGCAGGCATACCTGCGGCCAGCTCGCGGATCTCGGCCAGCGAGACGGCATCGCCCGCGCCCTCCGCGCCCACACCCGCAGGCAGGTCAGCCAGCACCTCTCGAAGGCCGGTGATCAGACGCGCCTCGTCGTCGTCAGAAAACCGCTGCACATCCACACCGAACACGGCGTTGATCTTGAGCAGAACGGGCACCGTGAGCGGGCGCTGGTTCTGCTCCAGCTGGTTGAGGTAGCTGGCCGACAGGTCCAGCGCCCGGGCCAGCGCCACCTGGGTCATGCCGCGCTCTTCGCGCAGGCGGCGCAAGCGCACACCCATGAAGGTTTTTTTCATTCCATCTTTCTCAGTGGTGCTTCGCAGCACCTTCACCATCATTCGCAATATTTGCAAATTGACGGTTTTGCATTCGCAATAATTCGCCAATTCAGCCCTTACAGAGGGGTGCCATTGTGCGTAAATTGCGAAGCATGACAACCCCCACTGGCACCGTCGAGCTGACGGAAATCGTGTTCCCCGCCGAAGCCAACCACTACGGCACGCTGTTTGGCGGCAACGCCTTGCAGCTCATGGCCAAGGCGGCATTTCTGGCAGCGCGCGGCGCCGCACAGCGCGATGTGGTGATGGCGGGCGTGACCGACGTGCGTTTTCTGGCCCCCGTGCCCGTGGGCCATGTGCTCACGCTGCGCGCCTGGGTCAGCCGCATCGGGCGCAGCTCGCTCACCGTGTGCGTGACCGGTCTGGCCGCCACGCTGGGCTCGCCACCGGAAGAGGTGCTGAAGGGAATTATTGAAATGGTGGCGGTGGATGGCAAAGGCCGCCCCGCTGCCATCGCCAACGCATACGTAAACCAGGAGACCGCATGACTACCACCGTTGAAACCCCGGGCTTCAAGCCCAAGAAGTCCGTCGCGCTCTCGGGCGTGACGGCGGGCAACACCGCCCTGTGCACCGTGGGCCGCACGGGCAACGACCTGCATTACCGGGGCTACGACATCCTCGACATTGCCGAGGTCTGCGAGTTCGAAGAGATCGCCCACCTGCTGGTGCACGGCAAGCTGCCTACACGCGCCGAGCTCCGGGCCTACAAGTCCAAGCTCAAGGCCCTGCGCGGCTTGCCGCTGTCGGTCAAGCAGGCGCTGGAGCAACTGCCTGCCGCCAGCCACCCCATGGACGTGATGCGCACGGGCGTCTCGGCCCTGGGCTGTGCGCTGCCTGAAAAGGACGACCACAACCTGCCGGGTGCGCGCGACATTGCCGACCGGTTGATGGCATCACTGGGCTCCATGCTGCTCTATTGGCACCACTGGGCCAGTTCGGGCCGTCGTATCGAGGTGGAGACCGATGACGCCTCCATCGGCGCGCACTTCTTGCACCTGCTGCACGGCTCCAAACCCAGCGCTGCCTGGGAGCGTGCCATGCACACTTCGCTCAACCTGTATGCCGAGCACGAGTTCAACGCCAGCACCTTCACCGCCCGCGTGGTGGCGGGCACGGGCAGCGACATGTATTCGGCCATCACCGGCGCCATCGGCGCGCTGCGGGGCCCCAAGCATGGCGGCGCGAACGAGGTGGCTTTCGAGATCCAGAAACGCTACGACAGCCCCGACGAGGCCGAGGCCGACATCCGCCGCCGCGTGGAGGCCAAGGAGGTGGTCATTGGCTTCGGCCACCCGGTCTACACCGTGAGCGACCCGCGCAATGTCGTCATCAAGGGCGTGGCGCACAACTTGTCGCAACAGGCTGGCAGCACCAAGATGTATGACATTGCCGAGCGGCTGGAGACCGTGATGTGGGAGGTGAAAAAAATGTTCCCCAACCTCGACTGGTTCAGCGCCGTGAGCTACCACATGATGGGCGTGCCCACCGCCATGTTCACGCCGCTGTTCGTCATTGCGCGCACCAGCGGCTGGGCAGCGCACATCATCGAGCAGCGGCAGGACAACAAGATCATCCGGCCGAGTGCGAACTACACCGGGCCGGAAGACCTGACGTTCGTACCAATCCAGGACCGCAAGTAAACCAAACGGCCGCAGCTCCCTGCCCCACGCTCATGAACACTCTGTATCGCAAGAAGCTGCCCGGCACGCAGCTGGACTACTTTGATGCCCGCGAGGCTGTCGAATCTCTGCAACCGGGCGCCTGGGCCACCCTGCCCTACACCGCCCGGGTCCACGCCGAAAACATCGTGCGCCGCGCCGATCCGGCCACCGTCAACGACTGCCTGCGCCAGCTCGTCGAGCGCCGCAGCGACCGCGACTTCCCCTGGTACCCGGCGCGCGTCGTGTGCCACGACATCCTGGGCCAGACGGCGCTTGTGGACCTGGCAGGCCTGCGCGATGCGATTGCCAAAGAAGGCGGCGACCCGGCCCAGGTGAACCCTGTGGTGCCGGTGCAGCTGATCGTGGACCACTCGCTGGCCGTGGAATGTGGCGGGTTCGACCCCGATGCGTTTGCCAAAAACCGCGCCATCGAAGACCGCCGCAACGAAGACCGCTTCCACTTCATCGAGTGGACCAAAAAAGCCTTCGCCAACGTGGATGTGATCCCGGCGGGGAACGGGATCATGCACCAGATCAATCTGGAAAAAATGTCGCCCGTGGTCCACGCCGACCAGGGCGTGGCCTACCCCGACACCTGCGTGGGCACCGACAGCCACACACCGCATGTGGATGCGCTGGGCGTGATCGCCATCGGCGTGGGCGGTCTGGAGGCCGAGAACGTGATGCTGGGGCGTGCATCGATGATGCGGCTGCCCGAGATTGTGGGCGTGGAGCTGACCGGCCAGCGCCAGGACGGCATCACCGCCACCGATGTGGTGCTGGCGCTCACCGAGTTTTTGCGCAAGGCCAAGGTGGTGGGGGCGTACCTGGAGTTCTTTGGCGAAGGCGCAGCCAAGCTCACGATTGGCGACCGCGCCACCATCTCGAACATGGCGCCCGAATACGGTGCCACGGCGGCCTTGTTCAGCATCGACGAACAGACGCTGGAGTATCTGACGCTGACGGGCCGCGAGGCGGAACAAGTGAAGCTGGTCGAGACCCATGCCAAGGCAGCGGGATTGTGGTCCGACACCCTCAAAGATGCGGTCTACGCGCGTAACCTGGTGTTCGATCTGTCGAGCGTGGTGCGCAACCTGGCCGGCCCCTCCAACCCGCATGCGCGCGTTGCCACGTCCGACTTGGCCGCCCAAGGCATCGCGGGCCCCTGGGCCATGCCCGCACCGCAGGACGGCACGATGCCCGATGGCGCCGTGGTCATTGCCGCCATCACCAGCTGCACCAACACCAGCAACCCGCGCAACGTGATCGCCGCCGCGCTGCTGGCGCGCAACGCCAACCGGCTGGGTCTCACGCGCAAGCCCTGGGTCAAGACCTCGCTGGCGCCCGGCTCCAAGGCGGTGGAGCTGTATTTGAAGGAAGCGGGCTTGCTGGCCGACCTGGAAAAGCTCGGCTTTGGCATCGTGGCCTTTGCCTGCACCACCTGCAACGGGATGAGTGGCGCGCTGGACCCTGCCATCCAGCAGGAGATCATTGACCGTGACCTGTACGCCACCGCCGTGCTTTCGGGCAACCGCAATTTCGACGGGCGCATCCACCCCTATGCCAAGCAGGCGTTTTTGGCCTCGCCCCCGCTGGTGGTGGCCTATGCGATGGCGGGCACGGTGCGTTTTGACATTGAAAAAGACGTGCTGGCGGTGGTGCACGGGAGGGAAGTTCGCCTCAAAGACCTGTGGCCCAGTGACGCAGAAATCGACGCCGTAGTGAAGACTGCCGTGAAGCCCGCGCAGTACCGCGCCGTGTACGAGCCCATGTTCGCCATCCGACACGACGATGGCCAGCGCGTGTCGCCGCAGTACGGCTGGCGCCCGCAGTCCACCTACATCCGCCGCCCGCCCTACTGGGACACCGAGGGCATCGGCGCGCTGGCCGCCCACCCGCGGACTTTGACGGGCATGCGTCCGCTGGCCATCCTGCCCGACAACATCACCACCGACCACCTGTCGCCATCGAACGCCATCCTGCCGGACAGTGCAGCAGGTGAATACCTGGTGCGCATGGGCGTGCCCGAGGAGGACTTCAACTCCTACGCCACGCACCGGGGTGACCACCTCACGGCCATGCGCGCCACGTTTGCCAACCCGCAGCTCGTCAACGAGATGGCCGTGGTGGATGGCCAGGTGAAAAAAGGCTCACTCGCCCGCGTGGAGCCCGAAGGCCAAGTCATGCGCATGTGGGAGGCCATGGAAACGTACCTGAACCGCCGCCAGCCGCTCATCATCATTGCCGGTGCCGACTACGGCCAGGGGTCGAGCCGCGACTGGGCCGCCAAGGGCGTGCGGCTTGCGGGGGTGGAGGTGGTGGTGGCCGAGGGCTTTGAGCGCATTCACCGCACCAACCTGATTGGCATGGGGGTGTTGCCGCTGGAGTTTGAGGCGGGGGTCAACCGCATCACGCTGGGGCTGGATGGGACAGAGGTGTATGGCGTGGAGGGAGACATGCAACCCCGTGCCCACCTCACCCTGGTCATCCGCCGCAAAAATGGTGAAGTTACCCGGGTGCCCATGACATGCCGCCTCGACACCGCCGAAGAGGTCTCCATCTACCAGGCGGGCGGCGTGCTGCAGCGCTTTGCGCAAGACTTTTTTGCCAAGAATGCAGACAAAAAACAGGCTCTTGCACCCGCCTAGAAAGCACTGTGCGCTATTAAATTTGATATTACTTCATGAGCATCCATACCGCACCACAGATCCGCATCCCCGCCACCTACCTGCGGGGCGGCACCAGCAAAGGCGTGTTCTTTCGCCTTGACGACCTGCCCGCCCCCGCCCAGCAACCTGGCTCCGCGCGGGATGCCCTGCTGCTGCGCGTACTGGGCAGCCCTGATCCGTACGGCAAGCAGATCGACGGCATGGGCAATGCGTCGTCGAGCACCAGCAAGGCCGTGATCCTGTCGCGCAGCACGCGGCCGGGCCACGACGTGGACTACCTGTTTGGCCAGGTATCCATCGACCAGCCTTTTGTGGACTGGAGCGGCAACTGCGGCAACCTGTCGGCCGCTGTGGGGCCGTGCGCCATCCATATTGGGCTGATCGATGCGGCGCGGATTCCGCAGGACGGCACCATCCCCATCCGCATCTGGCAGGCCAACATCGGCAAGACCATCGTGGCGCATGTGCCCATCAGCAACGGTCAGGTGCAGGAGACGGGCGACTTCGAGCTGGACGGCGTGACCTTTGCGGCCGCCGAGGTGGCGCTGGAGTTCATGGACCCGGCGGAGGATGGCGATGACGGGGGAGCCATCTCGACAGCGCCGGGCCGCCCCAAGCTGGCGAGGGCCCCCTCGGGGGGCAGCGAACCACACGCAGTGGGGAGCGTGGGGGCGTTATTCCCGACGGGCAACGTGGTGGACACCTTGGAGGTGCCCGGGGTCGGCAGCTTCGCCGCCACGCTGATCAACGCGGGCATCCCCACCCTCTTTCTCAATGCACAAGAGCTGGGCTACGCTGGCACCGAGCTACAAGGTGCCATCAATGGCGATGCGGCGGCGCTGGCACGCTTCGAGGCCATCCGCGCCCACGGCGCCTTGCGCATGGGGCTGATCCGTGACCTGGGCGAGGCCGCCATGCGCCAGCACACCCCCAAGATCGCCTTCGTCGCGCCGCCTGCCAGCTACACGGCCTCCAGCGGAAAAGCCATTGACGCCAAGGACATCGACCTGCTGGTGCGCGCGCTCTCCATGGGCCAGCTGCACCACGCCATGATGGGCACGGCGGCCGTGGCCATTGGCACGGCCGCAGCCATCCCCGGCACGCTGGTCAACCTGGCAGCGGGCGGGGGCGTGCGCAGCAGCGTGCGGTTTGGCCACCCCTCGGGCACCCTGCGTGTGGGGGCCGAAGCAGCGCAGGTCAACGGCCAGTGGACAGTGACCAAGGCCCTGATGAGCCGCAGCGCCCGCATCCTGATGGAAGGCTGGGTGCGTGTGCCTGGCGGTATTTTTTGAGTTTTTTGGCCCCTTCCGACCGTCCATCAAGCCTTAACAGCTACAAAAACAGTAGCAAATCAAGTCCCTTGAAATTCATGAACACCAAACAACAACTCAAGGCCCTGGCCCACGCCCGCCGGGGTGTCATCGTGCCCGGCGCGTTCAACGCGCTTTCCGCCCGTGTCGTGGCCGACCTGGGCTTTGAAGCCATTTACGTGACCGGCGCAGGTGTCACCAACATGTGGTTCGGCCTGCCAGACCAGGCCTTCATGGGCCTCACCGATATCGCCGACCACACGGCCCGCATCCGCGATGCGGTGGAGCTGCCGCTCATCGTGGATGCCGACACGGGCTTTGGCAACGCCCTCAACACCTACCACGCCGTGCGAACGCTGGAGCGCGCAGGTGCCGACTGCATCCAGCTCGAAGACCAGGTCAGCCCCAAGCGCTGCGGGCATTTCAACGGCAAGGAGGTGATCAGCACCGACGAGATGCTGGGCAAGATCAAGGCCGCCGTGGACGCGCGCCGCGACCCCAACACCCTCATCCTGGCACGCACGGATGCCTGCGCCACCCAGGGCTTTGAAGCGGCAGTGGAGCGCGCCCAGCGCTTTCAGGAGGCGGGTGCCGACATCCTGTTTGTGGAGGCCGTCACCACGCTGGACGAGATCCGCGCCCTGCCCCAGCGGCTGGCCGCGCCCCAACTGATGAACATGGTGATCGGCGGCAAGACGCCCATCACCAACGCTGAAGAACTGGCCGCCCTGGGCTACGGCCTGGTGCTGTACGCCAACGCCGCGCTGCAGGGCGCGGTGGCGGGCATGCAGAAGGCGCTGACCGTGCTGCGCGACACCCAACGCATTGATGAAGACCCCGCTCTGGTGGCGCCGTTTGCCGAGCGCCAGCGGCTGGTGCAAAAAATGGCCTGGGATGCGCTGGAAGAAAAATACACCTAAAAAATGCCTACAGCGCTTTAACCATAAGCGCCAAAAGCTATTAATTTGATAGCAATCGACAGTCGCTTAATGGATATCCCTTGGGTTGCGGGCTGCATCCATGCCGCACAACAAGGGGGCGCACGGCACAATGGGTCTTCTTGGCACCTTGTGCGCGCTACCCTTCATGCAAAGCATCCCTTCTGAGAACGTGGTGGACCTGCTGCTCGACGCGGTCTGCGTCGTCCATGTGGACAGCACCATTGAGTTTGTAAGCCCGGCGTTCGAGCGCATCTTTGGCTACGCCCCCGAGGAAGTCATTGGCAAGCGCATGTTCGACCTGGTGCACCCCGAAGACCTGGCAGTCACCCAAAGCCAGGCGCAGCGTGTGATGGATGGCCATCTGCAGTTGCAGTTTGAAAACCGCTATGTGCGCAAGGATGGCTCCATCGCGCACGTCCGCTGGACTGCGCGCTGGTTGCCTGACAAGCAGCGGCGGCTGGCGGTGGCGCACGACATCACCGAGCGCAAGTTCACCGAGTCCATGCAGGCGGTGATCTATGCCATCTCCGAAGCCGCTCACACCACACACAACCTGCAGGCGCTGTTCCAGCACATCCACCAGATCATCGGGCGCCTGCTGCCTGCGACCAACTTCGCGGTCGCGCTCTACGACGCCTGCAGTGATTCTTTGAGTTTTCCGTACCACGTCAATGAACCGGGCGCCGCCCCCACGCCCCCGGCGCCAGTGCAGGATGCGCTGTGTGCCGAGGTGATCCACAGCGGCAGCACCCTTCTGTTGACGCCCGATACCCCCAACAACGCCGACCCCCGCGCCGCGCAACTGCGCCGGCAGCTACCCCAGGAACACGCACCGCTCTACTGGCTGGGCGTGCCGCTGCAAACCCAGAAAGGCGCCATTGGTGCGCTGGTGCTGCAAAGCTACAACGAGCAGGGCCGCTACACCGAAAAGGACAAGGAACTGCTGCAGTTTGTCTCCACCCAGGTCGCAGCCGCCATCGAGCGCAAGCAGATGCACGAGCGCCTGGAGCACATGGCGCAGTACGACCAGCTCACGCACCTGCCCAACCGCCAGCTGTTTCTGGACCGACTCAAGACCGCACTGGCCCGCGCGCGGCGCGACCAAAGCCTGCTGTCGCTGCTGTTCCTCGACCTGGACGACTTCAAGCAGGTCAACGACAGCCTGGGCCATGCCATGGGCGACCTGCTGCTGCAGCGGGTGGCCCAGCGGCTGCTGGAGTGCGTGCGCGGCTCGGACACCGTCGCGCGCCTGGGGGGCGACGAATTTGTGGTGCTGCTCGAAGGCGGCCATGCCCGCGAACACGCCGCCGCAGCGGCCGACAAGATCCTGGCAGCCTTCGGCCAGCCGTTTGACCTGGAAGGTATCCGCCTGAGCATCCAGCCGAGCATCGGCGTGGCCATCTACCCCGAGCACGGGGGCGAAGAACACCGGTTGCTGGGCCATGCCGACGAGGCGATGTACCTGTCCAAGAAAAGCGGCGGCAACCAGGTGCGAGTGGCTTCACCCCGGGATGGGCTGGTGCCTTGACGCTGGCTGCCGCACCGCCAGCCTGCTGAGCAGACCCGCCGCGCCCTCTCTCTTTACTTCCACCCAAACCCTTTATTCCAAACGTTCCACGCCATGCTCTACAACGCGCTCCAGCTCGCCCATGTCCTGTCCATCATCGTGTGGATCGGTGGCATGGTGTTTGCCCATTTCTTTTTGCGCCCCGCAGCGCAGTCGCTGGAGCCCCCGCAGCGTGTGCGGCTCATGCACGATGTGCTGCAGCGCTTTTTCGCCGCCGTGGGAGTGGCCGTGCTGGTGGTGCTGGGCAGCGGGCTGTGGATGATCGGCCGCGTGGCCAAACAAACGGTGCAGGCCGGTGGCAGCTTTGCCATGCCACTGGACTGGACGATCATGGCCACGCTGGGCCTGGCGATGATGGTCATCTTCGGGCACATACGGTTTGCGCTGTTCCGACGCCTGCAGCGGGCGGTGGCTGCATCGGACTGGCCCGCCGGCGGCAAGGCCCTGGGCAGCATCCGCAGCTGGGTGGGCGTGAATCTGGCCCTGGGCGTGGTGATCGTGGTGGTCACGCTGCTCGTCTAACGGTGGGCGCCCGCAAGCGACCTGTTGGCCACCACACGCCCTGCGCTGTACCCCATTGATGAAACGCATTGCCTGGATCTCTTGTGCGGCCCTGGCCGTGTGCCTGCTCACCGCAGGCGCGGCCAGCTGGTGGGCGCAGCACCGCGTTGACAGTGCCCTGGCACAGACGGCACAACTGCAGCGCCAAGTGACCGAACTCAACAATGCGCTGCTGGGCTATACCCGCTACACCAGCTACCTCACCGCAGGCAAACAGACGCTGGCCGAGCAGATGAAGCTGCTCGCCGCCACCGTGGTCCGCGAAGAAGGAGCCACGCAGATCATCGAAAAATCGGTGCTGGGCATCGCATCCACCGGTGTAGTGGCCATCACCTACACCGCCGAATACGCCTTCGGCTTTGACCTGCGCCCCGAAAGCTACGAGCTGCACGCCACCGACAGCGGCATCGAGGTGCACATCCACCGCCCCGCGCTGGTGGCCGCACCAGCCGTTACCAACCTGCAGCACCGCATCCTCTCTGGCGGGCTGCTGACCGACAACAAAGGCGCTGTCATCAAGCTGAGCCAGGAGGCCGCCAAACGCGCTCGCCAGCAGGGCGAGGCCATGGCGTCCGATCCGGCCGTGCTGGCGCTGTGCGAAAAAAGCCTGACCGAGTTTCTGTACGGCTTTCTGACCAAACAGCCCGGCGTGAAGCAGGTGCCACGCATCCGCGTGGTCTACAAACCGTCGGCGTAGGGGCCTGCTCCTACCCCAATTCCCCATCCATGGGACTGACCCTCATGGTCCTGAGTGCATTGCGGCCGGGCGCCACAGAGCGGTACCACCGCACGTACCATGGTGGACAAGGAGTTCTGACTTTGTTCCGTTTTTTCGAAAGCCGCCTTCCCCCTTATCCCCCCGCCGAACCTCACCTGCCCCCCAAAGACTTCATGGCCTTTGTGTGGGATGGCACCCGTGGCCTGCGTGGCTATGTAGCAGCCATGGCAGGCCTGTCTGCGGCCATCGCCATCTATGAAGCGCTGCTGTTTGCGGTGCTCGGCCATGTGGTGGACTGGATCTCCAGCACGGCCCCGGGTGCGCTGTGGGCCGAGCGCAAAGGAGAGTTGATGGGCATCACCGCCCTGCTCCTGGCCTCGGTGCTGCTGGTGGCCGTGCAGACCAGCATCAAGCACCAGGTGCTGGCCATCAACTTCCCACTGCGCTTGCGCTGGAACTTTCACCGGCTGATGCTGGGCCAGAGCATGGCGTTCTACGCGGACGAGTTTGCGGGCCGCATCACCACCAAGATCATGCAGACGGCCCTTGCCGTGCGCGACATGATCTTCACGACCACCGACGTGGTGATTGGCATGGGCATCTACCTTGTCACCATCCTCGTGTTGCTGGCCGGGTTCGACGCGCGGCTGCTGGCGCCTTTTGCCGCTTGGATGGTGGCCTATGGCCTGGCCTGCTGGTACTTTGTGCCGCGCCTGGGCAAGGTAGGCAAGGCGCAGGCCGATGCGCGCTCGGTGATGACCGGGCGCATCACCGACGCGTACACCAACATCGCCACCGTCAAGCTGTTCTCGCACACGCGGCGCGAGTCTGAATTTGCGCGTGCCGCCATGGACGCGTTCAAGCTCACGGGCTATGCCCAGATGCGCCTGGTGAGCCGGTTCGAGATCGTGAACCATATCCTGGTGGTGGCCATGATCCTCAGCGCCTGCGGCACCGCGCTGTGGCTGTGGTCGGCGGGCGAAGTCGGTGCCGGTGCCGTGGCCGCCGTCACCGCCATGACCCTGCGCGTGTCCGGCCACGCCCACTGGGTGATGTGGGAGATGACCACCCTGTTCGAGAGCGTGGGCACCATCCAGGATGGCATCAACACGCTGACCAAACCCCGCACCGTGGTGGACGCGCCCGACGCTAAACCACTCGTTGTGACGCAGGGCGAAGTGCATTTTGAGGACATGACCTTTGCCTACGGTAGCGGCCCCGGGGCCCGCCCGGTCATCGACCGGCTCAACCTGACCATCCGCCCCGGGGAGAAAATCGGCCTGATTGGCCGCTCGGGCGCGGGCAAGTCCACGCTGGTCAACCTGCTGCTGCGCTTTCATGACGTGCAGTCGGGCCGCATCCTGATCGACGGGCAGGACATCGCCCATGTCACGCAGGACAGCCTGCGCCGCAACATCGGCATGGTCACGCAAGACACCTCGCTGCTGCACCGCTCCATGCGCGACAACATCCTGTATGGCCGCCCCGACGCCAGCGAGGCCGACCTGCACCAGGCGGCCGAGCGCGCCGAGGCGGCGGATTTCATCGCCACGCTCACCGACCTGCAGGGGCGCACAGGCTACGAGGCACATGTGGGCGAGCGCGGCGTCAAGCTCTCGGGCGGCCAGCGCCAGCGCGTGGCCATTGCACGCGTGATGCTCAAGGACGCGCCCATCCTGCTGCTGGACGAAGCCACCAGCGCGCTCGACTCCGAGGTGGAAGCCGCCATCCAGCAAAGCCTGGACGGCCTGATGCAGGGCAAGACGGTGATTGCCATTGCGCACCGCCTGTCCACCATTGCCGCCATGGACCGCCTCATCGTGATGGACGCAGGCCGCATCGTCGAAGAAGGCACCCACGCGCAGCTGCTGGGCCAGGGCGGCGTGTATGCGCGGCTGTGGGGGCACCAGAGCGGCGGGTTCCTGGGCGAATCGGAAGAAGACTGAGTTGGCGAGCAAGGTTACGAGCCACATGGGCGACACGCTGTCGCGCACGCGGCTGTGCGGCGGGTGTGTTGTCCCTACGGTGGCGGGTTTCAACCACTGGATGGAATCGCACCAATGATCAAAGTCACCGCCCTGTACCGCTGGCGCGAAGGCGCCACCTTCAATCACGACTACTACCACGGTGAACACATGCGAATTGCCCGCGCGGCACTGCAGCCACTGGGCCTGCTGCGGCTGGAGAGCGACCGCGTGCTCTACCCTGGCGATCCTCGCCCGGGCCAGGCGGTGGCGCTAACCAACGCATTCTTCAGCGACCTGAAGCAGGCCCAAACGGCCGCCAAGGCGACTATGGCCGAGCTGTCGGCAGACATTCCTAACTACACCAACATCCAGCCCGAGTCGTACTTTGCGCAGATGCTGGCGCACGAGGTAACGACCGGTCAAGAACGCGCTTAGCCGCGCTCGCGCACCGCCTTGAACAGCAGGCCCAGGCATACGGCCATGCCCACCATCGGCACTGCGGCCAATACGGCCACCACAGCGCGCGCCAGGGGCGACCAGTCAAAGTCGCGCGCTGTGCGCCAGGCACCAAAGGCTGCGACCAGTCCCAGGCCAAACATGCCCATGCGGAAGCTCGCACCGGGCTTGAAGAAGGCGATGAGCAGCACGGCATTGGCGACGCCGATGGCCAGCGCAACATGGCCCAGGTGGAGGGAAAACGAGGACTGTGCGCCGTGCCTGTGCCCGTCGTCTTCCTCCTCCTCATCGTCCACCCGGCTGCGCGAGCGGCTGGGCGACGGCGGCTGGGAAGGCTGGGCACGCGCAGGCGCTACGGGGGCTGCAGGGGCGCCATCGGCCCGCCCCCACTCCGTGGCGGACAGTCCTGCAGCAACTGCACCAGCCACTGCGGCAGATGACGAGGCGCCAGGCGCTGCAATGCTGGGCGACAGCCCGCGCTCCTGCAGCACGGCGCGCAGCCGCCCCGGCTCGCGCAAGGCCGTCACCAGCGCCCGCACAGGCCCCTGGTCCAGTGGCTTGATGCGCAGGTCGGCAATCTGCATGGTGGTGCCACGCGTATTGGCCAGCATGAACAACGCCTTGGCCACCATCGCGTCTTTGGGGCCGCCCTTGCCGCTTTCGACGAAGGTGCCCAGGTTGTACGTGGCGTCGGCGTGGCCTGCCTCGGCCGCCTGGGCATACCAGGCGCGGGCCTGGGTCAGGTTCACGGGGCCGCCATAGCGGCCATGTTCGTCGCTGGTGCCCAGGTGAAACGCGGCGTGCGGATCGCCCTCGCGGGCGTACCAGCCCGGCAGGTCGCGCAGGGGGTTGCCGGTCCACACCACCGGCGCCGGCGCAGGCGCGGCCGGGGTCATGGGCGCAAGGCTCAGGCCACCCGGCGATTCTGACGCTTCCTGGGCCTGCTTCTTTTTCAGCGCCTGCTGCCGCTGCTCTTGCGCGGCGGTGTTCCACTTCGCGGCCTGCTGCGTGTCCACTGGCCCACCCCAGCCGCGCTCGTGCATCACGGCCAAAAGGCGCTTGGCGGGCTCGTAATCCCATTCGGCCGCACGCTGGCACCAGGTGCGGGCGTTTTCGTAGTTGGGCTGCTCCCAGCCGATCACGACATCCAGCGCGTGCAGGAAAGCCGCGACCTCATGCCCCTGTACTGCGGCAGGCTCCAGGGCGTCGGTGGCTTCAATGCGCCTGCGCGAGTACAGCGCCAACTGTTCGCAGCGGGCCACAGCGTCGTCCACCGCCCTGCGCTCTTCGTCTACGATGCGCAGCAATTGCTCCCCAGGGGCAGCCTTCAGTCGCACCATCAGTGCCTGTACACGCTCCTTGGCTTGTTCCGGAAAGCGCCCATAGAAGGCCTGGGCATCCTTGCGGGTCTCTGCGTCGTGGGCGCCCATCAACTGCAGCGCGGCCGCCAGGTCGAAGTGCCTGCGCTGGCCCATGGTGCCAAAGCGCAGCGCACGGCCCAGGGCGTAGAGGGCGTGGGGGTTGCCGCGCGCAGCCCAGTGGCGGTATTCGGCCCAGGCGGTGGCGTCGTCGCCCGCCTGGCGGGCTCGCGCCGCACGCTGCACGGGCAGATCGGGCTCTTCGGGCGCATCGCCGTTTCCCAGGTAGTGCACGCCGCTTTGCGGGTCGTACAGGTTCAGGCCCAGGCGCACTGCCTGCTCCCAGCCATCATCAAACGGAGCGCCCTAATCCGAAGCGCGGGTGTTGATGCCCACGCCCCAAGTGGGGTCGGTCATTTCAGGGCCACCAAGGTAGATGTCCCATAACCCGGGAGAGCGCTGCTCGACGGCCTTGGCCCAGGCCGTGAACTTGGGGTTCATCGGCACCTGGGGGCCCGCCTCCGCACGCTCGTACTGCGTGTCCGCCTCGGCCTTGGTGGTGGGCCAGGGCCAATCGGCGGGCTTTTCCCAGATCTGGATGGTGTAGCTCACAAGTCCCTCCTCGGATGCCGCTGGGTGCGCGGCGTGTTGTGGTGTTGTCTTTCGTCAAGCGCGAGCGAATTCTAGGAGCGGCCCTCCGCAATGCCCCAGAGGCGCACCCCACCAGTTTGTCCAGTGACGCACCCGCACCACACCCGGATGTTGGCACGCAGTTTTGGGTAAAAATGGGCCTCTTCGCGCGTCCATCATGCCCAAATAGCTCCTAATTTTATAGCAAACTTATGTCCCAGCCGCCACGCCCTGCTCTCGCTCTCGCCATGCCTGCGCCCACCGGCGATCAGCTCAAGGCCGCCCGCACTGCCGCCGGGCTGAGCCAGGCCCAGGCGGCCGAACTCATGGGCTACCCGCTGCAGACCGGCAGCCGGGGCGGCGTGCAGTCGCGCACCTGGCAGGCGCTGGAGAGCATGAGCGACGAGCGCAACATGCAGGGGCCGGTGTTTGCGATGTTCCTGCTGCTGACCGGCCAACACCCCGACTTTCTGCTGACCGCGCGCTCTGCGGACGGCAGCCGCAGCGCCACCGGCTGACCAACTCGCATGCGCTGACACCATAAAAAAGCGGAACAGCCCGCAGGCGGTTCCGCAAAGTCTTCACAGGGAGATCAGAGTTAGGCAGGCGTTCAATCTACCTTGATATTGG
Organism: Acidovorax sp. LjRoot38; assembly: GCF_964252975.1. NCBI lineage: Bacteria > Pseudomonadati > Pseudomonadota > Betaproteobacteria > Burkholderiales > Comamonadaceae > Acidovorax > Acidovorax sp. LjRoot38. The sequence goes on along the minus strand of NZ_CAXUPT020000001.1, from coordinate 372,247 downwards.
CGGCCTTGATAACCTGAGCCCACTTCTCGACTTCGGCCTTCTGGAACGCAGCAATCTGGGCCACGGTCATGTCGGCGGGCTCCATGCCAAAGCCCTTCAGGCGGGTTTGCATGTCCGGCTGGGCCAGGATCTTGCGGATCTCGTCGTGCAGGCGCGTGACCACGGGCGTGGGCGTGCCAGCCGGCACAAAGATGGCCTGCCAGGACTGCACCTGGAAGTCCTTGAGTTCTGCCACGCCGGACTCGGCCACGGTGGGCACGTCGGGCATGGAGGCCAGGCGCTGGGGTGAGGTGACGGCAATGGCGCGCAGTTTGCCGCTCTGGATGTGCGGCGCTGCGACCACCGTGGTGTCAAACATCATGTCCACCTGGCCGCTGATCACATCCTGGATGGCCGGGCCGCTGCCCTTGTAGGGGATGTGGGTGAACTTCACGCCCGACTTGTACGCCAGCAACTCCACGGCCAAATGCTGCGAGCTGCCTGTGCCGGCCGAGGCCGACGACAGGCCGCCTTGCTTGCCCTTCGCCCCCGCCAGCACGTCCTTGAGGGTTTTGAAAGGGCTGTTGGCCGCCACCACCAACACGACCGGGTTGGTGCCGATCAGCGTGACGGGGCTGAAGGACTTGATGGGGTCGTAGCCCAGCTTGGGGTAGAGGCTCACGTTGATGGCGTGCGAGCTGACGGTGCCGCCCAGCAGGGTGTAGCCATCGGGCGCAGAGCGCGCAGCAGCTTCAGAGCCGATGCTGCCCGCCGCGCCGCCCTTGTTCTCCACCACCACCGTGGTGCCCAGGGCTGTACCCAGTTGCTGGCCAATCAGCCGCGCCAGCGTGTCGGTGGTGCCGCCTGCGGCAAACGGCACCATGTAGGTGATGGGTTTGCCAGTGGGCCAGGTGCCCTGGGCTGTGGCGGGCAGGCTGACAAGGGTGCTGAAGGCTGCGGCCGCCAGGGCGGCGGTGTGGATGAGAGTTCTGCGTTGCATGGTGGTGTCTCCTGGGTGTTTTGTGGATGGTGAACGGAACGGCGATAGAAAAACGGAGCGCAAAAAAGCCGGTGCGGCTGGCGCGTGCAATGCAATGGACGCTCAGGGCAGATCGACGATCTCGACCCAATTGGGGTTCTTGCCCACCGGCACCCGCGTGGGCGTGCCGGGGATGCCGGTGGCGGGGTCGATGGGGTGTAGCGCCAGGTGGTGCGACTCCTGCCCTGCCGCGATCAGAAAGCGGCCTGAAGAATCCACCGCAAAACCGCGCGGTGATTTCTCGGTGGGCACCTGGCCCAGCGGCTGGAGCTGGCCGGTGGCGGCATCCACGCGGAAGCTGCTGAGCGTGCTGGAGGTGCGCTCGGACGCATACAGCGTGCGGCCGTCGGGCGACAGGTGAATGTCGGCGGCCCAGGGCTTGCCTTTAAAACCTGCGGGCAGTGCTGTGGTGCGCTGCACCGGGCGCAGCGTGCCGCGCTCCTTGTCGTAAGCCATCACATGTACGGCGGCATCCAGCTCGTTCAGCACATACATGGTGCGCTGGGCGGTATCCCACACAAAGTGGCGCGGGCCGGATTTTTCGGGAGCAACCTGCGTGAGCGCGGGTTCATGGGCGGTGAGCCTGCCGCTCTCGGCATCAAAACGCCAGGCCGAAAGGTTGTCGCCCCCCAGGCTGGTGGCAAACACATGGCGGTTGGCCGCATCGGCGTGAATGGCGTGCGCGTGGGGCGCCGTGGGGATGAGCTGCTGCACCGCACCCACCGCCCCATCCTTGCCAATGCTGTTGACCGTGATCTTGTGGCCGGGGTACGAGGCCGCAAACAGCCAGCGCCCCGTGGCATCGGTGTCGATGTTGGCCATGCTGTCGGCCAGAGGGGCCTCGCCCAGCTTGCGCAGCTTGCCGCTGGTGGGGTCGATGGCCAGGCTCACCACTCGGAATGGCTGCGAGCGCAACGCCACGTACAGCACCTTCTTGTCCGGGCTCACGGCCATCGGCATGGCGGTGCCGCCCAGCGGCACGGTGTCTACCGGCTTGAGCGTGGCAGTGTTGCGGTCCAGTTCCAGCACCGAGACATCCTGGCTGTCCGCGTTGGCGACATACACCCAGGTTGCCGCCCAGGCGCCGGGGGTGGACAGCGCGGCAACGGCTGCCAGTGCCAGTTGTGCCACCCGGGTGCGTGTGCGTGGTGTAGAGGTCATTGCCGTCTCCCGAAGGGGTCTGCGCGGTAGCAGGGCCTGGACCGCGGGTTGTGTGGGTGGATGGTCATCTGCCGGGCTGTGTGCTGAGGCACCCAGCTGTTGGCGGAGCGGTTGGGTTTTGTCATACGTTATATGTTGTCGTACAACAAGATCAGCATTGTCACCACAAGCCTGTCTTACACACGCAGGGATTACCCGAATTTCGACGAACAATCTGCAAGGATTCCCCACCTGCCTGGCATAGGAGGAATGCGGTCAGGAAAGAGCTAGTAAAAACCCTCAATCCGTCCTAAGACCACCCAAAATTCTCACGGCATGTATTGCCATTTTGCAATCTTAGTTGTACGATGACTAACAACATCACTCAGGAGACATTCCATGACCCTGCGCCGTAGAGCCGCCCTTCTCGCCTGCATCGCCACCCTGGCAGCGGCCTCCGCCACCGCACAAAGCGCTGACTGGCCCGCGAAGACCCTGCGCATCGTGGTGCCCTACCCGCCCGGTGGCAGCTCGGACATCATTGCCCGCTCCATCAGCCAGGCGATGTCCGAGGCGCTCAAGCAGTCCGTCATCGTGGAGAACAAGCCCGGCGCCAACGGCAACCTGGGTGCCGACTTCGTGGCCAAGGCCGAGCCGGACGGCTACACCATGCTGCTGTGCGACGTGGGCGCGCTGGCCATCAGCCCTTCGGTCTATACCAAGCTGTCGTTCGACCCCTCCAAGGACCTGCGTGGCGTGACCATGCTGGCCTACTCGCCCCACCTGCTGGTGGTGCACCCCTCGGTGCCCGTCAGCAACCTCAAGGAGCTGGTGGCGTACTCGAAGAAGAACGACCTGAACTTCGCCGTCACCGCCACTGGCAGCGCCCCCCACGTCGCTGGCGTGGCACTGGAGCGCGCCGCCGGTGCGCGCTGGCAATACATCCCCTACAAGGGCGGCGTCACTGCCATCCAGGACACCGTGGCCGGGCAGACGCAGATCCTGATGAACGGCATGCTCGCCACCCTGCCCCACGTGCAAAACGGCAAGCTCAAGGTGCTGGGCGTCTCCAAGGCCACGCGCATGCCGCTGATCGGCGACGTGCCCACCATTGCCGAGCAGGGTGTGCCCGGTTTCGAATCGGGCACATGGCAAGGCATTCTGGTGCCGCGTGGCACGCCGGAAGCCGTCGTGCAGAAGCTCAACAAGGCGCTGATCACCGCCATTCGCGCGCCCGAGATCCGTTCGCGCCTGGCCGGCCAGGGTGCCGAGGTGGTCACCATGACCCCTGCCGAACAAGACCAGTTCTTCGCCAAGGAGCGCGCCCGCTGGGCCACCGTGGTGAAGGCCGCCAACATCAAGCTCGACTAAGAAGGTGTCAGCGAACCCCTCATGCCTCCTCCCTCGCCTTCCCATTTCCTACTACCGCCCCGCACTGACATGACTCCCCAAGAACTCAAAACCATCATGGGCTCCGGCCTGCTGTCGTTCCCGATCACGGACTTTGACGAGCAGGGCGAATTCCGCCCCAAGACCTATATCGAGCGCCTGGAATGGCTGGCCCCCTACGGCGCCAGCGCGCTGTTTGCCGCCGGTGGCACGGGCGAGTATTTCTCACTCTCGGGCCCCGAGTACGGCCAGGTCATCAAGACCGCAGTGGATACCTGCCGTGGCAAGGTGCCCATCATTGCCGGTGCCGGTGGCCCCACCCGTACGGCCATTGCCCATGCGCAAGAGGCCGAGCGCCTGGGCGCCCACGGCATCCTGCTCTTGCCACACTACCTGACCGAAGCGGGACAGGAAGGACTGATCGCCCATGTGGAGCAGGTCTGCAAGAGCGTGAAGTTCGGCGTGATCGTCTACAACCGCGACCGCACCAAGCTCACGGCCGAGTCGCTGGCCATCCTGGCCGACCGCTGCCCGAACCTGGTGGGCTTCAAGGACGGCGTGGGCAACATCGAGGTGATGTCCTCCATCTACATGAAGATGGGCGACCGCTTTTCGTACCTGGGCGGCCTGCCCACGGCCGAGGTGTATGCGGCGGCCTACAAGGCGCTGGGCACGCCGGTGTATTCGTCGGCGGTGTTCAACTTCATCCCCAAGACTGCAATGGAGTTCTACAAGGCCGTGGCCAGTGACGACACGGCCACCCAGCACCGCTTGCTCAAATCCTTCTTCATGCCCTACCTGGCCATCCGCAACCGCGTGGAAGGCTATGGCGTCTCCATCATCAAGGCAGGTGCCCGCATCGTGGGCCACGACGGCGGGCCAGTGCGCGCGCCGCTGACGGACTTGAAGCCCAGCGAGATGGAAGAGCTCAAGGCGCTGATCGACAAGCTCGGCCCGCAGTAAGCACGGCCTGACAGATGCCTCCAAGGGCCTGGTTCTCCAGGCCCTTTTTTCAGCGATTCCACACACCACGCGCCTGGCCGTGCACGGGCGTGTGGTGCCAACGCGGCACGCCAACACACAACACCATCAGGAGACAGACAACATGCTCAAGACCCTCATCCTCGCCGCAGCGAGCGCCCTGGCCCTTGTCACGCTGAGCGGCTGCGCCAGCCACGCGACCACTGCCGCAGCGACCCCTGTACCGGCCGCTTCCGAGCAGGCTGTGGCCGCCGCTGCCGAACGCCTGCGCTTGGCCATGATCGACCCCACGCCCGCTGCGCTGACTGCCCTCGTGGCCGACGACCTGAGCTATGGCCACTCGGGCGGCCGCGTGGACACCAAGGACAGCTTCATCGGCGACCTGGTGGCGGGCAAGTCTGACTTCGTGACCATCACCATCACCGACCAGACCATCAAGGTGGTGGGCAACTCTGCCATCGTGCGCCACACCCTCACGGCCGACACCAACGACTCGGGCAAGCCCGGCAAGGTGCAGATCAAGATCCTGGGCGTGTGGCAACAGCAAGGCGGCCAGTGGAAGCTGCTGGCCCGCCAGGCCGTGCGTGTAAACACTTGATGCCCCCTGAGTCGCTTCGCGCCATCCCCCTCAGGGGGACGCCGCCCCTGCGGCGGGGCGGCCCTTGCACGGCGGCGCTGGCGGGGCCGCGCCCGTCTCCGTAGCCCGGCGATACGCGACACTGCGACTCAAGTCCGCCTTCTCAACATTCCAGGTTGCACTCCATCCAATGACCACCAACGCCCCGCCCCGCATCCTGCAAGTCGGCCGCCTGCCCTTGCCCGCCCTCGAAACCGAACTGGCCGCGCGCTACAGCGTGGCCTGCCTGGCCGACCAGGCCGACCCGCAGGGCTTTCTGGCGGCGCACGGCGCGGAGTTTTCGGGCGTGGTCACCACGGCGTCCATCGGGCTCACAGGCGAGGTGATCGCCGCCCTGCCCCATCTGCAGGTCATCAGCAGCTTTGGCGTGGGCTTTGATGCGCTGGATATCGGCGCGGCCAAGGCGCGTGGCGTGCAGGTGGGCTACACGCCCGGCGTGCTCAACGACTGTGTGGCCGACATGGCGTTTGCGCTGATGCTGGACGTGTCGCGCGGCATTGCCGCCAGCGACCGGTTTGTGCGCCAGGGCCAATGGCCCAAGGCACGGTTTGCGCTGGGCACGCGCGTGTCGGGCAAGCGCCTGGGCATCGTGGGCATGGGGCGCATCGGCCAGGCCGTGGCCGAGCGCGCGGCGGGCTTCCGCATGGAGGTGGGCTACCACAACCGCCGCCCGGCCGAGGGCTGCGCGCTACCCTACTTCGAGTCGCTGACCGCACTGGCCGAGTGGGCCGACTACCTGGTGCTGACGGTGGCGGGCGGCGCGGGCACGCGCCACCTGGTCAACCGCGATGTGCTCGACGCTCTGGGCCCGCAGGGCTACCTCATCAACGTGGCGCGTGGCAGCGTGGTGGATGAGGCGGCGCTCATCGACGCCCTGGCCGAGCGCCGCATCGCCGGTGCGGGCCTGGACGTGTTCGACAACGAACCCCATGTGCCCCCCGCCCTGATGGCGCTGGACAACGTGGTGCTCACCCCCCACACCGCCAGTGCCACGCACGAAACCCGCCGCGCGATGGCGGACCTGGTGCTGGAGAACCTGCACGCGTTCTATACCTCGGGCGCCGTGCGGGTGCCGGTGCCAGCCACGGTGGCTGGCTGACCGTTGGATTTTCAAGCCTTTTTAGGCCGTTTGCGCGTGTCCATCATGCCTGATTAGCTATCAAATAAATAGCATCAAACTCCACACCCGGGCGCCCCTGCCTCACACCCGCCCCGCAAACACCTCCGGCCCCAGGCAGGGCTTGCGCGCCTTGCGCTCGAACAGCCACATGCCATACAGCGGCAGTGCCTCGGCCAGTTGCAGCGGCACCACCTGCTCTGCCGCAGCCCCCAGCAACGCGGGGTGTGGCAGCACAGCCAGCAGGTCCGAGCCCACCACCAGGTTCAGCAGGCTGGCAAAGTCCGGGCAGCGCACAGCCATGCGCGGCGCGGGCATGCGCCGCACGCGGTGCGCCTCGGTCAGCACGTCCACCGGGCCGCTCACGCTCGGGCCCACACAGCCCCAGGCGGCGCCTTGCAAATCGGCCAGTGACCGGGCCTGCGCCAGCGGGTGGCGACGCCGCGCATAAATTTGCGGCTGCAGCTCGTACAAGCGCCACTGCACCACATCCGGGTGGGCAAACTGGCGCGGCCGGGGCGCAATCACGGCGTCGAAACGGCCATGCAGCAGGCCCGTCAGCAGGCTCCCCTCGTCGGTGGTGGTCATCTCCAGTGAACGCTGGGGCTGCGGCAGGCACCAGGCCTTGTACAGCAGCGGCCCACAGACCAGCGCGGCGGAGGCCGTGAGCCCCACTCGCAACCGATTGCGGTCCACAGCGGCCCGGCGGGCCTGCGGCAAGGCGTCGATGCGCTGGGCCAGCGGCGCGCCTTCGGCCACCACACGCCGGGCCAGGTCGGTGGGCACATAACGGCGCCCGTCCCGCACCAGCAGGGGCGTGTCGAACTGCGCCTGCAGCGCCTTCATGCCCTGGCTGATGGCGGGCTGCGACACCCCACAGGCCTGCGCCGCGCGCGCAAACGAGCCCTGGTCGATGACAGCTTGGAGGTAATGCAGGTAGCGCAGATACATAAGCAGCTTTTATGTATGAGGCGCCATTGTCTCTTGTCGCAGCCGCCGGGCGGGGCGAAGCTCTGGGCTTCTTTCTTCACCACGCTCCTGCCCATGACCACGCCACTCGACACCGTCCGCACCTACCTCGCCCACCTGCACGCCAGCCACACCGACGGGTTGATTGCCTGTTTTGAAGACGATGGCGTGGTGCACTCGCCCTTTCTGGGCACCATGCGCGCCAGCGACTTTTTCAAGAAGCTCGCCCAGGCCTCCAGCGGCAGCGTGATCACCGTGCTGGATCTGTTCGAATCCGCCCAACCAGACAACGGCGGCGCCGTGCGGCTTGCTGCCTACTTCCGCTACGACTGGACTTTGAACGATGGGCGCGAAGTGACGTTCACCTGCGTGGATGTGTTCACTTTCGACGCTGGCAGCACCCACATCCGCGACATGAACATCGTCTACGACACCCACCCGCTGCGCGAAGAAGTGGGCGACAAGTACGCGCCCGATCCTGTCACAACAACTCCACGCCCTTGAGCGTCACAAAGCTCGTCTCCCGCGTCACCTGCACAAAGTCCTGCAGATACGGCTTGGCCGACAGGCTGGGCAGGCAGGCGGCGTGCAACTCGCCGCGCAGGCCTTTTTCGCCAGGTCCTGCCGCAATGGGCCGCGCCGTCACATACCCCCGGTCCAGATAACTCTGCACCGCCCACAGCGGCAGCGCCGCCACGCCGCGCCCGCTGGCCACCAGCTGCAGCATGGCCACCGTCAGCTCGGTGGTGCGGCGCGGGGGGCGCACGCCGGCGGGCTCCAGCACCTGGCGGATCAGGTCCAGCATTTCGTCGGGCACGGGGTAGGTGATGATGGTCTGGTCGGCAAAGTCCTGCGCCACCAGGTGCGGCTTGGCGACCAACGGGTGCGTGTTGGCCAGCAACGCGCGAATCTCAAAGCCGAACAGCGCGTGGTAGTCCACGCCCACCTCGTCGGCATCCACCTCCGACACGATGGCCACATCGGCCCGGCCCTGGTGCAGCAGGCCCACAGGGTCGGCATGAAAGCCGCTCACGATGTCCAGCTCCACCTCGGGCCAGCGGGTGCGAAACGCGTCCATGGCGGGCATCAGCCAGTCAAAGCAGGTGTGGCATTCCACCGCAATGCGCATCTGCCCACCCTGCCCCAGCACCAGGCGGGCAATGTCGCGCTCGGCCCCTTCCACCTGCGGCAGCATGGCATCGGCCAGCGCCAGCAGGCGTTCGCCCACGGCGGTGAACTGCGGTGGCACCGATTTGCGCTCAAACAGCGGCTGGCCGTAGCGGTCTTCCAGCAGCTTGATCTGGTGCGACAGCGCCGACTGCGTGAGGTTGAGCAACTGCGCGGCCCGTACCAGGCTGCCGCTGTCGCGCAGGGCCACCAGGGTGCGCAGGTGGCGCACTTCCAGAATCGACTGGTTCATTATTAATTTTCAAGTTGATCAACTAAAACTTTCGTTTGAATAATAAACGAGCCCGCGCGACCATCGGTGCTTTCATTGCATTGCTCCATTCAGAAGAAGGAAATCACCATGTCGCTCGCCGCTCCAACCACCCGCCGCCCCGTGCTCACGCACACCCTGGGCTTTCCGCGCATGGGGGCGCAGCGCGCGCTGAAATTCGCGCTCGAATCCTTCTGGCGCGGTGACAGCACCGAAGCCGATCTGCAGGCCACCGCCGCCCAGCTGCGCCAGCAACACTGGCAGGCGCAGGCCGACGCGGGCCTGGGTTGTGTGACGGTCGGCGACTTTGCGCTGTACGACCACGTGGCCAACCACATCCAGCTGCTGGGCTGCGAGCCCGCACGTTTTGGCTTTGATGCCCACACGCCCGAGCTGGCCCGCTACTTTGCAATGGCACGGGGCGTGTCGGCCCACACCACACCTGACCACGCAGGCTGCAGCGCCGGTTGCACCGCCAAGCACCACACCGCAGGCCAGCCCGCACTGGAGATGACCAAGTGGTTCGACACCAACTACCACTACCTCGTGCCCGAGTTCAGCGCCCACACCCAGTTCCACCTGGCCAGTGAGCGCCTGTTTGCCGAAGTGGCCGAGGCCCAAGCACTGGGCCACCGCGTCAAGGCCGTGCTGCTGGGGCCGCTGAGCTTCTTGTGGCTGGGCAAATCCAAAACGGCGGGCTTCGACCGATTCAGCCTGCTGGAGTCCCTGCTGCCCGTGTACGAAGCCGTGCTGGCACGCCTGAAGGCCCAGGGCGTGGAATGGGTGCAGATCGACGAACCCATCCTGGGCCTGGACCTGCCCGACGTGTGGCGCCACGCCTTTGAGCCCAGCTACTGGCAACTCGCCCGCAGCGCGCCCAAGCTGCTAATGGCCACCTACTTCTCGCCCCTGGCCGAGAACCTGCGCCTGGCCTGCCAGCTGCCCGTGGCCGGCCTGCATGTGGACGCCGTGCGCGCCCCTGACGAACTGGTGGGCGTGGCCGACTGGTTGCCGTCGCACAAAGTGCTGTCGGTGGGCATCGTGGACGGCCGCAACATCTGGCGCACCGACCTGGATGCGGCGCTGCAAAAGCTGCGGCCCGTGGCCGACAAGCACCAGGGCGAGCTGTGGCTGGCGCCGTCGTGCTCGCTGTTGCATGTGCCGTTCAGCTTGGAGGCAGAAACGCAGCTGGATGCCGAGGTGAAGTCCTGGCTGGCGTTTGCGGTGGAAAAACTCGATGAGCTGCGCGTGCTTGCCACCGCCTTGTCGCAAGGCGAAGCGGCGGCAGATGACGAACTGCACGCCGCCCGCACCGCCCTGGCCGCACGCCGTGCCAGCCCACGTGTGCACCGCGCCACCGTGGCCGCCCGCATCGCTGCCGCCGCGCCGGGGGCCGACCAGCGCGCCAGCGCCTTCCCCGCCCGGCAAAAGGCCCAGCGCGCACGACTGAAGCTGCCGCTACTGCCCACCACCACGATTGGCTCGTTCCCGCAGACGGCAGAGATCCGCGCAGCCCGTGCCGCCTTCAAGCGCGGGGCACTGGATGCAGCGCACTACCAGCAAAAGATGGAAGCTGAAATTGCCCTGGCTGTGCGCAAGCAGGAAGCCTTGGGGCTGGACGTGCTGGTGCATGGCGAGGCCGAGCGCAACGACATGGTCGAATACTTTGGCGAGCAGCTCGACGGCTTTGCCTTCACCGCCAACGGCTGGGTGCAGAGCTATGGCTCGCGCTGCGTGAAGCCGCCCATCATCTACGGCGATGTGGCCCGCCCCACGCCCATGACGGTGGCCTGGACCCAGTACGCGCAGAGCCTCACCGCCAAGCCCATGAAAGGCATGCTCACCGGCCCCATCACCATCCTGCAATGGAGCTTTGTGCGCGACGACCAGCCCCGCGCCACCACGGCCGACCAGATCGCCTGGGCGATCCGCGACGAGGTGTGCGACCTGGAAGCCGCCGGCATCGCCATCATCCAGATCGACGAGCCCGCCATTCGCGAAGGGCTGCCGCTGCGCCGCGCGGGGTGGAAGAGCTACCTGGACCGCGCCACGCGCGCCTTCCGCATCAGCGCCAGCGGCGTGCGCAACGACACGCAGATCCACACCCACATGTGCTACAGCGAGTTCAACGACATCCTGCCCGCCATCGCGGCCATGGATGCCGATGTGATCACGATTGAGACGAGCCGCTCGGACATGGAGCTGCTGCAGGGCTTTGGCGACTTCAAGTACCCGAACGAGATCGGCCCCGGCGTGTACGACATCCACTCGCCCCGCGTGCCCGGCGTGCAGGAGATGGCCGCACTGCTGGAAAAAGCCGCCGAGGTGGTGCCCGTGGAGCACCTGTGGGTGAACCCCGACTGCGGCCTCAAGACCCGGGGCTGGCCCGAGACCGAGGCTGCCCTGCGCCACATGGTGCAGGCGGCGCAGGAAGTGCGCGAGCGGCTGCTGGAAGAGGCGGCCCTGGCCTGACCGATCCCCGGTTCAGCCAGCAGCGCGCTTCATCTCGGCCAGCTTCACCAGCACCTGCAGCGCGTGGTTCAGCGGCGTCGGCACTCCCAAGGCGGCGCCGCGCTTGACCACGTAGCCATTCAGGTGGTCGATCTCGGTAGGTTTGCCACGCGCCAGGTCCTGCGCGGTGGACGAATACTGCCCGGACATGGTGCTGGCAATGCCACGCACCGCCGCCTGCACATCTCCCGGAATCGTCACCCCATCGGCCGCCGCCACCGCCAGGCATTCGGCCACGATGTCGGCAATCACCTGCGTCACGCCCGGCACCTGCACCAGCGGGCCGTAGGGTTGTTGCGACAGTGCCGACAGCGCGTTGTAGGCGCTGTTGAGCACCAGCTTGGCCCAGAGCGCGCCACGCACGTTGTCTGACACCTGGGTGGGAATGCCCGCCGCCGTCAGCTGGCGGGCCACCTCGTCGCTGCGCGGCGAAGGTGCAATCACCAGCTCGCCCCGGCCATGGTGCACCACGTGCCCGGGGCCGCCCATGGCGGTGGCCACGTACACCACGGCGGCGGCCACAGGGGTGCTGGCGTCCAGCACGGCGCGCACGCGTTCGTCGTTGTCCACGCCGTTCTGCAAGGTCAGCACCAGCGCGCCAGGGGCCAGATGGGGGCGAATCTGCTGTGCAGCGTCTTCCGAATCGGACGACTTCACGCAGAACAGCACCACGTCCGCGCCGTGCACTGCGCTGGCCTCGGTGCTGGCCGCCAGGGGCACTTGCACGTCCATTTCCGCCGTCTGCAGCCGCAAGCCGTTGTCCCGTATCGCCAGCACATGGGCCGGCCGCCCGATAAGCGTGACGGCATGGCCCGCCCGGGCCAACAAGGCGCCAAAGTAGCAGCCTACGGCGCCCGCGCCCATCACAGCAAAACGCAGCGGTGAGATGGCGGAAGGGGCGGATGCGAGCAAGGGAGATTCGGTCATAGGGCAGTCTGCAGGCTGAATCAGTGGGTGAATGAAGGTTTGAGCGCGCATGGTATCGCCCTATACCCTTACACGGAGAGAGTGAGGCCGGCAGAGCACTTTGCTTTCACGCCCCGATTGGCGCAAAATGCGCCAATCAGGAGATCGCCATGTCCGCCACTGCCTTTTCTTCCGTCAAGCTCCCCGCCCACCTGGTGGAACAGGCCCGCCAGGCCGCGCAGCCCATGCGCCGCTCGGTGGCCAGCCAGATCGAATACTGGGCCACGCTGGGCCAGATCGTGGAACACACCGGCCTGAGCGTGCAGGAAGCACGCAGCGCCATCGAGCAGTACGAAGCCGCAGCGGCACGCACCGCCGCCCTGGCGGCCCCCACGTCGGTGGACGCCCTCACCGCCCGCCTGCTGGCAGCCCAAACGCGCGGCACGCTCGCGCAGCGGGTGCGTGAAGTGGTGCTGGAGAACCAGGCCAAGGCAGCCACCCCTATTGCCTGACCTTGCATGGTGGCCCCCGCCCGGCAGCCCTCCCCGCCGTCCCGCCACAATACGCCACCCCGCTGGTTCCACCTGCTGGCAGGCCCGAACGGGGCGGGCAAATCCACGCTGTACCGCGCCCTGGTGCGCGAAGGCATCCTGGGTCCGCCGCTGGAGTTTGTGAACGCCGACCTGTATGAACAGGCGCACCTGCAGCACATTGCTGACCCCGAAGCCCGGTCCGAAGCCGCCCGCCAATGGGCCGATGACCGTCGTGCCACCCTGCTGCGCGAAGGCGCAGACTTCGCCAGCGAAACCGTGTTTTCGCACCCTTCCAAACTGGAACTCATCGAAGAAGCCCAGCGCTGCGGCTACACCGTGGCCCTGTACATCGTGGCGCTGGACGACCCGGCCCGGCTGCTGGCCCGCGTGGCGAAGCGCGTGCGCGAAGGTGGGCACCCGGTGCCGCCCGGACGCATACTGGCCCGCTACCCCCGCACCATGGACAACCTGGCCCAGGCCGTGCGGCAGGCGGATGTGTCCTATCTGTATGACGCTGCCGAGGCCACCGGCACCGGGCCGCAGCTGGTGGCCGTGTGCTCTCCCGCCCAAGTCACCCCCTTGGCCCAGCCGCTGCCCGCCTGGGCGCAGCGCCTGACCGGTCAATAGCCGATACGTCCACGCGCTGCACGGGCCTGCGCGGGCGGCCCACTCTCATCTGCTGTACCGTCGGCTCAATGCCAAATTGGCCCCCTGCGCACGTCTGTATTCATCTTTAGCTATCCCTTTGATAGCAATCATGACCCCGTAAAAACCCTGAGTACATCGCGGGTGTTATCTACTTGCCAAGACAATCATTGTCTAGTCAATTAAATTCACCCTCCATGACTTCCCACACCTCCTCGCCGTCGCAGCCCGGCCCTGGCTTCTACAGCCCCCACCAGCTTCAGCCCGAAAACAGCGTGGGCTACCTGATGCGCAAGGTGATGACGTCCATCCGCACCCAGGCCGATGCGCAGCTGTCCACCCACGACCTGACCTACGCCCAGTGGCTGCCGCTGTTCAAGATCTCGCGTTGCCCCACCACCACCGTGGCCAGCCTGGCGCGGGACCTGGAGACCGACCCGGCCTCCATGACCCGCGCACTCGACCGCCTGGAGGCCAAGGGCCTGGTGGCGCGCGAGCGCTCCACCACCGACCGCCGCGTGGTGCAACTGGCACTCACCCCCGAGGGCGACAAAGTGGCTGCCCAGGTGCCCCCAGTGCTGGCCGACGTGCTCAACGGCCACCTGAGCGACTTCACCCATGACGAATGGCAACTGCTGCTGCGCCTGCTGCGCCGCATGCTGGCCAATGGCGAAGCGCTGCGCCAGCAGCGCGGCGCAGACGCCGACTGAACACACAGACAGCCCACACCGTTTTCCTCCACACAACACCCCAAAACCATTCTGGAGAACCCCGTGAACACCCCATCCCCCCTGCCCTCCACCCGCTCGGCCCTGGCGGCCCATTTCGCGGTATCGGCCCTGGCGCTGGCCGCCGCCCTCCTGCTGGTGGGCTGCGCCAGCCCCGGCCCGGCCCACACACCGCTGGCGCAAACCACCCCTTCGGCCGCGGGCCTGAACGCCGCAGCCACCGACACCGCCGCCCCCAGCCAGTGGTGGAAAGCGCTGGGTGACGAGCAGCTCAACACCCTGATCGACCAAGCCCTGCAAGGCAACCCCAGCCTGGCCGTCAGCCGCGCGCGGCTGGAGCAAGCCGTGGCGCTGAGCCAGGTGCGCGAGGCCGCCAACGGCCCGCAAGCCACCCTGGGCGTGGACGCCACCCGCCAGCGCTACACCGCCAACGGCCTGGTGCCTGCTCCCGTTGCTGGCAACACCTACAACAGCGGCACCGTGCAGGCCACGCTGAGCTGGTCGCCCGACTTCTTTGGCCAGCACGCTGCCGAGCTGCAGGCCGCACTGGGCCAGGCCCGCGCCGCCCAGGCCGATGCAGCTGCCGCCGCCAACACCCTGGCCGCCCAGGTGGGCCGCAGCTATGTGGCGCTGGCCCGGCTGGTGGCGCAGCGCGATGTTGCAGTGCGGGCCCTGGCCCAGCGCGAGGAGCAACGCAAACTCACCCAGGAGCGCACCTCTGCAGGCCTGGACAGCCAGGTCGAGCTGACACAGGCCCAGGCCGCCGTGCCCGATGCCCGCACCCAGATCGAAGCGCTCGAAGAGCAGATCACCCTGGGCCGCCGCCAGCTGGCCGTGCTGACCGGCCAGGCGCCCGATGCCCTGCCCACGGTCACGCCGCAACTCGCCGCACTGCAACCCACCGCCGTGCCCGAGGTGCTGGGCGCCGACCTGCTGGGCCGCCGCCCCGACGTGGTGGCCGCGCGCTGGCGCGTGGAGGCAGCGACGCAAGGCGTGAACAGCGCGCGCAGCGAGTTCTATCCCAACATCAACATTGGCGCCTTCATTGGCCTGAACTCGCTGGGGCTGGACCGCTTGTTCAACGGCAGCTCGCGCCAGATGGGCGTGACTCCCGCGCTGCGCCTGCCGATCTTTGACGGCGGCCGCTTGCGCGCCCAGCTGGGCGGCCGCGCTGCCGAGCTGGACGCCGCCATCGCCCAGTACAACGCCGCCGTGCTGGATGCGGTCAAGGAAGCGGGCGACGCCGTGGCCTCCATCCAGTCGCTCACCCGCCAGCAGGCCTTGCAGGACGAGGCCGTGGCCAGTGCTGAAAAAGCCTACCGCTTTGCACAAGAGCGCTACCGCGCGGGCCTGGGCAACTACCTGGTGGTGCTGAGCACCGAAAGCCAGGTGCTGGCCCAGCGCCGTCTGGCTGTGGACCTGCGCGCCCGCCAGCTCGACACACGCCTGGTGCTGATGAAGGCCCTGGGCGGCGGCTGGACAGATGACACAGCGGTATGAAACACCCCCTGAGCCGCTTCGCGTCTTCCCCCTCTCTCGCTTCGCGGGAGGGGAACGCACCCAGTGGCCTGGCAAAGCCAGTTCCACGGGTGCACTGGCCTCGGCCGCGCCCGTTGCGTAAGTAGCTGGCAAGGCCCGACCCGATCAAAAACACATAACAACACATTCCTGAAAGACCACCGCCATGACCGCTAACAGCGACCCCTTCACCGCCAACGAAGCCAACACCGCCCGCCGCCGCGGCCTCACCCTCATTGCCGCCGCCGTCGCGCTGGTGGCCATCGGCTGGGGCGGCTGGCACTGGGCCAATGGCCGCCATGTGGAGACCACCGACAACGCCTACGTGGCGGGCAACGTGGTACAGATCACGCCGCAGATCGGCGGCACCGTGGTGTCCATCGGCGCAGACGACACCGACTACGTGAAGGCCGGCCAGTTGCTGGTCAAGCTCGACCCGGCCGACGCCCGCGTGGCGCTGGAGCAGGCCGAGGCCCAGCTGGCCCAGACCGTGCGCGAAGTGCGCACGCTGTATGCCAACAACGCCACCCTGAAGGCGCAGGTCAGCCTGCGCAGCGCCGACCTGGCCCGCGCCCAGGCCGACGCCGCCCGCATGCAGGATGACGTGAACCGCCGCGCACCGCTGATGGCCAGCGGCGCCGTGGGCAAGGAAGAGTTCCAGCACGCCACTGCCCAGCTGGCCGCTGCCAAGAGCACCGTGGCCGCCGCCCAGTCGGCCGTGCTGGCCGCGCAAGAGCAGCTGGCCGCCAGCCAGACGCAGACCGAGGGCACGTCCATCGAGCAGCACCCCAACGTTGCGCGTGCCTCGGCCCGCGTCCGCGAGGCTTACCTGGCTGTGCAGCGCGCCCAGCTGGTCGCCCCGCTGGACGGCCACGTGGCCAAGCGTGGCGTGCAGGTGGGCCAGCGTGTGCAGGCGGGTGCCCCGCTGATGACGCTGGTGCCGCTGAACGACCTGTGGGTGGACGCGAACTTCAAGGAAAGCCAGCTCAAGACCCTGCGCATCGGCCAGCCGGCCGAGCTGGAAGCCGACGTGTACGGCACCAAGGTCGTCTACCACGGCACGGTGACGGGCCTGGGTGCTGGCACCGGCGCCGCCTTTGCGCTGCTGCCCGCCCAGAATGCCACGGGTAACTGGATCAAGGTGGTGCAGCGTGTGCCCGTGCGCATTGCGCTCGACCCCAAGGAAGTGGCCGAGCACCCACTGCGCGTGGGCCTGTCGATGGAAGTCAAGGTGGACACTGCCGACCAGAGCGGCAAGACGCTGGCCGACACCCAGCGCACCACGCCCGTGGCCGCCACCGCTGTGTTCGACGCGCAGTTCAAGGCCGCCGACGACGAGGTGGCCCACATCATTGCGGCCAACCTGGGCCGCAGCGGCAAGGCTGCTGTGGCTGTGGCATCGCCCAAGGTGGGCAAGGCGCCAGCGCAAAGCCAGCAGCAACACGCCTCGGCCCCGGTGGCCTCGGCAGTGCAGTCGCCTGTGGTGCAGTAAACGGGGTGGATAGCGCATGACCACCGCCAACCCCACTGCAGACGCAGCCGATCAGGCGCCCGCCAAGGCCGCGCCCGCAACTGCGCAACCACCGGCCCCCGCCGCCTACCCGCCGCTGCAAGGCACGGCCCTGCTGCTGGGCACGCTGTCCCTGTCGCTGGCCACGTTCATGAACGTGCTGGATTCGTCCATCGCCAACGTTTCCATCCCCGCCATTGCCGGTGACCTGGGCGTGAGCCCCGGCCAGGGCACCTGGGTCATCACCAGCTTTGGCGTGGCCAATGCGATCTCGGTGCCGCTCACCGGCTGGCTCACGCAGCGCTTTGGCGCGGTGCGCCTGTTCACCATGAGCGTAATGCTGTTTGTGCTGACCTCCTGGCTGTGCGGCTTTGCCTCGTCGCTGGAAATGCTGGTGTTCTTCCGCGTGCTGCAGGGCCTTGTGGCCGGGCCGATGATCCCGCTCAGCCAGACGCTGCTGCTCGCCAGCTACCCCAAGGCCCTGGCGGGCACGGCCCTGGCGCTGTGGGGGGTGACCACGCTGGTCGCACCCGTGGTGGGGCCGCTGCTGGGCGGGTGGATCACGGACAACATCTCGTGGCCGTGGATCTTCTACATCAACGTGCCGGTGGGCCTGCTGGCCGGGCTGCTCACCTGGGGCATCTACCGCCAGCGCGAGACCCCCATCCGCAAGCTGCCCATCGACACGGTGGGCCTCAGCCTGCTGGTGCTGTGGGTGGGCGCGCTGCAGCTCATGCTCGATAAGGGCAAGGAGCTGGACTGGTTTGCCTCGGGCGAGATCATCACCATGGCCGTGGTCGCCGTGGTGGCCTTTGCCGTCTTCCTGGTGTGGGAGCTGACCGAGAAGCACCCGGTGGTGGACTTGAAGCTCTTCAAGGGCCGCAACTTCACCTTTGGTGCGCTGGCGCTGTCGGTGGCCTACGCCCTCTTCTTCGGCAACGTGGTGCTGCTGCCGCTGTGGCTGCAGCAGTGGATGGGCTACACCGCCACTTCGGCCGGCATGGCGCTGGCGCCGGTGGGCATCTTTGCCATTTTGCTCACTCCGCTGGTCGGCAAAAAGGTGGGCCAGTGGGACCCGCGCCGCATGGCCACGGGTGCGTTTATCGTGTTCAGCACGGTGCTGTGGATGCGTTCGCAGTTCACGGTGCAGACGGACTTCATCCACATCCTGATCCCCACCCTGCTGCAGGGTGCGGCCATGGCGTTCTTCTTTATCCCGCTGACCACCCTGACCTTGGCGGGTATCGCGCCAGAGCGTATCCCGGCAGCTGCGGGCCTGAGCAACTTCGTGCGCATCACCGCTGGGGCCATGGGCACGTCGATCGCCACCACGCTTTGGGAGAGCCGCGCCGCCATGCACCACGCGCACCTGACCGAAGGGCTGGTGCAGGGCCAGGGCGTGTTTGCACAGACGCTGGACAACCTCACCGCGTCCGGCCTCACGCAGATGCAGGCGCTGGCGCAGATCAACCGGCTCATCGACCAGCAGGCGTTCACACGCGCGGCCAACGACATCTTCTTGGGCTCCGCCGGGTTGTTCCTGCTGTTGATCGGTCTGATCTGGCTGACCCGCCGCCCCGCCAGAACGGGGGGCGCAGGCGCTGCAGATGCAGCCGGGGCGCACTAATTTGATAAAAATTGGCTGCTAGCGCTTATCCATAAATCGCTTGCAGCTATATTTTCAATAGCACTTTATTGTTTCCCATCAGCACGACCTCAGCCCTCCATCCCACACGGCGTGTCGGAAAACCCTGACCGACGTGCGGGCGTGGCACCTGCGGGTAGCGCGCTGGATGCGCCCAACAATGCATTCACCGCAACCCACAACAAGGAACCGCCATGTCACTCTCGCTGATTCTCCTGATCGTCCTGATCCTCATCCTGGTCGGCGCGCTGCCCACCTGGGGCCACAGCCGCTCATGGGGCTACGGACCCAGCGGCGGGATTGGCCTGGTGGTGCTGATCCTGGTGATCTTGCTGCTCATGGGTCGGATATAGACCTCTGACCGCACTGCGCACATGCCGCCAGCCCCTGAAAAGTGGGCAGCGGCCACCGCAAAAAGCACAACGGCCCTTCTCGGGCCGTTGTGCTTTTTTGTGAACGGAACCGCGTATCGCGCCCAGACGAAGCCGCCGCTTACGCCACCCCAGCCCGCTTGGCGCCTGTCGCGGCAAACGCGGTCGAAAACGCAGCAAACTCCTTGTCCGCCACACTGCCATCGGCATTGCCACTGCGATCCATCAACTGCATCACGGCCTGCGAGAAGTCGCTGCCCGCCTGGGCGCCCTTGGTCTTGGCCAGGCCCTTCAAGAATTCATCCTGCGTGATGGAGCCGTCCTTGTTCGCATCAAACCCCGCCGTCAGTTGCGCCTTTTGCGCATCGTCGGCGCCAAAACGGGTTAGCAGTTCCTGAAAATCCTGAGTGGACACCGGGCGGCCCGACAGTGCGGCCGACGCTGCATTGGCGGCCGAACCCGCGCTGCCGCGTGCCACCGCACCGAGGGTGTTCTCCAACTTGCCCTGCGACACCAGGATGCCCTTACCTGCAAAGCCCGCCAGAGCCTCCGCCTGCGGGCTCAGGGTGAGCACGGCAGACGGCTCGGGTTCCACATCGGCCCCGCTGCGCCGCGACGCAGACGACTTGCCAGGGCCACCGGCGGTGGCGTTGAAAATCAAGGAGGCGACCGAAGCCAGGCCAGAGATAAGGGGGGACATCGCTGTGAACTCCTGTGTGGCGAAAGCCCCGGTGCCTGTGTCAAAAGGACAGGCCACCGCTTCGCCCAGTGAGCTGAGGGTACGCGACCCCCATTGCTGCAATGCCCGGATGAAACTGGGTAAACCGCGTTACTTCAGCACGTAGCTGGCCAGCACCGACTGCACCTCATAGATGCTGAGCTTCTTGTTGAACCGCTTTTGAAACGGCGCTGCTGAGCCAGAGATCCAGATCTTGAGCTCTGCATCCAGATCGAACGTGCCACCGGTCTCGATGCTGAAGTGCGTGATGCTCTTGTACGGGAGGGAGTGGTATTCGACCTTGCTGCCCGTCATGCCCTGCTTGTCCACCAGCACCAACCGCTTGTTGGTAAACACAAAATAGTCGCGGATCAGCTGGTAGGCATGCTCCACCACCTCCCCCGGGGCCAGGATGCGGCTGAATTCCTCCTGAATCTTGGCAGCATCAACCTTGGATGCGTTACCCATCACGCCATCAAGCAATCCCATGTTTTGTGCTCCAGTGAAGTCGTTGGATCGCGTGTTGTACCTCAACGGCTATGAATAGCCAGGCCCAAAGGCCACAAACGCCCCCACCAGCTGGCCCGCAGGCTGCCCCTGGTAGTGCAGCGCGGAAGCCTGCGCGATCCGCCCTAGCCCCTTGCGCTGCAGCATGCGGGTGAACGGCTGCCAGGTCTCTGGCGCAGGAGCCTGGGCCACGGCGGTGAAGGTGCCGTCGATGGGTGCCAGATAGTCCATGGTGTTGCGCTGAATCACCAGGCGGCTGCCCAGCCCCTCGGCCGACAGCCGCAGGTGCAACATCGACCACGCAGCCAGGATGGCCACGGCCGACGCGCTACCGCCAAACACCGTCTCGCGGTGGTTGATGTTGGGAGCCAGCGGCGCGCTCAGCACCACCTGGTGCGGCGATGCCTCGACCACGGTGACTTCCATGGCCTGGGACAAGGGGATGTGCTGGTGCAGATAGGACTGAAGTTCGAGAGGGTTCACGGCTTGGCGTCAGAGGGTCAGAGGGTGACGAGATGGAGACGAAACAGGACGCTCACGGAAACTGCCCGGCCCCCGCGACCACAACTCCGTCAGAGGGCTCTGGCAGCGTGTCGATCAACGTGGCGCCGCCCAGAGCGGTGATGCGAACCTGCAGCGGGCCTGTGGCGATCGCGCTGGGGTGGACGAAGTAGTTGTAGTCGGTCCGCGCCACGGCAATCCAGTCTGCGCTGCCGCTGGGCTTGATCTCCAGCCCGGTGATGGGCAAGCGGTGGTTGCGCACCTGGATGGCCACCCACCAGCGGCTGCTGCCCTCCTTGTAGCGGTAGCTCACCGGGCCCGTGACATCACCCGGCACCACATGCCAGCGGATGGGAACACGGCCTGCGACGGGGTCGGCAATGCGGGCGAATGCGGACTCGCTCAGGTCCAGGTCGCCCGTCTTGCACTCGGGGCACTGGTCGGTGATGCGCACGGTGATGGATCCCTTGGGCCCGGTCACCGCCACGAACTGGCCGCAGACGGCACTGCCCGCGTAGTCAGGGCCGTTCATCGCCGCCACCATGAGGTTGTCGGGGCTCGCGTCGAAAGTGCAGTTGCCCTCGCCCGTGGCGCCGTAGAACGTGCCTTCGCCGGTGTAGGTGGGCGACAGCGCACCGGGCATGGACGGTGCAGGGGATGCCCCCGGTGCGGGCGCCGGGGCCGGTGCCGGAGATGGCGCATCGGCACCTGCGGTGGGTCCGTCGGCCGAGCCGCCGCCACCGCAGGCAGCCAGGGAGACCAGCAAAAGCAGTGCGGTGAGCCGGACCCAGCGGGTTGGATGGGCCTGAGAATTTTGGGGAGTCATCGTCGTCATCCTGTGGTGAGGGCAGTGTGTTGATGGGCACCAGCCGTTCCATCCGTTTTTTGCGGGGGAGTATCGCGGTGCACGATGTGCAGAACGCCTGCGGGCTCCTGCTTCAAAAAGTCGCCAAGGAATGCCCGCAGAAAAGCAGGCCGAATATCCAAGCCGGCCAGCTCGGCAGCAGAAAACCAAGCAAACACCAGCCTGCGAGCGCCCTCCACGCCGTCATAGGGGCCATCAGTCGCTGCCAACGGGCTGCCGGGCAGAGGGCTGGCGCGCAGATACAGTCCGATCTCGTGGTACGACACGCCCCCATAGGCAAAAAAATTCTCAGCCACCACGGCCAGGGAGCCCACGGCGATGCACGTGCCCCTATCCGCGCCCAGCTCTTCTTGCAGCTCGCGCGCCAGGGCATCGCACGCGCTCTCGCCAGGCTCGATCGCGCCGCCGGGCAGAGCCCAGAAGCTGTCGCCGTCCAGCTGGTGCAGCAACACCCGTCCGCCGTGGGTGACGAGGGCTGCGGCGCGGTGGCGCACACACCAGGGTGGAGTGGATGGAGGCAGGCTTGGGTCAGGCATGGGAAATCAGTGTGGGGCGAAGGACAGCAGCGAGGCGATCCTATCCACTTGCGCCCGCTGGTCCACTCCCGCCGGCGATCAGCTTGAAAGCAATCGCAACAAGGCATGCCACGGTGCGTGGCGCTTCATGTTGCGCGTGCCCAGGGCACCACCACCCGGATGCAGGTGCCGCCGTGCTCGCCCTGGAGCACCTGCAAATCTCCACCCGCCAGCGTTGCCCTGTGCGCCATCCCTGCCATTCCTTTGCCAGTGGCCACCGTGCTTTGCGGCCCCGGCGGCTCCATACCCCGGCCGTTGTCGCGGATTTCCATGCACCAGGCCCCGGTGTCCGGGAGGTTCCTCGCGCGCACCTCGATCTCGGTGCCCCGCGCGTGTTGCAGCGCATTGCTCAAGGCCTCCTGAACAATGGCTACGAGATGGGTCGTGCTCTCCGGGAGCGGAAAATCTGCACATGGGGGCGTTTCAACATCCCACAGCATGCGGATGCCGCGCTGCGCCAGCACAGGACAGATGCGGTATCTCAGCTGCGCCAGGCGATCCGCCAGCGGTGCATCCGCACTGTCCATCGAATCCACGATCAACCGCAGGTCGAGCAGGCACTTCTCCAGCGCCGCATGAAGCACGGGCTCGCGGAGTTTCGAAGATTCCAGCAAGACCAGGGCGCAGACCAGTTGGGCGCCCAGGTTGTCATGCAGATCCCTGGCGATGCGCCGCCGCTCGGCAAGGACCTCCGTACTGGGCCGCGGGCTGAGCCGGGGGCGCCACTGCAAGGCCCTGGGCAGTTGCACCAGCAGCATTGCACCAAGCCCCATGGTCGCGCCCACCACAGCCAGTTCCCACCAGCGCTGCATTGACGAACTTACGGACCCGATCCAGTGAAATGCCACGGCAATCAATGCCATCTGTAGTAGCCAGATACCAACGCAAACGACGGCAAACCATGGTGGGCGGGTGCGAAACATAAGGGCATCTGCCTTTCCGGGACCTGCACATCTACAGCGGCTCCCCCCCAATGAACGCTCGCTAAAACAGTCCCCGCAGCGAGGCAAAACGCACCGCTTGCGCGCGCGTGCGCACCTGCAGCTTGCGGTAAATGTTGCGCAGATGGGTGTTGACTGTCATGCCGCTGATCAGCAGGCGCGAGCCCACTTCGGCGCTGGTGTAGCCGCTGGCCACCATGCGCAGGATTTCTTTTTCGCGCTCAGACAGGCGCTCTGCCTCGTCGGGTTGTCGCCGCTTGGTCTCGGCGCCGTGGATGCGGTCAAAACGCTGCAGCAGCCTGCGGGCCAGGTTCGGCGTGATGGATGCGCCACCGTTGGCCACCTGCAGCACCGCCATCGAATAGTTGCGAAACCACGAGTTCTTGGCCACGTAGCCTGCAGCTCCCAGTTCGAATGCGCGCATGACCTGCTCGTCGTTTTCCATGACCGAAATGACCACAGCCTGCGCAGAAGGCCGCGCCGACTTGAGGAGCCCCAGCAAATCAAAGGCATCGCCATCGCCGAGATTGAGGTCCACCAGCAGCACATCAAAATCATGCTGCTTGATCGCTCTGCGCCCTTCCCTCACGCTGCCGGCCTGCGCAACGAGCAGGGTGCGGGGATCTGCCATCAGCTCCTGGGCGATGACAAGGCGGATATGCGGGTCGTCATCCACCAGAAGCACCCGCACCGGGCTGGCCTTTTGCCCCGTGAGAAAGGCAGGCCACACAGAAGGCGGGCTGTCAAAAGTGTCGAATTGCCCGGATGACCACTGCGGCGCTGGCATTGCATCTGCAAAGGGTAAGCAGGCCAACGCCGGCACGGGCGGGTTCGGAGAGTTGTCAGGCTGCCAGTTGCTCATCACTAGAAACTCCTGCGGACTTGGTCCATTGCGACTCAATGACGGTTTTCGCTGCTGTATCTCTGTACGAGGCTCCAAAGCCGACGCGGCTTTCAATTCCATTTTTTCCGCGCGCCACCCCAAGGGGCTGCGGCACATCAAGATGCGGCAAAAAAAGATTGAAATCTATAACTAATTGTGAACTTCACAAACTTCACAAATGGTTACTACCTGAAATTCAGCGCTCGTTCCCCGCTTTTTCCTATGCACAGCAGTGCGCACCTTTGGCCGTGGCAGAGGAAGCAAAGTGAACGCAAGAAGCGGGTCGCTCCATCGATTGAGGTAGCCCGCCCAGCGTATTTGCGGCCGAAACATCCAGGAACACACTGAAACCAGACAGCGCCACACGGCCATCGCCCCCTTCCGGGCCCTGACCAGACAGCCTGTCCAGCCCTGCATCGCAGATTCGCTGCGGTTGCAGCATGTGTCGAAGTTCATCCTTGAAGGATCTGTCATGAAAACCCTTGCTTTCATCGCACTCAGCGCCGTTGCCACTGCCGCCCTGGCCACCGGTCCCGTAGCTTCCAGCCCGGAAATCACCATCACCGGGAACTCCACCCAGTCTGTGTCCCTGACTTCGGTGTCCGTGAACAACAACTCGACAGGCGCAAAGAGTGAAGCGTTCCAGAACCTCGCTTCCAACACAGGCAACGTCACCATCAGCGGCAACTCGGTCCAGACCGTGACCGGTTTCGGCGGAAGTCTGACCAACACCGCCAGCGGCAGCGAAGCCTATGCCAGCCAGAACCTCTCCTCCAACGTTGGAGAGGTCACCATCGGCGGCAATTCCAACCAGTTCACCGCCATGATCAATTCGTCGGTCAACAACCTGTCCAGCGGCAGCAACAGCAAGGCCGTGCAGAACATTGCCTCGAACAATGCCTGCTTCACCTGCCAGCCCACCAAGACAGTTGGCTGGCCCCACTGAGAGCGCCGCCACTGCGGCACACAACGGCCGATGGCGGCCTGGGTCCGGGCCGCGCGCAGCTGCCCGGACGTGTTTGCCAAGGAGCGCACTGGCATGGCTGCATCGGCAGCCCGGGTGCGGTCCTTTCCCCTTTCCAGGAGGTGTTCCATGAGCACACGTTTTTTTGCACACTGGGCGACATGGGCAGCCGCCTTCGCAGCCGTGCTTTTTGCGGTCCCGGCGTGGGCCCAGGCCCCCGGCGAAGACCCGGTCGTCCTCACCAAAAAGCTCACCATCCAGATGCAGCCCACAGGGGCGGCAGCGGCATCCACAGGCCTGGACAACGCCAGCACGATGCCGTCGTGGCTGCGCGCCCGCATTGCACGCTATGAGGCCAAGGCTTTCTCCGACGACCCGGGCGGCGTTCTGACCAACAACGACGTCGTCACCACCGCCAACGCGCAAGGCATGCAAAAGACCTGCGTTCAGGAGGTGGGCAGCAACACCGTATCGGGCGCCGCAACGGGCACGGGCAAATATGGCCCAAACCAAGCCCCCCAGGTGGTGGTGCTGCGGGGCGATCTCGTCAACATCTGCAAGTAACCCGTTCTGCCCTGCAGTTCCTGCAGCGAGGAGAGACAACATGCCGCCCATCGCACTCGGCCAGGCCTGTGCCGACAAGCACACCCAAGCAGGTCCCCATCACGCAACGCTGTGGGTGTTGCTGCTGGCGCTGGTGCTTGGCGGCTGCGCCACCCCCCGGGACCCGCGCAAGGACCAGGAGTTTCAAAGCCTGGCCTCCATCACCGACCGGCCCGTGGTGCGCCCTACCCGCTCCATCTCCAGCTTTTCCGATTCGCTGATGTGCATGGACCACCTGCTGCGCGACGCACAGCTGCCGACCACGCTCATCACCAGCAAGCAGATCCCCGACTACTCCACCCGCGTGACCGTGGCCACCAAGGACATGGTGATCACCGCGCTGTCGCAGATGTCGCGCCTGAGCAATGCGTTCCGCTTCGTCGACTACGAGGTGGACATTGCGCGCCAGGACACGGTGCAGAACCTCACGACGATCCTGCTCAACAACAACCAGATGCAGCTGCAGCGGCCCGCGCTGTACCTATCGGGATCGATCTCGTACGTGGACCAGAACGTCATCAACAACCGGTTCGATACGGGGCTTTCCGGACCGCGGATCGACCTGGGCTACAGCCAGAGCCGCAACGCCACCATCATCGGGCTGGAGATGCACCTGGGCGACTTTCGCACCCGTACGCTGATCCCCGGGCTCGACTCGGCCAACGAAGTCATCATCGGCAACGGCGGCCAAGGCGTTGATCTGGCCGGGCGCATCGGCACCTATGGAGTCCAGTTCAATGTGGGGCGCGACTACACGCAGGGATCGGGCGGCGCCGTGCGGACCCTGGTGGATCTGGCCACCATCGAGCTCGTCGGCAAATGGGCCCGCGTGCCGTACTGGCAGTGCCTGACGCTGGAGCAAAACCACCCGGATTTCCAGCGGCAGCTGCGTGACTGGTTTGACGAGGGCTCGCCTGCAGTGCGCACGCAGCTGGTGGCGCGCTCGCTCTCCAGCCAGGGGTATCTGGCGCCCAGCGCTACACCGCTGCCCGACAACAGCCCTCTATTGCGCCGGGCGCTGGCGCGCTTTCAGGCCGACAACGGCATGGTGGTGACAGGGGTGGTGGACTTCCCCACCTACGAACGCGCGTTGCGCAACTTTGTGGGACTGTCGGCCCAGGGCACGCTGGCCCGCATTGGCTGGGCCAGCACCCATGCTGAGCCCGTGGCACAGGCCGCCGAAGGGCAGGCAGGGCCAGATGCTTTGGACGATGTGGTGGCAAGCACGCAAAGTGCGGTGAAGTATGGCGCCACACCGCCCGAGCGCACCATCAACCTGCAGATCGAGAACGTGCTGCTGGAGCGCACAGCCTTCGAAGTGGGCGAGCAGATCTTCCTGTCCGCCACGGTGTCACGGGCCTCCTATCTGCAGTGCTATCTGGCTGACGCGACCGGAACCGTCATACGCCTGCTGCCCAACCAGGCACACCCTACAGGATGGGTGTCTGCCAACCAGGCAATCCGCATCCCCGACTGGATGAGCCCCAACCCCGGTTTCATCATGGATGCGGCCAGCCCCGGCACCGAAGGTGTCGCCTGCTTTGCCACCGACGAAGACAGCACGCCCCGGCTGCCGGAGGCGCTGCGTGGCCCGCCGCTCAAGCCCCTCAAGAACTACCCGACACTGGAGCGGCTGAACGAAGCCTTTGCGGCGGCCTGGGGCGCTGGGGGATACACGGGCAACGCGGTGTACTGGAACGTGGTGCCCCGCAGGGTGGTACCGCCCGCCCCCGCACAACCCGCAGCGCGCAAGTAAGGACCGGCCCGCAAAGCCAGGCCATCCAGCACCGCGCAAGCCAGCCATGACCGCCCTGCCCCTAACCCGCCGCCGCTTCAACTGCGGCCATGTGGCCCATGCACTGGCAGCGGTCGGCACAGCCTTTCTGGGCCTGGCCTTGCCGGCGCTGGGGTCCGTGCATGCACTGCCCTCACCTGCCGAAGCCCCCATCGAACGTTCCTCCCTGCATGCAGCATCGCCACGCGCACCGGGGCCTGACCATCCTGACCGGGAGAAAAAGTTGCAGACACTTCGCCGCACAGCGCAAGGCGATGGGGCGGCCATGCGCAAACAGCGCCCCTCCGCAGTCCGTGTGACCTCCGACATGACCCCTGCCGATGCGGCCTGGTTGCTGGGCTTGCTGGCGCTGCATGGCCTGGCCATGCCGGCAGACCCGCCACAAGCCCAGCATTGGTTCGAGCGCGCGCAAATGCTGGGCCACCCACTGGCACCTGCCGGCCTGGCGTGGTGCCAGCTCAGCGGCTGTGTTGCAGCGCCCAACCCGGTCGCGGCCATGCACTGGATCGCTCTGGTGCGCCGTACAGAGCCTGGCCTGGCCAAGTACCTGCAATGGCATGCCGCCAAGGCACTGGCCCCCATGGACGAGCCCCGTGCCGCAGCACCGGCGCGGGACGCAGGCGCGTTGGCCCCGCCCCCATCGAGCCCCACCCTGCTGAAGCTGCTGACCGAGGCCAGCCGCGCGGGCAATGCACAGGCCAGAAACGAGCTCGGGTTGGAATACCTGGCGGCAGGCGACTTCGAAAAAGCGCTGGCCCAGTTCCAGTCTGCGTCCACACGGTCTGAAGCCGCGGCAGTGAACGCCAGCCTGCTGACCAGCCGCATCCAAAGCGGGCCCGCAGGGGGCGCACGGTCCGCCCGCTACAGCGCAGCAGACTGGTACAACGAAGCCCGGAGGTACCACCAGGGCGATGGCGTTCCCGCCAACTACACCGAAGCCGTGCGCCTGTACCAGATCGCTGCCAGCAGCGGCGATCCCCAGGCGCGCCGGATGCTGGCGCTGATCTTCTCCCGCCCCGCGCCCGACGGCACCGTGGACGTCACCTGGATGCAGCAACTGGCCGCCATCGACATGGGTCCAGGCGGCGGCCTGCCCGCAGGCACTGCCCGGGCCGTGGCGCCCCAGGGCTGGCAGCGGGACCCCAGCCCTTTGTATGAATGGGTTCCAGCAGAGTGGAGAACCTCCGCCACAGCAACCCGGCGCTGATCGGCCCCGGCGCCAGCGGGAAGAACACGGCTTTGTTGGGCAAAAAATGAATAAAAACAGGCCCTGGCGCTTGTAGATAAAGCGCAAAACGCTATTATTTATATAGCAAATTCAAACAACTGGTGGCAACAAGAGCCCCTGCTGCGCTGCCACGGCTTCGCGCAAGAACGCCCATGTGGCCTGCATGCGTGCAACGTGTTTGTTCTCTGCAGGCATCGACATCCAGAACGTTCGCTGAAACCGCGCCAGCCCAGGCAGCACCGGGATCAGCGACGGGTCCTGCGCCGCCACGAACGCAGGCAGCACCGCAAGCCCAGCGCCGGCACGCGCCGCCTCGTACTGCGCCAGGATGCTGGTGCTGCGCAGCACAAAATGCGCCGGGCGGTGCAGCTCGTCCAGGATCTGCAGTTCCTTGCTGAACAGCAGGTCATCCACGTAGCTGATGAAGGTGTGGCCGCGCAAATCATCGGCCGTATGGATGGGCGCATGACCCGCCAAGTAGTTGCGCGCACCGTACAGCTGCAGCACATAGTCAGTGAGCTTGACCACCAGCACCGCCCCGCGCGCCGGGCGCTCCAGCGAGATCACGATGTCCGCCTCGCGCCGGGACAGGTGCACCAGCCGGGGCAGCGCCAGCAGGTCCACCACCAGGCCCGGGTGGCCCAGCGCAAAGCGGGCCAGTTGGGGCGCCAGGATCAAATTGCCAAAACCTTCGGTGGTGCCAATGCGCACCAGGCCGTGCAGGCCCTGGCGCACACCCGGGGCCGCGCTCTCGACCGCAAGAAAGGCCGTCTCCATCGCCTCCACCTTCGGCATCAGCTGCCGCCCGGCCTCGGTCAGCCGGTGGCCGCCTGCTTCACGAGCAAACAGGGCCGAGCCGACCTGCTTTTCCAGCGCCTGCAACCGGCGCGACACGGTGGTGTGCTCCACCCCAAGGCGGCGGGCGGCGCCTGCCAGCGTGCCAGCGCGCGCCAGCTCCAGAAAATAGCGGAAATGGTCCCAATCCATGGCCCGATTGTGGCGCTCCGCGCAGAGATGGAGGAAGAACACCCGGCCCAGCGCCGCCGAAATCAGCCCGGCCGGGCCCACCAAGACCCACTGGATAGGTACGTCATGTCGCCACGTATCGTTTGATACATGTCATTTAACAATTTACACAGTATGCTTTCTATTGCACACTCCGCCCGCGCTGAAACCTGCACACAGAACAGGGCAGCGCACCGCAACCAGAGCCAAACGGGTCTACACACCCGCCATGGCGGCCAGCAACAGTTCAGCGCAAGGGAGAAAAGATGAACGCATTCGCGCAGCCTCCGGGGCTGTCTGCCGGCATGCCCATGCCGTGCAACGGGTTCCACCGGCTCCCGCGCCTGTCCAGGGCGTTCACCTTCGCGGCCACGGGCCATTTGTCACCCCTCCCATCTTTTCGCACCACGGGGCCTGTCCTGTCCTGCCCTGCTTTGCCCACCCGCATCCTTAGCCTTCAACCTCTATGAAACGCACCACTTTTCCCTATAAGTCGCTTTGGGCTGGTCCGGCCTGCCTGGCACTGGCCACTGTGTCCGTCCACGCTGCGGATATAAGTTTCACGCCCCCGGCAGGTGGTGGATTCGTGGTCAAGGGGCCGGGCAATACCGAGCGCCTGCGCGTACAAGACTCTGGCGAAGTGCGGGTTCCCAGTCTCTCGGGAACGGCCAATACCAATGCCAATGTGCTGTGTTTTGACGGCCCGACCGGGCGTCTGGGCCAATGTGCCCCCGGGGTCACCACCGGAGCGACAGGCGCCACCGGTGCAACAGGAGCAACAGGCCCGGCGGGCCTGACAGGGGCTACGGGCGCCACAGGCCCGGCGGGAGCGACAGGAGCCACGGGCAGCGCAGGTCCAACGGGTGCCACGGGCTCGGCTGGCGCTACAGGCGCTACCGGACCAGCGGGAACACCCGGCGCCCAAGGAACAGCAGGCCTTACCGGCGCCACGGGTGCCACCGGCTCGGTGGGCCCGGCAGGCGCCACAGGGGCCACCGGCCCCCAGGGTCCCGCAGGCAGCAACGCGATCACTGTCAATATTCGGCCAGCCACTGGCACAGGCACGGCAGACAGCTGCGCTGTGACCTCCTGCTGCAATGCGGGCGAGAAAGTCATCGGCGGCGGGTACGAAGGGGCCAGTGGCGCTGGGGGGATCGAAGCAGACGGTGTATACGTGGCGGCCAACCGCCCCGTCGAAGGCGGTGCTTGTGCGGCCGGGGTGCAGGGCTGGTCAGTCCGCCTGCTCAACTCCTACCGCGTTCCCGCTTTGACGACCGCCTGCAGTGCTTACGCCATCTGCACGCAATGACGTCTGCGGAATCATCGCTTGCTGAACTGCCACCACGGGGCCTGTGGGTGCAGGGCGCGCAGACAGCTCGGCTGCCCTGGCGGTTTGACACCCCCGCCGCCCTGGCAGAGGTGAATGCGCTGCCGGCCTCCCTCTGGCGCACCCATTTCAATGAAGGCCGCCATGACGGGGGATGGCAGGCGTTGGCGCTGCGTTCTGCGCCCGAGGCACCTATCGATGTAGTTCCCGTGGATGTGGCTGCCTCGCGCTATGCCGACACACCGGCCCTGGACCAATGCCCCACTCTGCGCGCCATGCTGGACACCATGGCATTGCCATGGAAGTCCGTGCGGCTGATGCAATTGCTGCCGGGCTGCGAGATCAAGGAGCACACCGACGCCGACCTGTGTGTGGGGCGCGGTGAGGCTCGCCTGCATGTGCCGCTACAAACCGGCGAACGGGTGTTCTTCCATGTGGATGGAGAGCGCATTCCGCTGCGCGCTGGCGAATGCTGGTATGTGGATGTGTCGCGCCCGCACCGGGTGCGCAACCGTGGCACCCTGAGCCGAGTCCACCTGGTAGCCGACACCTCGGTGGACATGCGCTTGGTCGATGCCCTGCGCGCGAGCGACTGCGGTGACCCCCTGCCCGACGCGGATGACCCGTGGCGCCAGTTCATCCAGTTCCGCGACCTGGTGGGGACCAACGCTGACTATGCAGAGCGACTCAGCACCATCACCAACCTGGCCGACTTCGTGCGTGAGTCAGTGCACATGGGGCAGGCCGCGGGCTTTCAATTTGACGCATCGGACGTGGAGTCGGCCATGAAGGCCGGGCGCCGCGCATGGACTGAGCAATGGGTACTGTGAACTTCAGCGGCTGGCGACCCATTCGCTTTTACATCGCCCAGGGCCAGGTGATGGTGGACTGGGCTCGCCTGCTGGACGCGCCGCTGCGTGAACCGTTTTTCCAGCATGGCATCCAGAATCAGCTGAGGCACCCCTTCCACCTGGCGTTTCGGCGCCAGACGCCGCTTCACGACCTGCTGGCCTGGCATGAGCAATCCCCAGGTCTCGATCCTTCGCTCGTCATCTTCCATGTGTCGCGCTGCGGGTCCACCCTGATCACACAAACGCTGGCAGAAAGCCCCCACCACCTGCAACTGTCTGAGCCCGGCCCCGTGGACTTCCTGGTAAGACAGGCGCTGGCCAGTGGGCTGATCGACGAAGCCCAGGTAGTCCGTGCGTTGCGCGCGTGGACCAGCGCCTGGGCGCAACGCTGCGACAGCGCCAGCCCACCGCTGCAG
This sequence comes from Acidovorax sp. LjRoot38, assembly GCF_964252975.1. Lineage (NCBI taxonomy): Bacteria > Pseudomonadati > Pseudomonadota > Betaproteobacteria > Burkholderiales > Comamonadaceae > Acidovorax > Acidovorax sp. LjRoot38. The sequence continues at coordinate 340,012 of NZ_CAXUPT020000001.1, read as the reverse complement.
ACCATGAGCCTCAAGCAGGACGCCTGGAACACCGACAAGGCAGCGCTGTTTGCAAAAGCCTGGCCCGATGCGCCTTGGGTCTTCCTCACCCGCGAGCCGCTCGCGGTGCTGGTGTCCCAGATGCGCGAGCGTGCGTTTTTTATGGTCCAAGGCGCGCTGGGCCATAACTTTGGTGGGGTCAACCCTGCCGAAATGCACGCCATGTCTGCCGAGCAGTATTGCGCCCAGATGCTTGGCAGTATTTACGCAGCCATGGCGCAGCAGTTCGACCCCACACGCGCGCTGTTGCTCGACTACGCCCAGTTGCCCGATGCCATCGAAACACAGGTGCTCCCCCACATGCGATGGCAGGTCTCGCAAGAGGATCGCGAAAGAATGCGCGAGCGCGCCACGCGGCACGGCAAGCAACCCCACGAAGTCTTTGAACCAGATACACAAACCAAACACAGCATGGCAAGCGACCTTCTCCAATCCTTGACTGCGCAGTGGATCGCACCTCACTACGAGAAGCTCCATGCGCAGCGGCGCAGCCACCCTGCGGCAGTTACCATCCAGTCTGAGGAAGCACTGCAATGATTGCGGCACTGCATCGACGCCATTTTCTGGCCACCGGCGGGGCTGCAGCGGCCACCGGCGTTCAGGCTTCCACCCCCCTCCTGAACTCCCTGGGCACAGCAAACCCACGCTGGCGCATCTTGGCCATCGCCCCCAGCTCTGAAAAGCTGCCGGAGCTGACCCGTGACTACCAGCAAGGTGTGGAGTTAGGGCTGGCCCAGGCCGGAGCCTCGTCCCAAGTCGCCCTGACCTGGCTGACTGCAGGCTTGCTGCCATCAGCGCCTGCCAAGGCAGTGGGTGCGGCGCTTCAAGCCAGGCCGTTTGACGCGGTGATGGGATGGATGCCTCCCGCGCTGGCAAACAAGGTGTCGCCCTTGACAGAGTCGGCAGGCGTGCCACTGTGGATCAGCGACACGGGCGCAGACATGGTTTCGCAGTCTGATACCCACCCGCTGACGGTTCGCCACAGCCTGGAGCTGTGTGCCATGGCCACAGCCCTCGCCGACAGGGTGTACGCGCAATGTGGTCCGCGCGCCTTTCTCAGCATGGGGCGGCACGAGTCGGGCTTTGACTTCCTGCAGTCTTTTCAGCAACGCTGGCAGGCGCTGGGTGGGAAGGTGGTGGGCCGCCACATTGCCGACATGCCGAACAACGCTTCCGAATTTGGGGGCCTGAAGCAGTCCATCATTTCCTACCAGCCCGATGCGGTGATTGCACTGTATTCGGGCCCCCAGTCGCAGCGCTTTGCGCAATGGTGGCAAAAGCACTCGGCGGCGCTGCACACAAGTCTGGCAGGCTTGCCCTGGCTGACTGAACACCCCCCAGGCATTCAGGCGCACACCGTTGCCACCTGGCCTTCGAACGAATTCGCCGACACTGCATGGAAGACCCGCTTCGCGCAAGCGGGCCTAGGCTGGACGGCGGCTGCACTGCTGGGGGCCGAGGCTGGCGCCACCCTCGGTGCAGCGCTGGCCGCTGCACCCCAGGGGGCCCGTGCTCGCGAACTGTGGGCCAGTCTGCCCAATAGCCTCCTTGCGGGCCCCCGTGGGGAGCGCCGTTGGGCTAATGCAGCTAGCGACAGTGAAGGCCCTCTGTGGGAAAACCCCGTTTTGGGAGCCAGCGCCCGAGTCCTGCGCCCCACCCACACACCAGGAACAGCCGTTTCACAACGCGGCTGGACTACTGGCTATCTTTTGACTTAAAGAGGAAACCCATGTCCCAACCCTTTATCGGTGAAATACGAATGTTCGGAGGCACCTTTGCCCCCAACGGCTGGGCGTTTTGCAACGGCCAACTTATCTCTATTGCACAAAACTCTGCATTGTTTGCCCTGCTGGGCACCACGTATGGAGGAAACGGGCAAACGACCTTCGGCCTGCCCGATCTGCGAGGGCGAGTTCCCATGGGCCATGGTCAGGGTCCGGGACTTACACTCCGCGTCCTGGGTGAGATTGAGGGTACTGAAAATGTCACCTTGATCTCCACAAATTTACCGGCACACACGCACACCGTCTCTCTCTCATCACCCGCAACAACCAGCCTTGGCACGCTCATGGAGCCCGGTCCAGGTACCGTACCGGCAGCGTCCAACCAGCGCAATGCGCAGTACGCGCCCAGTGCCAGCGCCAATACGCAACTACCGGTGAGCAATGGCAACACCGGAAGCGCTGGAAACAACTCGCCCGTTTCCGTGATGCAACCCTCTCTCGCTGTGAGCTTCATCATCGCTTTGCAAGGCATTTTTCCCTCTAGAAATTGAGCACACCGTGCTGCGCCAGCGAATGCTGGCAAACACCCAAAAATGGGGCAGGCCGTACAGGGCCTGCCCCATTTTTTTGTGGGTCCCTACAGCCCATTCGGCAAAGCACGAACCCCTGAGATCTATCCCGCCCCCATGAGCCCATGAAGGACAGGGGCACAGTCAAGGGGCCGCGCGCCAAGACCGTGCGTAAAAGCACATCCAAATTGCAATCTGACGCATTGCAATTACATATTTGCACGCATACCATGCACAGGTTGGCCCCTTTGCAGGCCCTTCACCACCCCGGAGACAAACCCATGAACGCACCCACCAACGTGGCCGCACTGGCCCCCACCGTCAAGCTGCTGATCGGCGGCCAGTTCGTCGAATCCAAGACCACTGAATGGCGCGACGTGGTCAACCCCGCCACGCAAGAGGTGCTGGCCCGCGTGCCGTTTGCCACCGCTGAAGAAATCGACGCCGCCGTGGCCTCGGCCAAGGAAGCGTTCAAGACCTGGAAGAAGACGCCCATCGGCACCCGCGCCCGCATCTTCCTCAAGTACCAGCAGCTGATCCGCGAAAACATGGCCGAGCTGGCCGCGATCCTGACGGCAGAACAAGGCAAGACCCTGCCCGACGCCGAGGGCGATGTGTTCCGTGGCCTCGAAGTGGTCGAACACGCTGCCAGCATCGGCAACTTGCAACTGGGCGAGCTGGCCAACAACGTGGCCGGTGGTGTCGATACCTACACCCTGCTGCAGCCGCTGGGCGTGTGCGCAGGCATCACCCCCTTCAACTTCCCGGCCATGATCCCGCTGTGGATGTTCCCGATGGCGATTGCCACGGGCAACACCTTCGTGCTGAAGCCCTCCGAGCAAGACCCCATGGTGACCATGCGCCTGGTGGAGCTGGCGCTCGAAGCTGGCATTCCACCTGGCGTGCTCAACGTGATCCACGGCGGCGAAATGGCCGTGAACGCGATCTGCGACCACAAGGACATCAAGGCCGTGTCGTTCGTGGGCTCCACCAAGGTGGGCACCCATGTGTACAACCGCGCCACCCTGGCCGGCAAGCGCGCGCAATGCATGATGGGCGCCAAGAACCACGCCATCATCCTGCCCGACGCGAACAAGGAACAAACGCTCAACGCGATTGCCGGTGCCTCGTTTGGCGCCGCTGGCCAGCGCTGCATGGCCCTGCCCGTGGTGGTGCTGGTGGGCGAGGCGCAAAAGTGGATTCCCGAGCTGGTGGCCAAGGCCAAGACGCTCAAGGTCAACGGCGGCACCGAAAAGGGCACCGATGTGGGCCCACTGGTGTCCTGCGCCGCCCTCGCCCGCGTGGAAGGCCTGATCGAGCGCGGCATTGCCGACGGCGCCACGCTGGAGCTCGATGGCCGCAAGCCCGTGGTGCCCGGCTATGAAAAGGGCAACTTCGTAGGCCCGACGATCTTCTCGAACGTGAAGCCCGGCATGGCCATCTACGACCAGGAAATCTTTGGTCCCGTGCTGGCCCTGGTGCCCGCTGCAGACATCGACGAAGCCATCGAATTCATCAACGCCAACCCCAACGGCAATGGCACCGCCATCTTCACCCAGTCGGGTGCGGCAGCGCGCAAGTTCCAGGAAGAGATCGACGTGGGCCAGGTCGGCATCAACGTGCCAATCCCAGTGCCAGTGCCGCTGTTCTCGTTCACCGGCTCGCGCGCTTCCAAGCTGGGTGACCTGGGCCCCTACGGCAAGCAGGTCGTGATGTTCTACACACAGACCAAGACGGTAACGGCCCGCTGGTTTGATGACAGCACGGTGAGCCAGGGCGTCAACACCACAATTAGCCTGAAATAACCCCCTGAGCGGCTGCGCCGCTTCCCCTTTTCTCTGCATCGCTGCGCGATGCGGAAAGGGGGACGCCACCCGTGGCTGAACCGTGAGATGGCGGCCATTGCACGGTGGCGCTGGCATTGGGTCGCGCCGGTTTCGACTGCATTGGTCGGTGGTAAAAGCAGGACATGCAAATTTTCAAACTGAAGAATTGGGTGTCAACGGTGGCCGTAACTGCAACCGCAGGGGGTGCGTTGTTGCTGAGCCCGGGTGTTTTCGCCCAGGCAGGCGCCGCGTGCCGCGACGCCGGTAGCCTGGAAGAGACCAACGCGTGCGCGGTCAAGGCCTACCAGGTCGCGGACACGCAGATCGCCATCCTCTACGGTGATGTGATGCGCGCCCTGTCGGCCCATGAACGCCCCCAGCTGCGCCAGGAACACACCAACTGGCAGCGCGACCGCATCACGCGCTGCAAGCAGGCCACGCGCGCCAGCGAGTCAGAACCCGAGTGGCCGCGCCTGTACCACGACTGCCTCACCGCAGAGACCGAGAACCGCCGCAGAGGCCTGATGCGCTGGCTGACGCTGGACCATCCGTCTGCCAAGCCTTAAAAACTCCACCCCAGAACAACAAGAACCAACGAGACAAGCAGCATGGACTTTGAACTCACCGAAGAACAACGCGCCTTTGCCCAGACAGCCCGCGACTTTGCACAAGCTGAGTTCGCACCCCACGCCGCGCATTGGGACGAAGAAGGCATCTTCCCGAAAGAAGCCATCGCCAAGGCGGGCGAGCTGGGCTTTTGTGGCCTGTACGCGCCCGAAGCCGCCGGTGGCCTCGCCCTGCCCCGGCTGGATGCCACCCTGGTCTTTGAAGAAATGGCCGCCGTCGACCCCAGCACCACCGCCTTCATCACCATCCACAACATGGCCACCTGGATGTTGGGCACCTGGGCCACGCCCGCCGTGCGCGACCACTGGGGCCCGCTGCTCACCACAGGCGAAAAGCTCGCGTCGTACTGCCTGACCGAGCCCGGCGCAGGCTCCGACGCCGCCTCGCTCAAGACCCGCGCCGAGCTGGTGGGCAACGAGTACGTCATCAATGGCAGCAAGGCCTTCATCAGCGGTGCAGGCAGCACCGACGTGCTGGTGCTCATGGCCCGCACGGGCGATGCGCAGTCTGGCGCCAGCGGCATCAGCGCCTTTGCCGTGCCCGCCGATACGCCCGGCATCAGCTACGGCAAAAAGGAACAGAAGATGGGCTGGAACAGCCAGCCCACGCGCACCATCAGTTTTGACAACGTGCGCATCCCTGCCGACCACCTGCTGGGCCGCGAGGGCGAAGGCTTCAAGATCGCCATGAAGGGCCTGGACGGCGGCCGCATCAACATCGCGACCTGCTCCGTGGGCGCGGCGCAAGGCGCGCTCAACGCCGCCCAGCAATACATGCAAGACCGCAAGCAGTTCGGCAAACCCATCGCCAGCTTCCAGGCCCTGCAGTTCAAGCTGGCCGACATGGCGACCGAGCTGGTCGCCGCCCGCCAGATGGTGCGCCTGGCCGCCAGCAAGCTCGACGCCGGTGCGCGCGACGCATCCACCTACTGCGCCATGGCCAAGCGCTTTGCCACCGACGCAGGCTTCACCGTCATCAACGACGCCCTGCAGCTGCACGGCGGCTACGGCTACATCCGCGAATACCCGCTGGAGCGCCTGCTGCGCGACGCGCGCGTGCACCAGATCCTGGAGGGCACCAACGAAATCATGCGGGTCATCATTGCGCGGCGCATGCTGGATGGGGATGCGACGGAGGCGATTCGCTGAGCGCTTACTCCTGTTTTCATAGCTGCTAGCGCTTATCCGACGGGCGGTAACGGCCAATTTTCCTCATGAAATACATACCCCAGACAGGAACATCAGCCCACGCACCCGCAGCGGCGCTGGGGGGTTACCCCCTCTCCCCTCGCGGGAGAGGGTTGGGGAGAGGGGGCCCGCACCCGCGCCGCGCCCGTTTCACCCCCTCTCCCCGGCCCTCTCCCACAAGGGGAGAGGGAGTGAGAGCCATCTGAGATAGCGACCTCATCAGCCCATGTGAATCAGAACCCATGCCCGCCCGCCCCCTCTCCGACGAAACCCTGCACCTGATCGACGCCGTCCGCACGGCGCTCGCGCACCGCAGCGACGTGGAAGAACGGACCATGTTCGGCTGCTACTGCTTCTTTGTGGACGGCAAGCTGTGCATTGGCATCAAAGGTGAAGAGCTGCTGGTGCGCCTTCCGCCCGACCGCCACGGCGAGTTGCAGGAGATGCAGAACACCCGAGAGCTGTCGCCCGGCGGCGGCATGAAGGGCTACTTCTGGGTGGAGCCCAACGGCTACACCACGCGCGCGCAGTGGAGCTTCTGGCTGGACGAAGCCCTGGCCTACAACCCGCTGGCCAAGGCTTCGCCGCGAAAGAAAAAGACAACAAAAACCACCACGGTTGCTGCCAAGAAAGCGGCCGCCAGCACCCGCACCCACACCAGCACCGTCATCCAGCCGAAGAAAAAAGCCGCCGCCAAGAAAAAGCACAGCATCTTCGAAGCCGACGACTGATCGACCCGCCCTTTCCATCGCCCTCCCCCGGAGCCCACCACCATGCCCCTTCGCATCGTCCGCCTTGGCACCCCGCGCGCCGCCGGGGAAGGCACCCGCATCGGCACCGTGCGCCGCCCGCCGCGTGGCGTGCCCAAGGCCGAGTTCGCCAGCCGCGACTACTACGACGTGTGGTACCCCCTGCTCTCGCCCAGCGCCGACTTGATGGCCCAGGGCCAGCAGGCGCAGAGCGGCAAAGAAGGCGACAAGGCGTGGGAGGCCTTCACCAAACAGTTCCGCAAGGAACTGGCCCAGCCCGAACCCAGCCGCACGCTCGACCTGTTAGCCGCGCTGTCGCACCACAGCGCCATGTCGCTGGGCTGCTACTGCGAGGACGAGGCGCGCTGCCACCGCTCGGTGCTGCGCGCCGAACTGACAAGCCGTGGGGCAGACATCAGCCCCTAGATTTCAAGCCTTTTTGGCCTCTAGCGCCTATTGGATAAGCGCTAGCAGCTATCAAATTAGTAGTTTTTTCATTCCCATCATCACAACGACATCAAGGAGATAGACACCATGAAAATCGCATTCATCGGCCTGGGCAACATGGGCGGCCCCATGGCACACAACCTGCACAAGGCAGGCCACGAAGTGCGCGCGTTTGACCTCTCACAACCCGCCCGCGACAAGCTGGCGGCAGACGGTGTGCCCATCGCCGCCGACGCGAAGGCGGCCGTCGCAGGCGCCGAAGTCGTCATCAGCATGCTGCCCGCCAGCCAGCACGTCGAAGGCCTGTTCCTCGGCGCAGGCGACCTGCTGGCCCAATTGCCTGCGGGCACGCTGATCATCGACTGCTCCACCATCGCAGCCGCCACCTCCCGCAAAGTGGCCGAGGCCGCCAAGGCCAAAGGCGTGGCCTTTATCGACGCCCCCGTCTCGGGCGGCACCGGCGGCGCCATTGCAGGCACCCTCACCTTCATGGTGGGTGGCGACGCCGCCGACCTGGAACGCGCCCGCCCCGTGCTCGAAAAAATGGGCGCCAACATCTTCCACGCAGGCAGCGTGGGCGCAGGCCAGACGGCCAAGATCTGCAACAACATGCTGCTGGGCATCCTGATGGCCGGCACCAGCGAAGCCATTGCCCTGGGTGTCGCCAACGGCCTGGACCCCAAAGTGCTGAGCGAAATCATGCGCCGCAGCTCGGGCGGCAACTGGGCGCTGGAGAAGTACAACCCCTTCCCCGGCGTGATGGAAACCGCACCCGCCAGCAAAGGCTACGCGGGCGGCTTTGGCACGGATCTGATGCTCAAGGACCTGGGGCTGGCGCAGGAGAACGCGATGGCGGTGAAGGCTGCCACGCCGCTGGGGGGCATGGCGCGCAATCTGTATGCGGCGCACAGCCTGGCGGGGCATGGGGGGCTGGATTTCTCCAGCATTATTAAGATGGTGCAGAAGGGGTAATTTTCTGTTCCTTCACAATAAAAAAGCCAGCGTTTGCTGGCTTTTTTATCGACAAATATTCAATGCATCCCTAATTCTTAAACGACATACAAATAACTATTTCAAGTATGAATTTGGATTCTCAGAAAAATCCAATTCAAGCGAATTTGCACGAGCCCACATAAATACAGTTGGAATCATCCACATCACCAGAAAAAATACAGAAATCGCACCAAAATACTCCAAATCGTAATTGTCATTTTTATATTTTTTATACAAATTTGAAGTTGCCATAAAAAGAGCAAATAGCGAAATTTCTATGACAACCACAAATATGGAATTTGAATGCTCTCGTAGATGCGTGTATGTATCTCGAACATCCTTTGCATTTTTCATTCTACGAGCTTTGAACAATTTTTTATAAAATTCAAAAAGCTTATCCTTCTCCCGAAGAAGTCGATACAAAACAGCATATTGCCCTACAAGCACCCAAAAAGCCGGAATCGATAGAATCCACCATATTTTTTCAGATTTATCAGTCACCTCAATAGCAGAGAAAAATCGCCCAACAAAGCCCCAAAAAAACAAGAGCCAGACCGACACAAAAAATAACAGAGCATTTCTTAGATTTTTTTCATCTATAGGTTTTTCACTATGGTGATTGCCATACATCAGGAAGCATGAAAGCAGGATAGCAATTGATTCCAGCCAACAATTCGAGCCAAGATTCAAACCTGTGCTCAAAAAATCAGTGACAAAGCCAATTCCACCTAGCAATATCCAAGACACCCAAAAATAGCGGGATTGCCCATCAAACCAGCCTCTTCCATATCGTCCAGCATGTAGCACTGTAATAGGCGTACTTGCAATGTAACAAAAACCAAGCCCCAAGATTGCAACAAGCAACGTGATAGCAGTCCAATCCGGCTTGCCGCCTGCAGTGGGAACTGTAGAGGATAAATGCTTTATGAACTGATCAAGCACATCGAATTTAACTCCAACAATCACCACAAAAATGCAGCCAACAATAAACCCCAAGAAATACCGCACCAAATAGGACTCCCACCATCTGGTACTCGGAGCCTCTGCACTATCTGATTTTTTATCGCCTTGCACGTACATCACTGGTCTTGATTGTTTCTTCATTTTCCCCTCACTGGTATGAATACGAAATTTTAGATTTGAAAATAAATTTCAGCCTATCACCTCCAGCCTAACCCAAACAGTGAATAAATAGTTGATTGCTTTACAACCATGTACGAGGCTGAAATACTAGCTCTAATTTCTGCTTACTAGCATAGCGATACATCAAAGCTACAAGCAGGTTATTTCACCAAAGACAACGCAGCCTAAAATTCGCCATCGTTGATTCTACAGACGGTATATCAAGAGACCTCTAAAAACAATCATTCCCCGAGAAAACACGCCATAAAAATCAACGAGTTACCAGTGCTGGAGTGGGAACTTTGGGGGCTTCAGAGGTGCACCAATTTAAGCCATGGTGACCCCAGTAGCTACCCGCACTTGAGTATGATTCGCATCCCATCATGCTGCGCCGCACCATCCCCGCCTTGCCTTTCCACATCGTGCTTCTGCTGGTGGCGTTGTTCAACGCGCTGGCGGGTGCGCCGTTGCATGAGGCACGGCATATTCAGGAGCTGGTGCGCAGCGCCACGGCCTCGGCAACCCCTGGTAACGTTGATGCTTACGCGGCAACCAGCTCCGCAGCCAGCGACGATCACAGCGAAGAGACACACGAGACCACCTGCGCCTGGTGCCTGACCCACGCGCTGGAGGCGGGGCTGGCGCACACACCGGCTCGCCAGCCGCAATTCGCCGCTGAACCAAGCGCCGTCGCATCGCAAGGCGCAGACCCCTTCACGGCCCAGCAGGTGCGCTGGCCGTTTGCCGCACGCGATCCTCCGCCAGCCCAACGGGCCTGACAGGCGTCAGGCCCCAGCCAGCCCGCGCTCCCTAGCGCATCCCCTTTTCGTTTTCGCCCTTGCATTCACCCCCGTGGGTGAGTGCGGGCACGCGACCTTGAGCGCCCGCCGCTACCCAGGCGGGTGTGGGCCGCGTTGCTCCTGGCTTTTGCACACACCGCTTTTGGACTGGTTTGCCATGCGTTCTTCGTCTTCTCCTGATTCTTCTTCACGCCCTGCGCCCCTGCCGCGCCCCACTTTGACGGCCCTGGCGGCAGCGGCCCTGCTGGCCTCCCTCCACCCCACCTGGGCCGCAGACGGCGATGTGGTCACACCGCCCACCCTGTCTGCCGTAGACGTGGTGGGCCGCAGTGCCTCGGGCACCTACTACGCCGACGAGGCCGAGGGTGCCAAGACCAGCCTGCCGCTGCGCGAGCTGCCGCAATCCGTGCGCGTGATGTCGCGCCAGACGCTGGACGACCTGGGTGCCACGCGGCTGGATGATGTGCTGGACTATGTGGGCGGGGTCTCGCGCCAGAACAACTTTGGCGGGCTGTGGGACAACATCGCCATCCGGGGCCTGCCCGGCAACGAGAACACGGGCATGGCGACGCTGCTCAACGGGTTTTCGTCCAACCGGGGCTTTAACGCGCCGCGCGACCTGGCGGGGGTGGAGCGGGTGGAGTTCCTCAAGGGCCCGGCCGCCGCCCTGTATGGCAGCAGCGAGCCCGGCGGCACGCTCAACATCGTGAGCAAGAAGCCGCTGTGGAAGGCCGCCCATTCGGTGGAGGCCTATGCGGGCAGCTACGGCCTGGGCCGTGCGGCGCTGGACACCACCGGCCCCATCAACGACCGGCTGGCCTACCGCCTGAACGTGGCGGTGGAGGACAAGGGCAGCTTTCGCGACCATGTGCGCGCGCAGCGGCAGGTGGTGGCACCGGCGTTGACCTGGAAGCTCTCGCCCGACACGGTGCTGGAGTACACGGCTGAATTTCTGCACCACGCCACGCCGCTGGACCGGGGCGTGGTGGCGGTCAACAACCGCCTGGGCGCGGTGCCCGCCAGCCGCTTTTTGGGCGAGCCTGCCGATGGCAACGTGACGGTGACCAACCAGACACACCAACTGGTGCTGTCGCACGAGTGGAACCCCGGCTGGCGCAGCCGCGTGGGGCTGTCGTACCGCGAGACGGGGATGGAGGGCTTCTCGACCGAAGCCACGGCGCTGCAGGCCAATGGCCGCACGCTGACGCGCCAGCGGCGGTATCGCGACTTCCAGTCGGACGATGTGGCCGTGCAGGCCGAGCTGCAGGGCAACCTGCGCACGGGCGGGCTGGAGCATGAGCTGCTGGTGGGCGTGGAGAGCTACCGCTTCAGCATGGATTCGGTGATGCTGCGGGTGAACCCCAGCGCTGCGGCGCCCTATGCCATCGACATCTTCAACCCCGTGTACGACCAGGCCCAGCCCACGCCGGGGCGCAACACCGACACGCTGGAGAAGCAGCGCAACACCGCGCTGTATGTGCAAGACACCCTGAAGCTGGGCGAGCAGTGGCGCGTGATGGCCGGGCTGCGGGCCGACCACTACGACCAGAGCCTGCAAAACCGCATCACCAACCGCACCACGGCGCAAAGCCCATCGGCCGTGTCGCCGCGCCTGGGCGTGAGCTGGCTGCCCACGCCGGGGTGGACGGTGTATGCCAATGCGGGCAGTTCGTTCCGCCCCAACACGGGCAGCAATGTGGCGGGCAACGGCTTTGACCCGGAAAAATCCCGTGCGCTGGAGCTAGGCGCCAAGTGGGAGAGCACCGACCAGCGCCTGGGCGCCACGGCGGCGCTGTTCGACATCACCAAGCGCAATGTGCTGACCAGCGACCCGCTGAACGCGGGCTTCTCGGTGGCCGCAGGCGAGGTGCGCAGCCGGGGCCTGGAGCTGGACCTGGCGGGCCGCCTGAGCACCCACTGGCGCTTGAATGCGAGCTTGGTGGTCAACGACGTGGAGGTGACCCGCGACAACACGCTGGAGGTGGGTGGCCGCCTGCTGAACGTGCCGCGCATCAACGGCAGCGTGCTGGCGGTGTACGAAAACCAGTTGGCCAACGGCCAGCGCTACGGCGTGGGCGGCGGCGTGACCCACATGGGCAAACGCCTGGGCCAGGCCCGCACGCAGGCCGAGGCCAATGCAGGCACCGCCACGTTTGAGCTGCCCAGCTACACCACGGCCAAGCTGATGGCGTATTGGCGGCTGAGCCCCACGCTGAACCTGTCGCTGGACGTGGACAACGTGTTCAACAAGGTGCACTACACCAGCTCGTACAGCCGCGTGTGGGTGGCGCCGGGGGCAGCGCGCACCGTTACCGTCGGGCTGCAGGCCAAGTTTTGATGAAGCACCCCCTGAGTCGCTTCGCGCCTTCCCCCTCTCTCGCTACGCGGGAGGGGGACGCCCCCAGCGCGGCGGGGCGGCCCTTGCGCGGGGGCACTGGTCTTTGGCAGCGCCAGTTTCGTCGGTTGCGGCGAACGCGCAGGGCTATGGAAAACTGAAAAATGAACACTTCCTCGACTTTTCTTAGGCCGCTGACGCGGCGCCGCGCCCTGCAGGCCCCCGTGGCCGCGCTGGCGGCAGGTGCCCAGCCCGCCACTTGGGCGCAGGGCACACCACTCGCCTCCGCACCCGCGCCGCTGCAAATCGTCGGTCCGTGGGAGGTCAGCGGCCTGGCGCCCGCCAGCAGCGGCTATGTGTTCACACGCCTGCAGGTCACCGAAACCCTGCTGGACGCCGCAGACGACGGCCAGCCAAGGCCCGCGCTGGCGCGGCTCTGGCGCCGGTCGGCGGATGGGCTGGTGTGGCACTTTGAGCTGCGGCCCGGGGCGCGTTTTCATGACGGCACACCCGTGACGGCCGCCGCCGTGGTGCGCAGCCTGCAGGCTGCGCAGGTGGCGCCCGCGCTGTTGAGCCAGGCGCCCATCCAGTCCATCACCGCGCCCGACGAGGGCACGGTGATGATCCGCCTGCAGCGCCCCCACACCGCCCTGCCCGCGCTGCTGGCGCATTCCAGCACCATGGTGCTGGCCCCGGCCAGCTATGGGGCTGACGGCAAGGTGCGCAGCATCATTGGAAGCGGCCCCTACCGCATTGCGGTGCTGGTGCCGCCGCAGCAGGTCGAAACGGTGGTGTTTGACGCCTATGACGGCCCGCGCCCCGCCATTGCCGCCGTGCGCTACCTGGCTGCCAGCCGTGCCGAAACCCGCGCGCTGATGGCCGAGAGCGGTCAGGCCGACCTGGCCTATGGGCTGGACCCGGCGAGCCTGCGGCGGCTGCAGCGCCATGCCCAAAACCCTGCTCTGGCGCGCCGCACCGCAGTGCGCATTGCATCGGTCACGCTGCCGCGCACCGTCATCGTCAAGCTCAATGCGGGCCTGCCTGCGCTGCGCGACGTGCGCGTGCGGCAGGCGCTGAGCCTGGCCATCGACCGTGCGGGCATTGCCCTGGCGCTGATGGGCGACGAGGCGCTGACAGCCACGCAGCTGCTGCCGCCCACGCTGGGCGCGTGGCACAACCCGCACCTGCCCCCGCTGCAGCACGACCCAGAAGCCGCCGCGCGCCTGCTGCAGGCAGCAGGCTGGCAGCGCCACGGCGACGGCCTGCGCGATGCCGAGGGCCAGCCGCTGCACCTGGTGATCCGCACCTTTGTGGACCGGCCCGAGCTGCCGCTGATTGCCACCGCCTTGCAGGAGCAATGGCGGCTGGCGGGTATGGCGGTGAAGGTAAGCATCGGCAACTCGGGCGACGTGCCCCGGGGCCACCGCGACGGCAGCCTGCAACTGGCGCTGGCGGCACGCAACTACGCCAATGTGCCCGACCCCACAGGCACGCTGGCGGGCGACTTTGCCGCCCAGGGCGGCGACTGGGGCGCCATGGGCTGGCACAGCGATACCGTGGTGCAGGCCCTGCAAGAGCTGACGCGCACCCAGACGCCGCCCGAGCGCACGCGCGCGCTGCGGCAATCCATCACGCACACCCTGCAAACGGAGCTGCCCGTGATCCCCGTGGCGTGGTACCGCCAGCATGTGGCCGTGGCCCCCCGGCTGGCGGGCGTCACGCTGGACCCGCTGGAGCGTTCTTACCGCCTGACCGGCATGGAGTGGACCAACCCATGAACCCCTTGATTTCAACACCCTGGGCCGCCCTGCTCGGCCGCAGGCTGGTGCAGGTGCTCGCCGTGTCCCTGCTGATCGGCACGCTGTGCTTCTTGATGGTGCGCGCCCTGCCGGGCGACCTGGCCATGCGCGTGGCGGCGGGCCGCTATGGCTATGACCTGGTGAGCAACGCTGCCGCCGACGCGGTGCGCGCAGAGCTGGGGCTGGACCGCCCCGGCTGGCTGGCGCTGCTGCACTGGTGGCGCGACATGGCCACGTTCAACCTGGGCCAGTCGCTGGTGTCGCAGCGATCGGTGTGGCACGAGGTCACGCACCACCTGGGCGCCACGCTGCGGCTGTCGGCCGCCGCGCTGGCCATTGCCTTTGCCGTGGGTGTGCCGCTGGGCGTGTGGGCCGGGCTGCGCCCCCAGGGCTGGGTGGACAAGGCCAGCTGGCTGATGGCCGTGGTGCTGCGCGCGCTGCCGCCGTTTTTGCTGTCGGTGCTGCTCATCCTGCTGGTGGCGGTGCAGTGGGGCTTTTTGCCTGCGGGCGGTGACGAGAGCCAGGCCAGCCTGGTGTTGCCGGCACTCACGCTGGGACTGGGCTTGGCCGCTGGGTTAGCGCGTGTGACCCGTGCTGCGATGCTGGAGGTGGTGGTGTCGCCCTTCTTCGAATTTGCGCGCACCAAGGGCCTGAGCGACTGGCAGGCGCTGGTGCGCCATGGCCTGCGCAATGCCGCCGTGCCGGTGACGGCCTACCTGGGCGTGCAGGCGCTGTTTCTGGTGGAAGGCGCGCTGGTGGTGGAGACGCTGTTTGCCTGGCCCGGCATTGGCCATGCGCTGGTGCACGCCGTGTTTGGGCGCGACATCCCTGTGGTGCAAGGAACTGCCCTGTGCATGGGCGTGCTGTTTGTAGTGTTCAACCTGCTGGTGGATGCAGCATGCCTCGCGCTGGACCCCCGACACACACAAAAGGTGGCGAAATGAGCAGCCCCCCTGAGTCGCTGCGCGCCATCCCCCCAGAGGGGGGACGCACCCCGGTGGCCTGGCAAAGCCAGTTCCAAGGGGGCGCTGAGGCAGTGCCTTCTGTCCCCCCGCGTCCTCTCCGCTGGCCTGTTCGCACCGTGCTGGGCATTACCTTGCTCGGCCTGCTGGCGCTGTTTGCCCTGCTCGGCCCCTGGCTGGTGGGCGCCAGCCCGGTGGTGCAAGACCTGCGCAACACCCTGGCGCCCCCCAGCGCCCAGCACTGGCTGGGCACCGATGTGCTGGGCCGCTCAGCGCTGGCGCGGCTGGCGCATGCCGCGCAGCTGTCGCTGGGCATGGCGCTGCTGGCGGCCGTGAGCGCCGCCGTGCCCGGCACGCTGCTGGGCATCGTCGCCGCATGGCGCGGTGGGCGCACCGAGCGGGCGCTGCTCATGCTGTCGGACTCGGTGCTCGCCATCCCCGGCCTGCTGCTGGTGCTGCTGGTGGCAGCCCTGGCGCCCGGTGCACTGTGGGCGCTGTATGCGGGC
The DNA here is from genome assembly GCF_964252975.1 of Acidovorax sp. LjRoot38. Taxonomy (NCBI): domain Bacteria; kingdom Pseudomonadati; phylum Pseudomonadota; class Betaproteobacteria; order Burkholderiales; family Comamonadaceae; genus Acidovorax; species Acidovorax sp. LjRoot38. The sequence goes on along the minus strand of NZ_CAXUPT020000001.1, from coordinate 324,327 downwards.
CTGTCGGCGGCGCTGTGGGTGGAGTACTTCCGCGTGAGCCGTGCGGTGGCCCGGCCCGTGCTGGCGGGCGATGCGGTGCAGGCATCGCGCCTGCTGGGTTTTGGACGCGGCTATGTGCTGCGCCGCCACCTGCTGCCCGCGCTGGCACCCACGCTGGGCACGCTGCTGGCCTTCACCACGTCGCAGGCCGTGCTGGCGCTGGCCGCGCTGGGTTTTGTGGGTGTGGGCATGCAGCCGCCCACGCCCGAGCTGGGCCTGATGATGACCGAGGCCATGCCTTACTACGAAGAAGCCCCGTGGCTCATTGCCGCCCCCACCGCCCTGCTGGTGTGGTTGGTGGCCGCGATGATGCTGCTCAACCCCGACCGGGAGACCGCATGACCACGCCTTTGAAATCCGACGCCCTGCTGGTTGTGGAGGGGCTGGGCATCCAGGTGGGCGGCAAACGGCTGCTGCGCGACATCGGCTTCAGCCTGCGGCCGGGCGAGGCGCTCACGCTGGTGGGCGAAAGCGGCGCGGGCAAGTCGCTGCTGGCCCAGGCCATCATGGGCAACCTGCCGCCTGCGCTGCAAGCCACGGGCCAGATCACGCTGGATGGCACCACCACCCGCGCCCAGGACGCCGCCGCGCGCCGCGCCCTGTGGGGCCGCAAGCTGGCGCTGCTGCCGCAGGAGCCCTCGCTGGCACTCAACCCGCTGGCCCGCGTGGCACCGCAGCTGGCCGAGGTGTACCGCCTGCTGCACCAGCAGCCCCCCAGCGCTGCCAGCGCACAGGCCGAACAGGTGCTGAGCGCTGCGGGCCTGGGCGGCGCAGGCAACCACTACCCCTGGCAACTGTCGGGCGGCATGGCCCAGCGCGCCGTGGCCGCCATCACCCTGGCCGGAGGCGCGCCGGTGCTGATGGTGGACGAGCCCACCAAAGGCCTGGACGCGCATTGGCGCGGCTGCATGGTGGAGTTGTTCCGGGGGGTGCTGCAGGCAGGCGGCTGCCTGCTCACCATCACCCACGACATGCAGGTGGCGCAGGCGCTGGGCGGTCAGGTGATCGTGCTGCGCCACGGGCAGGCGGTGGAGCAAGGCGACATCCACACCGTGGCCGCCGCGCCGCAGCACGCCTTCACCCGCCAGCTGCTGCAGGCCGACCCTAGCCACTGGCTGCCGTTTGCCGAGCCCACGCTGGGCGAGTCCGTCGTACAGGCTCGCGGCATCTCCAAAGCCTATGGTGCGCAGAAGCTGTTTGCGCCGCTGGACCTGACGCTGCACAGCGGCGAACGCATCGCCGTGCAAGGCCCCAGCGGCACCGGCAAAAGCACACTGGGCAATGTGCTGCTGGGCCTGGTGGCGCCCGACACAGGCCGTGTGGAGCGCAGCGCCCGGCTGCGCCCGCATGCGTTTCAAAAGCTGTACCAGGACCCGGTCAGTTCGTTTGCCCCACACATCAGCCTGGCCCAGTCGCTGCGCGATGCCGCCCGCCTGCACCGCTGCGACTGGAAGGCGGTGCAGCAGCGCCTGGCGCAGCTGCGCGTGCCCGAGGACCTGCTGGCGCGCAGGCCCGACCAGGTATCGGGCGGCGAGCTGCAGCGCATTGCGCTGGCGCGGGTGCTGGTGGCGCAACCGGCGCTGCTGTTTGCGGATGAGCCCACCTCGCGCCTGGACCCGATCACGCAGCAGGAGGCCATCCAGGTGCTGCTGCACGCGGTGCAAGACACCGGCGCCGCGCTGATGCTGGTGACCCACGACCCGCACCTGGCCGCCGCCGTGGGCACGCGCACGCTGGACTTTGCATGCAGCGATCAGCCCACCGCCGCTATGCTCGCCGCATGACAGCGACACCCTCCCGCACCCTCTGGATCATCAAGACCGGCGACACCCTGCCCGCCCAACGGGCCCGGCATGGCGACTTTGAAGACTGGATTGCGGGCGGCCTGAACCAAGCCCCCGCCAGCACGCAGCTGGCGCTGCAGACACTGGACGCCCGCACCGCCACCGCATGGCCAGAGCCCGGCCAGATAGCGGGCGTGGTGGTAACCGGCTCCCCCGCCATGGTGACCGACCGCGAACCCTGGAGCGAGCGCACCGCCGCATGGCTGGCCAGCGTGGTGGCGGCCCGGGTGCCCGTGCTGGGCATCTGCTACGGCCATCAGCTGCTGGCCCACGCGCTGGGCGGCGAGGTGGCGCGCCACCCCACCGGGCTGGAGATAGGCACCGTGGCCGTGCAGCGCCTGGCCGGTGCCGAGGGCGACGCCCTGCTGGGCCACCTGCCGGCCCGCTTTGGCGCCCAGGTGGTGCACGAGCAAACGGTGCGGCGCCTGCCCCCTGGTGCCGTGGCGCTGGCCGCCAACGCCCACGAGCCGCACCACGCGTTCCGCGTCGGCCCCTGTGCCTGGGGCGTGCAGTTTCACCCCGAGTTCAGCGATTCGGTGATGCGCGACTACGTGGCGTGTTTTGCGCCTGCTCTGCAACGCGCGGGCATGGATGTGGCAGCGCTGGAGCAAGGTGTACAGGCCACGCCAGAATCGGCCAGCCTGCTGGCACGTTTTGCGCAGCTGGCGGCAGCGGCCGCCGCTTGAAATCTCAATGAAAATTGGCTCTAGCGCTTATCTATCAAGCACTAGAAGCTATCAAAACAATAGCTGTGCCTCCGCTGCGATTGCTCTGCATTGGGCGTAACGCCTCGCCAGTGCATCACCCGCCGCAGCCCCGGCGCACCGCCGATTTCTCGGATTCAGTGGACTAGGAAGCTAGGAAGCGGGCTTCAAACACCTCGGCGGCCACCGGCCTGCTGAGCAGGTAGCCCTGGATTTCGTCACAGCCCAGCAGCGCGAGCCGGCCGCATTGTTCGTCAGTTTCTACGCCTTCGGCAACCACCTTGAGCCCCAGCGAGTGCCCCATGTTGATGATGGCGGAGACCAGCGCCTGCCCTTGCGGTCCGGTGTCCATCCCCATGATGAAAGAGCGGTCGATCTTGAGGGTGTCAGCGGGCAGCGTGGCCAGGTAGCTCAGTGATGAGAACCCGGTGCCGAAGTCATCAATGGCAATCGTGATGCCCATCTCGCGCAGGGCGTGCAGGCTGCTACGGCTGTGCTCCACATCCTCCATGACCATGCTCTCGGTGATCTCCAGCTCCAGCCCGGCCCCTGCGGCCGGGTCAAACGCCAGCGCCTCGCGCACCTCGGCCACAAAGCTGCGGTGGCGCAGCTGCAGAAACGACACGTTGACCGCCACCCGCAGCGGCGCATGGCCGGCCTGCCGCCAGCGCTGGTTGTCTGCCAGTGCCTGCCCAAGCGCCCAGCGCCCCACGTCGTAGATAAGGCCGGTTTCCTCCAGGATGGGGATGAAAAGCCCCGGCGGCACCAAGCCACGCTCAGGGTCGTTCCAGCGGATCAGGGCCTCTGCGCCTGCCAGGGCGCCAGTGGACAGGCACCGCTTGGGCTGGTAGTGCAGAACAAACTGCCCGCGTTCCAGGGCATCGCGCAGGCGGCCTTCCATGCCCAGGGCCTCGGCCACGCGGGTATTCATCTCCGACATGTAGAACAGCAGGCTGTCTGCCGACGCCTTGGCCTTGTTGACGGCGGCCTCCGCATTGCGCAGCAGCGTTTCGGCATCAGCGCCATCCATGGGGTACAAGGCCACGCCAGCCTTGGCGGCCATGCGCAGCTCGGTGCCGCCCAGCGCAAAGGGTGTATCAAAACAGGCGCGCAGGAGGTAGTCCACCGCCATGGCCACCGCGCCCGCGTCGCGTGCGTCGGTCACAGCGATGCCGAAACTGTTGATGCCGATGCGTGCCACGTCGTACACATCGCGGCTGGCGTGCTGCAACCGCTGCGCGACCTGCTTGAGGAGTTCGTCGCCCATCTGCCGCCCCAGCGTGTCATTGACAAAGCGAAAGCGGCTGATATCCATCAGCGCAATACCCATCAGAGGCCGTGTGCCCTCACGCGGGCGCAGGTGCTGGCCGGTGCGCTCCAGAAAAAGGGTGCGGTTCGGCAGCCCGGTGATTTCGTCGTAATAGGCCAGGTAGCTCAGCCGGTCTTCCTTGTCGAGGTGGTCCAGTGCAAAACCGATGTCGCCGGACAACTCTGTCAGCAGCTTCATCTCGGCCTCGTCGAAGAAGCCCACCTCGTCTGCCAGCAGGGCCAGTGTGGCGGCGACCTCCTGGCCCACCAGGATGGGCAGTACCGCAATGCTGGCCACACCCCGCTGGCGCAGTTGATCGCGCAGCATCACGCGTGGGTCGCCGCTGATGTCGTCGCACAGCACGGCCTTGCGAGTGCGCACCACTGCGGCGGCGAGGCTTTCACCCGGTGTGGGAACGTCAAACAAACCCAGTCGGTCGCGGATGTTGTGCACAAAATCAGCCTCAACGCCCGACAGTCCCACCGGCACCACCTGCTGCGCCGCGCGGTCCACGCGGCCTATCCAGGCGATGCGGAAATGGCCGTGCTCCACCGCAATGCGGCAGGCCTCGCGGAACAGTTCCTCGCGGTCGCGCACCCGCACGATCAGGGTGTTGATGCCGCTGAGCATCGCGTACACGCGGTTCAGGCGCTTGATCTTGCGCTCGGCCTCACGGCGCTCGGTAATGTCTTCACCGAGCGCGGCCACGCCCGTCACCTGTCCGCCCACAGAGCGCAGCACGGTGTTGTTCCAGTGCACCAGGCGCCGCTCGCCCGAGCGGGTGAGGATCTCGTTGTCGTAGTGCCAGGCCGAAGGCCGGTCCGCCAGCACATCGGCAAACACGCTGCGCACATTGCCCATCTCAGGGGGCACAAACATGTCAAACCAGTTGCGGCCAGCGATCTCTTCACGCTCCCAGCCTGTCAGGCGCAGCAGGTAGTCGTTGCAATAGGTGATGCGCCCTTCGCAGTCGAGCATCAGCGAGATCATCTCGACCTTGTCGAGCATGTCATTGAAACGGCGGTCGCTTTCGTGCAGCTCTTCCTCGGCGCGTTTCTCCCGGGTGACATCCTGGATGGTGTTGAACCAGCGGCCCTGCTCGCCCCGGCCAGCCTCATCCTCCAAGGGCTCCATCACCTGGCGCAAATGCAGCAGTTCGCCATCTGCGCGCAACAGGCGGTAGGTGAAATCCAGGCGGGCGCCTTGCTGTGCGGCCTGCAGCGCATGCTGGCGGAACATGTCGCGGTCTTGCGGGTGTACCAGCGCCAGCCACTCGCGCGCGGACTTGGGCATGGCATCGGCCCCCAGCCCCAGCATATCGGGCAGCGTATCTAGCCAGCTCTCGAAAGCACCATCAGCACCGCTGATCACATGGGTGATTTTTGCCAGTGCCTGCGCCCTTCGCAGGCTGGCTTTGCTGGCGCGCAGCGCGTCCATGGCCCGCTGGCGTTCGAACACTTCCACCTGCAGTTGCTCGGCATGCTTCTGGATCTCGATATAAAGGCTGCCGTTTTCGTAGATACGACCCACCTGCGCGCCCAGGACGGCCAGGACTTTTTCATCGTCGGCCGTGAACGCATCTTCCCCCTGCTTGTTGGCCAGGCAGATCCAGCCATAGGAGAACGAGAGCGAAGTGATCGGCGCAATCAAGCCGGTGTGCAGTGGCGGGTAGCCTGCAGGCAGGCCGATATCGCTGGGTGCACCGCTTTCATTGACCAGCCGCTCAGAGCGGCGCGCAGCACGCAACTGCCCCAGAAGGCCGTGCGAGACCACGGGCAGGTCCAGCAGCCCGCTCAGCGCAGGCTCGATGCCGCTGGTGCACACGATGGAGGCGTCGCTTTGCTTGCGCACCACACACAGCACCGCATACTGCGCCCCCACCAGTTCGCGCGCGCCACGGCATACATTGGCCAGCAGCACCTGCGGGTCGCGCTCGGAGGCCAGTTGCAGGTTCAGGTCGGTCAGGGCCGCCAGGCGCCGGTTCATGGCCTCCAGCTCGGCGACGTTGCCCGTGAGCTTGTCCGTCATGAGCTGCAGGTGCCGGGTCTGAAAACTGTGCTCCATCGGGTGGAAGGGCTGCGGCGGCACCTGCGACAAGGCCTGCTCAATGGCCGAGGTGATGTCCTGTGGCTCGCAGGGCTTCACCAGCACCTGCGTCACCCCACAGGCCAGGGCCAGGTTGCGGGCCTCTTGCTCGCGGTAGTGCGCGCTGTAGAAGATCACCTGGGTTGCGGCGAGCTGGTGGTCTGTGCGCAGCTGGCGCACAAACTCGTACCCGTCCATGGTCGGCATCAGGATGTCGGAGATCACCAGATCGGGACGCTCGGCACGCACCAGGGCGAGGGCCTCGGCACCGTCTGCGGCCTCCAGGGCCTGGTGGCCACTGTGCCCGATGAGCGTGACCACCAGCGCACGGTTGGCCGGCAGGTCATCGACAACAAGGATCTTGGCCATGCGACCCGGGGTCCAACGTCAGGCTGCGCCCGGCGGCGCGTGGAATGCAGAACCCAGAAACGCCTCGACCTGGCTCACGAAGGTTTCGGGCGTGATGGGCTTGGACAGGTGCTCGTCAAAACCCACCTCAAGGGCCTTTTCGCGGTCACCTGGCATCGAAAAAGCGGTCACAGCCACCAGCGGCACCACACGCCACCCATGGTGCGAGCGCAGGCTTTGTGCCACCTCATAGCCATTCATCACCGGCATTTGCAGGTCGCACAGGATCAGGTCGGGCCCCTCGGCCAGCGCCAGCCCCAGGCCCAGGGCGCCGTTTTCGGCGGCCAGCACACGGTGGCCCGCTGCCTCCAGCAGGTAGGTGACGAGTTGCCGGCTGGCATCATCGTCTTCGATGACCAGGATGGTGGCTTTCATGCGCTGGTCTCCTGAAACTCCACAATGAACGTGCTGCCCTGCCCTTCGGCGCTCTCCAGCCCCACACTGCCCCCCAGCGCTTCGGCAAGCTTGCGGCTCAGGTGCAGGCCCAGGCCGGTGCCTTCGTGGTGACGCCGGTCGGCGCTTTCGACCCGGGAGAAGGCCTCGAAAAGCCGCGACTGCTCCTGCAGCGGAATGCCAGGCCCGGTGTCGCGCACCTGAACCTGCACGGTGCGCCCTTGGGCCGACGAGGTCTCCTCCAGTACCACATCCACACGCCCCTGCGGCGTGAACTTGATGGCATTGCCCACCAGATTGATCAGAATCTGGCTGAAGGCCCGGCGGTCAGTGTGCAACTGCACGGCCTGGGCGGGGGCATACACATTAAACACCAGGCCCTTGCGCACGGCTTCGGGCTCCAGCGTGGCGGCGACCTCCGCAACAATGCTGCGGCAGTCGAGCGGCTCCTTGTGGAGCGACACCTTGTTAGCGCTGAGCTTGGCCACATCGAGCAGGTCGTTGATGAGCGAAAGCAGGTGCCGCGCCCCAGTCTGCACGATGCGCAACTGCTTGTCCTGCTCCGGGTTGAGCGGCCCCGGCAGCTGCATGAGCAAGGTGCCCGTGAAACCGATGATGGCGTTCAGCGGGGTTCGCAGTTCGTGGGACATGCTGGCCAGGAAGCGGTCTTTGACCAAGGCGGCATTTTCAAGCTCCAGGTTCTTGTCGCGCAAGGCCCGCTCGATCCGCTTGCGCTCCGTCACATCGCGGATCGCGCTGGAGACAAACAGTCCTTCTTCCGTCTCCAGCGGGCTCAGGCTGATCTCGACTGGAAACTCGGAACCATCCTTGCGCAAACCATACAGATCAAGGCCAGCCCCCATGGAGCGGGAGCGTGGTTCGGCAAAAAAGCCGCGGCGGTGCTCAGGGTGCCGACCGCTGAAGCGTTCTGGCACCAGCAGCTCGATCTTCTGACCCAGAAGTTCGCTGCGGCTCCAGCCAAACAGTTTCACGGCCTGCGAGTTGACGAGCACGATGCGGCCGTCGCGGTCAACGATGACCATCGCGTCCGGCGCGGCTTCGAGCAGGTCCTTGAACTTCTGGTCGGCCCGCTTGCGGTCGGTGATGTCTCGGATCGCGCTCATCACCATCGCGCCTTCTTCGGTGTCGATCGGGCTCAGGCTGATCTCCACTGGAAACTCGCCACCATCCTTGCGCAGGCCATGCAGCTCCAGCCCCGCACCCATGGTGCGCGTGCGCGGCGCCCCAAAGAACCCGCTGCGGTGCCCCAGGTGCGCGCCCCGATAGCGGTGTGGTAACAGCACCTCCACAGCCTGCCCTAGCAATTCGGTCCTTTCATAGCCAAACACGCGCTCGGCCTGGGAGTTGACCAGGACGATGCGGCCTGTCACGTTGACCATCACGATCGCGTCGGGTGTGGATTCGAGCAGGTCACGGAACCGCGCCTCCAGCAGCTTGGCCTCGCGCTGGACCTTGAGCTGGGTGACATCCTTCTTGCTCGACAGAAAGTACAGCAGCTGGCCAGCTTCGTCGCGCACGGCCTTGGTGGACACGTTGACATGCACCAGCGATCCATCCTTGCGGCGGCGCACCGACTCGTGCACGGTGCTGCTCAGGCCCCGCAGGGCCTCGGCCCGGATCTCGTCTTCTTCGTGGGCCCGGTTCTCGGGAACAATGAGATCAATGAGGCGCCTGCCCTGAGCCTCTGCCGGTGCATAGCCAAAGATCGCTTCGGCAGCCGGGTTCCAGTTGAGCACCACCCCCTCAGGCGACAGCACCAGCAGCGCATCGGGGTTTTGCTCCCAATATGCGGCAGAAAAATCAGATGCCATGCAGAACTCCCTGTGGGGACCCATCCCTCTGCATCCCGTTGTTGTGTTTGTGTGCGACTGCGGATGCAAGCCCGTGCCATCGCCCGCGCGGGCCCATGGCTGGACCCATCTTAGGCGGGAAGCCTCCCGATTGCCAACTCTGAAATGCCACAGCCAGTTCCGCGCCGCCGACCATCGGGGCAGTTTGGCCCTGGGCGGAGCCCTGCAGCCGCCAGACGACAAAAAGCCCCTGCACCAACAAGGGAACAGGGGCTTGTGAAACGGCGCAAAAGCCGCGCTGGCTTACATGTGGTCGATCATGACCTGGCCAAAACCCGAGCAGCTCACCTGGGTGGCTCCGTCCATCAGGCGGGCAAAGTCGTAAGTCACCTTCTTGGAGGCTATCGACTTCTCCAGCGAACTGATGATCAGGTTGGCGGCCTCGATCCAACCCATGTGGCGCAGCATCATCTCGGCCGACAGGATCTCGGAGCCGGGGTTCACATAGTCCTTGCCTGCATATTTGGGGGCCGTGCCGTGGGTGGCTTCAAAACAGGCCACCGAGTCGGACATGTTGGCGCCGGGCGCAATGCCGATCCCGCCCACCTGGGCTGCGAGCGCATCGGAGATGTAATCGCCATTGAGGTTGAGCGTGGCCACCACCGAATACTCGGCCGGGCGCAGCAGGATCTGCTGCAGGAAGGCATCGGCGATGCTGTCCTTGATGGTGATGTCCTTGCCCGTCTTGGGGTTCTTGAGCTTGCACCACGGGCCGCCGTCGATCAGCTCGGCACCGAACTCTTTTTGCGCCAGGGCGTACGCCCAGTCGCGGAAGCCACCTTCGGTGTACTTCATGATGTTGCCCTTGTGGACGATGGTCACGCTGGGCTTGTCGTTGTCGATGGCGTACTGGATGGCCTTGCGCACCAGGCGTTCGGTGCCCTCGATGGAGACGGGCTTGACGCCGATGCCCGAGGTGTTGGGAAAGCGGATTTTCTTCACGCCCATCTCGTCCTGCAGGAACTTGATGAGCTTCTTGGCCTTGTCCGACTCGGCTTCGAACTCGATACCGGCATAGATGTCCTCCGAGTTCTCGCGGAAGATCACCATGTTGGTCTTTTCGGGCTCTTTCAGCGGCGAAGGCACGCCCTTGAAATACTGCACGGGGCGCAGGCAGACATACAGATCCAGCTCCTGGCGCAGTGCCACGTTCAGCGAACGGATGCCGCCACCCACGGGCGTAGTCAGCGGGCCTTTGATCGACACCACGTACTCGCGCAACACCTGCAGGGTTTCTTCGGGCAGCCACACATCAGGGCCGTAGACCTTGGTGGATTTCTCGCCCGCATACACCTCCATCCAGTGGATCTTCTTCTTGCCGCCATAGGCCTTGGCCACCGCAGCGTCCACCACCTTGATCATCACCGGCGTGATGTCGAGCCCCGTGCCATCGCCTTCAATGAAGGGAATGATGGGCTGGTCCGGCACATTCAGCGACATGTCGGCATTGACCGTGATTTTCTGGCCTTCGGCAGGCACCTTGATGTGCTGGTAGCTGGTCATGGAAGGGGTGTCTCCTGTGGAAGCTGAAGCAGATTCAGCAGATGGGGCAAAGCGCTCGGTAGCCAGTCAATTCTAATGACAATTTTTTGGGCAAAGTCCCTGCCAGCCTGCGCGCCGCTGCTATCGTTGCGGGCGAAGCCGTGCAGGTTTGCGCGGCTTCAGATCCTCTCTTTCAACCCCTTCACTGGAAACGGCATATATGAAAAAACTCCTCGCTGTCCTGGTGGCTGGTCTGTTGGGTGCAAGTGCTTTTGCACAGGCGCCTGCAGCCGCTCCGGCCCCCGCCCCTGCAGCCCCAGCGCCCATGGCTGCACCCGCTGCACCTGTAGCTGCTGCCCCGGCACCCGTCGCCAAAACCAAGGCAAAGGCCAAGGCCACCAAAACGGCCAAAAAGAAAACCACCAAGAAGGTCGCCAAGAAAAAGACCACCCACAAGGCAGCCTGACGCTGGCATGCAGCACCCTTCGCGGGGTCATGCACATTGCTTCAAAATCGCCCGCTACTGCGGGCGTTTTCTTTTTCCGTTCTTTTCCCCCTTCTTTTGCCCGCCGGTTCGGCGCCCCTTGTGCGGACGCTGCCCCCCTGTCCAGAAAGCCTTGCCCATGACCGCTTTTGCACTTGCCTTGCCTTTTTCCGCTGCCACACGGCGCACCGTGGCCGCCGCGCTGTTGACCGCTGCTGCGGGACTGCCGTTCACCACGGCACAGGCCCAGGACGGCCCCCAGCTGAATTTGCAGCGTGTGGAACTGACCGCAGGCATGCACCGCATTGACGCCCAGGTGGCCGCCACGCCCCAGGAGCGCCAGACCGGCCTGATGCATCGCAAGGAGATGCCCCAGCACGAGGGCATGCTGTTTGTGTTTGAACAACCCGCGCAGCAGTGCTTCTGGATGAAGAACACGCTGCTGCCGCTCACGGCAGCGTTTGTGGATGACGACGGCACCATCGTGAACCTGGCCGACATGAAGCCCCAGACGCTGGATTCGCACTGTTCGGCAAAACCGGTGCGCTACGTGTTGGAGATGAACCAGGGATGGTTTGCCAAGAAAAACATCAAGGCAGGCGCCAAGCTGGGTGGAGCGCTTTTCAGCCGCAAGTGACGCAGGACCACCCAGCGACTTGCGCAGATCGGGATGCCACAGCCCCATAGGCCTTGGCCCTGGGCCCTGCCGCTTGCCCGAGCGCTGTCTTGCCGACATCGCACTCCCAGGATCCGGGAGTGCAAATTACTATCATTTATATAGCTACCAGCGCTTATCCAGCAAGCGCCAGATGCCAAAAACGCCTCAAAGTCCCCAACAAAAAACGGCCCGAAGGCCGTTTTTTGTTGCCCGCAGACCTCAGTCCGTCAGGACAGATCACTCGCGGGGCGCGGATCGCGCATCAGGCGAAGTTGGCTTCGGCAAACTTCCAGTTCACCAGCTTGTCGAGGAAGGTCTCAACGAACTTGGGACGCATGTTGCGGTAGTCGATGTAGTACGCGTGTTCCCAGACGTCCACGGTGAGCAGCGCCTTGTCGGCGGTGGTCAGCGGCGTGCCGGCGGCGCCGGTGTTGACGATGTCCACGCTGCCATCGGCCTTCTTCACCAGCCAGGTCCAGCCCGAACCGAAGTTGCCCACGGCAGACTTCACAAACGCTTCCTTGAAGGCTGCGTAGCTGCCCCACTTGGCGGTGATGGCTGCAGCCAGTGCACCAGAAGGCTCACCGCCGCCCTGGGGAGCCATGCAGTTCCAGAAGAAGGTGTGGTTCCAGATTTGCGCTGCATTGTTGTAGATGCCGCCGCTCGACTTCTTGACGATCTCTTCGAGCGTCATGGCTTCGAACTCGGTGCCCTTTTGCAGGTTGTTCAGGTTCACCACATAGGCGTTGTGGTGCTTGCCATGGTGGTACTCCAGGGTTTCCTGGCTGTAGTGCGGAGCCAGGGCATCGATGGCGTAGGGCAGCGGGGGAAGGGTATGTTCCATGGTGGTGTTTCCTTGTGGTTTGAAATTCCGGGATGCCATCTGCAACGCTTTTCTTTCCTGAGCAATGCAGTCGGACACAGCGCGAAGGGGGCATTGTAGGAACATCAGGTGACCTGTGCAGCGTGAGGCCACCCAGATCCGGTCTGCAGCACCACAAACCGCTGCTGTCCTACAGAAGCGCGCCTTCTACCGCGCCGCGACATCACCCCGTTACAGCAGTCGCGGCTGGGCCACCGTCACGTCCACCACGCCATCGGCCAGTGTGGCGCGCAGGGCATCGCCGGGATGGGCACGCCGCACGCTGGTCACGGCTTGGCCCTCGGTGTCGGTGAGCAGCGCGTAGCCGCGCTGCAGCACCAGGCGCGGGTCGAGCAGCTCCAGCCGCAAGGCCGCGCGGTCGAGCCGCTCGGCCTGCTGCACCAGGCGCCGTTGCATTTTTTGAGGGAAATCGGCCTCCAGCGCTTTCTGGGATTGCGCAAGCCGCTGCAATTTTAATAGCACTCCATGGCGCATGCGCTGGGCCAGGCGTGCCAGCTGCATCTGCTCACGCGCCACCAGGCCCGACGGGCGGCCCAGCCGCGCCGCTGCCTGGTCCAGCCGCTGGTGCCGGGTGTCGAGCTGGCGCTGCACGCCGTCGCTGATGCGCCCAGCCAGCAGCCCGAGCGCCCCCAGCCACACATCGCGCGGCTGGGCCACCAGCTCGGCGGCGGCGGTGGGCGTGGGGGCGCGCAGGTCGGCGCAGAAGTCGGCGATGGTGAAGTCGGTCTCGTGCCCCACCCCGCTGATGAGCGGCACCGGGCTTCGCACGATGGTCCGGGCCAGTTGTTCGTCGTTGAAGGCCCAGAGGTCTTCGATGGAACCGCCCCCGCGCACCAGCAAGATCACGTCAATGGGCGGATTTTTGGTCAAATCAGCCCCTGACGCCTGTCCCGCTTGCACAAGCAGATACAGTTTTGATAGCGCCGCAACCAGCGAAGCAGGTGCTGCGGCGCCCTGCACCTGCGCAGGCACCAGCACCACCGGTATGTGCGGCACGCGACGGCGCAGCGCCGTGACCACATCGTGAAGGGCCGCAGCCCCGGTGGACGTGACAAGGCCAATGCCACGCGGCTGCAAAGGCAGCGGGCGCTTGCGGGCGCTGTCGAACAAGCCTTCCGTTTCGAGCTGCGCCTTCAGGCGCAGGAACTGCTCGAACAACGCGCCCTGCCCGGCCCGCTGCATGCTTTCCACAATGAACTGCAGATCGCCCCGCGCCTCGTACACCGAAAGGCGCCCGCGCACTTCCACCAATTCGCCATCGCGCGGCGAAAAGTCAAGCAGGCTGGCGGCGCGGCGGAACATGGCGCAGCGCAACTGGCCGTTCGCGTCTTTGACCGAGAAGTAGCAATGTCCGCTGGATGCGCGCGAGAAGCCCGTGATCTCGCCGCGCACCGCGACAGGATTGAAGCGCGCCTCCAGAGCATCAGCAATGGCGCGGCATAGCGCGCCAACTTCCCAGACGCGCGGCGCCGCTGCGGGGCTGGGGCGCTCAAACATGAGAAACGGCGGGCGTTTGCGCCGCGCGCACCGCGCAAGTACTCCACAGAATCTGGCCAGCGGCAGTTACCACAGCCACATAACTAAAAACCGCCCGCAAAACACCAGTGCACGTACAAGTTATTGATTTATATAGCTTTTTCATTGCGCAATTTTTCATCAATCTGTTGCAAGCACGGCGTGGCGCCACTTTGCGTGGCCTGGAACAGTGGTTGCCCACAAAGTTATCCACAGATTTTGTGGGTGAGCAGATGGGGCGACGGGGTGCACAGCAACGTAACGGTTTGTGACGAGGTGGGCCCTGCAAGCTGGGCCATAATCACCGATTGCTTTCATCTGCGCGGAGAGAGATTTGCTGTCCATCATACAAGCCGCAGGCTGGCCCATCTGGCCCCTGATTGCGTGTTCCGTCCTGGGAATGGCGCTGATTTTTGAACGGTTCGTGGCCCTCAAGACGGCCCGTGTCGCCCCCCCGAAATTGCTCGATGAAGCCATCACGGTCTCGTCCAAGGCCGTGCCCACTCCCGACGTGGTGAACCAGTTGGCGCAAAACTCCGCCCTGGGCGAAGTGCTGGCCAGCGGCCTGCGCACCCTCAACAGCAACCCCCAGTGCAGCGAGACCGACCTGCGTGCCGCCATGGAAGGCGCGGGGCGCGCCGTGGCGCACCGGCTGGAAAAATACCTGTCGGCACTGGCCACCATCGCTTCGGCCGCGCCCTTGCTGGGCCTGCTGGGCACGGTGATCGGCATGATCGAGATCTTTGGCTCGCAGGCCGGCAGCGGTGGCGTGGGCCAGGCCATGGGTGGCGGCAACCCGGCGCAGCTGGCGCATGGCATCTCGATCGCGCTCTACAACACGGCTTTTGGCCTCATCGTGGCCATCCCGGCGCTGATCTTCTGGCGCTACTTCCGCGCCCGGGTGGATGCCTATCTGCTCACCTTGGAGTTGGCTTCGGAACAATTTGTGCGCCACATCCTGCGTTTGCGGAAGAAATGACGCCCCCACGGTCCGCCCGCTGCGCGTGGCTCCCTGCCCCCCAAGGGGGCCGCGTTTTGCCTTGGGGCGGCCCGGCGGCAAAACCTCAGCCTGAAAGGCTTCGCCAATGAACTTCCGTCCCCGCGCCAAGGAAGAGCCGGAGATCAACCTGATCCCGTTCATCGACGTGCTGCTGGTGATCCTCATCTTTCTGATGCTGACCACCACCTACAGCAAGTTCACCGAGCTGCAGCTCACGCTGCCCGTCGCCGATGCCGAGCAGCAACGCGACCACCCCAAGGAAGTCATCGTGTCCGTGGCCGCCGACGGGCGCTACGCCGTCAACAAGACGGGCGTGGACGGCAAAAGCGTGGACGCGATCGCGCAGGCCTTGCGCAGTGCCGCCACAGCGGGCACGGGCAGTGTGGTCATCATCAGTGCCGATGCGATGGCGCCGCACCAGTCCGTGGTTTCGGTGATGGAGGCAGCGCGCCGCGTGGGCCTCACGCAGATCACGTTTGCCACGCAGTCATCGGCTGCGGCGCGCAGCCCCAGCCGCTGACACGCATGGCTGCCCCCGGGCTGCAGCCGCCCTCGCCCAGCGCCCTCGCATTGCGGGGCGCAGCCCTCCCCCCACCCGCCTCCGGGCTCCAGAAAATCTGGCAGACACGCGGCCCGCTCGCCTGGGTGCTGTGGCCAGTCTCCCAGGTGTACCGCACGCTGGTCGGTATGCGGCGCGGGCTTTACCGCATCGGCATGCTGAAGGCGGAACACCCCGGCCGCCCCGTCATCGTCGTGGGCAACGTGATTGCCGGAGGCGCTGGCAAAACCCCCGTGGTCATTGCCCTTGTCCAGCACCTGCAAGGCCTGGGCCTGCGCCCCGGCGTGGTTTCGCGCGGTTACGGCCGCAGCACCACCGACTGCCGCGAGGTGACGCCCGACAGCCCCGCCCATGAGGTGGGCGATGAACCCGCCCTTGTCGCGCGCAACTGCCGGGTGCCCGTGTTTGTGGCGCCTCGCCGCATCACCGCCGCCCGCGCCCTGCGGGCTGCTTACCCGGACACCGACGTGATCGTTTGCGACGATGGCCTGCAGCACCTGGCCTTGGCGCGCGATCTGGAGGTCTGCATCTTCAACGAACAGGGCGTGGGCAACGGTTTCCTGCTGCCAGCGGGGCCCCTGCGTGAGCCCTGGCCACGCGCGGTGGATTTTGTGTTGCATGCAGGGACTCTGCCGCCTGGAAGCGACCCCGCGCATGCCTATGGCCTGCAACGCCGACTGGGCCCCTATGCCTTGCGTGCGGACGGCACCCGGGTGCCGCTGTCGGACCTGCAAGGCCAGCCGCTGCATGCCGTGGCGGCCGTGGCACGCCCCGAAATGTTCTTTGCCATGCTGCAGGCTGAGGCGCTGCAGCTGGCACACACGGAAGCCTTACCAGATCACTATGATTTTGATAGCTGGAACCGCTCACCTGACAAGCGCCACCCGCTAATTTGCACCGAAAAAGACGCTGTCAAGCTCTGGCAACACCACCCGGACGCGCTGGCCGTGCCCCTGCAATTGCACATCGACCCGGCCTTTTTCGCAGCGCTGGATGTGCGCCTGCTGGCCTTGGGCGTCCACAGGCATTAACGATTCACCGCCCGGGCCGCCGCTATCATCCTTGCCTGCCCGAACGAACCTCCTGGAAAGCGTTGTCACCATGGATCCCAAACTGCTTGAACTGCTGGTCTGCCCCGTCACCAAAGGCCCGCTGACCTACGACCGCGATGCCCAGGAACTGGTCTCCCGCAGCGCTCGCCTGGCCTATCCGGTGCGGGACGGCATCCCGGTGCTGCTCGAAAACGAAGCCCGCACGCTCACCGACGAGGAACTGGAGCAGTGAGCGCAGCAACGGATCCCGGCACGCCAGGCGCTCCGACCGCGAGCGGTCGCTTCACGGTGCTGATCCCAGCGCGCATGGCATCCAGCCGCTTGCCCGACAAACCCCTGGCCGATATCGCGGGCCTGCCCATGGTGGTGCGCGTGGCCCAGCGTGCCGCCCAAAGTGCAGCAGCCCGCGTGGTGGTGGCAGCCGATGACCCTCGCATCCTGCAGGCCTGCGCCGCCCATGGCGTACAAGCGATACTGACCCGCGCCGACCACCCCAGCGGCAGCGACCGCCTGGCCGAAGCCTGTACCCAACTGGGCCTGGACGGGGACGACGTGGTCGTCAACGTGCAAGGCGATGAACCCTTGATAGACCCCGGCCTCATCGACGCTGTGGCAGCCCTCCTGCCCACCCGGACGGAGGCCAGCATGGGCACCGCAGCCCACGCGATTGCGTCACTGGCCGACTACACCAACCCCAACGTGGTGAAAGTGGTGCTGGACGCGCGTGGCCTGGCCCACTACTTCAGCCGCGCGCCCATCCCTTTTGCGCGGGACCATATGGGATTGGCCTGGTGGCAAGGTGCCGCCGAGGCGGCGGCACCCGGTGCAGCAGCCCTGGCGGGGTTCGCGCCACTGCGGCATGTGGGCATCTACAGCTATCGTGCGGGCTTTCTGCGCCAATTTCCTGCCCTGACACCCGCCCCCACCGAGGCGGTGGAAGCGCTGGAGCAACTGCGCGCGCTGTGGCACGGCCACCGCATTGCGGTTCACCTGGCCAAAGCGGCCCCTGGCCCGGGCGTGGATACGCCCGAAGACCTGGAACGGGTTCGCCGCCTTTTCCGATGAGGAGCGGGCCGGTGGCGCGCGCCGCGCCGGTCCGCCGAATGCCCCGGCTATCCACCCTGCGACACCCCTGCCCAACCCGGTGCAGCATGTAAGTCAGCGCAAGGGAGTCGCATGCTATCCTCGACCGCAACGAGAGCACCGCATCCCGGGCGCACAGAACGGCTTCAGGCGCCCTTCGAACGTCCCCGCCAGCGGCGCCAACCGATTTCTAACCTTCGAGGACTTCCATGAGACTGATTTTGTTGGGCGCGCCTGGCGCCGGAAAGGGCACGCAAGCCACGTTCATCTGCCAGAAGTACGGCATCCCCCAGATCTCCACCGGCGACATGCTGCGCGCAGCCGTCAAGGCCGGCACCCCTCTGGGCCTGCAGGCCAAGGCGGTGATGGATTCGGGCGCCCTGGTCAGCGACGACATCATCATCGGTCTCGTCAAGGAGCGCATCACGCAAGCAGACTGCGCCAACGGTTTCCTGTTCGACGGCTTCCCCCGCACCATTCCCCAGGCCGATGCCATGAAGGCAGCGGGCGTCAAGCTCGACTACGTGCTCGAAATCGATGTGCCTTTTGACGCCATCATCGAACGCATGAGCGGCCGCCGCTCGCACCCTGCCAGCGGCCGCACCTACCATGTCAAGTTCAACCCGCCCAAGGTGGAAGGCAAGGACGACGTGACGGGCGAAGAGCTGATCCAGCGCGAAGACGACAAGGAAGAAACCGTCAAGAAGCGCCTGCAGGTCTACAGCGACCAGACGCGCCCCCTGGTGGACTATTACAGCAATTGGGCCCAGGCCGAACCCGAGCTGGCTCCCAAGTACCGCGCCATCAGCGGCACGGGCAGCGTGGACGAGATCACGGCACGCGCACTGCAGGCACTGGCCAGTTAAGGCTCGGGGCTATCGCCCCTTGCAACCAGCGACGCCATGGCAGCAGGGCGTCGCTTTTTTTATGCGGTGCAGGGAACAGTTTCAGGTCTTTCGCATGGCTATCCCCGGGCCATACCGATGGCTCAGGCTGGGCTGGAGCGTAAGCCGTAGGCTTTGCCATCCACAAACAGGTATTCCGCCCGCAGCACCGCGTCGCCCTTCTCTTCGCGCAGGGTAAAGCCCACCACCGATACCGCAGTGCCGGGTTTGATCTCCTGCACCTGCCAGGCCTGCATGCGGGTCAGGGGCGCCAGCTCCACCTCCCAGCGGCGGTCTTTGCGGGTAGGCAAAACCGTCTTGGCCAGCAAGGCCTTGCCATCCACGGGGGACGCCTGCGCAGGCACCGCACGCTGGGCCAGATCCGCAGGCAGCTTCAGCTCGGCAGGTGTCTCCAGCTCCAGCTCGGCGTGTGGATTCTGCCAGC
The DNA here is from genome assembly GCF_964252975.1 of Acidovorax sp. LjRoot38. Classification (NCBI taxonomy): domain Bacteria; kingdom Pseudomonadati; phylum Pseudomonadota; class Betaproteobacteria; order Burkholderiales; family Comamonadaceae; genus Acidovorax; species Acidovorax sp. LjRoot38. Next base: position 305,629 of record NZ_CAXUPT020000001.1, on the reverse strand, counting down.
GCACTTTGCGCACGGTGCCTTCCAGGTAGATGGGACGGTCGGGGTCAAAACTGCTCCACCCATGGTGGGCACGCGCGCCCCAGGGAATGGCCGTGGCGGCCAGGAGCACGTGGCGGCGTTGCAGGCTCATCGGTTCTCTCCTTGTCATGTCTGATCAGAGGTAAGCAATCCAGCGGCCACACACCACCACAGCCAGCCAGATCACGGTGGAACCCAGCATCTGTACCCGCGCCAGAGCATCCAGGCGAGCCAGGGAACCTCGCCCATGGAACCACGCGGCGTTGCAACCTGCAAGCATTAACAGCAGCATCTTCAAGGTGAATGCGCGGCTGGCGAGCAGTTCGGCAGGCTGTGTGGCAAACATCAAGAGGCCCGACGCCGCCGCCAGGCCAAAACCACACAACGCCAGCGACAGGCTGAGCCGCGCCAAGTCCTTGACGGGCAGCGCCGCCCCACGGCCAAACACCCGCAACTCCAGCAAGACCAAATTGCCCAGCAGCAAGGCAATGCCCACGATGTGCACCACCTCCAGCGCGGGGTAGGCCCACGCATGGGACTTAAGGGCTGCAAAAAACATCGGAGCGGCCTTGTTGCTCAGTGCAGCAGTTCGAGCATCAGCGAGATCCTGGCCTTCAAGGGGGATAGCCCCTGGGAGTCCGGTAATGCGTCCCCCGGCTTGGGCAGCACCTGCCCCTCGGAGCAGCGCGTGGACCGCACCACGCGCACACCCGCCTCCTGGGCACGCAGCAATGCGGCCTCCAGAGCATGGTGGATGGTGCCATTGCCCGTGCAGGCCACCACCAGCCCCTGGACCCCATCTCGCACCAGTGCGTCCACCATGGTTCCCGATGCGCCAGCGTGGCTGATGACCACTTCCACGCGAGGCCAGGCTGCGGCATTCACTACATTTTCAATAGCATTCAATGCTGGAACACCAGGCGCCAGGGGCCAATCCTGCACAAGGCGGACAGCCCCCTCCTCCACCCAACCCAAAGGCCCGGCCTCGCCCGAGTTGAACGCATTCACCCGGTAGGGGTGCACCTTCTGAACCTGCCGTGCCCCATGAATTTCGCCAGCGGCGACCGCCAGCACACCCCGTGCGCCGGGCGTGACCGCCACAGCAACAGCATCCAGAAGATTCTGAGGCCCATCGGGCGTGAGCGCCGTGGCCGGGCGCATGGCACAGGTCAGCACCACGGGTTTCGCGCGGGTGTCCAGCACTTCGTGCAGAAACCACGCCGTCTCTTCCAGCGTGTCGGTTCCGTGGGTAATGACTACACCACGCACCTCGGGATCTTCCAGGTGGTGCGCACAGCGCAGCGCCAGCGCCTGCCACACCTGGCCATCCATGTCCTTGCTGTCGATCTGGGCCACCTGCTCCGCCACCAGCACGCCCCGCGCGGCCTGCTGCAATCCGGGAACAGCTGCAAGCAGCTGCCCGACCCCTACCTGCGCAGCGGTGTAGCCGATGTTGTCGCCAGCCTGCGCGGACGTGCCTGCAATGGTCCCTCCGGTGCCCAAAACCAAAATTTTTTGCCCACTCACTTGCGTACTCCGAAAAACTGGTGAAAAATACAGTTACTGGATTAAAAAACAGTTGTCCATCACTGTAGCCGCCTCCACCGGAAACCACCATGCTCGACAACCCGAAACTCACTGCCCGCCAGCAACAAATTCTGGATCTCATCCAGACGGCCATTACACGCACCGGGGCGCCGCCCACCCGTGCAGAGATCGCTGCCGAACTGGGATTCAAGTCGGCCAACGCGGCAGAAGAACATCTCCAGGCGCTGGCGCGCAAAGGCGTGATCGAGCTGGTCAGTGGCACATCCCGTGGCATCCGGTTGCGCGGTGACACCGTGCGCTCCATCAATGCAGCGCGCGGCAACCAGTTCAGCCTGCCGATTCCCGGACTCTCACAACTGGTGCTACCCCTGGTGGGACGTGTGGCGGCAGGGTCGCCCATTCTCGCGCAGGAACACGTTGACCAAACCTACAGTGTGGAAAACAGTCTGTTCCATCACAAGCCCGATTACCTGCTCAAAGTGCGCGGTATGTCGATGCGCGATGCCGGAATCATGGATGGCGATCTGCTGGCTGTGCAGTCCACCCGCGAAGCCCGCAACGGCCAGATCATCGTGGCCCGCCTGGGAGACGATGTGACGGTCAAGCGCCTGCGCCGTACTGCGACCGCCATCGAACTGCTGCCCGAGAACCCGGATTACCCGGTCATCGTGGTGCAGCCCGGCGAACCCTTTGAGATTGAAGGGCTCGCCGTCGGCCTCATCCGCAACACCATGCTGATGTAGCCACACCGCTCCATCGCATTCACTCATGAATTAGTTCGTTAGCTGCCGCACTGCAGGTGGCGGGCGTTTGGCGCACTGGTAAAACCGGTACGCCAGCCCTGCGGTGCCGGTTTATTTTGCAATCCTGCCTATGTCCAACCCCCGACCTTCGGAGTTTTCACATGGGAATTGCCTTGACCACCTTTTCTGCGCTCTCCGGGACTCTGCGTACCCTGACCCACTGGCTCCACACCTTCAAGGAGCCGTCTGCAGCAGACCTGCCTGCGCCCCGCCCCCATCCCGATGACACGGCCCCGGGCCGCAGGAGCGGATCAGCAGGCACTGACAAGCCCCGCCGTCCATCCAACATCCCCAGCCAACGTCCACCGCGAGGCAACTGGCCCTTTACGGTCAGCCCGCAGACACCACCCACCTGTGCCACCACACGGTTTGTGGCCACCAATACCGATGCCCGGGCGTTCATACCGTCGCCAGCCGCTACCCGCGTTGCCTGTGGATCATCCAGATTGGCAGACGGCTCAGGCGGCAGGGCTGCCAAGGTCCTGCGCAGGGTCCCCACATCGGGCGGCTCAGGCCGACTGGTGATCGCTGGCCGCATGGCCGATGTGTGCGCCGAGCTAGACCGCCTGGCTGCATCCGAGGCGGCGCTGCAAGCCTGTTGAGCCCAAGGCATGCACCACCCAGCGATCCATTGACTGCTTTGCATATGGAGGGTGCTGCCTGATCGCTGTGGACTGCGCTTGTCGAGGTCGCCAACACTCCGTCACCAAAAGCCCCATCCTTTCCTGTGCCAGGGGGCGGTCCGGTATGAAACGACCGGCGTGGCCAAGGCACAATGTCGGGATGAACATTGTGATTCTCGACGACTACCAGGACGCAGTCCGCAAGCTCCACTGCGCATCCCGGCTCGACGCGTACACCGCCAAGGTCTACACCAATACCGTCAAGGGGCTGGGCCAGCTGTCCGTCCGCCTCAAAGACGCTGACATCATCGTGCTTGTGCGGGAGCGCACCCAGATCACCCGTCAACTGGTGGAGAAACTTCCCCGTCTCAAGCTCATCGCGCAAACCGGCAAGATCGGCAATCACATTGATGTAGCTGCCTGTACGGAACGTGGGATTGCAGTGGCAGAAGGCATAGGCTCACCCGTGGCCCCCGCAGAGCTGACGTGGGCACTTGTCATGGCCGCAATGCGCCGACTGCCGCAGTACATCTCCAACCTCAAGCATGGCGCCTGGCAACAATCAGGGCTGAAGACGGCGTCCATGCCTCCCAATTTTGGCCTTGGCAGCGTGCTGCGGGGCAAAACGCTGGGTATCTGGGGTTATGGCCGCATTGGCCAATTGGTGGCGGGCTACGGGCGTGCTTTTGGAATGAACGTCCGCATTTGGGGGCGTGAGGCATCACGCGCCCAGGCCTTGACGGATGGATACCAGGCTGCCACCACGCGCGAGGAGTTTTTCTCGCAATGCGATGTGATCTCGCTCCACCTTCGGCTCAACGACGAAACGCGCGGCATCGTCTCACTCGAAGATCTGTCTTGCATGAAGCCCACCTCCCTGCTGGTCAACACTTCGCGTGCCGAGCTGATTGAGACCGATGCCCTGATTGCCGCCCTGAACCGGGGCCGCCCCGGTATGGCCGCTGTCGATGTATTCGAGAGCGAACCCATCCTTCAGGGCCATGCCCTGCTGCGGCTGGAGAACTGCATTTGCACGCCCCACATTGGCTATGTAGAGCAAGACAGCTATGAGCTTTATTTTGGTGCAGCGTTCGACAATGTGGTGAATTTCATCAAAGGCACTCCCACCAACATCGTGAATCCAGGCGCACTGCAGGTGCGGCGTTAATTTGGCGCAAAAATCGGGCACATCCATCCTCGCTATTGCGGGAAGCAACAAGACTGGAAGCTCCTGACCTCAGTACGATTGCACCTTCTGCTGCGCCTAGCGCCGGTTTTGGTCATCGCCCGAGTCTTCAACAAACTCCAGCTCCTGGGCATTGAGCAGCCAAGCAGAACAACCTGCCCACCCCACCTAGCTGCATTTGAACAACAAAAAAAGGGCTTCCCAAAGGAAGCCCTTTTGTTTGGCGCTCTCCAAAGCCAAAAAGACCTTGAAGAGCCAGACCACTCCGATTACAGAGGGGTCTTCTTGCCGTCCTTGTAGACGTACAGAGTGATGGCGGGGTTCTTCATTTCGCCATTGGGTTCAAAAGCGATGGTGGAGGTCACACCCTTGAAGTTGGACTTGGCCAGTTCGTTCACATACACCTTGGGGTCCACGGAGTTGGCGCGCTTCATAGCGTCCACCAGCAGGAACGTGGCGTCGTAGGTGTAGGGGCTGTAGACTTGGAACTGGTTGGGGTACTTGGCATCGTACTTGGCCTTCCAGGCCGTGCCACCGGGCATCTTGGCCAGCGAAGAACCGCCTTCAGCACAGATCACGTTGCCCAGGGTCTTGGCACCCGCTGCGAGCTTGGCGATTTCAGACGTGCAGACGCCGTCACCACCGAAGTACTTGACGTTGCCCATGCCCAGTTGTTCCATCTGGCGCAGCATGGGGCCGGCTTGAGGGTCCATACCGCCGTAGAACACGGCATCAGGGTTCTTGGACTTGATGGCCGTCAGGATGGCCATGAAGTCGGTAGCCTTGTCGGTCGTGAACTGCTCGTCCACCACTTTCATGCCCTTCGCAGTGGCAGTCTTCTTGAACACGTCTGCCACACCTTGGCCGTAAGCGGTACGGTCGTCGATGATGGCAACGGTCTTCAGCTTGAGCGTATCCACAGCGTAGAACGCCAGGCCAGCGCCCAGGGCGTTGTCATTGGCGATGATACGGAAGGTGGTCTTATAGCCAGGCTTGGTCAGGTTGGGGTTGGTCGCAGCGCCCGTCACCATCGGGATGCCGCAGTCGTTGTAGACCTTGGAAGCAGGAATGGTGGTACCGGAGTTGAGGTGGCCGACAACGCCTGCAACTTTGGAGTCGCACAGCTTTTGTGCAGCGGCCGTGCCCTGCTTTGGATCGGCAGCGTCATCTTCAGCTTGAAGTTCGAACTTGATCTTCTTGCCGCCGATGGTGATGCCTTGAGCGTTCAGCTCTTCAATGGCCATGCGGGCGCCATTTTCGTTGTCCTTGCCGTAGTGGGCTTGGGCGCCGGAAACCGGAGCCACATGGCCGATCTTGACCACCTGCTCTTGTGCAGAGGCCACACCAGCAACAGCCGCGATAGCAGCAACCACGGTCAGTTTCAACTTCAATTGCATATCAAATCTCCAGTAAAGATAAACGCTGAGAATCTTCTTGTGTCTCAACGCAGGCGAACATATCGCAATTTACGGGCCAGATCATTAGGGAACACGATTAAACGCGAGAGAAACCACAGGGGAATACCCTGTCATCCCTTTGGCACCGAGGCCGCGCCACTGGCCAGCTCGTCTGCCACCGCCTCGTACACGGCATGCCGGACCACGGATTCAATCTCTTCACGCAGTCGCGGCAGCACCGATCGTGTCTGCTCCTGCACCACGGTGGCGATGGCTTCGCGCAAACGTTGATCCAGCACAACGTCCACACGCTGCATGACCCTGTGCACCATGTACTCCTCCATGCCTTCCGGCAGTGGCCGGGTGAACTGCGGTCTGGGCGTCTTTGAAAACCCGAGGGTCGACGCGAGAGATGCAGGCGAAGACGAAGACGCGGGAGCCACTGCCGCCGCAACGGGAGCATGGTGAACCAACGGAGCGGGCGCACTCTGCACGGGCGCTGGTGCAGCCGGGCGTGGCGCCATCACAGCAGGCGGGCGGGCACTGGGCAGAGGGGGGCTCAGCGGTCGTGTCGCAGGCTGCGCTGCTGTCGGGCTGGGTCTTGCCGCGGGCAACGCGGACGGAGACATGACCGTGGTGCGCAATGGTGCAGAGGACGCCGGCGGCAGAGGCGCGGAGTCCGGCACCTGCACCACTTCGGTGAGGGTGGGAACAAAGCGTGGGGGCGTTTTGGGAGGAGGCAGCGCCATCAGCCAGCTTTCAGCACCAAGTCGTGGCGAGTGATGGCATAGCCGCGCGATGCATAGTGGCGCCAGCGCGCCCGGGCCTCGCCACGATCCAACTCATCCTGCGCACTCACCACTTCCACCAACCGATCAAACCGGCCAAATCCCTCCGGCACCTCCGCGTGCAGGTTCAGTAGCACTCCATGGTGCGGGGAAGACCGGGCATCGGCAGTCAGCAACACGGGAGACGCATGGACCAGGTCTTCATCAGCATCGCCAAGGCAATGGGCCACAAAGTCCTGCGGAGCAAGGGCCCAGAGCATGCGGTCCAGCGCCGCCAAGGTGTCGGGCGGCGCCGCAATCACCAAGCGGGCCCCGCTGCGCTGCACCTTGCGCGCAAAGCGGCATGCGTAGGCCAGTTTGTCCGGCGCATTGAAATGAAACGCAACCTCGGTCATGGCACGCTCAGGCCGTCTTGGTGCGCACGGAGCGTTTTGCCGCCGCAGGCTTGGAAACCGGCTTGGCACGGGCCTGGCCCATCAGATAGTGCACCAGAAGTCCCACCGGCCGCCCTGTGGCACCTTTTGCGGCGCCACCCTTCCAGGCCGTGCCAGCAATATCCAGGTGCGCCCATGGCACGTCGCCCACGTACTTTTGCAGGAACTTCGCGGCGGTGATGGAGCCCCCCGCACGGCCGGCTACATTGCCCATGTCGGCGAAATTGCTCTTGAGACCATCGGCATAGTCGTCGTCCAGCGGCATGCGCCAGCAAGGGTCCTGGGCAGACTCGCCGGCCTGCTGCAATGCGGATGCCAGGGGATCGTTGTTGGCGAACAGACCACTGCGCACACCACCGAGCGCAATCACGCAGGCGCCGGTCAGGGTGGCAATGTCCACCACGGCGGCAGGCTTGAAGCGGGCGGCGTAGGTGAGCGCATCGCACAGCACCAGACGGCCTTCGGCGTCGGTGTTCAGGATTTCGATGGTCTGACCGCTCATGCTCGTGACCACGTCACCCGGCTTGACGGCACGGCCATCGGGCATGTTCTCGCAGGCGGGTATCAGCCCCACCACATTGATCGAGGGCTGCAACTCTCCCAGAGCGCGAAAGGTGCCCAGCACGCTGGCAGCGCCGCACATGTCGAACTTCATCTCGTCCATCTCCGGGGCAGGCTTGATGGAGATGCCCCCGGTATCGAACGTAATGCCCTTGCCCACCAGCACGACGGGAGCCTGGTCCTTGGCCGCGCCGTTGTAGCGCAATTCGATGAATCTCAGGGGTTCCTCGGAACCCCTTGCCACAGCAAGGAAGGCGCCCATGCCCAACCGGGCCACTTCGGCCGGGCCGTGGACCTTGCACTGGATGCGGGGCAGCTTGCTCAGGGTCTTGGCGGCGTCGGCGAGCAGGGTGGGGGTGGCATGGTTGGCGGGGCGGTTGCCCCATTCCCGCGCAAACTCCACCCCAGCCACAAGCGCCACACCGGCGTCGAAGTCCTCGCGCACATCCGGGGCGGTGGGTACACCCACCACGCAGCGGCTCAGACTGCGCGCCTCCACCTTGGTCTTGGTGGTGGTGTAGACATAGCTCACTTCGGCCACGGCCTGCACAGCGGCGCTGACAGAAGCGGCTTGCACGGCCCCGGCAAAACACAACACCACCCGTTTGGTCTGCGGCGCCTTGACGGCACTCCCCACCGCCTGCAGCGCCTGGCGGGTGGCACGGGCAGATCCGTCACCCTGCCCCACCAACACTACGCGACGGGCGGCAACGGCAGGCACCTGGTACAGCTGCAGGTGCTTGCCCGCCTTCGTGGCCAGATCCCCGTTCTTGAGCGCCAGGGCCGCCAGGGCGGACAGCGCATCCTTGCCGGGCTTGAAGCCCTCAGGGAGCAGCACAACCAGCAGGTCGCATTTCTCTGAAGCTGCCGCAGCAAGGTCAAGGGTCTTGAGATCAAAGTTCATAATCGGTGTTTTCCATTTGAGCGTGCTATGCACTTTGATATGCACGCAAAAGTGCATAGCGCGCTCCTAGCCAATGTTATTCGATTCATCCATCCGCAAGGAGCTGGCGCGCAGCTTTGGCGCGACGCTCGTGGTGCTGGTGACCGTGGTCATGACCATGATGCTCATCCGCACCCTGGGACAGGCATCCAAGGGCAGCGTGAGCCCTTCCGATGTGATGCTGGTCATGGGCTTCACGGTGCTGGGGCAGTTGCCCACCATCTTGAGCCTAAGCCTCTTCATCGCTGTGGTCGGCACACTTTCGCGCATGTACCGTGACAGCGAAATGGTCATCTGGTTTGCCAGTGGCCGTGGCCTCATCAGCCTGCTGCGCCCCTTGCTGCGTTTTGCGTGGCCGGTCATGGTTGTCATTGCTGTGCTGTCGCTGCTGGTGTGGCCCTGGGCCAACTCCCAGATTCAGGAACTCAAGACGCGCTACGAACAACGCAGCGACATCGACCGCATCGCGCCCGGCGAATTCCAGGAATCCTCCAACGGCAGCCGGGTGTTCTTCATCGACAAGGACAGCCCCGACACGCAGGCTGGCAACAACATCTTCATCGCCGCCACCGACGGCGCCCGCGAATCCGTGACCTCTGCGCGCAGCGCGCGGCTGGAGACACGGGGCGGCGAGCGCATGGCGGTGCTGAGCGAAGGCCAGCGCCTGGAGACCTCGCGCGACAAGCCCGGCGTCAAGATCAGCGAGTTCGCCGAATACGGCACCCGCATTGGCTCAGCACCTGCAGGCTCGGCGGAAGAACTCTCCGTCAAGACCCGCGCCACGCACGAGCTGCTGATGCAACCCTTGCCCGCTTACCGCGCCGAGCTGGGCTGGCGCCTGGGGCTGGCGCTGGCCGCCATCAACTTCGTCGTGCTGGGCCTGGCCGTGGCCAGCGTCAACCCGCGCGCTGCGCGCAGCACCAGCCTGGTGTTCGCGCTTTTTGCATTCATCGTGTACTACAACCTCATGACGCTGGGGCAAAGCTGGGTGGGTGCGGGCCGGTTGGGCCTGCTGAGCTTCATGGTGCTGCTGCATGGCGGCATGTTGACCATGTCGCTGCTGATCCTGGCTGCGCGCCACAACCACTGGACCGTGCGGCGGCTCTGGCAGCCCCGTCCGACCAGGAGCCCCGCATGAAAACCATTCGCCGCCTGATCCACCGCGAAGCCCTGTTCGCCGTGGCCTTTGTCACCGCCGGATTTCTGGCGCTGTTTTTCTTTTTTGACCTGGTGGACGAACTGCGCTGGGTGGGCCGCACCGGCGCCGAAGGCTACCAGCTCTCGCATGCTTTCCTGTTCGTGGTGCTGAGCATTCCCAGCCACCTGTACGAATTGCTGCCCATTACCGTGCTCATCGGAACCATCTTCGTGATGGCGCGGCTCGCCCAAAGCTCCGAGTTCACCATCATGCGCACCAGCGGCATGGGCCCGTGGCGCGCCTTGCGCACCTTGGTGGCGCTGGGGGGCTTCTTTGTACTGTTGACCTTTGCGGTAGGCGACTACATTGCGCCACTGACCGACCGCGCCGCTCAACTCGTCAAGGTGCGATACCTGGGGCGCCTGACCACTGGCGCAACGGGCGCCTGGCTCAAAGAGCGCCAGGACGACCACTCCTATGCCGTGAACGTGCGCGCCCTCACACCCAATGGCGGCATGCTGGACGTGCGCATCTTTGAATTCGATGCCAAGGGCCGGCTCGCCTCGCAGACGCGGGCCGCATCCGGCCAGTTTGGGCCGGACGGTGCGTGGAACCTGGAGCAAGTGCAGCGCAGCCGCTTCGAACAGCGCGGCAACGACGAGGCGCGTGTAGAGCACCTGGATGCACCCACCTTGCAGTGGCCCACCCGCATCAGCGCGGATATGGTGGCCGCCTCGCTGCTCAAACCCGACCGCATGGCCACCATCGACCTCTTCCAGTACATCCGCCACCTCGACGCCAACGGCCAGTCTGCCCAGCGGTACGAAATCGAGTTCTGGCGCAAGGTTTTCTACCCGCTCAGTTGCCTGGTGATGGTGGTGCTGGCCCTGCCTTTTGCCTACCTGCATTTCCGCTCGGGCGGCATTGCGGGCTATGTGTTTGGCGGCGTCATGGCGGGCATCAGCTTCTTCTTGCTGAACAACGTGTTCGGCTATGCAGGCAACCTGCAGAACTGGTCGCCCTGGCTCACCGCCGCCGCGCCTGGGCTCATCTATTCCGTGCTGTCGCTAGCCGCCTTCGGCTGGCTGGTGCTTCGCCGGTAAAATTTTTATAAGCCTTTTGGGCCTCTACCGCTTATGCAGCAAGCGCAAGCCGCTATCATTTTATTCGCACACGGATCGCGGGACCCACTCTGGCGCGTGCCGCTGGAAGCCGTTGCGGCGCATATCGCCGCGCAGCAGCCTGGCAGGCCAGTCCTTTGCGCTTACCTGGAACTGTGCACACCATCGCTGCCAGATGCCGCCCAGCAACTCGCCGCACAGGGCGCCACGCAGGTCACCGTGGTGCCCATGTTCCTGGGCACCGGCAAGCATGCGCGTGAAGACCTGCCCGTGCTGGTGCAGGACCTGCGTGCCGCCCACCCCGGCGTTCATTTCCACGTGCAGACCGCCATCGGCGAAGACCCGCGCATGACCGCATTGATGGCAGAAATCGCGTGCGAGGCGCCCCAAAGCTGAGGTTCTTCCAGTATCTCTTAGATGCTTGCAGCATAATGATGCAACCCTTTAGGCGATATCAGATATGAACCTGCACCAATTCCGCTTCGTTCAAGAGGCAGCACGCCGCAACCTCAACCTGACTGAAGCCGCCAAGGCCCTGCACACCTCCCAGCCCGGCGTCTCCAAGGCTATCATCGAGCTGGAAGAAGAACTGGGCGTGGACATCTTTGCCCGCCACGGCAAACGCCTTAAGCGCATCACCGAGCCCGGCCAGCACGTGCTCAAAAGCATCGAAGTCATCATGCGCGAGGTGGGTAACTTGAAGCGCATTGGCGAGCAGTTCAGCGCGCAAGACAGCGGCACCTTGAGCATCGCCACCACCCACACCCAGGCCCGCTACGTGCTGCCCGTGCCCGTGGCCCGGCTGCGCGAGGCCTACCCCAAGGTCAACATCAGCCTGCACCAGGCCACGCCGCACGAGGTGGCGCGCATGGTGATCGATGAAGTGGCAGAAATCGGCATGGCCACCGAATCCCTGGCCGATTACCCCGAACTCGTCACCCTGCCCTGCTACGAATGGCAGCACGTGCTGGTCGTACCCAACGACCACCCGCTGGCGCAGAAGGAACGCATCGGCCTGGACGACCTGGCGCATGAGGCGCTGATTACCTACCACCCCTCGTTCACCGGCCGGGGCAAGATCGACCAGGCCTTTGCCGCCCGCAAGCTTCAGCCGCGCATCGTGCTCGAAGCCATCGACTCGGACGTGATCAAAACCTACGTGCGCCTGGGCCTGGGCATCGGCATCGTGGCCGAGATGGCCATGCGCGACGACCCGGTGGGCGACCTGGCCGTGCGCCCTGTGGGCCACCTTTTCGGGCAGAGCGTGGCACGCGTTGCCTTCAAGCGCAGCGCCTACCTGCGCAACTTTGTCTATAAATTTGCCGAACTGCTCAGCGACCGGCTGAGCCGTGACCTCATCGCCCGAGCGATGACGGGGCACGTCAACGACTATGAGCTGTGACTTCGCCGTAGTTCGCCTGTCTTCAAAACACCTTTGATTTTTACGTTGTTGCGCCATGACCCAAGCTAACGCTGCCGCCCGCACCCCAGCCTTCCCCAGCAAGCTGCCCCACGTCGGCACCACCATCTTCACGGTGATGTCGGCCCTGGCCACCGAACACAAGGCCGTCAACCTGGGCCAGGGCTTTCCAGACTTTGAATGCGCCCCTGAGCTGGTGAACGCCGTCACCGCTGCCATGCAGGCCGGGCACAACCAGTACCCACCCATGCCCGGCATCCCTGCGCTGCGCGAGGCCGTGGCTCGCAAGATCGAGGCGCTGCACGGCCGCGCCTATAACCCCAACACCGAAATCACCATCACTGCGGGCGCCACGCAGGCCATCATCACCGCCATACTCGCCATCGTGCACCCGGGTGATGAGGTGATCGTGCTCGACCCCTGCTACGACAGCTATGTACCCAACATCGAGCTGGCTGGCGGCAAGGCCGTGCGCGTGCCGCTCACGCCAGGCACCTTCCGCCCCGACTTCGCCAAGATCAGCGCCGCCATCACGCCGCGCACCCGCGCCATCCTCATCAACAGCCCGCACAACCCCAGCGCCACCATCTGGACGGCGCAGGAGATGCGCCAGCTCGAAGACCTGCTCGCCCCCACCGACATCCTGCTCATCAGCGACGAGGTGTACGAACATATGGTGTTCGATGGTGCCGAGCACCAGAGCGCAGCGCGCTTTGCGGGCCTGGCCGCACGCGCCTTCATCGTGTCGAGCTTTGGCAAAACCTTCCACGTCACGGGCTGGAAGGTCGGCACCGTGGCCGCGCCCGCAGCGCTGACGGCCGAGTTCCGCAAGGTGCACCAGTTCAACGTGTTCACTGTGAACACGCCCATGCAGCATGGCCTGGCCGCCTATTTGCAGGACCCCACGCCCTACCTGCAGTTGCCCGCGTTCTACCAGGCCAAGCGCGACCTGTTCCGCCAGGGCCTTGAGGGCTCGCGCTTCAAGCTGCTGCCCAGTACCGGGAGCTACTTCCAGTGCGTGGACATCTCGGCGATCAGCGACTTGAACGAGGCCGATTTCTGCCAGTGGCTCACCCGCGAGGTGGGCGTGGCGGCGATTCCGCTGTCGGCGTTCTATGGCGACGGGTTTGACCAGCGCGTGGTGCGGTTCTGCTTTGCCAAGAAGGACGAAACGCTGCGCGCCGCGCTGGAGCGGCTTCGCAAGCTGTGATCAGCAGGGCCTATTGAGGCCCTACCTCGTCTGCCGCGCCAGCCACACCCCCGCCACTGCCAACGCCATCCCCACCAGCGCCCAGCCGCTGAGCGTCTCGCCAAACATGGCCCAGGCAATCAGCGCCGTGGTGGGCGGGGTCAGGTAGAACAGGCTGGCCACGTTCACTGCACCGCCCCGGCGGATGAGCAGGTTCAGCAGGCTCACGGCCCCCAGCGAGAGCACCAGCACGAGCCAGCCCAGCGCAAACACAAATTCGCCGGTCCACGATATGGCCATGGATTCGGTGGCGTAGGCGACGGCGGCCATGGCCACGGCACAGGGCAGGTACTGAATCACCGAGCCCGTGCGCAAGTCGAACGAGGGGCAGAACCGCTTTTGGTACAGCGTGCCGGCCGTAATGCCCAGCAGCGCGACCACAGCGGGCAGCAGCATGCCCATCAGTGCATTGGCTGGCACGGTGGCCACCTTGCCGGCCACCACCAGCGCCACGCCGGTAAAGCCCAGGGCCAGGCCCGCCCACTGGGCCGGCCGCACCTTCTCGCCCAGCAAAGCCCCGGCCACCAGGGCTGTCAGCAGTGGCTGCAACCCCACCACCAGCGCCGTGATGCCTGACGGCAGCCCGTGCCCGATGGCCATGAACACCCCGCCCAGGTACACGCCATGCACCAGCAGGCCCGACACCGCGATGTGCCCCCACGCCCTGCCCGCCGGGGGCCAGGGCGCGCGCACCAGCGCCACCACGGCCAGCATGAGCACGGTGACGATGGCAAAGCGCAGCCCCAGGAAGGTCAGCGGCTCGATGTATGGCAGGCCCAGCTTGGCACCGATGAAGCCCGTGCTCCAGAGCGCGACAAACAGCAAGGGGACGAGTGAATCCAGCGGATTCGAGGCGGGAGACGGGTGGGGCGTTGCCTGGGTCATGGGGAGTGAAGATGAAGCGTCTGCCTGCGGCGGTCACGCCAGACTTGGGGGGGATGCCAAGGCAGCGGGAGTACGGCAGAGGGCCAGCCAATCATCGCACCGTCTGCCCGGCCACTGGCCCCCCGCCCGCGTGCCCTGGTCGCAGCCCCATTCACCGCCCAGGCATACGGAACTGCCCTACCGGCCGCGATGAATCGGCCCGAAGCCCAAGCCAGGCCAGCACCCGCACAGCCTGCGCGGCAAAAAAAGCGCAGGCGCGGCGGCTGTTGGTGCGCGCGGTGCAGACACAAACTAGGAGTACAAGAAAAAATGCTGCCTTCCGCTTATCCAGCATGCGTTATAAGCTATACATTTGATAGCAAATCACGAACTTCGCCCCCCAGCAGAAAGAGCGGGTGTGAGCAGCCCCACCATCTGCCCACACCCTCTCTTTGCAAACGGGCCGACTTAGAGCGGCTAACAAAACCCTTCTGGCGTCGTTGCCGCGTCTTGTCGTACGACTCGTACTGCCTGCGACGCGGCGCCTAGCCAGAACCGCTGCGCTGGGTTTTGTTATCCGCTCTTAGTGTGCCGGCACGCCAACGAAAAACACGCGCTAGCCCGCAGCCACCGCGAGGCCCAGGGCGGGCTGGTGATCCAGGCCGCCCACCACCCGGCTGGCGCTGAAGCGCTGCTCCACCTGCCTGAGGAAATGCGTGAGCAGCAAGCGGTACAGGCCATCGCCCAGGGCGGCGTCCTCCACTCCCACATCCAGGTTCGGGTTGTCGTTAATCTCGATCACATACACCCCGGACGCCGTGGCCTTCAGGTCCACGCCATAAAAACCATGGCCAACCAGGCGGGCCGAACTGACCGCCGCCGCCAGCACCTGCGGGGGCACTTGGTCGAGCGGCACGGCCTGCACCCGGCCTTCGGTGTATTTGCCGTTGGCCGTGTGCTGCAGGATCTGCCAGTGGCCGTCGCACATGAAGTACTTCGCTGCAAAGATGGCCTGGCCTGCCAGCACGCCGATGCGCCAGTCGAAGTCGGTGTACATGAACTCCTGCACGAGGATGATTTCCGACTCCTTGAGCATGTCCCGGGCGATGCCATGCAGTTGTTCAAAGTTCTCCGCCTTTTTCACGCTGCGGCTGAACGCGCCGTCCGGCACCTTCACCACCACCGGGTAGGCCAGCCGGTGCTGCATGTCGGCCAGCGTGCGGCGGCTGACCATGTGCGTGAGCGGGGTGGCAATGGCGTGCTCGCGCAGCAGTTCGGCCAGAAAGGCCTTGTTGGTGCAGCGCAGGATGGAGACGGGGTCGTCGATGACCGGCATGCCCTCCGCCATGGCTTTGCGCGCAAACTGGAATGTGTGATGGGTCACGGCCGTGGTTTCGCGGATGAAGAGTGCATCAAACTGGGTCAGGCGCGACAGGTCTTTTTTCTCGATCAGCTCCACGGCAATGCCCATCTCCTGCCCCACATCGACCAGCTTGCGCAGGGTCTTGAGGTTGGACGGCGGCAGACGATCGTGCGGGTCGTGCAGCACCGCCAGGTCCATGCGCGGCTGGGGCATCGCGATCATGGGGCGCCAGCTGCGCCTCGTGTACTGGAGCAGCGCTCGCACGAAGACCTCGTCGCGCGCAGTATCCACATCGCGCAGGTCCAGCGCCTGTATGCCGCCGATCTGCCAATGGGCCGACTGCTCCTGCCGTTCCAGCGTGACCTCCATGAGCGGGCAACGGAACAGCTCAAAGCTTTTTCGCGCCAGCGCCGCCAGTGCCGGGTCTTCCATGATCCCGAAGAAGACATGCAGCGTCAGCGTATTCACCGAGCGCGGTATCTCCTTGAGCGGGCCGATGAGCCGGTTCAGCTGCGCCAGCGCCGAGGGCTCGATGCGTTTGCGCTGCAGGCTCAGGATGGTATCCACGCTGGGCGTCACGCGGTCGCCGCGCGCCTCGGCCAGCAGCGAGCAGTAGTAGCCCATGCTGAGGTAGCCGTAGCTCCTGCACAGATTGGTGACCTTGCGCACGCGTCCACGGTGCAGCGGCTGCTCTGCAACGAATTGCTCTGCCGTGATGAGCTTGATGTCGGGCTGGCTCCATCGAAAGTCGGCCAGCTTCTCCACCACGATGACATGTTCTGAGGACAATTTATTTCTTTCCAGAAAGGATGACGGCCGCAGTGCGCCCACGGCGCCCATACCTTGCGACTTTCTTGAATTCGCCCCAGCTGATGGACACACCGCCATCCGGATCACCGGAACGTGCCATGGGATCCAGCAGGCGAAACACCGCACCATCAAAGCCTGTGATGACCACCCAGTGCGGCGTCTTTTGCCGGTGCAGGCGCCACAGGCTGATGAGCACAATGGGCAGGCGCCCTGCCCGCAGTTGCTCGATCACGCTGTCGGGCGACACGGGCCGCGCATAGATCGGCACCTGGCGCGCCTCCAGCGCCGCCCTGAAGTCGTTCTCCACCAACTGGATCACGTCCTTCTTGCGGGGGTCGCGCACGCTGTCCATGAACAGTGAGGCACCGGCAGCCGCATACACCGACACCTCAAAGCCGTGGGCCAGCGCAGCATGCGCCAACCCAAAAGGCCCACACCCGCCATGGCCTGCGGCCATGAACACCGTGGTGGCCTCGCGCCACAGGCGAATCTCGGCCGCTTGGTTCACCGGCATGGCCGGGTCCATGGCGGACATCGCCATCAGCAAGGCACAGGGGCCACAGGTGAAATCCAGCGTCTGCGCATAGTGGCGCACCTGGTACGACGCCACTGCCTGGGCCAATGCGCCATCGAACAGGTCCTTCTGAAAGCACAGGCCCTGTTCGCCATCCGCGTAGTAGGCGGTTTTGCAGCCGGTGAACACGAATCCGTGGCGCGCGAACAGACGGTGCGCGGCCACATTGTCGGCCCTGCTCTCCAGCCGCAGCACCGCGCATCCAGCATCACGCGCACCCAGGATTGCCGCCGCCAGCAGTCGGCTTGCCACGCCCGCGCGCCGCACGGACGGTGCCACCGCAATGGAGTACAGGCGTGCCACGGACGATCCTTCGCGGCGCAATACCACGCAGGCCCCGCCCAATGTCTGTCCCGACCGGACCACCAGCACGCGGGCCGAGGGGCTCAACAACAGACGCCCCCAGCTCCTGCGCGAAATCCTGTCGCTGGAGAACACGGCGTTTTCCAGCTGCTCCAGTGCAGGCAAATCTGCAGGGCCCGCCGTTGCGACGCCCCGCACATCCGTGGGTGGTTGTCGCTTCACGAGCAGTCCCCACGGGGCCGCTGCGCCTTGCGATCAGACAGCTTCAATGCCACCCAGCCCACCCCGATCGGAACCACGAGCACCAGCACGGCCAGCAGCAACGCAATCCCATCAGCCATGGCGCAGCAGCTCCAGGCCCACGCCACGCAGGGCGCTGCGCACAGAGCCAGCCTCAATGGCCAGGCACCTTTGCGCGCGGCAATGGCTCAGTGGCATGAAAGCACCCCCACGCAAGAAGCACTGGTCACACAACCGAGTTCGAGCTGGGGCAGGCCAGAGGCCAGGCAACGCTTGGCGCCCTCCAGGTCGCGCCGGTGGATGTACAGAGTGCCCTTGGCGGTGTGGCGGGGCACGTCGAACGTCAGGCTGTATCCGCGCAACTGCCGCCCCAGCACGGCCTGCAGGCTTGCACGCAGGCTTTGCCCATCGGCATACGGCGCGATGAACGGAACCAGCACCAACACGGTGGGATCGCCATCGCCTTCGCTCAGAGGCAACAGGGATACCCGGTGCAAGCCCATATTGGGGCAACTCTTCATCAGCATGTTTTCACCACGTTGCGCCCCTGGCAGGGGCGCTTGTGGCCGGTGTTGAACATGCTTTCAGTCTAGGAAATATGGCGTAAATCGTTCGTAAAAACTGCGGGCACAAACATCAAATCGCCGTCAATACACCGGGGCTCGGCACGCACCTGCGCGGGTGCGCCGGGCTGCCGCATTCCCTATGCCGCCAAGCGGTATCCCACCCCGGACTCGGTGAGCAGGTGGCGGGGCTGGGCGGGGTCGGCCTCCAGCTTCTGCCGCAGGTGCCCCATGTAGATGCGCAGGTAGTGGCTCTGGTCCGAGCGCATCGGGCCCCACACCTCGCGCAGCAGCTGCTTTTGGGTGATGACCCGCCCCGCATTGGCCACGAGCACCATGAGCATGCGGTACTCGGTGGGCGTCAGGTGCACCTCTACCCCGGCCTTGCGCACCAGGCGCGCGCTGCGGTCCACCTCGACGTCGCCGAAATGGAACAAGGGCTCCGCCGCGTCCTGCACCAGCCCGTTGCCGGTGGCGGCGCGGGGCCTGCGCAGGTTGGCCCGCACCCGCGCCAGCAACTCTCCGGTGCCAAAGGGCTTGGTGAGGTAGTCGTCTGCACCGGCATCGAGTGCGGCAATCTTGTCGGTCTCGTCGGTGCGCGCCGACAACACGATGATGGGCACGGCGGACCAGCCCCGCACATCGCGGATCAGCTCCACCCCGTCGCCATCGGGCAGCCCCAGGTCCAGCACCAGCAGGTCGGGGTGGCGAGTGCCTGCGGCAGACAGGCCCTCGCGCAGGGTGCCCGCCTCGTGCACCTGCCAGCCCTCGGCCTCCAGCGCACTGCGCACAAAGCGCCGGATCTGTGGCTCATCCTCGATCACCAAAACGGTACGTATCTGCATGGTTGTCTTCAGGGGGCAGAAACGCCCCGCTCCATCTCGCTCAAACCGGGGTCGGGCGGCGGCTCGCGCCGCGCGAGGGTCACCGTGAATTCTGCCCCGCCCCCTTCCACACTGGCGGCAGAAATTGCACCGCCATGCGCTTGCACAACGGCCTTGCAGATCGCCAGACCCAGGCCCACACCCGGGGTTGCGGACTCCGCCTGGCCCCGGGTGAATTTTTCAAACAAGGTGTGCTCTTTGCCACGCACCGAAGCGGGCAGGCCCGGGCCATGGTCCCGCACCTTCAGCACCAGCATGTTGTCGGTGGTGGATGCTTTCACCACCACCGGCGCCGCGCCATATTTGGCCGCATTTTCCAGAAGATTGACCAGCACGCGCTCGATGAGCACAGGGTCAAACTCCACCAGCGGCAGGTCGGCGGGCAGCTCCGTGCGCACGGGCATGTCGCCCAGCGCTGGCCTGGCGGCCCGGATGGCCGAGCCGACCACTTCTTCCACCGACTGCCAGTCCCGCCGCAGGTGGACGCTCTGCCCCGACACATCGCTCTCCAGCCGCGCCATGTCCAGCAGGTTGCTGACCAGCGCATTGAGCTGGTGCGCCTGGCGCACGATGGATTGGGCCACGGCGCCCGTCTCTTGTGGCGGCGCACTCTGCAGCGACTCGGCCAGCGTGATCAAGGCCGTGAGGGGCGTGCGCACATCGTGCGACACCGCGCCCAGCAAGGCATTGCGCAGCCGCTCCGATTCCATGTCCACCACAGCCTGCTGCGCAATGTTCACGTAGTGCACACGCTCCAGGGCAATGGCGATCTGCCGGGCCAGGGTGTCCAGCTGCTGCGCCTGTTCCGGAATCAACAGCCAACGGGGCTGGGCGGGTTCCAGCGCCAGCACACCGCGCACGCGCATGGGGGCCTTCAACGGCACGTAGCGCCAGGCCTGCGCGGCCAGGGTGCTGGTCGCCAGCCCGGCGCTCTGGCCCTGGCGCAGCGTCCAGTCGGCCACGCTTTTGTCAAAACCTGCAGGCAGGTCGACGGGGTAGTGAAGGCGGTCTGACGCATCCAGCGCCACCACCACGGCCCGCCCCCCAAAATGCCCCTGCACGGCCGCCGCGCCAATCTCGATGACCTGGCTGGTCTCCAGCGCTGCAGACAGCTCGCGGGTCAGTTCAAACAGTGACTGGGCGCGCCGCTCCCGGCTGATCGACACCCCGGCCGCAAACCGCAACCCTGCCGTGAGTTGCCCCACCAAAAGTCCCACGCCCAGCATCACTGCAAACGTGACGATGTACTGCACATCACTCACCGCAAACGACAGGCGCGGCGAGACAAAAAAGAAATCGAATGCCAGCACATTCAGCAGCGCCGCCATCGCTGCGGGCACGCGCCCAAAACGCATGGCCACCGCGACAACCCCCACCAGGTAGAGCATCACGATGTTGGTCAGCTCCAGCAAACCATGCAGCGGTGTCGCCAACACCGTAACGGCAACGCTGGCGCCCAGCGCCCACAAAAACCCCTGCCAGCGATAGCGCCCTGCGCCGGGCTCGCCCACATCCCCGTCGTCATCCAGGCCCATGTTGCGGTCCCACAGCGCCCGAGGCAGGCGCCGCGAGCTACCCGCATGCGCTGCCTCGACGATGTCGAGCGAAGGCACCCGTTCGGCCAACTCGCGCGCAACACCCTTGGAGGCGAGAAGTCTGCGCCACCCCGCCCGCGCGGCAGGGCGCCCCAGCACCAGGGTGGCGCAGTTGAGATGCAGCGCCTGGGCCGCCAGGGCGGGCGCCGCGCGGTCGCCCGTGAGCACGGCCGTTTCGGCACCCAGCTCCTGCGCCAATTGCAGCACGGCCAGAATTTTGTCGCGCTGGGCTGCGCCCAGGCGCTGCAGCCTTGGCGTCTCCACATAGGCGGCATGCCACTTCACATTGAGCTGCCCCGCCAGTCGGGCAGCTGTGCGCACCGTCTGGGCCGCGTCTTCGTGGGGCCCGACACAGGCCAGGATGCTGCCCGAGGTGTTCCAGGCACTGGCCACGCGGCTGCCGGAAGCCCCCGACTGCTCCACCCGCCAGCCCAGCACATCGTCTTCCACATGCTCCGCCGTGCGCCGCAAGGCGATCTCGCGCAGGGCGATCAGGTTGCCCTTGCGAAAGAAGCTCTGCGCCGCGCGCTCTGCCTGGTGGGGCACGTAGACCTTGCCCGCGCCCAGGCGGGCGATCAGCTCGTCGGGCGTGGCATCGACCAGCACCACTTCGTCGGCGTTGTCCAGAACGGTGTCGGGCACCGTTTCATGCACACGCACACCGGTGATGGCCCCCACCGTGCCGTTCAGGCTCTCCAGGTGCTGGACGTTGAGTGCCGTCCACACGTCGATGCCAGCGGCCAGCAACTCCTGCACGTCCTGCCAGCGCTTGGCGTGGCGGGAGCCCTGCACGTTGGAGTGCGCGAGTTCGTCCACCAGCAAGATGGCGGGCTTGCGGGCCAGGGCTGCGTCGAGGTCAAACTCGGAGAGGCTCCGCCCCCGGTACTCCACCTGCTTCAGGGGCAGGGATTCCAGCCCGTCCAGCAACGCAGCGGTTTCCGAGCGACCATGGGTTTCCACCACGCCGATGAGGATGTCGCGCCCGGCGCGCCGCTCGCGCTGCGCGGCGCTGAGCATGGCCCAGGTCTTGCCGACCCCGGCATTGGCACCAAAGTAGATGCGCAGCTTGCCCCGCTGGGTCTGCGCTTCCTGGGCACGCAGTTGCGCAATCAAGGCGTCGGGGTCGGGGCGCTGGATGTCAGTCATGCATCAACGAGTATCGGTGCCAAAAGTCAGCGCACGTCAGCGCAAGCTATCGAGGGCCAGGTTCAGCGCAAGGACGTTCACCCGGGGTTCACCCAGCAGCCCCCACAAGGGTTGCTCCGCGTGCTGGCCAATCACAGCGTTCACGCTGGCCACCGGCAGGTTGCGGGCGCGCGCCACGCGCCCCGCCTGGTACTGCGCCGCAGCCAGACTGATGTGGGGGTCCAGGCCACTGGCAGAGGCGGTGACCAGGTCCACCGGCACGGGGGCCGTGTTGCCGGGGTCGGCCGCGCGCAGGGCTTCCACACGCGCTTTCACTGCATCAGTCAGCGCCGGATTGAGCGGCCCCTGGTTGGAGCCCCCAGAGGCTGATGCGTTGTACGGCATGGGCGCCGTAGCGGATGGACGCCCCCAAAAATGCTGGGGGTCGGTAAAGCTCTGGCCGATCAGCGTCGAACCGACCACCTGGCCATTGCGCTGCACCAGGCTGCCAGCTGCCTCTTTGGGGAACACGGCCTGGGCAGCGCCCGTCACGGCCATCGGGTAGAGCAAGCCGGTCAACACGCTCAACAAGGCGAACAGCACCAGCGCGGGGCGAAGAATGTTTTTCATCAGAATCTCCTCAGATCAGCCCGACGGCCACAAGTATCCAGTCAATCAGCTTGATGCCCACAAACGGCACCAAGAGCCCGCCCAGCCCATAGATGGCCAGATTGCGCCGCAGCAGCGCAGCCGCGCCCACCGGGCGGTAGCGCACGCCGCGCAGTGCCAGGGGAATCAGGAACACGATCACCAGCGCATTGAAGATCACGGCCGACAGGATGGCGGACGACGGGCTGGCCAGCTGCATGACGTTGAGTGCGGACAGCTGCGGGTAGGTGGACACAAAGATGGCGGGCACGATCGCGAAATACTTCGCCACATCGTTCGCAATGGAGAAGGTGGTCAGCGAGCCGCGTGTCATCAAAAGCGCCTTGCCGGTCTCCACCACTTCCAGCAGCTTCGTCGGGTTGGAGTCCAGATCCACCATGTTGCCGGCTTCCTTGGCGGCCTGCGTGCCACTGCCCATGGCCACAGCCACGTCGGCCTGGGCCAGCGCGGGGGCATCGTTGGTGCCGTCGCCGGTCATGGCCACCAGGCGGCCTTCGGCTTGGTATTTGCGGATCAGCTCCAGCTTGTCTTCGGGCGTGGCTTCGGCCAGGAAGTCGTCCACCCCCGCCTCGGCTGCGATGGCCGCTGCCGTGAGCTTGTTGTCGCCGGTGATCATCACGGTCTTGATGCCCATGCGGCGCAGCTCGATGAAGCGCTCCTTGATGCCCGCCTTGACGATGTCCTTAAGTTCCACAATGCCCAGCACATGGCTGCCATCGGCCACCGCCAGGGGCGTGCTGCCGCGCAGGGCCACCTGGTCGGCAGCGCTCATGACATCCTGGGGCATCTTGCCGCCCAGGGCTTCCACATGCTTGGCCAGTGCCAGCACGGCGCCCTTGCGCAGCATGGTGCCCGCAGATTCCGGCTGCCCCTCGCCTGCGGGCAGGTCCACGCCGCTCATGCGGGTCTGGGCCGTGAAGGGCACCAGCTTGACGCCCTGCGGGTTCTGGCCATCCACGCCAGCGCGGCGGGCCAACTCCACAATGCTGCGGCCTTCAGGCGTTTCATCTGCCAGCGACGCCAGCAAGGCGGCGCGCGCAAGGCGCTCCTTGGACACACCCGGAGCAGGCAAAAATGCGCTGGCCTGGCGGTTGCCGTGGGTGATGGTGCCGGTCTTGTCCAGCAGCAGCACGTCCACGTCGCCTGCTGCCTCCACAGCCCGGCCCGAGGTGGCGATCACATTGGCCTGCATCATGCGGCTCATGCCAGCCACCCCCACAGCAGACAGCAGGCCGCCAATGGTGGTGGGGATCAGGCACACCAGCAGGGCCACCAGCGCGGTCAGCGAGACCACCGTGCCCGCGCCCGACGCCTGCACGCTGAAGATCGAAAACGGCAGCAGGGTCACGGTAACGACCAGGAACACGATGGTCAGCGCCACCAGCAAAATGGTCAGCGCGATCTCGTTGGGCGTTTTCTGGCGCTTGGCAGCTTCCACCATGCCAATCATCCGGTCGAGGAAGGATTCGCCCGGGTTCACCGCCACACGCACCACCAGCCAGTCGGACAACACACGGGTGCCCCCAGTGACGGCAGAAAAATCGCCACCGGATTCGCGCACCACGGGGGCCGATTCGCCGGTGATGGCGCTCTCGTCCACCGAGGCCACGCCCTCGATCACCTCGCCGTCCAGCGGGATCACATCGCCTGCCTCCACCAGCACCACGTCGCCCCGGCGCAGGTTGGTCGCCAGCTCGGGCAAGAACGCAGCACCGTGCACAGGCTCCTTGAGCTTCTTGGCCCAGGTTTCCTTGCGCAGCCCGCGCAGCGAGGCTGCCTGCGCCTTGCTGCGCCCTTCTGCCAGCGCCTCGGCAAAGTTGGCAAACAGCACCGTAAACCACAGCCAGACCGTGATGGCCAGCACAAACGCCGGGCGCATGCTGGCATCCTCAGGCGCATTGAGTGCATGCAGCCACAGCAGCGTGGTGAAGATGCTGCCGATGTACACGATGAACATCACCGGGTTGCGCCACTGCACAAACGGGCTCAATTTGGCCAGCGCTCCCCAGAGCGCAGTCTTGATGAGTGCTGCATCCAGCAGCGAAATGGAAGAAGTTTTTTTCTTGGTCATTGCCATACCTCACTGAACCCGGAGCATCAGGTGCTCCACCATCGGACCCAGGGCCAGGGAGGGCACGTAATTGAGAAGACCCACCAGAAGCACGGTGCCGATCAGCAGCGTGACAAACAACGGCCCGTGCGTGGGCATGGTGCCCGCCGTGGCTGGCAGGCGCTTCTTGGCCGCCAGTGAACCCGCAATGGCCAGCACCGGCACGATCACGCCAAAACGGCCCAGCCACATCGCCAGCCCCAGCAACACGTTGTAGAACGGCGTGTTGGCCGACAGGCCCGCAAAGGCGCTGCCATTGTTGTTGGCGGCAGAGGTCAGCGCATACAGAATTTCAGAGAACCCATGCGCGCCCGGGTTGGCGATGCCCGCCCTGCCCGCGTCCGTGGCCACGGCAATCGCCGTGCCCACCAGCACCAGAATGGGCGTGACCAGGATGGCCGCCGAGGTGAGCTTCATCTCACGCACCTCGATCTTCTTGCCCAGGTACTCCGGTGTGCGGCCAATCATGAGGCCCGCCATGAAGACGGCGAGGATGGCAAACACCAGCATGCCGTAGAGGCCCGTGCCAACGCCACCAAACACCACTTCGCCCAGTTGCATCAGCACCAGCGGCACCATGCCGCCCAAAGGCGTATAGGAGTCGTGCATGGAGTTCACAGCACCACAAGAGGCGGCAGTGGTCACGGCAGCGAACAGTGCCGACGCATTGATGCCGAACCGCACCTCCTTGCCTTCCATGTTGCCCCCCGCTTGCAAGGCACTGGCGGTTTGCTCCACGCCCAGGCCCACCCATTGCGGATTGCCGACTTTCTCAGCGGAAACCACAGCGATCACGGCCACCACAAACATCACCGTCATGGCCGCCAGGATCGCAAAGCCCTGGCGTTGGTCGCCCACAACGCGGCCGAACGCAAAACACAGTGCAGCGGGAATCAGAAAAATCGCCAGCATCTGCACGAAGTTGGTCAGGGCCGTCGGGTTCTCATAGGGATGGGCGGAGTTGGCATTGAAAAAGCCGCCTCCGTTGGTGCCCAGCATCTTGATGGCTTCCTGCGATGCCACCGGGCCCATGGCCAGGGTCTGGGTGTTGCTTGTCTTGGCTTCCATCACCGGCGCGCCATCGCTGCCCACCACCGGCTGGCCCGATGGGTCGAGCTTGGGCACTTCATAGGCCGTTGTCTCCAGCGTCGCCACATCTTTGTATGCGTCAAAGTTCTGGATCACGCCCTGCCCGACCAGCACGATGGAAATCACAAACGCGATGGGCATCAGCACCCATGCCGTGATGCGCGTGACATCGGCCCAGAAGTTGCCCACAAAGCCTTGGCCATCGGTGCTGCGCGCTGCAAAGCCGCGCGCCAGCGCAAACGCCACGGTGATGCCGGTGGCCGCCGAGAAGAAGTTCTGCACCGACAGGCCCAGCATCTGCGTGAGGTAGCTCATGGTGGACTCGCCCGCATAGCCCTGCCAGTTGGTGTTGGAGACAAAGCTGATGGCAGTGTTGAACGAAGAATCGCCCGACACTGCGGCCATGCCCTGCGGATTGAGCGGCAGCAGGTGCTGCAAACGCTGCAGGCCATACACCGCAAAAGCGCCGATGGCATTGAAAGCTAGCAGCGCCAGCGCATAGCTGCGCCAGTGCATCATCTGATCCGGCGCGACCCCAGCCAGCTTGTACAACGGTTTTTCGATGGCATGCATCCACCGTGGCAGGCGGCCTTCACACACTGCGGCCAGCCATTTGCCAAGCGGCCACGCCAGCACGCCCAGCACGATCAAAAAGAGCCCCAGCAGGCTCCAGGCAGAGGTATCCATCTCAGAACTCCTCCGCGCAGATCAGCGCAAACACCAGATAGGCCAGCAAGACCAAGGCCACGATGGCGCCAAAGCCGTAGAGCATTTCCATGCCGATCATGAACGCTCCCCCTTGGCCGGGCCGAACTTGCCCAGCAAAACCACGGCCTCAGCCATGACCACCCACAACGCCGCCAGTGCGGCAATCCATAACACGTCCATCGACAACTCCTGCATCAGAACAGGTGTTTGATTCTGAGAAGGTGGCCGTAAAAAGTGTGCACAGACTGAAGGGAGAGCCGTAAAAACGGCGTAAAAATCCAGAGCAAGACGCCGGATCGCAGAAGCGCCTACAACCAGCCCGCCCTGCGAAAACGGTAGTACAGATAACCGCAGGTGCCGGCGATGAGTGTCAGCGCCGCCGCATAGCCATAGCGCCATTTCAGCTCGGGCATGCTATCGAAGTTCATGCCCCAGATGCCCGCGAATGCCGTGCACACGGCGAACAGGCTGGCCCATGCGGCCAGGCGCTTGACGACCTCCCCATCCTCGATCGTAACCATGGACAGGTTGACGTGGATGGCCGTGCCAATGGTGTCGCGGATGGAGTCAATCGAGGTGTTGATTCGGCTCAGGTGGTCCACCACATCACGAAAATACTCCTGCGAACCCATGCAGATCTGCGGAACACGCCCTCCGTGCAACTTAGCTGCCCCCTCCAGCAGTGGAGCCACCGCATGCTTGAGCACCGTGAGGCGCTGCTTGAGTTCATACAGCCGCCGGATGCTGGCCCGCGCGGCACCTTGCGTAAATATCTGCTGCTCGATGGTTTCCAACTCGACTTCCAGCGCATCGATGACGGGGAAGTAGCGGTCCACCACTGCATCCATGAGTGCATACAGCACAAAGCCGGGCCCGTTGCGTAGCAATTCAGGCTCTTGTTCACAGCGCGTACGCACATCCACAAAGCCACGTTGGCTGCGGTTGCGCACCGAAACCACGTAGTTCTTGCCAACAAAGATATTGAGTTCACCCAGCCGTGACACCGTATCGGCAGCGCCACTGGATTCGAGCAAGTGCAACGCCACGAAGAGCGAGGATGCGTACTCCTCGACCTTGGGCCGCTGGTGACCATGCCGGGCGTCTTCCACCGCCAGCGGGTGCAAGCCGAACTCCGCTTGCAGTTCATCCAGCTCTTCAGCACTGGCATCCTGCAAGGCCACCCACACGAAACACCCGGGTAGAGAGATGTGCTCGCTGATCTCGCTGACGGGAATATCGGCCAGCTTGGTGCCGTCCTCATACACAACACAGTTGATC
Organism: Acidovorax sp. LjRoot38; assembly: GCF_964252975.1. Lineage (NCBI taxonomy): Bacteria > Pseudomonadati > Pseudomonadota > Betaproteobacteria > Burkholderiales > Comamonadaceae > Acidovorax > Acidovorax sp. LjRoot38. Next base: position 278,225 of record NZ_CAXUPT020000001.1, on the reverse strand, counting down.
AACACCGCAGCACCTCTTGCAAACAGAAAGGAAGATGCAGGTGATCTTGCCATTGGTGCCCACCTCAACATCCACGGGCTTGCGCAACATTTACGGCGTGGGCTGCAATTTTTGCAAACTTTATACGCAGGCTTTCCTACGCTTGTGCTCTTGTCTTTTTCTCAAAATTTGCTGCCATGAATCCCGCTTCTTCCAAAGTACTCGCCTTCGCACTGCTGACCGCGCTTCCCATGCTGGCCAGTGCCCAGCTCACCGGCAATGTCAGCCTGACCACCAACTACAAGTTCCGTGGCCAGGACCAGGACGTTTCCAAGTCCAAAGCGGTCAAGCCTGCACTGCAAGGCGGTTTTGACTACGCCTTCGGCGACACCGGCTGGTACGTGGGCAACTGGAACTCCAGCGTGGACTGGCTGGCCAACAACTCGCTCGAATCCGACCTGTACGGCGGCTACAAGTTCAAGGCTGGCGGCGCCGACCTGGACGTGGGCGCCCTGACCTACATCTACCCCGGCAACAGCAACGGAAACACCACCGAGCTGTATGGCGCGGCCACCATGGGCCCCTTCACTGCCAAGTATTCGCACACCATCTCCAAGGACTACTTCGGCTTTGCCGGCGCCAAGGCTGGCTCGGGCCTGAAGGGCCGCAACACAGGCTACCTGAACTTCGCGTTTGCGCAGGAAGTTGCCCCCAGCGTGACGGTGAAGGCCTCGATCGGCTTCACGCGCTTTGCCAGCGACATCAAGGACCTGGGCGTGCCCAACTACATGGACTACAGCGTGGGCGGTGCCTACGACTTCGGCGGTGGCCTGTCGCTGGGCGCGGCCGTGGTCGGCGCCAATAGGAAGGCCTTCTTCGGCCATGTCAACAAGTCGCGCGTGATCGTCACACTGACCAAAACCCTGTAACCCCGTTCGCCGCAGGCCAGCGGCACGCCTTCACATCGCGCACCGCAGCGCCCGCATCCCAGCCACCCGCAGCCGCTCTTTCAGCGCGGCGGGTGCAAGCACTTCGAACTCCACATCGAGCGCCATCAGCCAGTACACCAGCGAATCGTTGGCGCCGCATTCCAGCTGGCACCGCTGCCCCTCATCGAGCGCCGACACCACACCTGCCGACTGCGGAATGCGTCTGGCCATCTCTTGATACGGTGCATGCAACACAATGCGCGCCTGTTCGGCATGGGGCGCCACTGCAATCGAACGTGAAACGTATGCCTTCAGATCCCCGCCATCGGGCGACACCCGGGGCGCGAAATGGGCACCCACCGTGGGAGCCCCCACGATGCGGTCGATACGGAAGGTGCGCCAATCCTCCCGCACCCGGTCCCACGCCACCAGGTACCAGCGTTGGCCGGTATGGGCCAGGCCCTGGGGCTCCACGCTGCGTTCGGCGCTGCGGCCCTTGCTGTCGCCGTAGGTGAACGCCAGGCGCAACTGGTCACGGCAGGCCGACGCCAGTGTGGCCAGCAGCGAGGCATCCACCACCGGCCCGACACGGTCCATGGGCAGGATGGTGGAGCGCAGTGCATCCACCTGCTGCCGCAGGCGGGCGGGCATGGCCTGCTCCAGCTTGACCAGGGCCCGAAGTGCGGGCTCTTCAATGCCGCCCACCGCCCCGGCTGTGGCGGTGCGCAGCGCAATCGACACGGCCAGCGCTTCGTCGTCGTCCAGCAGCAAGGGCGGCAGCGCCTGACCGGCCCGGAAGGCATAGCCACCCGCCACGCCGCTGCTGGCATGCACGGGGTAGCCCAGCTGGCGCAGGCGGTCGATGTCGCGCCGCAAGGTGCGCGGGTGCACTTCCAGGCGCTCGGCCAGTTCCGGCCCCATCCAGTGGTTGCGCGTCTGCAGCAAGGAGAGCAGACGCAGCAGGCGGGTTGATGAAGTGAGCATGGCGCGACTTTACTTTCTATTGCGGACTGAAATTGTCCGCAATGGCTTTTACAGTGGCACCACCTTTTCTTCCACAACCACCCAAGGAGCTTTCCATGTCCATCGTTCTCTATTGGCATCCCATGTCCAGCGCCACCCCCATCGCCTGCGCCCTGACCGAGCTGGCCGTGCCCCACGAACGCGTGAAGATCGACATCCGCACCGGCGAGCAGCGCCGCCCGGAATACCTGGCCCTGAACCCCAACGGCAAGGTGCCAACCTTGACTGTGGACGGCGCCCCCATGTTCGAGGCCCTGGCCATCCACCTCTGGCTGGGCCATCGCTTTGGCATTGAGCGCGGGCTGTGGCCCGCTGCGGGCACGCCCGAGGCGCTGCAGGCCCTGTCGTGGTGCACCTGGGCGTATGTGACCTATGGTGCGCTCGTGGGACGCCTGCATGTGGCAACCCAAGGCGAAGAGGTTTGGCGCAACGCCGCCCAAGCAGAAGCCCTCCTGCGTCAACTGAGCGAGTTGCTGGCGGTGCTGGACGCGCGGCTGGCTGCGCAGCCCTGGATGCTGGGCGCCGACTATTCGCTTGTGGACTTGGTGGTGGGCTCGGTGCTGGGCTACAGCCTGTACCTGGGCGCCCCCGTCAACGCGCACCCGCATGTGCAGGCCTGGCTGGCGCGGGTGCAGGCACGCCCGGCGATGCAGATCGACGCTTGAAGACGGCGCGCAGAACGATGGGCGCTACAACAGCACGATGTCGTACTGCTCCTGCCCCATCGCGCTCTCGGATTGCAGCGAGATCGGCTTCTTGATGAAGTCCGAGAGACCAGCCAGGTGCTGGCTTTCCTCGTCCAGGAACAGCTCCACCACGCGGGGCGACGCCACCACGCGGAATTCGCGCGGGTTGAACTGGCGGGCTTCGCGCAGGATCTCGCGCAGGATGTCGTAGCACACGCTGCGCGCGGTCTTCACGCTGCCCTTGCCCTGGCAGGCCTCGCAGGGCTCGCACAGCATATGGGCGAGGGATTCGCGCGTGCGCTTGCGCGTCATCTCCACCAAACCCAGCTGCGAGAAGCCACCCGCCATGGTCTTCACGCGGTCGCGGGCGAGCTGTTTTTTGAACTCCGCCAGCACGGCCTGCTGGTGGTCGTCGCGCACCATGTCGATGAAGTCCACGATGATGATGCCGCCCAGGTTGCGCAGGCGCAGCTGGCGGGCAATGGCCTGGGCGGCCTCCAGGTTGGTCTTGAAGATGGTGTCGTCGAAGTTGCGTGCCCCCACGTAGCCACCGGTGTTCACATCGATGGTGGTGAGCGCCTCGGTCTGGTCCACTATGAGATAGCCGCCAGACTTCAAATCGACGCGGCGCCCCAGGGCTTTGGCCACCTCTTCGTCGATGGAGTACAGGTCAAAAATCGGGCGTTCACCCTTGTAGTGCTGTAGCTTGCCGGCAGCCGCTGGCATGAATTCCTGCCCAAACGCACGCAGGCGCTGGAACTGCTCCATCGAATCCAGGCGGATGGTCTGCGTGTGGTCACCCACCAGATCGCGCAGCACGCGCTGCAGCAGGTCCAAATCCTGATGGAGCAGCGACATGGCAGGCAGCTTGAGCGATGCCTCCTTGATGCGCGCCCAGGTCTTGCGCAGGTAGGCAATGTCTTCGGCCAGCTCCGCATCGGTCGAATCTTCGCCGTTAGTGCGCAGGATGAAGCCGCCGCCACCGCCCGTGGATTTATCGCCCACCAGCGCCTGCAGCCGCGCGCGCAGCGCATCGCGCTCGGCAGGCGGAATCTTCTGCGACACGCCCACATGGTCGTCCTGCGGCAGAAACACCAGCAGGCGCCCGGCCACGCTGATCTGCGTGGACAGTCGTGCGCCTTTGGTGCCAATCGGGTCCTTGATGACCTGCACCATCAGCGCCTGCCCCTCGAACACCTGCTTTTCAATCGGCACCTGCGGCTCGTTCTTGCGGGCGAATGCTGGCGGCTCGCCATCGGGCTGGCGCTGCCACACATCGGCCACATGCAAGAAGGCCGCACGCTCCAGGCCGATGTCGATAAAGGCGGACTGCATGCCCGGCAGCACGCGCGACACCTTGCCCAGGTAGACATTGCCCACCAGGCCGCGCTCCAGCGTGCGCTCGATGTGCAGCTCCTGCACGGCGCCGTGCTCCACCACGGCCACGCGGGTTTCCTGGGGCGACCAGTTGATCAGGATGTCTTGTTGCATGGCGTTGTTGTTGTCTGTTGTTGCTGTCGCCTAGATGGCGAAACCTGCCGCGCGCAGCAGCTGTGCCGTCTCGTACATCGGCAGCCCCATGATGCCCGAATAGCTGCCAGCCAGGTGCTCCACATATGCAGCAGCCCGGCCCTGAATACCGTAAGCCCCGGCCTTGCCCAGTGGCTCACCCGTGGCCACGTAGGCCTCAATCTGCGCGGTGGTCATGGCAGCAAAGGTCACTCGGGATATGGACAGCGCGCTCAGGCGCTTGGGGCCCACCTGCAGCGCCACGGCGGTGAGCACGCGGTGCTCGTGGCCCGCCAGCTCGGCCAGCATGCGCGCGGCATGGAGCGCGTCGTCGGGCTTGCCGTAGATGGTGCGGCCCAGCGCCACGGTGGTGTCAGAGCACAGGATGGGCGCATCGGGCAAACCGCGGCGGGCACGCCGGGCCACAGCCGCGTCGAGCTTGAGGGCGGTCACGCGCTCCACATACGCCGTGGGCACTTCGCCGGGCAACACCACCTCGATGGCTTCGGCGTCTTCGGGCTCGTCGCCGTCCACATTGGGCAGCAGCAGTTCGTGGCGCACGCCCAGTTGCTCCAGCAGCTGGCGCCGGCGGGGGCTTTGGGAGGCGAGGTAGATGAAGTCAGGCATGAACAGATTTTGATTAAAAATCGGCTCTAGCGCTTACCCATCAAGCGCTAGCAGCTATAAAAAATATAGTATTCCACCCACACCCCGATCCAGGCCTCATTCTCGGTGGTAGGGGTGCCCGGCATTCACCGACCAGGCGCGGTACAGCTGCTCGATGAGCAGCACCCGCACCATGGCGTGTGGCAAGGTCAGGTCCGAGAGGCGAATGCGCTCGTGCGCGCCCTGGCGAAAGGCCGGGTCCAGCCCGTCGGGGCCGCCGATGACCAGGGCCACATCGTCACCGCCCAGCTGCCAGCCCCGCAGGCGCTCGGCCAGAGCCTTGGTGGTGAGATTGGTGCCGCGCTCATCCAGCGCCACCACGCGCGTGCCACGGGGGATGGCCGCCTCGATGCGCTCGCGCTCGGCGGCGTAGAGCGTCTCCAGCGTCTTAGAGCCGCGCGGTTCGGTCTTGACGGCTTTGAGTTCGACCTTGAGCTCCGGCGGAAACCGCTTGGCGTAGTCGTCGTACGCCGTCTGCGCCCAGTCGGGCACGCGCTGGCCCACGGCCACGATCAGCAGCTTCATGGCAACTCAGGCGCGGTGCGCGGGTACAGGTGGTCGTCGATGGGCCGAGGCTGCAATCACTTGCGGCCCGGTGCCCTCTTGGCGGCGGGCTTGGCGGCTGCTCCGCCACGCGCGGGTGCGGGCTTGGCGGCAGCGGTCTTGCTACGGGGGGCCGATGGCTTGACGACCACGGTCTTGATCGGTGCCTTGGTAGCTGCGGGCTTCTTGGCGGCAGTGGTTGGCTTTGCAGTCGTCTTGGCGGGTGCGGCCTTGGCAGTGCTGCTGCTCTTTGCGGGCGCCCTGGTCGGGGCTTTCGCAGATGTTTTGGCAGGTGCTTTTGCAGTTGTCTTGGCTGCAGGTTTGGCAGCAGATTTAGCAGGTGCGGCAGCGGACTTGGCAGCTGTTTTGGCCACGGCCTTGGCCGTAGCCTTGCCCGACCGGGCCGGCACGGCTGGTGCGGCTGCCTTTTTGGCGGTCGCCTTGCCTGCAGCCTTGGCGTCGGACTTGGCAGCCTTCTGGGCCGACTTCTTTTCTGCCAAGTCGGTGGCAGCGCTGGACACCGGCTTGGCGGCGCCCAGCTTCAGGCGCACGGGCGTATCGCCCCATAGCTCTTCCAGACGGTAGTACTGGCGGATGGCGGGCTGCATGATGTGCGCCACGGCAGCGCCGCAGTCCACGATGATCCATTCGCCGTTGTCTTCGCCTTCGATGCGCGGCTTGGTAAAGCCCGCTTCTTTCACCGCGTCGCGCACGCTGGCGGCCAAGGCCTTGGTCTGGCGGTTGGAGGTGCCCGATGCCACGATCACCCGTTCAAACAGCGGCGAGAGATGCTCGGTGTTGAAGACCTGGATGTCTTGCGCCTTGACGTCCTCCAGTCCATCAACGATGGCGCGCTGGAGTTTGGTAACGTCTTTTTTGGCGGCGGTTTCCGATTTGGTGGAGGTGGTCATCAGGCGGTGATTAGAGAGGAAATGGAATCAATATAGCGTGCAACGCAGCGCGCAACCAGTGGGGCTGCGCCTTGGGTGTTGCGCAGCTGTTGCGCGTTGGCGCTGCGTCAGTTTGAGGTGTTTTTGGCCTCTTGCGCTGGTGTGAAAAGCGCGGGCAGCTATTGAAATTATAGCTTTGCGCTTTTCAAGGCTTTCAAGCCGCTGCAGCAGACTCGCCAGCGAGCCAGTCGCGCCGCACCAGAAACCGCTGCGTGAGGTCAGCTTCAGCGGAATCGGCCGCATCAGAACGCTGGTACGACCACGCCACCAGCGGCGGCATGGACAGCAAAATGGACTCGGTGCGCCCACCCGACTGCAGGCCGAAATGCGTGCCCCGGTCCCAGACCAGGTTGAACTCGACATAACGGCCGCGGCGGTAGAGCTGGAAGTCGCGCTCGCGCTCGCCGTAGGGCGTGCCCTGGCGCTTTTCCACGATGGGCAGGTAGGCCTTCAGAAAGGCGTCGCCCACCGACTGCGTCATCGCCAGGCTTTGCTCAAAGCCCAGCTCGGAGAAGTCGTCATAGAACACGCCACCCACGCCTCGCTGCTCGCTGCGGTGCTTGAGGTAGAAGTATTCGTCACACCACTGCTTGAAGCGCGGGTACTTGTCGTCACCAAAGGGTGCCAAGGCATCACGGCAGGTGCGGTGAAAGTGCACCGCATCTTCCTCAAAGCCGTAGTACGGCGTGAGGTCCATGCCACCGCCAAACCAGCAGGTCGGCGCTTGCCCAGGGTGACCAGCCGCGATCATGCGCACGTTCATGTGCACCGTCGGCACGTAGGGATTGCGCGGGTGGAACACCAGCGACACGCCCATGGCCTCGAAGGGTGCGCCCGCCAGCTCGGGCCGGTGCTGCGTGGCCGAGGGTGGCAGCTGGGGGCCGCGCACATGGCTGAAGCCGCAACCCGCGCGCTCGAACACGCGGCCGCCTTCCATGATCTTGGTGATGCCGTCGCCTTGCAGTGGCTCCCCGGGAGGCTTGCTCCAGGCGTCGGCCAGAAAGCGTGTACTGCCCTCGCCTTCAGCGGCTTCCACGGCTTCCAGCGCATCGGTGATGCGGGCCTGAAGGCCCTGCAGATAGCCGCGCACACGGGTCACCGTGTCGGCGGTGTTCAGGCTTTGTGCATCTGCCATCAGCTTTTCAGGGCACGGAAGCCGATATCGCGGCGGTACTGCGCACCATCGAACTGGATGCCGCGCGCCACGTCATAGGCACGCTGCTGCGCCTGCTTGACGCTGTCGGCCAGCACCGTCACGCACAACACACGGCCACCGGTCACGCTGACCACGCCATCTTTGAGCTGCGTGCCCGCATGGAACACCACGGCATCGTCCGCCTCGGCTGGCAGGCCGGTGATGGGGTCACCCTTGCGCGGGTTCTCCGGGTAGCCATGGGCGGCCATGACCACGCCCAGTGCGGTGCGGCGGTCCCATTGCAGTTCCATCTGGTCGAGCTTGCCGTCAGCGGCAGCAGCCATCACGTCGCTGAAGTCGCTTTTCAGGCGCATGAGGATGGGTTGCGTCTCGGGGTCGCCCATGCGGCAGTTGAATTCGAGCGTCTTGGGCTGGCCCTTGGCGTCGATCATCAGGCCGGCGTACAGGAAGCCGGTGTAAGGGATGCCGTCCTTTTCCATGCCACGGATCGTGGGCAGGATGATTTCGCGCATGGCGCGGGCATGTACATCGGCCGTGACCACGGGAGCGGGCGAATACGCACCCATGCCGCCGGTGTTGGGGCCTTCGTCGCCGTCTTTGAGGCGCTTGTGGTCCTGGCTGGTGGCCAGGGCCAGCACGTTCTTGCCGTCGCACAGCACGATGAAGGAAGCTTCCTCGCCTTCAAGGAATTCCTCGATCACCACACGCGCGCCACCTTCGTTGTGGGTCACGCCGTATTTGTTGTCCACCAGCATAAAGTCCACAGCATCATGGGCCTCCTGCAGCGTCATGGCCACGACCACGCCCTTGCCTGCAGCCAGGCCATCGGCCTTGATGACGATGGGCGCGCCCAGCCGGTCCACAAACGCGTGGGCCGCAGCGGGGTCGGTGAAGGTGTCGTAGTCGGCCGTGGGGATGCCATGGCGGCGCATGAAGGCCTTGGAAAAGGCCTTGGAGCTTTCGAGCTGGGCAGCAGCCTTGGTGGGGCCGAAGATGCGCAGGCCATTGGCACGGAACTCATCGACCACACCCGCCGCCAGTGGCGCCTCGGGGCCCACCACCGTCAGTGCGATCTTTTCGGCCTGCGCCCACACACGCAGTTCGCGCACGTCGGTGATGGCCACGTTCTCGAGCTTGGAATTCAGCGCGGTGCCGCCATTGCCAGGCGCCACATACACCTTGGTCACCTTGGGGGACTCGCTGAGTTTCCACGCCATCGCGTGTTCACGGCCGCCGCCACCAATCACAAGTACTTTCATAGGAACCTTTGGTGAACCCTGCTCGCAGCGCTGGGCTGCTTGGCGGGGTTCGGGGAAATATCAGTCGGAAAACAAGTCAGCGCAAGAAAAAAGCGGCGGTCCACAGGCGCAATGTCACAGGGCAGCGTTGTGGTAGACCTCCTGGGTATCGTCCAGGTCCTCCAGCACATCCAGCAGCCGCTGCATGCGCGCCGCGTCGTCGCCCGTCAGTTCGATGGTGTTTTCAGGCCGCATGGTCACGCCCGCCACTTCGGGCGTCAGGCCTGCCGCTTCCAGGGCATTCTTCACGGCTTCAAAGTCGGCGGGGGCGGTCAGCACCTCTACTGCGCCGTCGTCGTCGGTCACCACGTCTTCGGCCCCCGCCTCCAGCGCCACTTCCATCACCTTGTCTTCGCTGGTGCCGGGGGCAAAAATCAGTTGGCCGCAGTGCTTGAACTGAAAAACCACCGAGCCCTCGGTGCCCATGTTGCCACCGTGTTTGCTGAACGCGTGTCGTACTTCGGCCACGGTGCGCACCCGGTTGTCGGTCATCGTGTCGATCATGATCGCTGCGCCACCAATGCCATAGCCCTCGTAGCGGATTTCCTCGTAGGTCAATCCCTCGGCGTTGCCCGTGGCCTTGTCGATGTTGTACTTGATGCGGTCGGCGGGCATGTTGGCCGCCTTGGCCTTGTCCACCGCCAGGCGCAGGCGGGGGTTGGCAGACAGGTCGCCGCCGCCCGAGCGGGCAGCCACAGTGATTTCACGAATGATGCGGGTCCAGATCTTGCCGCGTTTTTCATCCTGCCGCCCTTTGCGGTGCTGGATATTCGCCCATTTGCTGTGTCCTGCCACGAGAAGTCCTTTTGTATTGATTTAATCTACTGACCGCGATTTTACTTTTGACTCCACCCGGAACCTCCGCCATGGCCGAACCCCTCCTGATTGCCAAGCACGACACCATCGAATGCCACCTGCTGCCCGGCCTGGCCAACCGCCACGGGCTCATCACCGGCGCCACCGGCACCGGCAAGACCGTGACCCTGCAGACCCTGGCCGAAAACTTCTCGCGCATCGGTGTGCCGGTGTTCATGGCCGATGTGAAGGGCGACCTCACGGGCGCGAGCCAGCCGGGCAAGATTGGCGACAAGCTGGCCGCCGTGCTCAAGGAGCGGGGCCTTCCCCTGCCCGCCCCCCTGGCCTGCCCCACCACGCTGTGGGACGTATTTGGCGAACAGGGCCACCCTGTGCGCGCCACGGTGTCGGACATGGGCCCGCTGCTGCTGGGCCGCATGCTCAACCTGAATGAAACCCAGCTGGGCGTGCTCAACCTGGTGTTCAAGATCGCCGACGACAACGGCATGCTGCTGCTGGATCTCAAAGACCTGCGCGCCATGCTGCAGTACGTGGGTGACAACGCCAAGGAGTTCACGACCGAATACGGCAACGTCAGCGCAGCCAGCGTGGGCGCCATCCAGCGCGGGCTGCTGCAGATTGAGCAGCAGGGCGGCACGCAGTTCTTTGGCGAGCCCATGCTCAACATCCAGGACTTCATGCAGACGGTGGACGGCCACGGCGTGGTCAACATCCTGGCGGCCGACAAGCTCATGAACTCGCCGCGTCTGTACGCCACCTTCCTGCTCTGGATGCTGTCTGAGCTGTTCGAGCAACTGCCCGAGATCGGCGACCCCGAACAGCCCAAACTGGTGTTCTTCTTCGACGAGGCCCACCTGCTGTTCAACGAGGCGCCGAAAGTGCTCATCGAGCGCATCGAACTCGTGGTGCGGCTGGTGCGCTCCAAGGGCGTGGGCGTGTATTTCGTCACGCAGAACCCTCTGGACATCCCCGACAGCGTGCTGGCCCAGCTGGGCAACCGCGTGCAGCACGCGCTGCGCGCCTTCACCCCGCGTGACCAGAAGGCCGTGAAGGCCACGGCCACCACCATGCGGCAAAAGCCGGGCCTCGATATCGAGACCGCCATCACGGAATTGGCCGTGGGCGAGGCGCTGGTGAGCTTCCTGGATGCCAAGGGCCGACCGAGCATCACCGAGCGCGTGTTCGTGCTGCCGCCCGGCAGCCAGCTCGGACCCATCACAGCGCAGCAGCGCCAGGTGCTGGTGGCCAACTCGCTGGTGGCGGGCGTGTACGAAAAGGTGGTGGACCGCGAGTCAGCCTACGAAAAACTCAAGGGCCGCGCCGCCGAAGCCAGTGCGCAGGCGCCTGCCAATGGCAAAGGTGCACCCGCCAACACGGAAGACAGCGGCGGCGGCCTGATGGGCGGGCTCAATGACGTGCTGTTTGGCAGCACCGGTCCGCGCGGCGGTAAACGCGACGGCTTGGCCCAGACCATGGCCAAGTCGGCGGTGCGCACCATGGGCACCACCATTGGCAAGGAAATCCTGCGCGGGGTGCTGGGTAGCATCTTCGGCGGCAGCAAGCGCCGTTGAACACAGGCGGGCACAGATTCCGCCCCCCCGCTCAGCGCCTCCAAGCGCGGCCCCATCACGGCAGCTTCGGCATGCGATGGTGCTGCGGGTAACCCCCGCGTGACCATCTGGCGACACTGCCCAAAGTGTCATCAATCAGTCACCAAACAGCCGTGAAATCGCCACACAAACACAAAAAAAGGAGGGACGATGAAGCGCATCGAAAACGTTCTGCTGTGGTGGGGAAGCAAGGTCGTGCTGCTGGCGATTGCCGTGTGGGTGGCCGCCATCGTCGGGATCTTCGCGGGCGCCTGGCGCCTGCGGTGGCCCTGGATTCTGTATTTTTTGGCCACAGTCATCATCACCGCCCTGGTGATCCAGTGGACCAACGCGGTCCGCCAGCGCTATATCCGCGAAGCCCCCCTGCCCCGCTTTCTACAGCGCAAGCTGCGCGAAACCTACCCCCACCTGAGCACCCGCGACTGCGAGCTGGTCGAACGCGGCCTGCGCCAGTTCTTCATGGCCTGCCTGCGCGGCAACAAGCAGTTTGTGGCCATGCCCTCCAAGGCGGTCGATGCGCTGTGGCATGAGTTCATCCTGCACACCCAGGCCTACAAAGCCTGGTGCCACAACGCCCTGGGCTTCTTTTTGCACCACACACCCGCCGAGGCGCTGGGTAAAAAGGCGCGCCACAACGATGGCCTGCGCCGCTGTTGGTACTGGGTATGCAAGGAGGAGTCCATCGACCCCAAGGCCCCCAGCCGCCTGCCCCTGCTGTTTGCGCTGGATGCCAAGTTCGCCATTGCAGGCGGCTTCTCCTACGTGCCCGACTGCTCCGACATCGCCCGCAAGAGCGACGCGGGTGGCAGTGGTGGAGACAGCTACTGCGGCACCAGCTTCTCGGACGGCAGCTACAGCGGCAGCTCGGGCGACTTTGGCGGCGCCGAAAGCTCGGATGGAGGTGGAAGCGACGGCGGAGGGGATGGCGGCGGCTGTGGTGGCGGGGGCGGCGATTGACAGACTGTGCCTGTAGACGTCCGCCGCCGGTGCTGCCGCACGCGCGCAAAAGCACTCATGTTTTCATAGCTGCCAGCGCTTACCAGATAAGCGCTGGCAGCCAAAATAGCTCAAAGTCACCCAGGCGACGACCCGACCTGCATTCACCGGTCTACAGTGGCACCCCATGAACACCCTCACCTGCTTTTCCCTCAGCATCACCGACCACGTGGCCCATCTGGTGCTGAACCGCCCCGAGGCCATGAACACCATGCACCCCACCTTCTGGCGCGAGCTGGACGAGGTGCTGGCCCAGCTCAACAAGGCGGGCGAAGCGCGGGCGCTGGTCATCAGCAGCACCGGCAAACATTTCAGCGCAGGCATGGCGCTCGAAACCTTTGGCGGCGCCATCACCATGGACGACCAGAGCCCCGAAGGCCGCGCCGCCATCTTTGACCTGCTCACCGACATGCAGGCCACCTTCACCCGCATCGAAAGCCTGCGCATCCCCGTCATCATGGCCATCCACGGCGGCTGCATCGGGGGCGCGGTGGACATGGTGACGGCCGCCTGCATCCGCTACGCCACGGCCGACGCGTTCTTCTGCATCCAGGAGATCAACATCGGCATGGTGGCCGACGTGGGCACGCTGCAGCGCCTGCCCAAGCTGATCCCGCTGGGTGTGGTGAAAGAGCTGGCCTACACCGGCCGCCGCCTGAGCGCAGCCAAGGCCCTGGGCTACGGACTCGTCAACGAAGTGTTCGAGACCCAAGAAGCGATGCTTGCCGCCGCGCTGCAGTGCGCGCAAGAGATCGCCAGCAAGCCGCCCGTGGCCATCTGGGGCACCAAACAGGCCGTGAACTACGCCCGCGACCATTCGGTGGAAGACAGCCTGCGCCAGATGGGCTGGCTGCAAGGCGCCATCTGGAGCAACCAGCATGTGCGCGAGTCGGTCACGGCGATGAAGCAAAAGCGCGCGGGCGACTTCCCGGCACTGACGCCGCTGCAACGGTTCAGCGAGCTGGGCTGACCCGCCATCAACCATCAAAATCTATAGCTGCTCGCGCTTGCCACACATGCGCGTAAGGCCATTTTGGATTGAAACCACGCGGCAACCCGCTATCATCCCAGGGCTGAAGGGGCAAGCGTTTGCCCCGCCACCAGGGATGCCGCCATGACCTTGCCCAGCCTCACCCCGCCCACCTACGACGACGTGGCCGCCGCCGCGCACCGGCTCAAGGGCATGGCGCACCACACGCCGGTGCTGCGCTCCACCACCGCCGACGACCTGCTGGGTGCGCAACTGTTCTTCAAATGCGAGAACCTGCAGCGCACCGGAGCCTTCAAGTTCCGGGGCGCCTTCAACACCCTGGCCCAGTTCACCGATGAGCAGCGCGAGCGCGGCGTGCTGGCCTTTTCGGCCGGCAACCACGCGCAGGCCATCGCGCTGTCGGCCCGCATGCTGGACATGCCCGCCGTCATCGTCATGCCCGCAGACGCGCCCGCCTCCAAGATGGCGGCCACACGGGCCTACGGCGCCCAGGTAGTCACCTACGACCGCTACACCGAAGACCGCGAAGCCATCAGCCGCCACCTGGCGCTGGAGCGCGGCATGACGCTGGTGCCGCCGTTTGACCACCCGCACGTCATTGCGGGCCAGGGCACCGCCGCCAAAGAACTGTTTGAAGAAGTGCCCGACCTGGACTACCTTTTTGTCTGCGTGGGCGGTGGCGGCTTGCTGGCAGGCAGCCTGCTGGCCGCGCAGGCCCTGGCACCCCAGTGCCGCGTGGTGGGTGTCGAGCCCGAAACGGGCAACGACGCCCAGCAGTCGCTGCGCGCCGGGCACATCGTGCGCATCCCCACGCCCCACACCATCGCCGACGGCGCGCAAACCCAGGCGCTGGGCGAGCTCACCTTCCCCATCATCCGCGACCATGCCGAAGATATCATCAGCGTGAGCGACGAACAGCTCATGCAATCCCTGCGCTTCTATGCCGAGCGCATGAAGATCGTGGTGGAGCCCACCGGCGCCCTGGCCTATGCGGGTGCGCAGGCCTTCTCTGGCGCTGACAACGGAGGCAAGCTGCTGCACGGTGAGCGCGTGGGCGTTCTCATCAGCGGCGGCAACGTTGACCTGGCGCGCTATGCGCGGTTTCTGGCGGACTAGCCCGCGCCCCCCCTGAGTCGCCTGCGGCGCCTTCCCCTCAAGAGGACGCCGCCAGTGGCCTGGCGAAGCCAGTTCCACGGCGTCCACTGGCCTGGGCCGCGCCAGTTTTTACGGGCGCTGGCGCAAGTACCGTCAAAATACCGCCACCCCTTTCATTTCTACCTGTAGACCATAGGCCTCGCCATGAGCACTGCCAGCACCAACAACAACGTCACCGTCATCACCCACCCCCTCGTCCAGCACAAGCTCACGCTCATGCGCCGAAAGGACGCCAGCACCAACAGCTTTCGTCGCTTGCTGGGGGAGCTAAGCACGCTGATGGCGTATGAAGTCACGCGCGACATGCCGCTGCAGGACATCGAGATTGAAACCCCGCTGGAGACCATGACCGGCAAGGTCATCGACGGCAAGAAGCTGGTGCTGGTCTCCATCCTGCGCGCGGGCAACGGGTTCCTGGATGGCATGCTCAACGTGGTGCCCGGCGCCCGCGTGGGCCACATCGGCCTGTACCGCGACCCGGCCACGCTGCAGCCCGTGGAGTACTACTTCAAGATGCCGTCCGAAATGGACGAGCGCGACATCATCGTGGTGGACCCCATGCTGGCGACCGGCAATTCGGCCTCCGCCTGCGTAGACCGCCTGAAAAAGCTCAACCCCCGCTCCATCAAGTTCGTCTGCCTGCTGGCCGCCCCCGAAGGCATCGCCACCATGCAAAAGGCACACCCCGACGTACCTATTTTCACCGCAGCGATTGACCGCGAACTGAGCGACCACGGCTACATCCTGCCGGGCCTGGGCGATGCGGGCGACCGGATTTTTGGCACCAAATAGGCCACGCACCGCAAAAAAGCCCCGCAAATGCGGGGCTTTTTTGATACTGCGGGTACCGCAGTTCAGCAGATGGCTCCAGGGAGTTGCTGCATGCACTGGTGCGAGGTTGTGTTCGAACGGCCGGGTGCGGGTGCGTTTGCCTTTGCCGTAACCGAGCCAGCCGCTAGGCCTTTCACCACGGCATCCCCGGTCTGAAGCGATCGGTCGAACACCAGCGACTCGCCAAATACCAGCTCCACCCAGGTCGGGTAGGTGTAGGCTGTACCACGGTTATGGTCCACCACTGCGCCGATGACGCCGCCAAGGACGATATTCCCCGCCATCCCGCCATTGGGGCGGGATATCAAACGTGCGTTGGCTGGCTGCTCTCCATTCTTCGTGCAGACGATCGTCATATCGCCCGCTGAACGGCGCAGTGCCTCCGTGCCACCAGACTTGAAGCTTGTCGATCCATAGTCGTTAGTTGCCACACAGTCGGCGCCAGCTACCACCGCGCCACTCTTTTGCCTTGTATCCACGCGGACGCCGTGGGTGGTGTCGTTCGTTACCGAAGCACACCCGACCAACGTCATTGCGGTTGCCACTGCCATCAATGCTTTCACAAGAATTCCTCCCAAGTCATTTTGTAGTCACACACAAGCGCTTCGGGCGAGTTCAGGGGAACCTCGCAAGGCCCCGTCTTCAGCGCCGCCCCCGGCATCCATCCAACGAATTCAAGGGACACCTGAAAACTCCCCGCGCCGTCTCGTACCAGCCAGCCGGTCCAGACGCCCTCATTCGAGCGCAGGATGGTAGTGCGAGAAATACGCTCGACAGCGATGGGCTTGCGAACTTCGGGGGCTACCGAAACACAATGTTCTAACGCTTGCATCTTGCAATCAAGATACCGCCATGCCCTTTGTGTGCATACTTATTGCTTGGACCCGAGCGCACATCCCCTTTTGTTGCATTTCACAAGGACCCCAACCATGACCACTCGCCGCATCTTCACTGGCAGCCTGCTCTGCACCTCCATGGCCCTGTCCACAGCCCTGACGCTCGCACCATCACTGGCCACAGCGCAGTCCAAGCTCAAGGTCGCGGCGATCTACACGGTGCCCTTCGAGCAGCAATGGGTCAGCCGCATCCACAAGGCCCTGAAAGCCGCCGAAGCACGTGGCGAGATCGAATACAAAGCCAGCGAGAACGTCAGCAACGCCGACTACGAGCGGGTGATGCGCGAATACGCGACCGGCGGCAACCAGCTCATCCTAGGCGAAGCCTTTGCGGTGGAAGCCGCCGCCCGCAAGGTGGCCAAGGATTTCCCCAAGACGTCCTTTCTGCTCGGTTCCTCCGGCAAGCCGCAGGCGCCCAACTTCAGCGTGTTCGACAACTACATCCAGGAACCCGCGTACCTCAGCGGCATGGTCGCGGGCGGCATGACCAAGACGAACAAGATCGGCATGGTGGGCGGCTTCCCCATCCCCGAGGTCAACCGCCTGATGCACGCCTTCATGGCGGGCGCCAAAGAGACCAATCCCAAGGTCGAGTTCACCATCACCTTCATCAACAGCTGGTTTGACCCGCCCAAGGCCAAGGAAGCCACCTTTGCAATGATCGACAAAGGCGCCGACGTGCTCTACGCCGAGCGCTTTGGCGTGAGTGACGCGGCCAAGGAGAAGGGCAAGCTCGCCATCGGCAACGTGATCGACACCCAGCCGCAGTACCCCGACACGGTGGTGGCATCGGCCATCTGGCACATGGAGCCCAGCATCGACCGTGCGCTCAAGCTGGTCAAGGAAGGCAAGTTCACCGCCGAAGACTACGGCCCGTACTCGATGATGAAGCACAAGGGCTCTGAACTCGCGCCGCTGGGCACGTTCGAGAAGAAGGTGCCCGCCGACATCGTGGCCAAGGTCAAGGCGAAAGAGGCCGACATCCTGGCGGGCAAGTTCACCGTAAAGGTAGACGATAGCCAGCCGAAATCGACGGCCAAGTAAGCACTGAATGTGGCGGGCACCCACCCTGCCCGCCCCTGTTCCAGTCTGTGCACAGGCCACCTCAGCAAAGCGGTGGCCTGTTTGTTTTTTCGCGTTGACTGCGCGCACCGCTGTTCTTCTTTGACGAGGCACCACACCCATGCAATCCCTCTCCGCCGCCAAGCCCTCCCTGATCTCCCGGTGCACACGCCTGCTGGGCGCCCTCACCCTCGCCGCCGTGGTGGCAGGCTGTGCCGCTACCGCGCCCGGCAAGACGGCGGTGCGGCTGGACGACACGCCCCGCATCGCCGTCATCTCTGCCTTCGCCCCCGAGCTGACCGTGCTGCTGCCCCAGGTGCAGCAGGCCGCCAAACACAGCATCAACGGCGTGGAGTTCACCACCGGCACGCTGGAGGGCAAGCCTGTAGTGGTATTCCTCTCCGGCATCAGCATGACCAACGCGGCCATGAACACGCAGTTGGTGCTGGACCGCTTCAACGTGAGCCATGTGGTCTTCAGCGGCATTGCGGGCGGCGTCAACCCCAGCCTGCACATTGGTGACGTCACGGTGCCCGCGCAGTGGGGGCAGTACATGGAATGGCTGATGGCGCGTGAAGACAAACCCGGCCAGTACAGCGCCCCCGCCTGGATGAAAAGCGAGCTGACGATGCCCGCCTTCGGCATGATGCACCCGCGCCCGGTCGAAGTGCGCTCGGCAGCCCAGCCCAAGCTCTCCAAAAAGTTCTGGTTTGAAGCTGACCCGAAGATGCTGGCCACCGCCCGCAGCCTGCAGAACGTGGGCCTGGAACACTGCCTGGCCGCCACCTGCCTGAAGCAGCGCCCACAACTGGTGGTGGGCGGCAACGGCGTATCGGGCCAGGCCTTTGTGGACAACAAGGCCTTCCGCGAATACGCGTTCAAGACCTTCGAGGCCAACGTGCTCGACATGGAAACCGCCGCCACCGCCATGGTGGCGCACAGCAACGGCGTGCCCTACATCGCGTTTCGCTCGCTGAGCGATCTGGCGGGCGGCGGCGAGGGCGAAAACGAAATGGGCACCTTCATGGGCCTGGCGGCGGCCAATTCGGCGAAGGTGCTGCGGGCCTTCCTGGCAGCGTGGAAGTGAGCGCGATGAACATACAACGGCCTTCGCGATGCGCCGGTAGCCCCTCCCCCCTCGCGGGGGAGGGGTTGGGGAGAGGGGGAAGCTGGAAACCGGCGCCGCGCTGGGTACGTAAGCCTCGCCCCCTCTCCCCCACCCTCTCCCGCGAGGGGAGAGGGAGCGAAAGCCAACGGCAGCTAGCGCGCGGCACGGTGGAGGACTGACATGCCCCCTGTCCTGCGCCTCACCCACATCACCAAACGCTTCGGCAAGCTCGTCGCCAACGACAGCATCAGCCTGACGCTGGCGCGCGGCGAAGTGCTGGCCCTGCTGGGCGAAAACGGTGCGGGCAAGTCCACGCTGATGTCCATCCTGTTCGGGCACTACGTGGCCGACGAAGGCAGCATCGACGTCTTTGGCCAGCCCCTGCCCCCCGGCCAGCCGCGTGCGGCGCTGGCGGCGGGCATTGGCATGGTGCACCAGCACTTCACGCTGGCCGATAACCTCACGGTGCTGGACAACGTGCTGCTGGGCAGCGAGCCGCTGTGGCAGCCTTTCTCCCGCCGCAGCGAAGCGCGGGCCAAGCTGCTGGCCGTGTCGCAGCAGTTTGGCCTGCCAGTGAGCCCCGATGCGAAGGTCGGCAGTCTCTCGGTGGGCGAGCGCCAGCGGGTCGAAATTTTGAAAGCGCTCTACCGGGGCGCCCGCATCCTGATCCTGGATGAACCCACTGCCGTGCTCACCCCGCAGGAGAGCGAGGCACTGTTCGACACCCTCGCTCAGATGGTGGCGCAAGGCCTGTCCATCATCTTCATCAGCCACAAACTCGGCGAGGTGCTGCGCGTGTCCCACCGCGTGGCCGTGCTGCGCCAGGGCAAGCTGGTGGCCGAGGCGCCTGCGCAGGGCACAACGCAGGGGCAGTTAGCGCAATGGATGGTGGGCCATGCGATAGAGGCGGCCGAGCGCCGCCCAACACAGCATGTAGGCGAGCCTATCTGCACCCTGAGCAACGTCAGCACTGCCCCCATGGGGCGCGATCGATTGAACCATGTGTCCCTCACGCTCCGCGCGGGCGAGATCGTGGCGATTGCAGGCGTGAGCGGCAACGGCCAAGTAGCGCTGGCCGATGTGCTGTGTGGCGTGCGTGCGGCCTCCTCCGGCGCGGTCACCCTGCGCGGCGCCCCTCTGCAAGCCCGGCCCGCGTGGCTGGTGAGCCAGGGCGTGGCCCGCATCCCCGAAGACCGGTACGCCGTGGGCGTCGTGGGCGACCTGCCCGTGTGGGAGAACGCCGTGTCCGAACGCCTGCGCGGCCCTTGGTTCGCACACCCGTGGTTCCGTGCCTTCTGGGTCAAGCGCCGCGCGGCGCGACAGCATGCGCAGCGGGTGGCCGAGACCTTTGACGTGCGTGGCGGCGGGCCGGATGCGCCTGCGCGGGCGCTGTCGGGCGGCAACATGCAAAAGCTCATCCTGGGCCGGGCGCTGATGCCGCCACAGAATGGCGCGGGCAACACCGCGCCCGCCCCCCAGCTCATCGTGGCCCACCAGCCCACCTGGGGGCTGGACATTGGCGCGGTGATGTTTGTGCAGCAGCAGCTCATCAACGCTCGCGACAGTGGTGCTGCGGTATTGTTGATCTCCGACGACCTGGACGAAGTGCTGGCGCTGGGCGACCGCGTGGCAGTGATGCACGACGGGCACTTGAGCGAGGCCCGGCCCGCAGAAGACTGGACACGCGAAGCCATCGGCCTTGCCATGGCAGGTGCAACCCACTGAGCGACAACAAGAAAAATCCATGAGACTCGAAAAACGCAACCACACCTCCCCCGCCGCCTATGTGCTGGCACCGGTGGGCGCCGTGGTGTTCACATTGATCGTCAGCGCCCTGCTGGTGCTGTGGGCTGGCGCCCCCGTGGGCCAGACCTATGCGCTGCTGCTGCAAGGCGCGTTCGGCTCAGTGTTCGCACTGACCGAAACCCTCACCCGCGCCACGCCGCTGATCCTCACGGGGCTGGCGGCCGCCGTGGCCTTCCGCGCCCGGCTGTTCAACATTGGGGCTGAAGGCCAGCTCTATGCAGGCGCGCTGGCCGCCGTGGCCGTGGGCGGCATGCACGGCGGCACGGGACTGGAGTGGTCGCCCTACCTGCTCTTCCCGCTCATGATGCTGGCGGCTGCGCTGGCCGGTGCCGCGCTGCTGCTGGGCCCGGCGCTGATGAAGGCGCGGCTGGGGGTGGACGAGGTGGTCACCACGCTGCTGCTCAACTTCATCATGCTGCTGCTGGTGTCGGCCCTGCTGGATGGTCCGATGAAAGACCCGCTTTCCATGGGCTGGCCGCAGAGTGTGGCGCTGCAGGGCGACCTGGAACTTTCCAAGCTGGTGCCGCAGACGCGGCTGCACACGGGGCTGCTGTGGGCCATCTCTCTGGCCGTGATGCTGTGGGCGCTGCTGGCGCGCACGGTGCCGGGGTTTGACATCCGCGCCGCCGGGGCCAATGCGCGCGCTGCGGCCTTCGCAGGTGTGCCCATCACCCGCACCGTGGTGCTGGTCGCCCTGCTCTCGGGCGGGCTGGCGGGGCTGGCGGGGGCTATCGAGGTGGCGGGCCGCACTGGGTATGTAACGCTCGACATGTCCCCCGGCTACGGCTACAGCGGCATCGTGATCGCGATGCTGGCGGGGCTGCACCCGCTGGGCGTGATTGCGGCGGGCACCTTTGTGGCGGGCGTGCTGGTGGGGGCTGACAGCATGAGCCGTGCGGTGGGCGTGCCGACCTACATTGCGGATGTGATCGTGGCGACCTCGCTGATCGCAGTGCTGGTGGCGGGGCTGCTCACGCAGTACCGCGTGCGCTGGAAGTGAGGGCGGCATGAACCTTCATTCACACCAAAATTTCAAGAAAAATGGGCCGTTACCGCGCGTCCATCATGCCTTTTTAGCTATCAAAAACAAAGCAAGCCATGCCGGAGCAGCCGCATGACCGAACTGCTCGACATCCTCGCCAACCCTGCGTTCTGGATCGCCACACTGCGCGTGGCCACCCCGCTCATCCTGGGCACGCTGGGGGTTTTGCTGTGCGAACGCGCGGGTGTGCTCAACCTGGGCATTGAAGGGATCATGGTGGCCGGGGCCTTTACCGGCTGGCTCACGGTGTATGCAGGCCATGGATTGTGGACCGGGGTGCTGGTGGCGGCGCTCACCGGCGCTGTCTTCGGGCTATTGCACGCCTGGCTGACCGTGGGGCTGGCGCTGTCGCAGCATGTGTCGGGGCTCGGCATCACGCTGCTAGCCACGGCGCTCAGTTACTACGGCTATCGCGTGAGCTTCCCCAAAGTGAACACACCACCCACCATCGAGCCGTTTGCGCCGATGGAGTGGCTGGGCATTCCCATCCTGTCTGCGCAGACGCCGCTCACGCTGCTGGCCCTACTGCTGGTGCCGCTCTTGGCCTGGGTGCTGATGCGCACCCCGCTGGGCCTGGCTGTGCGCATGGTGGGCGAGAACCCGCAGGCGGCCGAAGGCCAGGGCATCTCGGTGGCGGCCACACGCACGGGCACCATCGTGGCGGGCTCGGCGTTGATGGGCGTGGCGGGGTCGTTCCTCACGCTGTCGGCGTTCAACGCGTTCTTCTTCAACATGATCAACGGCCGGGGCTGGATCTGCGTGGCGCTGGTGGTGTTTGCATCCTGGCGGCCGGGCAAGGCGTTGCTGGGTGCGCTGCTGTTTGCGTTTTTTGATGCACTGCAGTTGCGGCTGCAGCAGGCGGGCGATGCGTGGCTGCCCTACCAGGTGTATTTGATGCTGCCCTATCTGCTGTCCATCCTTGCGCTGGTGCTGGTGGCGCGCAAGGCGGCGTATCCGCAGGCGCTGATGAAGCCGTATCGCAAAGGGGAGCGATGACAAAAACAAGTCAGCCCGTCGCACGTTGGCTGGCAGGTGCACTTCTGGCCTTCACCGGTCAGGCCCACGCGCTGGGGATGGATCTGCCCTATGAATCCTTCGCCACCGCGCCCGATGTGGACTGGATCAAAGTCTGTGGCGACTGGCCCGCGCCTGCGCAGTCCGGCGAAGGCCGCGGCGTGTACCGCATCGTGCACGCCACGCGTTATGCGCAGTCGTTCTTGTACCTGCAGTGGATCGTGCGTGATGGAAGCGACAGCGCCAGCGAGGTGCATACCGCGACCTTTGAACAGATCAACAACGACCATGCCGAAATCACCCTGAGCCAGATGAACTGCCAGCCCACACGCAGGGGTATTCGATTTACCGCGCGGGCGCAGTCTGGCTACGACGACACCGTGTTCCGCATCACCATCGACGCGGGGCACAAGCCGGGCGAGGTGCGTTTTCGCACCAACAAGAGGCGCTGATGCGTTGCCCCCCTGACTCAGGCACCGGGGGCGCCCATGGGCGTGCACAGCTCCACCAGCGCCCCGTTGATATCCGCCACATAGGCCACGGTCTGGCCCCAGGGCATTTGCTCCGGCGCCTGCACCAGTTGCGCACCGGCGCCCACTGCGCGTTGCACGGCGGCGGGTACGTTGGGGGTCGTGAACGCGATCTCAAAGCTTGGTGCGTCGGCCGACGCGCGCTGCGGGTTCTTGCCCAGCTCCGCCATCAGCCGCAGCGACGAGAAGGCCAGCGCGGTGGCACCGGTGTCCATCTCGCCATAGTCGCCCGCCTCGTGCACGAAACGGCGGACAAAGCCGAAAGCAGCCTCGTAAAAAGCGATGGTTTTTGGAACGTCTTCGACGTAGAGAATCGTGTAGCCAAATTGCATGAGAGCTGCCTTTGTAAGAATGGATGCGCTGAATCGTTGATGCGCAAAGCGAGACCCAGAGCTTAGGCACAGAGCCCGCTCACGTCTTGAAAAAACCCGACACTACGACCTTAACCGCCCACGCCATGCTCGACCTGCTCATCACCCACGCCACCCTGCCCGATGGCCGCCAGAACATGTCGATTGCCGTGCAGGACGGGCGCATTGCCGAAGTGACCGAAGGCCTGCAAGCCCCTGCGCATGAGACGGTAGATGCCGGTGGCCTGCTGGTGAGCCCGCCGTTTGTGGATGCGCATTTCCACATGGATTCGACCCTGAGCTACGGCCAGCCGCGCGCGAACGAGAGTGGCACGCTGCTCGAAGGCATTGCACTGTGGGGCGAGCTCAAGCCGACGCTGACGCACGAGGCCATCGTAGAGCGCGCCCTGCGCTATTGCGACATGGCCGTGGCGCGCGGACTGCTGGCCATTCGCAGCCACGTGGACACGAGCCACCCCAGCCTGCTCCCGGTGCAGGCCCTGCTGGATGTGAAACAGCGCGTGGCGCCCTACCTGGATTTGCAGCTCGTGGCCTTCCCGCAAGACGGCGTGCTGCGCGCGCCGGGCGGGCTCGACAACCTGAAACGGGCTCTGGATATGGGCGTGGACGTGGTGGGCGGCATTCCTCACTTCGAACGCACGATGGCCCAGGGGGCCGAGAGCGTGAAGATCCTCTGCGAGCTGGCCGCCGAACGCGGCAAGCGCGTGGACATGCACTGCGACGAATCCGACGACCCGCACTCGCGCCATGTCGAAACCCTGGCTTTTGAAACCCAGCGCCTGGGCCTGCACGGCCGTGTGACGGGCTCGCATCTCACCTCCATGCACAGCATGGACAACTACTACGTGAGCAAGCTCATCCCCCTGATGGCCGAGGCCGATCTGGGCGTGGTGGCCAACCCTCTCATCAACATCACCTTGCAGGGCCGCCACGACACCTACCCCAAGCGCCGGGGCATGACCCGCGTGCCCGAGCTGATGGCTGCGGGTCTCACCGTCGCTTTCGGCCACGACTGCGTGCTCGACCCCTGGTACAGCGGCGGCAGCGCCGACATGCTGGAGGCCGCGCACATGGGCCTGCACGTGGGGCAGATGACCAGCCAGGCTGCGATGCGGCAGTGTTTTGATGCGGTGACGGTGAACCCCGCGCGCCTGCTGGGCCTGGAGGGCTATGGCATTGCGCCCGGCTGCCATGCCGACTTCGTGCTGCTGCACGCACGCACCCCCGTCGAGGCCATTGCGTTGCGGGCAACCCGCCTGGGCGTGTGGCGGCGGGGCCAGCGGCTCGCCAGCAGCCCGGCACCCGTGGCGCAACTGCACCTGCCGGGGCGGCCCTGCAGCGTGGATTTCACGTCCAATTAGCCCCTGGCGCTTATCCAACAAGCGCAACATGCTACAAACTCAATAGTATCCCAAGCATCTACGCCATGCGCGCAATCGTCTTGCGAAACCGCGCCAGCGCCAGGCTGAACAGCACCGCCCCAATGCCCAGCAGCCACACCAGCGACGGCCACACCACCGCCCAGCCCGCGCCCCGGTAGAGGATGGCCTGGGCCAGTTCGGTGAAGTGCGTGGTGGGCGCCAGCGCCATCACGTACTGCACCCACAAGGGCATGCTCTCGCGGGGCGTCATGCCGCCCGACAGCATCTCCAGCGGCATCATTACCAGCACCATCAGCAGCCCGAACTGCGGCATGCTGCGCGCCACCGTGGCCATGAAGATACCCATGGACGTGGTGGCAAACAGGTGCAGCGTGGCGCCCAGCAGAAACAGCGGCACCGAGCCCTCGATGGGCACGCCAATCGCCCAGCGGATCACCGCCGTGAGCGACACCCAGGTAGCGACCAGCACCACCAGCGCCATGGCCCAGACCTTGGCCAGCATGATCTCGCCCGGGGTGACAGGCATGACCAGCAGGTGCTCCACCGTGCCATGCTCGCGTTCGCGGATCAGCGCGGCGCCGGTGAGGATGATGGAGAGCATGGTCACGATGTTGATCAACTCCATCAGCGACCCAAACCACGCAGGGTTGAGCGCCGGGTTGAAGCGCGAGCGCACCGTCAGCTCGATGGGTTGCTCGGCCACGGGGCGGTCGCGCTGCACGAACTCCGCCACCTCCAGCTGCACAATCTGCTGCACCGCCCCATTGGCCGCAAACGCCTGCCCCATGCGCGTGGCGTCGATGTTGAGCTGCACCTGCGGCACCCGGCCCGCCAGCACGTCGCGCTGGAAATGGGCGGGAATATGCAGCACCAGGGTGAAGCGGCCAGCATCCAGCAACGGATCTACCTCGCGCATGCTGATCATGGCGGGGCGCGTGAACTGGGGCGCGTAGAACGCCGTGGCGATGCGCTGGGACAGCGCCGAGTCGTCCTCGTCCACGATGGCAATGGGCACGTGGTACAGCGTCTCAGGCTGCGCCATGCCCGCCGAGTACACCGCCAGCGTGGTGGTGTAGACGATGAGGAACAGCATGGCCGGGTCGCGCCACAGGCTCCATAGTTCCTTGATGCCTAACCTGAAAACGTTCGACCAACGACCTCTCAGCGCCATGTCAGGTCTCCTGCTTACGTAGCAACAGGATGGCGGTGCCGACGATGACCGGCACCGCTACCAGCATGGGCCAGAACTCGGCCTGCAAATCCTGCAGGCCCAGCGCCTTGTTGAACACCCCCCGGCTGATGGTGAACATGTGGCTGGCCGGATAGGCCTCTCCGAACCAGCGCGCAAAGCCCGTCATGGACGACACGGGGTTGATGAGCCCCGCAAACTGCACGGCCGGAATGATCGTGCCCACCATGGCAAAGAACATCGCCGCAATCTGGCTGCGCGTGACGGTGGAGGCCAGGAGGCCCATGCCCGTGGAGCACAGGCTGAACACCACGGCGGCCAATGTCAACGTGGCAAAACTTCCCGTCATCGGCACGCCAAACACCGTCACCGCTGCCAGGCACATCAGGCCAAAGTTGAACAGCGCCAGCAGCACATAGGGCAGCTGCTTGCCCAGCATGAATTCGGTGCGCGTGGTCGGCGTGACATACAGGTTGATGATGGAGCCCAGCTCCTTCTCGCGCACCACGGCCAGGGCCGTGAGCATGGCGGGCAGCATGAGCAACAGCAGCGGGATCACGGCAGGCACCATGGACGGCAGGCTGCGCACGTCGGGGTTGTAGCGGTAGCGCGGCTCCACCTCCAGCAGGCCCCGGGGCACCACGCCCGTGCGGCTGCGGCTTTGCTCCACCAGCCATTGCTGGTGCAGGCCCTGGGCGTAGCCGATGACGGTTTCGGCGCGCTGCGGCATGGCGCCGTCCACCCAGGCGCCGATCTGCACCGGCTGGCCGCGTGCCACGTCGCGGGCAAAGCCGGGCGGGATCTCCAGCGCCAGCGATATCTCGGCGGAGCGCATGCGCGCATCCAGCTCGGCATAGGTGGTGATCGGCGGCTGCTCGGTGAAGTAGCGCGAGCCCGCCAGGTTCAGCGTATAGGCTCGGCTCAGCGCGGTCTGGTCGCGGTCCAGCACGGCAAAGCGCAGGTTCTCCACATCCATGCTGATGCCGTAGCCCATCACGAACATCAGGATCAGCGAGCCGAGCAGCGCCATGGCGCCCCGCACCGGGTCGCGGCGCAGCTCCAGCGCTTCGCGCCACTGGGTGCTGTGGATGCGGGCCAGGCTTTGGCGCAGGCGGGTGGGCCAGGTGGGCCAGGTGGGAGTATTGGGCGCGGACACCGGCGATAGCGCAGTGGGGCCCGAAGCCGCCACGGACACAGGAGCCTGGGCCGTGCCCGCAGCATCTTCCAGGTAGCCGATGAAGGCTTCTTCCAGCGTGGCGGCGCCGCGCTTAGCGACGATGTCCTGCGGCGCAGCGCTTTCCAGCACGCGCCCCGCGTGCATCAGCGAGATGCGGTCGCAGCGCTCGGCCTCGTTCATGAAGTGGGTGGAGATGAAGATGGTGACCTTGTCGCGCCGCGCCAGCTCCACCATCAGGCGCCAGAAGTTGTCGCGGGCCATCGGGTCCACACCCGATGTGGGCTCGTCCAGGATCAGCAGCTCGGGCTGGTGCACCATGGCCACGGCCAGCGACAGGCGCTGGCGCATGCCCAGCGGCAGCTTCATGGGCAGTGCGCTGCGGGCGGCCTGCAGGTCAAAGCGCTCCAGCATGGCCGACACGCGCCCTGGCACCTCGGCCTCGGGCACGTGGAACAGCCTAGCATGCAGCACCAGGTTCTGCTCCACCGACAGCTCGCTGTACAGCGAGAACGCCTGCGACATGTAGCCCACCCGCCGCCGTGTGGCCATGTCCTTGGGGTCCACCGGCTGGCCAAACAGCCAGGCCTGCCCGTCGCTGGCGGGCAGCAGGCCGGTGAGCATCTTCATGGTGGTGGACTTGCCGCAGCCGTTGCTGCCCAGAAAGCCAAAGATCTCGCCGCGCTGGATGCGAAAGCTCACATGGTCCACCGCCACAAAGTCACCAAAACGCATGGTCAGGTCGCGCGCCTCGATGGCCACGTTGACGGCATCATCCGCCTGCGACCGGTCCAGCGGCGGAATCTGCACCGCCTGGTGGCCCCGGCGCTTGGCCTCGGGCAGCAGGGCCACAAAGGCCTGCTCCAGCGCATCATGCCCGGTGCGGGCCATCAGCTCGGCAGGCGTACCGGTGGCCAGAATGCGCCCTTCGTCCATGGCCACCAGCCATTCAAAGCGCTGCGCCTCTTCCATGTAGGCCGTGGCCACGATCACGCTCATGCCCGGCCGCGCTGCACGGATGCGGCCGATCAAATCCCAAAACTGCGCGCGCGCCAGCGGGTCCACGCCGGTGGTGGGTTCGTCCAGGATGAGCAGGTCGGGGTCATGGATGAGCGCGCAGCACAGGGCCAGCTTTTGTTTCATGCCGCCCGAGAGCTTGCCCGCTGGCCTTGCCAGAAACGGATATAGCCCCGTGCTGCGCGTGAGCTCGTCAATGCGGCGGCGCCGCTCGGCCGCGTCGTGCCCGAACAGGCGGCCAAAAAACTGCAGGTTCTCTTCCACCGACAGCGTGGGATACAGGTTCTTGCCCAAGCCCTGGGGCATGTAGGCGATGCGCGGGCACACCCGGCTGCGGTGGCGGCTTTTGGCCATGTCGCCGCCCAGCACTTCCACGGCGCCCTGCTGCACCGCCCGCGCGCCCGCCACCAGCGCCAGCAGGCTGGACTTGCCCACGCCATCCGGCCCGATCAGGCCCACCATGCGGCCCGCGGCCACTTCCAAATCGATGTCTGCGAGCGCCACCGTGCGCCCGTAGCGCTGGCCCACGCCACGCAGGCGGGCCACGGGTGCCGCGCTGCCGGGGAGGTTCACTGGTCGGCCTTGACGGCGAGATTAGCGGGCCATTCCACTGCGGGGTCTACCCGCAGCCAGGCCACGCCGGGCAGGCCGGTCTTGACCTGGTCCTGGTGGCGCAGCAGCAGCGCCTTGTCGATCTGGGCCCGCACGCGGAACATGAGCTTCTGGCGCTCGCTGGCGGTCTCCACCGTCTTGGGGGTGAACTGCGCGGTGCTGGCGACAAACGAGACTTCTGCAGGAATCACAAAGCCCGGCGCAGCATCGAGCACGATGCGCACCTCGCTGCCCAGCGCCACGCGACCCGCCACGGTCTCTGGCAAGAAGAAGGTCATGTACACGTCGCTCAGGTCCACCAGCTGCAGCACCCGTGCGCCCGCGCCCACCACCTCGCCGGGCTGCACCACGCGGAACTGCACACGGCCATCGCGCGGGGCCTTGAGTTCACTGTCGGCCAGCTCCACATCGATCCGCGCGAGCGTGGCCTGAAGCGCGCGCACGTTGGCCTCGGCACTGGTCACCTGCGTCCGGGACGCGCCAATACCCGCCTGTGCGGCCTTGGCCTGTGCTTTGGCAGCGGTCACAGCGGCCTGCTGGCTGCGCACCTTGGCGCGGTCATCGTCGAGCAACTGGCTGGAGAAAAAGCCTTCGCGCGCCAGCTGCTCAGAGCGCGGCAGACGGCGGCGGGCAGTGTCGAGGTCGCTCTCGCGCTGGGCCACCACGGCCAGCGCGGCCTGGTAGTCGCTTTCGCGCTGGGCCACCTGCACCTGGGCGCTGCTGATGGCCAGCTGCGCCTGCTGCAGCCGGGCCACGGCCTCTTCGCGCTGGGCCTGCAGGCCGTCGATCTGCATCCGGGCCAGGGGTTGACCGGCTTTTACAAAGTCGCCCTCGGCCACCAGCACCTCCAGCACCCGACCCGCCAGCTTGGTGGCCACGGCGATCTCGGTGGCCTCGATGCGGCCGTTGCCGCTCACAAAACCGGGGCCTGGCCCCTGGGCCTGCCAGGGCGCCCAGCGCAGCAGCAGCCATCCCCCCAGCAGCACCACGGCCAGGGCCGCGGCGATCTTCCATTGCTTGCTCATGGTCCATCCTTGTGGGCACATGGGCCCATCCGGGGATGGTAGCTTTGCACTCCACGTTGCCCCAAGCTGCAGCACGCCCTCTCTTGACCTGCATCAATCGTCCCCCCAACATCCGGCTCGCACCGGCCGCGCGTGGCTCTCGCACCCGAAACCCATGACCGCCTTCACCCCCCCGCCCCTTTCCGACACCCTGGCCTGGCTGCTGGGCCGTCCTGTCAGCGCCGAAGACGGGCTGACGGAAGATGAACTGGCTGCCGCAAGCCATCGCCTGGGGTGCCAGGTGCCCCCTGCCCTGCGCGCTTACTACGCCGCCGTGGGCAGGCGTGCCGATTTGATGGCCGGTTTTCAGCGGTTTGCGCCGCTGCAGGATTTGGAGTGCCTGGGCGACAAGCTGCTGTTTCTGGAAGAAAACCAGGCCGTGTGCTGGTGGGCCACCGATGCGCAGCAGCGGGTATGGCAAACCACCGACCTGGACGCCCCCGACTGGCACGAGGAAGACCTGGGCCTGGATGCGTTTTTGCACACCATCGCCTACTACCAGATGGCCCAGGGTGGCTACCCGTTCTGCGGCATGCGCGCGTGCCATGGGTTCTCAACGCAGGGGGACCTGGCAGCGCTGCTGCACGCCATGCAGGCGCAGGCCGTGGTGGATGTAGCGGGGCTGCGCATCTTCACCGTGGGGCCGCAGGCGCTGGTGTGGTACCTGCATGCCGAGAGGGAGCTTGCAGAGCCGGGCTTGTTCCTGAGCGCCCTGGACGCCGATCGCTTTGAGGCGCTGTGCGCCCAGTGGGACTTTGACGATCTGGGCTGATCTGACAATCAGAAAATGTTAAGAAAAATGGCTCCAGCGCTTATTGAACAAGCGCTAATAGCTATATTATTTATAGCAAACAATCTCAGTCAGGGTTGAATTCCGCGGCCCACACCGCACGCGTTGCACCAGCCCTCCACTCAGCCCCGCACATCAAACGCCGACAGGTGATTGGCCAGGTGCATGGCGTGCGCCTGCTCGTACTGCACGCGGCTCAACGCCCCGTAGGCAAAGTGCGGCTGCAGCGGCCCGGCATGGGCGGCAAAGTCCTGCACGGCCTTGCGCAGCCGGGCCAGGGCCGCTGACGCGTCGGGCGTGGACGCATCCAGCGCGGGCGCGCCGGGAATGGGTTCTGCCAGGTTGTGGCTCATGCGGCCGCGCAGGTCAAACACGTTGAAAGCCGCTGCACCCAGCGTGTTCTGGAACAGCGCCGACTGGGGGGCCGGAAAACCCTGCAGCGAGAACTCGATGCTCTGTGCGCAGTGCTCCAGCGTCTGCGACCAGCTCCAGGCCGTGGCGGGTGCCAGCGGCTGGACCGCCGCGCCTGCAAGGCGTTCTACCTCTTGCATGGCGCCCGCCAGGGTGCCAAAGACGAGTTGCCGATCGTTTCCGGGCCGGTAAAGCAGGTACCCAGCACCAGAGACCGCCACCACACCCAGGGTGGCCAACCCCGTACCCGATCGGAGGAACGCCCTGCGCGGTGCAGCGGGTGGGGTGGGCGACACATCGAACGGGGCGCCCGGATTGCTGCCGTGGGGATTGATTGCCATGGGATGGTGGTCAGGTTGTTGTGGGCCGAAGGGGTGCCCACCATTTTGCCGCCAGCAAATGCTGCAGCGGCGCAGCGAAGGTCGGGCAGCCGACACAGGCGGTGCGTACGGCGACTCAAGCAGCAGTCGCTGCTGGCGCCACCGGAGTGCCCACGATTTTTTCAGACACTTCCACGCGGTTGCGGCCGCGCTCTTTGGCCAGGTACATGGCCTCGTCGGCGCGCTGCAGCGCAGCGCCCGCCGCGTCGCCGTGGGCACACAGGGTGACGCCCACACTCACGGTCAGCGGAATGGACTGCGGGCCCGTGGCAACTGGCTGGGCTTCGACCAGCGCGCGCAGGCGTTCAGCCACGGCCAAGGCGCCAGCGGCGCTCGCGTTGGGCAGGAAGATGGCGAACTCTTCGCCCCCCAGGCGCCCCATCACGTCTTCCTTGCGCAGGCAACGGTGGGCCAGCATCACAAAATGGCGCAGCACATCGTCACCCGCCCGGTGACCCCAGGTGTCGTTGATGTTCTTGAAGTGGTCCAGGTCCATCACCAGCACGGGCACAGCCGTCCCGGTGCGCTGGGCGGCACTGATGGCCTTGTCCAGCAGCGTGAGAAACGCGCGGCGGTTGAACACGTTGGTCAGCGGGTCCATCTCGGCCAGGTGCCGCAGCTCGCTGGTGATGAACTCGTTGGCCAGCATCAGCGCACCAAACCCCAGCAACACCACGGCCACAATGGCCTCCAGCAGAACAAACTGCGATACCAGCGTCACCAGTCCGGCGTCTGGCAAGCCGCCGGGCGCAACGGGAGCGAGCTTGAACAGTGCCGGACGCAGCAACAAAAACAGACCATGCAGACCCGCCACCAACGCAAACAGGTAGCGCGCGGGCACGCGGCGCACGCCACCATCGGCCATCGTGCGCGCCGTGAGCAAAAAGCAGATGCCCGCACCCAGCCCCACAAAAACAAACCGCATGCCCAGATGGGGCTGCACCACGGTGAAATACACCGACGCGACCATCAGGGCCCCGATACCCACGACCGCATACCAATGAGAAAACGGGCGTCGCCCCATGTACATGCGGCTGGCCATCAGGCACAGGTAGGCTGCCAGCGACACCGAACCTTGCGAGATCACCACCGCCACCACCTCGGGAAACCAGTCCCGCACCAGCAGACTCACGCTGAACACCGACCCCAGCAGGAACGACACCATCCACAGGCGCAGGCCGGGGATGTTCCGGTTGAACGACCACACGGCATACAACACCGTGGTGACGAGCGCAGTCAGAAGCGCTGCAATGATGAGGAGTGTGGGGCTGTGCACTTTGAGGGCGGGCTGGCGGGCGGCTGGAATGTTAACCGGACCGCCGCCGGGCACCGTGTCGCGCGGCACCTTTCCTTGACCTGTGTAAAGGTGCCGCCTGGTGCAAATGGGATAAATTGGGCGGATGACGGCGCCAAGCCCGCAGCGTGCCGTTTTCCGCTAGCCCACCACATTGCATTCCCGGCGCAGCAGGGCCAGGGCATCGTGCATCTGGTAGTCCATGTCGCTGAGCAAGGTTTTTTCTGCGTCCTGCACAAAGCTGGTCCACAGCGCGATGTAGTCCTGCTGGTGCACACCGGGCGCGTGGGTGCGGATGAACTCGGTGGCCAACGCGGGCTGCAGGCCGGATTTGCGCAGTTTGCGCACCAGGCTGGCGGCGGTCTTTTCGGTCAGCAGGGTTTTCTTGGGCACACCCGCAGCCAGGCACAGGAACAGCGTGAGCAGCGAATGCTCGTCATCGTTGCCCTGGGTGGTTTTTGTCCAGGTCTTGCTGGCGGGCAGCGGGGGTTCCTCGCCCTCCTCCAGCGCATCCAGGCTGCGGTGGAAGTTGTCCACCTCGGCCAGCGGGTCGTCCAGCAGAAAGTAGCGCGCGCGGAAAGCGCCGGTGGGGCGCAGCAGCGTACGCACCAGTGTGGCGGAATCCAGCAGCCTCGGCAGGTCGGCCAGCACACTGGCGCAGTGCGCCAACACCACCTCGCGCAGTTCAGCAGGCAAACCAGGGGGCAGGCGCAGCTGTGAAGGCGGCGCCAGCTTCTTCTTGCGCTGTGCCATCAGCATTTTTTCGAACGCGACGGTGTTCGGCCATTCGCCCAGGTCCATGGACCTGGGCGCCAGGGCCAGCATGAGCAGGCCGGTGCGGATGACGGCTTCAGCATCGGCACCCGCAGCTTCGAGCTCGTCCGGGTCCAGGTCGAACTGCTCGGCCAGCCACTGGGCGGCATGGATGGCCTGCGCAATCTGCGTGCGGCGCGCCAGCTCGGCCCGGTAGTCAGCATGGCTGCGCAGTGACCACACGGCCAGTAGCGGGGTCTCGGCATCGGCATAGCCCGCCATGCCAAAGTTGCTGCTCTCGGGCATGCCAATCAGGCGCTTGAGCATGTCTGAGCCGCCCTTGGAGCGCGACAGCAACGAATGGTCGCGCAGCGAGATGGCGGCCTGGTGCAGGTCGCCCCCGGTGGTATCGAGCAGGTACAGGCTGATGAGGTTGACCATGCGGTCACGCGCCTTCTCCAGCTCGGGCCGCAAAAACTCGCTGCCAAAGTAGCGGGCAATCTGCACCATGCCCTTGGGCGCATCGGCATTGATGGCGGCCAGCTTGTCGGCACCAATCACGCCATGCTGGACGCCATAGGCCAGCGCCTTTTCAAAGAAAGGACGGGCGTCGTGGAGCTGCAGCGTGTTGGCCCCCGCAGCCTGGGTAGAGGACTGTTCGTCGATGGTCATTTAGTGGGCCATTCCCGCAGCCGTTGAAACTGGCGCTGCGAAGGCCAGCGCCCCCGCGCAAGGGCCGCCCCGCCGCGCTGGGGGCGTCCCCCTCCCGCGTTGCGCAGCAATGCGAGAGAGGGGTGAAGGCGCGAAGCGACTCAGGGGGTGCTTCATCTCAAATCGCCGATTCCTCATCCGACGTACGTGCGGCGGGCGTGGCCTTGCCGCGATCCGTCTCGCTGGTCTCGAATTTGCCGTCGTCTTCCTCGGCGGGCGATTCGTCGCCCTCTTCCAGGCCCAGGTCAAAGGCACGTGCCTTGGCGCGCAGCACCAGCAAGGTTTCGATGAACAGGTCGCGGCACTCGTAGCGCAGCAGCCAGGCCATCTGCATCCAGTCGCGGTCGGCCACCTCGTCCAGATCGATGCGCGGCTGCACGTAGCCCGAGGCGAGCAGCTCGTCGTCGGTCAGCGTGGGGCCATAGTCTTCCACCGCGTCAAACGTGCCGGTGCGGGCAAAGGCTTCGATGCGGCTCCACTTTTCGGCAAAGTAGTTGGCCAAGGCCTCGGCGCCACCGTCCAGGTCGCCAATGGCAGTAAGAAACTCCACCGGGTCGGCATCGTCGCGGAAGATGACCGCGTTGACCATGCTGCGCAGGTGCGTGTGGGTGAGGTCCTTGTACTGCTTTTCAAGCACCATTGCGCGCGCGAACTGCTCAGGCGTCACCAGCATGTTGACCACAGAGGCCTTGGACTCGTCGTACTCGCGCATCACGGCCAGAATGTCCTTGGGGGCCAGCTGGTCCAGCACCACCATCAAGGCGTTGTCGCCCTCAGCATCCGCCAGCTCCGACAAGGCCGATTCGGCGCCCACGATGTCGCCAGCCGCGATCAGGCTAGTGGTCTTGGTGATAAGGGCGAGGTGTTGGTTGTTGCTGCTCATGGTCGTCACTCCTTGCGGTCAAAACCCGCGTCGGCCAGCCAGTTGGAGCTGGCCTCTTCGCGGCTGCGGCTGTTTTGTGGGTCCGCAGCGTCATCGGCGCTCAGTGCGTTGTAGTCGTCATCATGCTCTGCGGCGTCTTCACCGTCATCGGCGTCGCTGTCACCCTCGGCCGACGAGGCCGCATGGTGCGCCAGGCGGGCGTGCTGCTGCAGGTATTCCAGCCCTGCAGCCACAGCCATGAAGCGGGCGCCCTGCGGTTCGCGCAGCACGGTTTGCGCCAGGCTGCTGGCCCAGGGCTCCAGCGCGATGGCAGGCGAGAGGCTGTGCCAGTCGGGCAGTTCGTCCACCGGCAGGCTCAGCAGGTGTTCCACCACAGCCGGCTTGGTGAAGCGAAAACCCTGGTGGAACACCACGGCCACCATTTCGGGGGCCAACTCCATCATCTGGACCAGAAAGGCAATCTCGTTGCGCTTTTCGGCCAGCCGCTTGCGCAGCACATCCTTGCCTTCGGAGTCGGAAACCAGGTCGTCCAGCTCGGCCTGGTAGGCAGAGCGCAGGTCATAAAAATAAGGGGAAAGTTTCACGGAGTGGTCGTTGTCAAAATGCGCGAGGAATAGGCTTGCCAGATCTCTTGGGCGGTGTGCAGCGGGTCGTCCAGCAGGTTGCGGCGGCGGTTGTCGTCGTAGGCCTGGCGGGCGGTGTCGTCCGACAGCACTTCATAGGCTTTTTGCACAGCCTGAAAGCGCTGGGCAGCGTCGGGGGCGTCGTTGCGGTCCGGATGGTAGAAAGACGCCTTCTGGCGAAAGGCTTTCTTGATGTCGGCCAGCGATGCGTTGGCCGCAAGCCCGAGGGCGGCGTAGTGGTCTGCGGTCATGGATGATTCAATGGAGCGGGGGCGGGATGAAACTGGCACCGGCAACCAGGCCAGCGGGCCACCACCATCAGCCGCCCAGGCTCACAAACACGTTCTGCACGTCGTCGTTGGAATCGATGGCGGCCAGGAAGTTCTCCACCTCTTCGAGCTGTTCGGCGGTCAGGTTGGCGGGGTTTACCGGGTTTTTGGGCTTGTAGCCCAGCTTGACCGACAGCACATTGAAGCCGTGGGCGGGCAGCGCACGGCTCACCAGATCGAGGTCGGTAGGGTCGGTCCAGAAGGTGGTGGTGCCTTCTTCGTCGCCTGCTTCAAAATCTTGTGCACCGGCTTCGATGGCGGCCAATTCGGGGTCGGCGTCGGGGTTGGCGGGCTCGGCCTCGATCATGCCGACATGGTTGAAGTCCCAGGCCACCGAGCCCGAGGTGCCCAGCTGGCCCTTGCGGAACAGCACGCGCATTTCGGGCGCGGTGCGGTTGACGTTGTCGGTCAGGCATTCGACCATCACGGCGACCTGGTGGGGCGCAAAGCCTTCGTAAATCACGCGCTCGTAGTTCACGGCATCAGCACCGGTGCCCGAGCCCTTTTTGATGGCACGCTCCAGCGTATCTTTGGGCATCGAGGCCTTGCGGGCCTGCTCTACCACCAGGCGCAGGCGCGCATTGCTGGCCGGGTCGGCACCGCCGCGCGCGGCCACGGTGATTTCCTTGACCAGCTTGCCAAACAGCTTGCCCTTGGCGTCGGCCACCTGTGCCTTGCCTTTTGCTTTCCACTGCGCGCCCATGGTGATGTCTTTCTTGGAGTTGTGGCGCGCCAGGGCGCCTGTCGATGTGATGGAGGCCCATTCGAGCACCAAAAGCCCGAAATAAGCCCCTGTGCAGGTTGGAACCGAACCCTATAGGGTAACACCGAGCCACCCGTTGCCTTGCCGCCACGCCCAAGCCAGCGCCCAGCCTGGGGGCAGGTAACCTCACCACCATGCAGGCCCTTCGCTTCCCCGTCATTCAGGACCACTGATGCTCAACACCTTGTGGCTGGGCTTTTTTCTGACCGCTGCCGTGGCCGCACTGGCCCAGTGGCTGGTGGGCGGCAATGCCGAGATCTTTTCGTCGATGGTGCAGGCCCTGTTCCAGATGGCCAAGCTGTCGGTCGAGGTGATGGTGCTGCTGTTTGGCACGCTCACGCTGTGGCTGGGTTTCTTGCGCATTGCCGAAAAGGCGGGCATTGTGGACGCCCTGGCGCGCTGGCTGGCACCGCTGTTTGCCAAGCTCATGCCCGAGGTGCCGCGCGGCCACCCCTCGCTGGGGCTGATCACGATGAACTTTGCCGCCAACGCCCTGGGGCTGGACAACGCGGCCACCCCCATGGGCCTGAAGGCGATGAAAGCCCTGCAGGAGTTGAACCCCGAGCCCGACACCGCCACCAACGCGCAGATCCTGTTCCTGGTGCTCAACGCCTCTTCGCTCACGCTGCTGCCGGTGACGATCTTCATGTACCGCATGCAGCAGGGAGCGCCCGACCCGACGCTGGTTTTTTTGCCCATTCTGCTGGCTACATCAGCGTCCACGCTGGTGGGCCTGCTCAGCGTGGCGGTGGTGCAGCGCCTGCCGCTGTGGAGCCCCGTGGTGCTGGCCTATCTGCTGCCCGTCGCACTGGTTCTGAGCGGCTTCATGGCGCTGCTGGCCACCTTGAGCGCCGCCGCGCTAGCCCAGTTGTCGTCCTTGCTGGGCAACCTCACGCTGTTTGCGCTGATCGTCCTGTTCGTGGGCATCGGCGCGTGGCGCAAGGTGCCCGTGTACGAAGCTTTCATCGAGGGCGCGCGCGAAGGTTTTGACGTGGCCAAGGGCCTGCTGCCCTATCTGGTGGCGATGCTGTGTGCCGTGGCGGTATTCCGTGCATCGGGGGCGCTGGGCTATGTGCTCGATGGCATCCGCTGGTGCGTGCAGGTGCTGGGTGCAGACACCCGGTTTGTGGACGCTCTGCCCACTGCGCTGGTCAAGCCGTTTTCAGGCAGCGCTGCGCGCGCCATGCTGATCGAGACCATGCA
The DNA here is from genome assembly GCF_964252975.1 of Acidovorax sp. LjRoot38. Taxonomy (NCBI): domain Bacteria; kingdom Pseudomonadati; phylum Pseudomonadota; class Betaproteobacteria; order Burkholderiales; family Comamonadaceae; genus Acidovorax; species Acidovorax sp. LjRoot38. Next base: position 240,680 of record NZ_CAXUPT020000001.1, on the reverse strand, counting down.
GACGCAAGGGGTAGACAGCTTTGCGGCGCTGGCTGCAGCCACCATTCAGGGCAGTACCGAGACCACCTTTTATGTACTGGCCGTGTACTTTGGGGCGGTGGGCATTCAGCGTGCGCGGCACGCGGTGGGCTGCGCGCTGTTGGCAGAACTGGCGGGGGTGCTGGCGGCCGTTGTGGTGTGCTATCGGTTTTTTGGTTAAAGTTATTGAATAAAATTGGCCCTATCGCTTACCTATCAAGCGCTAGCAGCTACAAATTGAATAGCAACTTGCTCCTACCCAATTCCTTCTCACTGGGGCCATTCCGACGCTCCCACCGGGGGTTGCCCCTGAGCGCACCACGGACCCCAAAGACTTCGGGGTGGCTTGCACGGACCATCCAAAGCCAATTGGTGGTTTCCACCATGCGGGCGACTGAGGCGGTACCTATGCTCTGCCTCATGGGCGCGCAAGCGGCGCCACGGCAGCGATCGAGCACGTCGTCCCTTGCTCCAGGGCTCCCGGAAAGCGCCCTTCACCACGTTCCATGACATTGCCCCCCAACCCCACAGCGCCCCACGACGCCGAAGAGCGCAGGCACTCCGAGGCCCTGCTCCAGCTGTGCAAACGCCTGGAACGCGCCTGGACCTTGTCCGACGTGCTCGATGCCGTCAAACCCATGGGAGAGAGTGTTTTTGACTACCGCCACGTCTGGCTGGCCCTGATTGACGAATCCTCGGGGATGCTGGACTTCCTCACACACACCACCAGTGGTGAGGAGGGTGCCCTGAGCCGCCAGCTGCAGACCATGAAAATCCCCGTGAAGGGGGATGCGCTGCTCGAAGAAATCATGCAGGCCACCCACGTCGTGGTGGTGGAAGATGCCCGCACCGACCCACGCACCAACAAGGCCGTGGTCGCTGTGCTGCACAACCGCACCATCGTCAATGTGCCGCTGATCATGGCGGACCAGCGCATGGGCGCACTGGGCATGGGCACTTATGGCGACGAGGAAGGCGTGCGGCCCCCCAAGCCCTGGCAGATCGCACTGATGCAGGCCACCGCTGGGCATCTGGCCGTGGCACTGGACCGGGTGCGGTTCATGACCGCGCGGCACGAGGCCGAAGAAGCGCTGCTGCAGCAAAAGGAGCGCCTGCAGGTCACCCTGCATTCGATCAGCGACGCCGTGGTCACCACCGACGCCACGGGGCTGGTGCAGTACCTGAACCCTGCAGCCCAGACGCTGACAGGCTGGTCGCTGTCCGCCGCCTGCGGACGCAGGCACCAGGACGTGCTGGGCCTGGCCCCCGAACCTGGCACCCAGGTTGCCCCCGACCTGGTGGGCCGCGCACTGGCGCAAGGCAGCACCCAGTTGCATTCCAAGCTGCGGTCCACACCACTGGCAGGAGCCCCCCTGCTGATGGACCTGTCCGCCTCACCACTGCTGCGCCCCGGCGGGGATGCTGACGGTGTGGTGCTGGTGTTTCGCGACGTGACCGAGGCCAGCCGGCTGAGTCGCGAAATGGAGTTCCAGGCCCTGCACGACACGCTCACGAGCCTGGGCAACCGCCGCGCGTTCGAGCACCTGCTGGCCCAGGCCTTTGCCGCCACGCGGGAGGCCTCCGACCGCCACTGCGTGTGCTACCTTGACCTGGACAATTTCAAGGTGATCAACGACACCTGCGGCCATGCGGCAGGGGACGAACTGCTGCGGCAGGTGGCGCGCCTGTTCCTGGCCCACCTGCAGCCTCAGGATCTGCTGTGCCGCCTGGGAGGCGACGAGTTCGGCATCCTGCTGTGGCAGCAGGACCTGCAACAGACTTTGAAGGTCGCAGAGCGCATGCAGCAGGAACTGGCCGCATTCCGTTTTGGTTGGCGCGACCATGTGTTCAGTGTCAGTGTCAGCATTGGAGCCGTGGTGCTGGATGCCGCCACCGAAAGCGTGGGCGCCTTGCTGCAGGCGGCAGACAGCGCCTGCTACGTGGCCAAGGACAGGGGGCGCAATCGCATCCACGTCTATGCCGAGAACGACCCTGCCCTCGCGCAGCGCTATGGCGTCATGGAATGGGTCAGCCGCATCGAGCATGCGCTACAGCATGACCGGTTTGAGCTGTTTGGCCAGCCCATCACCCGCCTGGGCACACGGCAGGGCAACCCGCCGCACGGCCTGCATTGCGAGATCCTGCTGCGCATGCGCACGGCCGACGGCCAACGGGTCTCGCCGGGCGAATTCATGCCCGCCGTGGAGCGCTACCACCTGGCCGCGCGGGTGGACCGCTGGGTCATCAAAAAAGCCCTGGCGTGGATGGCCGAACACCAGGAGCGTGTGGAGCTGTGCTGCATCAACCTGTCGGGCCAGTCCGTGGGCGACGCCGCATTTTTGAGCCAGGTGCTGCAGGCCATGGACCAGACCCCGGTGCGCTGCGACCGCCTGTGTTTCGAGATCACCGAAACCGCCGCCATGGGCGACCTGGCAGCGGCCAACCGTTTCATCCACGCCCTGCGCGCGCGGGGCTGCCAGTTTGCGCTGGACGACTTTGGCAGCGGGTTATCGTCGTATGCCTACCTGCGCGAGCTGGCGGTGGACATGCTCAAGATCGACGGGCAGTTTGTGAAGAACATGGCCGACGACCCGGTGAGCTTCGCCATGGTGAAGTCCATCCACGAAATTGGCTGCCTGATGGGCAAGAAGACCGTGGCGGAGTTTGCCGAAAGCCAGGCCGTCGTGGACCTGCTGACCGGGCTGGGCGTGCACTTTGCCCAGGGATACGCCCTGGGCCGCCCTGCCCCGCTTGACGAGCTGCTACTGCAAACCGTGGTGCACTGACTCCCTGGTAGTCGAGCCAGCGGCGGGCGCAACGGAAGCGATTCAGCCGCGCGGCGCGGAAGGCGATGCCGGTGTTACCGGGGCGGGAGGGGCAGCCACCAGCTCCCACTCGGCCAGTTGCTCGTTGGTCGCAATCAACCGCCCCACCAGCAGCTTGATGAAGGCCTTGTCAAAACACGACTGCAGGTCTTCGGACGCCCCGCGCAGCGCGGGGTTGCGCACCTTGAGCACCAGCACTTCGGACTCGGCCACGGCGGTGGCGGTGCGCAGCCTGTTGTCGGGGCGCAGGTAGGTCATTTCACCCAGGGTGACGCCCGCACTCAGTGTGCTGAGATTCCAGCCCTGGCGACTCACGGCCACCTGGCCCTCGATCAGGATGCAGAACGAATCGCCGGGCGTGTTTTCGCGCATCAGCACCGTGCCCCGCTCCAGCCGCCGCCAGTTGCCCAGGCGCATCAGCTCCCACAGGGCCACGTCGTGAAAGTCGGCAAAAAACGGCAGCGCGCGCAGGCGCGCAAAACGCTCGGCCTCGGTGTCTTGGGATTTTTGGCGGGGCAGACTCTGGTGGGCGGCCAGCAGCGCCCGTGCAAAATCGTCCCAGGTCGCAAAACGGTCGGAGGGCTGCTTGGCCAGGGCGCGCAGCAACACGTCGTCCACATGGGCTGGCAGCGACGCGCGCAGCAGGCTCGGTGGCGTGGGCGCCTCGTTGCTGATCTTGTAGAGCGTGGCGAAGTCGGTGTCGCCGTCAAACGGGCGGCGGCCCGTGAGCAGCTCGTACACAACAACAGCCAGCGAGAACATGTCGCTGTGGTGCGTGAGGTCGTGTTCACGCACCTGTTCGGGCGACATGTAGGACGGCGAGCCCACCAGGCCCGACAGTTGCGTGGCATCGCTGCGCAGTGACAGCGCCGCACCAAAATCGGTCAGCTTGATGTCGCCGTCTTTGGCCAGCATGAGGTTGGCGGGCTTGATGTCGCGGTGCACCAGGCCTTCGCGGCACGCGTACTCGAGCGCGTTGCAGCACTTGAAGGCAATGTCCAGCACCTGGGGCACGGGCAGCAGTGCATCCGGCGTGGCATAGGCTGACAGGGGCTGGCCATCCACATATTCCAGCACCAGGTAGGGGGGCAGCGCCTCCTCATCCGCATCGAGCAGGCGCACGATGTTGGGGTGGCGCAGGCGGCCCGACAGCGCGGCCTCGTTGCGCAGCAGCTTGCGGTAGCGATCGGCCTGCTCGGGTACTTTCAGCAGATGGGCATGCGTCTGCTTGATGGCCACCTTGCGCCCCCTAAAGCCGTCCAGCCCCAGAAACACGATGCCGCTCGCACCCCGGCCCAGTTCACGCTCGATGCGGTACTTGCCGATGCTGGCGGGGGGCGCCGAGGTTGCTGTGGCCATGAGGAACTCCTGGGCGGGTGTTTGACAGGTCAGGCGCCTGCAAGGGCCTGCTCAAAGTCAGCGAGCAGGTCTTGTGGGTCTTCCAGGCCCACTGACAGGCGGATCATGCTGTCACCAATGTCCATGGCGGCACGCACGGCGGGGCCGGCCTCCCAGAAGATGGTGTGCGCTACCGGGATGATCAGCGTGCGCGTGTCGGCCAGCCCCGTGGCCTTGATGGGCAACTGCAGGCGGTTGCACACGGCCAGGCACTGGTCGGGGTTGCGCAGCTCGAACGACAGCAGCCATGAGCCCGCCTGGAGGAGCTTTTTGGCAAAGGCATGCTGGGGGTGCGAAGGCAGCATGGGGTACAGCACGCGCGAGACGGCCGGGTGCGCCTCCAGCCACTGCGCCAAGGCCAGGGCCGTGGCGCTGGTACGGTCCATGCGCAGCGACAGCGTTTCAGCGCCCAGCGCCAGCTGGTGCGCAGCATGGGACGACAGCGTGCCACCCATGTCGCGCAGGCCCTTTTTGCGCAGCTGCTGAAGGCCCCAGCCCTTGGGGTCGCCCTTGCGGTAGGGCGCAAAGATGTTGGGGTAGCCCGACCAGTCGTACAGCCCCGTGTCGGTGATAGCGCCACCCAGCGCAGCGCCCTGCCCGCCGATGCTTTTGGTGAGCGAATTGACCACCAGGCCCGCGCCCACCGTGGCAGCGCGGAACAGATAGGGCGATGCCACGGTGTTGTCCACCACGTAAAGCACGCCACGTTGCTGGCACAGCGCTCCAATGCCTTCCAGGTCGGGGATCTGCGTGCCGGGATTGGCAATGGTTTCGACAAACACCATGCGGGTGTTGGGGCGCAGGGCAGCAGCCACTTTGGCCGCGTCGGTCACATCCACCGTGGTCACTTCAATGCCCAGGTCGGCCAACGTGCCGAACACGCTGTTGGTGTTGCCAAACACGAACTGGCTGGCCACCAGATGGTCACCCGCCTTGAGCAGGGTGAGGAACACCGCGCAAATGCCCGCCATGCCGGTGGAGAAAACGATGGAGCCGTGCCCGCGCTCCATCTGCGTGATCTTGGCCTCCAGCGCCGCCGTGGTGGGCGTGCCCTGGCGCGCATAGTTAAAGCCGCCCTTGCTCGTGCCCTGGAACACGGCGATCAACTCTTCCATCTTCTCGTACCCGTACTGAACGGACGTATGGATCGGCTTGTGGATGGCCCCATGCTCGGCGCCGCCCAGGCGGTCGGCGTGCACGATCTGGGTGGTGAAACTGTGGTTCTGCGGTGTCGTCATAAAAATCTGCGGCTGCTTTGTTTCTACTGGTGTACGTACGAGGCGGGGCGATCACTACTGGCGCGCCCTGATGCCAGTGCACCCGTGGAACTGGCTCCGCCAGGCCACCGGGTGCGTCCCCCTCCGGGGGAAGGCGCGCAGCGCCTCAGGGGGAGTCATCGTTCAGGTGCGATGTGTTCAGCGTAATCGTACAAGGCGCCCAGAATGTCCTGGGTCCGCTCATCGTCGGCGGTCTCCGAGAGTTCGTCGATCTCGGTGAACAGCTGCTCCACCGTGCGCGCCCCGCCCTGCCCGTCGAACAGGCAGGCAGCGCGGTGAGCCTCCCAGCGTTCCTGCTCATCGGGCGACAGCGTTTGCGGAAAGTTGCGCGCCCGGTAGCGCCACAGCAGCTCTGCCAGGCGCGGGTCATCAAAGTTCGCACGCGCCTTGGCCAGCTTGTCGCCGTTCAGGGTGCGCAGGTCGTTCAGCAGGCGCCGGTCGTTGTTGCCCACAAAACCGCCGTACAGGTCCTGGTCCACATCCGGTGCCGGCTCTTGCGGGCGGGCAAACACTGCGGGCCAGATGCCGCTCATGTCGGGCAGCGCGCGCGCCACCTCGGCGTGCTGCGCGGCCTGGGCCAGGTCGATGCCCCAGCGCTGGGCCAGCGCGGGCGTGAGCGTGTTCACATTGCCCACCACCATGGGTGACTTGTTCAGGTGGATGGTCTTGATGGGCAGGCGCGTCACGCCCTCGGGCAACGCGTCGGCCTTGCTGAACATGCGCAGGCGGATGTCCTCCACATTCAGCGTGGCCAGCTCGCGTGGGTCGTGGGCCAGGTCCCAGGCGATCAGCTCGTTCTTGTTGGTGGGGTGGCTGGCCAGCGGCCACATCATGGCCAGGCAACCGCGCTCGGTGGGGAACATGCCGGACACGTGCAGAAACGGCCGCGCCGTGCTGGTGGTGGCGGGCAGGCGCAGCTCGGCGGCCACGCGGTCTTTCTTGTGCAGGCTCAGTGCAAAGTCAAACAGCTTGATGTTGTGCTGGCGGATCAGCCGCGCCAGCGCAATGGTGGCGCGCACGTCTGACAACGCATCGTGCGCCGCGTCGTGCTGCAGGCCATTGGCCTTGGAGAGGTGTTCCAGCTTGAAGCTGGGGGTCACGCCGTCTTCTTTCTTTGGCCAGGTGATGCCATCCGGCCGCAGCGCATAGGTCATGCGCACCACGTCGAGCAGGTCCCAGCGGCCGCACTGGTTCTGCCACTCGCGCGCATAGGGGTCTATGAGGTTGCGCCAGAACATGAAGCGCGTGATCTCGTCGTCAAACCGGATGGTGTTGTAGCCCACACCAATGGTGCCGGGCTGGGCAAACTCAGACTCAATGCGCGCAGCGAACGTGTGCTCGGGCACGCCCTTTTCCAGGCACAGCTGCGGCGTGATGCCGGTGATGAGGCACGACACCGGGTCGGGCAAGTAGTCGTTGGCAGGCTGGCAATAGAACATCAGCGGCTCGCCGATTTCGTTCAGCTCCGCGTCCGTGCGGATGGCCGCGAACTGCGCAGGCCGATCGCGGCGCGTGTTGGCACCAAAGGTTTCGTAGTCGTGCCAAAGGAAGGTGTGGGGGGCCATGGTCGATGGGCAAACAGGGGGCGACAGAAGAACAGGGCGAGGGATACCGTGAACTGTAACCTGATTTACAAGCTTTTTAGGCCCCTAGCGCATACTGATAAAGCGCTAGCAGCTATAAAATATATAGCAAATACAAATACCCCTCGGATGCCGCTTCACGCCGTGATACACCTGCAGCGCAGCACCTCCGCTGCAGCGCGGGACAATGGCGCATGCAAAGCACCCACCCAGCCAATCCCTCCGTTTCGCGGCTCCGCCCTTCCCTTTTGTCCTCTTGGTCCCCACGTTCCCTTGCAGCATGTTGGGCAGCCCTGGCTCTGGCGGGCTGCGCCGCAGCGCCTCCCCATCGCCCGGACGCGGTGAAAACACCGCCGCCAGCCAGCGCCCCCCCTGCCACCACCAGCACACCGGCCCAAGATGCCGCAGCATCTACCGGCAGCCCCACCGCTGGCGTGGACCATGCGGCAGGCTTTGCCGCATGGCGCGACGCGTTTTCGGCGCAGGCCTTGCAGGCGGGCATCCAGCCCCGCACGGTGCGCGAAGTGCTGGGCCAGGCGCAATGGCAGCCGCGTGTGGTGGAGCTTGACCGGGCACAGCCTGAATTCACGCGCACACCCTGGGCCTACCTTGACAGTGCGGTGTCGCCGCAGCGCATTGCCCAAGGCCAGGCCAAGCTGGCCGAACACAGCGCCACGCTGGAAGCCACTGCCGGCCGCTATGGCGTGCCTGCCACCGTGATCACCGCCATCTGGGGCATGGAGAGCAACTACGGCAGCAATTTCGGGACGTTCCGCACCGTGGACGCGCTGTCCACGCTGGCCTATGAAGGCCGCCGCCGCGCCTGGGCCCAGGCCGAACTGTTGTCCGCGCTGCGCATCGTGGACCAGGGCGACATCGCAGCAGACCGCATGCTCGGCTCCTGGGCCGGCGCCATGGGGCACACGCAGTTCCTGCCCTCGGTGTTTCTGGCCTACGCCGTGGATGCCGATGGCGATGGCCACCGCGACATCTGGGGCAGCATCCCGGACGTGACGGCGTCTACGGCGCATTTCCTGGCGCGTTCGGGCTGGCAGGCGAGCGAACCCTGGGGGGTGGAGGTGCAGTTGCCCGCGTCCTTCGACCACGCCCGCGCAGACCCTTCCGTACGGCAGACCACAGCCCAGTGGGACGCTGAAGGTGTGCGCGGCATCGACGGGCAGGCATTGCCCACCCTGACCTCCGCGTCCATCGTCACGCCCGCAGGTGCCCGAGGCCCGGCCTTTCTGGTAGGGGGCAATTTCCGGGTCATCCTGCGCTACAACAACTCGGTCAACTACGCGCTGGGGGTGGCGCTGTTGGCGCGCCAGATTGGCGGTGGCGGGCCCGTGGTTGCCGCCTGGCCGCGCGACCTTGCACCCCTTTCACGCCAGCAATTGCAGGAGCTACAAGAGGCGCTCAACCGCAAGGGATTTGCAGTCGGCACCCCGGACGGCGTGATGGGCCCCGCCACCCGCGCAGGGCTGCGAGGCTACCAGCGCAGCATCGGCGCTGTGGCGGACGGCTATCCCACCGTGGAACTGCTGGAGCGGCTTACGGCGCGCCAGTAGACAGAGCCCCAAGGCCCGCCCAACTGGCCACCCCGCGGAGTCATGGCGTCACCAGCCCGTCCATGCGCACGACCTCGAAGTCGCGGCCCAGCACCTGGCGCAGTTCGGACTTCAGGCGATCGTTGTTCCAGCGTTCGTCCGGCGCCCCGCTCAGGAACCAGTTAGAGCCGTTGTCGGCCACCATCATCCCGTGGGTCTTGAGGGCGGTGAGGATAGCCTGCGCTTCAGCAGAGAAGCCCGGCGGGATCGCATAGCCCGCCTTCAGGCGCACGCGCATGCCCATGGGGGGAAGGTTGGGGCTGGTATTGCTCGATGCCCAGTGGGTCGCGGGCGGCACGTAGGCGCGGCGGGTCTGGCTGACGGTAAAGCGCAACGCGTGGCGGATGCCACCGGCGCCCAGCGACGCCTCGTCGTACCGCACCAGGCCCGGAAATATCGGCAGGCCCGCTGCGTCCGCGCTTGTCCATCGCGGCCTGGCGGTGGGACGCACGTTGTTGCTGTCCAGGTGAAAGACAGCACCACCCGACGCACGCCAGCTGCCGTCGGACTGCGGGTAGCTGTTGCCGGTTTCATACAAGCGGTTGTTGTCGCGGTCGATCACGATGACGTGCCGGTCACCTGCGCTGGAAGGGCCGCCTTCAATGGGGGCATTGAGTGGAATCGGGTACGGGCCTGCATCACTCTCGTCGCCGTAGTCGGTGAACTGCACCGCCACACGCGGCTGGGTACCTGCCACCACCACATAGGGAATGCCGATAGGTGCGCCTTCCCACAGGCCCGCGCCGAAATCCGGGAACAATCCCCGGGTGAGGCCAATGCTGGCGATGAGGTTGTCAGAGTTGGGATCGATGGGGAGCCCACTGATATCCGCGTTCCAGTCATTGTTGGCAGGGAAAGGCAGCGCGCCATTGAGCGGCGCGCCCACACCCAGGGTTGCGCCGCGCACATCGCCATACACATGGCCCCCGGGGGGCGGAGCTGGCGCTGGCGCGCCTGGCGCCGGGGAGCCCGGAGGCGGCGAAACCGGCGCCGCATCACCCCCGCCGCCGCCACAAGCTGCCACCAGGGCACCAAAACTGGCAATGGCGAGGCACCGGCTGATCGCGCCCAGACGTCGTTTGCGAAAGGCATCACCGGGAAGCAACGGGGCGCAAGGTGTGGGGGTCATGGTCATGGGGGCGTCTCCTCAGTCAGCGCGCAGTATGCCGCCGCAAAGGTGCTGGTTCGCCACGGAACTGTGCGAAAACGTTTCAATGATTTTGGGGCACCGGACGGCGTTCGCGCACACCAGTTCGCTGATCCAGCTCGTCAAAGACTGCCTGTGCAAACTTCGCCGCCACCACGCTGTTGACACTGCACTACGGACAAAAAAAAGCCAGCCATCGCAATGATGGCTGGCGTCTGGAGAGTGCGGTACGTGTCGGCAAAGCGCCAGTGGCGCCAGTGCCCATCAGTCCGCCGTGGCTTCCTCGGGCTCGGCGGGCTCGGACTTGGCCGAGCGTTCCTTCTTGGCCAGCGGCTGGATGTCCAGCAGCACCTCGGAGGTTTCCACGCCCTTGTCGTCGGTCTTCACCTCGATATCGACCGTCAGACGCCCACCGTCCGTCAGGCGACCGAAGAGCAGCTCGTCGGCCAGCGCGCGGCGGATGGTGTCCTGGATCAGACGCTGCATCGGGCGGGCGCCCATGAGCGGATCGAAACCCTTCTTGGCCAAGTGCTTGCGCAGCGTATCGGTAAAGGTAACCTCCACCTTCTTCTCGGCCAGTTGCGTCTCCAGCTGCAGCAGGAACTTGTCCACCACGCGCAGGATGATCTGCTCGTCGAGCGCCTTGAAGTTGACGATGGCATCCAGCCGGTTGCGGAACTCGGGCGTGAAGAGGCGCTTGATGTCGCCCATTTCGTCGCCCGCCTGGCGCGGGTTGGTGAAGCCAATCGTCGCCTTGTTCATGGTCTCGGCGCCCGCATTCGTCGTCATGATGATCAGGACGTTGCGGAAGTCGGCCTTGCGCCCGTTGTTGTCGGTCAGCGTGCCATGGTCCATCACCTGCAGCAGCACGTTGAAGATGTCCGGGTGCGCCTTCTCGATTTCGTCGAGCAGCAGCACAGCGTGCGGCTTCTTGGTGATGGCTTCGGTCAACAGGCCACCCTGGTCGAACCCGACATAGCCCGGAGGCGCACCAATCAGGCGGCTGACCGCATGGCGCTCCATGTACTCCGACATGTCGAAGCGCAAGAGCTCGATGCCCATGATGTAGGCCAGTTGCTTGGCCGCCTCGGTCTTGCCCACGCCAGTGGGGCCGCTGAACAGGAACGAGCCGATGGGCTTGTCGCCCTTGCCCAGTCCGGACCGCGCCATCTTGACCGCGCTGGCCAGCACTTCCAGGGCCTTGTCCTGGCCGAACACCACACTCTTCAGGTCGCGTTCCAGCGTCTGGAGCTTGCCACGGTCGTCATTGGACACATTCGCAGGCGGAATACGCGCAATCTTGGCCACGATCTCTTCGATCTCGGCCTTGCCGATGGTCTTCTTGCGCTTGCTCGGCACCATGATGCGCTGCGCAGCACCGGCTTCGTCAATGACGTCAATCGCCTTGTCAGGCAGATGGCGGTCATTGATGTACTTGGCGCTCAGCTCGGCTGCAGCCTGCAGGGCGGCCGCCGCGTACTTCACGCTGTGGTGCTCTTCAAAGCGCGACTTCAGGCCCTTGAGGATGTCGATGGTTTCGGCCACGCTGGGCTCCACCACGTCCACCTTCTGGAAACGGCGCGACAGCGCTGCATCTTTTTCGAAGATGCCACGGTATTCCGTGAAGGTCGTTGCGCCAATGCACTTGAGCTGGCCGCTGGAAAGCGCGGGCTTGAGCAGGTTGGAGGCATCCAGCGTGCCGCCCGACGCGGCACCCGCACCGATCAGCGTATGGATCTCGTCGATGAACAAAATCGCATTGGGCTTGTCCTTCAGCGACTTGAGAACGCCCTTGAGGCGCTGCTCAAAATCACCCCGGTACTTGGTGCCTGCCAGCAATGCGCCCATGTCGAGCGAGTACACCGTGGCCTCGGCCAAGATTTCAGGCACATCGTTCTGGGTAATCCGCCAGGCCAGACCCTCGGCAATCGCCGTCTTGCCCACGCCAGCTTCACCCACCAGCAGTGGGTTGTTCTTGCGGCGGCGGCACAGGATCTGGATCGTGCGCTCCACCTCGTAGTGGCGCCCGATCAGCGGATCGATCTTTCCGTCTTTGGCGGCCTGGTTCAGGTTCTGGGTGAACTGTTCCAGCGGCGAGGCTTTCTCGTTGCGCTCAGAAGAACCACCCTCTTCGCCTTCCGCCTGGTTGTCCGGCTTGGCAGGCTCTGGGGGTTCGCCCTTCTTGATACCGTGGGCAATGAAATTGACCACGTCCAGGCGCGTCACGCCCTGCTGGTGCAGGTAGTACACGGCATGCGAATCCTTCTCGCCAAAGATGGCCACGAGCACGTTGGCACCCGTGACTTCCTTCTTGCCATTGCCCGTGGACTGCACGTGCATGATGGCGCGCTGGATCACACGCTGGAATCCCAGCGTGGGCTGCGTGTCCACCTCATCGGTGCCAGCCACCTGGGGCGTGTTGTCTTTGATGAAGTTTGCCAGCGATGAGCGCAGATCATCGATATTGGCCGAACATGCGCGCAGCACCTCCGCTGCGCTGGGGTTATCGAGCAGTGCAAGCAACAGATGCTCCACGGTGATGAACTCGTGGCGCTGCTGACGGGCCTCAACAAAGGCCATGTGCAAGCTGACTTCCAGTTCCTGGGCAATCATGTGAACTCCTTTGTGCTTGCGTGGAAGGGATAACTGTAGATCGGGATCAAAAACCTGTTATTCAACAGGTTCACTGACACATTGGAGTGGGTGGCCCGCCTTGAGGGCGGCGTCAAGCACTTGTTCCACCTTGGTGGCAGCCACATCGCGGGAATAAACACCGCAGACGCCTTTGCCATCGAGATGGATCTTCAACATGATCTGGGTGGCTTGTTCACGGTCCTTGCTGAAAAACTCCTGCAAAACCACGATGACGAACTCCATGGGGGTGTAGTCGTCATTGAGCATGACCACCTGGTACATCTGCGGCGGCTGGGTCTTCTGGGTGCGTCTTTCGAGCACGACCGAACCGCCATCATCCCGCGCGGGCCGGGTCACGGGCAGCGCGGTGGGGGGTGAAGGTGGTTTTGTTGCCATGAAAATCATTCTAGCGATCCGCGCGGCATGCTGCCGTGAGAGAAATCTGACGTTGATCCGGTTTTTTTCAAGCTGTCGCCTTCACGATATTCACCGAATGGTTCCCAACACCCGATTTATTCGTAAACCACGGTGGCCGAACCACTGCCCGCCTGGGCGGTCCAGGCGGCCAGCGCAGCATCGGTGGGATAAAAACGGGCGCTCTCACCCAGTTGCAGCTCCGCCACAGCGGCCGCATCCTGCGCCACACAGCGCACACCCATGCGCACACGCAGGCCGTGGAGCAATTCACCCTCGGCAAGCTCCTCTCTGCGCGGCGGAAACTCCTTGACCAGGCGGTGCACATCCGGCCCCTTGTCGCCGACGGTGACATGCAGGTATTTGCCAAAACGGCAACGCGCCCCTGCCAAATCCCACACCTGTTGCACCTTCACGCGCAGGCCACCGCTGAAATGGTCCAGTTGCAAGCGGCCCATCATCACCACGAACTCGTCTTCCTTGAGCTGATTGCGGTACGTGTTGAGCAAGGCCTCATCGGCAGACGCCTCAATGACGGCAGACTTGTCGTCCAGTTTGAACAGGCCCAATTTGCCCCGCTGTCCATTGATGACCCGGAAATCACTGATGATCCCGGCCAAGACCTGGGGTTCGCGACTATCCAGCAGCTCATCGATCTGGGTGCGCACAAAGCGGCGCACCTCCGTGGCCACTTCATCGAACAGATGGCCGGACAGATAGAAACCGACCGCCGTTTTCTCCAGGGTGAGTCGCTCCTTGATCCCCCAGGGAACAGCGTCCACCAGCTCGGGCTCCTGCGTACTGGAACCATGGGCATCATCGCCCATCATGTCGAACAAGCCACCCTGGTTCACGTTGGCCAGCGTGGCAGCCGCAAAGTCAAAAGCCCGGTCGATCGAGGCCACCATCGATGCCCGGTTCATGTTGATGGAATCAAATGCACCCGCCTTGATCAGCGCCTCCACCGTGCGCTTGTTCATGCGCGCCTTGTCCACGCGCAGGCAGAAATCGAAAAGGCTCTTGAAAGGCCCGGTGGTGGCGCCGTGGGGCCCTTCGCCACGCCCCTCACGCGCCGCCACCATGGCCTCGATGGCCTGCTGGCCCGTGCCCTTAACGGCGCCCAGGCCGTAGCGGATGATTTTGTCGGTCACGGGCTCGAACCGGTAGAAGCCACGGTTGACGTCCGGCGGCTCGAAAGAGAGCCCCATTTTTTGCGCGTCTTCGAACAGCACCTTGAGCTTGTCGGTGTCATCCATTTCCACGGTCATGTTGGCGCAGAAGAACTCTGCGGTGAAGTGCACCTTGAGCCAACCCGTGTGGTAAGCCAACAGGGAGTAAGCAGCCGCGTGCGACTTGTTAAAGCCGTAGCCTGCAAACTTCTCCATCAAATCGAACACTTCGTCAGCCTTCTCCTGGCTGATGTTCTTTTCGGCCGCACCCTTTCGGAAGATCTCCCGGTGCTCGGCCATCTCCTCGGCCTTCTTCTTGCCCATGGCGCGGCGCAGCATGTCGGCGCCGCCCAGGCTGTAGCCCCCCAGCACCTGGGCGGTCTGCATCACCTGCTCCTGGTACACCATGATCCCGTAGGTCTCGGCCAGCACGGGCTCCACCAGCGGATGGGGGTACTCCACCACTTCCTTGCCGTGTTTGCGGTTCACGAAACTCGGGATCAGATCCATGGGACCCGGACGGTACAGCGCGTTCAGTGCAATCAGGTCTTCAAGCCGACTCGGCTTCGCTTCCTTGAGCATGCCCTGCATGCCACGGCTTTCAAACTGAAACACGGCCTCGGTCTTGCCGTCGGAAAACAGCCGGTAGGTGGGGCCATCATCCAGCGGAATGTTCTCGAAGGCGAAGTTCTCCTGGCCTTTGTGGCGCTTGATGATGAACTCACGCGCGATTTCCAGAATGGTGAGAGTGGCGAGACCCAAGAAGTCGAACTTCACAAGGCCAATAGCTTCCACGTCGTCCTTGTCGTACTGGCTCACAGCCGATTCGCTGCCCGGCTGCTGGTAGAGCGGGCAGAAATCCGTGAGCTTGCCAGGCGCAATCAAAACCCCACCCGCGTGCATACCGATGTTGCGGGTCATGCCTTCGAGTTTTTGCGCCATCTCGATGATGGTCTTGACGTCTTCTTCCTTCTGCACGCGTTCGTACAGCAGCGGCTCCAGCTCCAGTGCGTAGTTGTTCTTGTCGCCTTCCTTTTTCACCTCGGGCGGATAGGCCAGCGTGTACGACATACCGGGCTTGCCCGGTACCAGCTTGGAGATGCCGTCGCAGAACATGTAGCTCATGTCCATCACCCGGCCCACGTCGCGGATGGCGGCTTTGGCAGCCATGGTCCCGAAGGTGGCAATCTGGCTCACGGCATTCTTGCCGTACTTGTCCTTCACATAGTCGATCACCCGGTCACGATTGGACTGGCAAAAGTCAATGTCGAAGTCAGGCATGGACACCCGCTCGGGATTCAGAAACCGCTCGAACAGCAGGTTGTATTGCAGCGGATCCAGGTCGGTGATCTTGAGGGCATATGCCACCAGCGAACCGGCACCCGATCCCCGTCCCGGCCCCACGGGGCACCCGTTGGCCTTGGCCCACTGGATGAAGTCCCCCACGATGAGGAAGTAGCCCGGAAAACCCATCTTGAGAATGGTTCCAATCTCGAACTCCAGGCGTTCCACATAGCGGGGACGCTGCTGGTCGCGGTCGGACTCCTTGGGGAAGAGAAGCTTCAGGCGCTCCTCCAGCCCCTCGAACGAGGCAAAACGAAAGAATTCATCGATCGGCATGCCATTGGGGGTGGGAAAGTCCGGCAACTGCGGCTTGCCAAGCACCAGCGTGAGGTTGCAACGCTGGGCAATTTCCACCGTGTTCGCGATGGCCGACGGAACATCAGCGAACAAGGCCTGCATTTCTGCAGACGACTTGAAATACTGGTCGCGCGTGAACTTGCGCACGCGGCGCGGGTTGGCCAGGATCTCCCCCTCTGCAATACAGACACGCGCCTCGTGGGCCTCATAGTCGTCTGGAGTGGCGAACTGCACAGGATGTGTAGCCACCACGGGCAAGCTCAGGCGCGCCGCCAACTGTGCAGCAGCCACCACGTGGCTTTCATCGTCGACACGGCCCGCACGCTGCAACTCGATGTAAAACCGGTGTGGAAACAGCCCTGCCAGGCGCAAGGCAAGCTCTGCGGCGCCCGACTCATCCCCCTTCAGGAGAGCTTGGCCCACAGGCCCAGCCTGTGCCCCGGCCAGGGCAATCAGCCCTTCCGACAACTCTTCCAGCCAGGCCCAGGTGCACAGGGCCAGGTTCTTGACGACATTGCGCGTCCACGCGCGCGCGAGCAGTTCGGACAGATTGAGGTAGCCCTGGCGGTTCTGCACCAGGACGATCAGGCGTGAGGGGGCCGCGCCCGCTTCGCCTTCCAGAAAAATCTCGGCCCCCAGGATGGGCTTGACGCCCTTGCCCCGCGCCTCCTTGTAGAACTTGACCGCGCCAAAAAGGTTGTTGAGATCGGTGATGGCCAGTGCAGGCTGGCCGTCTTTGGCAGCCGCCTTGGCCACCTCATCGATTCGATTGGTACCGTCTACGACGGAGAACTCGGTGTGCAGGCGCAAGTGAACAAACATGGGGGCCATTGTAGAAAGCCCAGCACCTCCGCCGAGAGAAAGCTGGCAGCGCAACGCCTCTTGACAGGTGCCACCCCCAGTACAATGCTTTTTCGTGCCCTGGATGCCAGCGGCGCCCGGCCCTCTGGACCGGCCCAGCTATCCTGCACCCCTGTTTCCTTTTTTTGCTGAAAGCTGCCTGCGATGCTGCGTGCCCCACTGCCCCTCGTTTCTGCCCTGCTGCTTGCTGGTCTGCTGGCGGGTTGCTCCAGCACAACCGAAGACAAAACGGCCAACTGGAGCCCCAATCGCATCCATTCGGAAGCGCAGGACGAAATGAACAGCGGCGCCTACGACAAGGCGGTTCCTCTGCTCGAAAAGCTGGAGGGGCGGGCGGCCGGCACCCCGCTGGCGCAGCAGGCCCAGATCGACAAGGCCTACGCGCACTACAAGGCTGGCGAAAAAGCCCAGGCCATTGCAACGCTGGACCGCTTCATGAAGCTCCATCCCGCCAGCCCTGCGCTTGACTATGCGCTGTACCTCAAGGGCTTGGTGAACTTTAACGACAACCTCGGTCTGTTCTCGTTCATCTCGCGCCAGGACCTTTCCGAGCGCGACCAGAAAGCAGCCAAGGACTCCTTTGAGGCCTTCAGTGAGCTGGCCACCCGCTTCCCGGAATCCCGCTACGCACAGGATGCACGCCAGCGCATGACGTACATCGTGAATTCGCTCGCGCAGTACGAAGTGCATGTGGCGCGCTACTACTTCCAGCGGGGCGCGTATGTGGCAGCCATCAGCCGTGCCCAGGTAGCCCTGGCGGACTACCAGGGCGTGCCCGCGCTCGAAGAAGCTCTGTACATCCTCATCCAGTCGTACGACGCACTGGGCATGACGCAGCTGCGCGACGATGCACGCCGCGTGATGGACACTTCGTACCCCCAAAGCGCCTATCTGCGCGGTGGCCTCAAGGAAAAGGCGGAGCCGTGGTGGAAGCTCTGGTAAGCGCCTGAAGAGCAGCTTCAAACTCAGGCTCTGACTCCAGGCGCCGCATCGGGGGCAAGGCCGCCAGCAGGCGCTTGCCATAGCCCATGGTGACAAGGCGGGTGTCACCCACCACCAGAATGCCCTGGTCGGACTCACGCCGGATCAACCGCCCCGCCCCCTGCTTGAGCGCAACGGCTGCCTCGGGCAGCGCGTAAGACTTGAACGCTTTCCCGCCAGATTTCTCAATACGCTGTGTACGCGCCTCCACCAAAGGGTCGCCCGGGGGAGGAAAAGGAAGCTTGTCAATCACAACAAGCTGCAAGGAATCCCCAGGCACATCAAACCCTTCCCAGAACGTCGCGGAAGCCACCAGCACACAGCCTTGCTGCCCGTGCTCGCTCCCTTCGCGAAAACGCTCCATCAGCCGCCGTTTGGGCCACTCGCCCTGCACCAGCACTTCCAGGGCAGCAGAGCCCGCAAACTGCGCTTTCAACGCATCGCCAATGGTGCGCAAGGCCTTGAGCGTCGTGGTCAGCACCAGGGTGCGGCCACCCAGTTGGGCTGCAGCCTCGCCCACCCAGCGCGCAAGCGCCTTGCTGTGCGAAGGATCGGCCGGAGACGGCAGGTGGCGTGGCACATACAGTGCTGCCTGCGCCCCATAGTCAAACGGGCTCGCAACCCGCAGGATCTGCGCGTCTTGCAAACCCGCCCGCTCCGTGAACCAGCTCAGTTGCTCGTCATCGCCCAAGGTGGCCGAGGTGAAGACCCAGGCCCTGCCGGGTCCGGCAGCAGGCTCCCCGGGCCACCCATCGTCACCCACGGGTTCCGCAGGGGTGGCCAGCAGGCGTGTGCGCATGGCCTCGGCAATGTCCAGCGGGGACTCCGTCAAGCGCAGCTGCGGCCCCACATCGACCCAGCGCACCGCATCCGGATTGCCGGGGCCAGAAAAATGGGCCAGGCGCGCCAGCAGTTCAGTCCCGCGCTCATACAGGCGCACAAAGTCGGGCGCTATTTCGCTGACAGTGTCGAGCGCCTCCTGCGCCTGGGCGCAGTCGAGCGACACGCGGCGCAGGGCAGTCTGCCATTCATCCGGCCTGACGCTCTCCGGCGTTTCATCGGTCCAGCGCAGCTTTGCGCTGCCCCGCATATCTCCCGCCGCCAAGCGCAAATCCCGGGCAGACAGATCCACCTGGCTCGCAAGCCCCGTCCAGTCCGCAAGGCCCCGCGCATGCTGCAGCCCTGCTGCCAGCAGGTCCCTGCCAAAATCCATTAGCTGGCCCGTGGACAGCGTAAGCCCCAGAAACTGCACGCCCGTCTCGTTGATCTGGTGCGCCTCATCAAACACCACCACACGCACGGACGGTAAGAGCTCGGCCATGCCCGACTCGCGCACAGCCACATCGGCGAAGAAAAGGTGGTGGTTGATGACCACGATGTCCGCCGCCAAGGCCTCGCGCCGCGCCAAATGCACGTGGCATTCGCGAAAGCGGGAGCACTGCGAGCCCAGGCAGTTCTCACGGGTGGAAGTGACCAGCGGTATCACGGGCGAGCGTTCGTCCAACCCCGTCAGCTCCGCCAAGTCGCCCGAGCGCGTGCCATGCGACCAACTCTCGACCTTGGCCAAAACCCGTGCCACGCCAGGCTCACGGGCAGACACGTCCTGGCGGGCCAGTTCCATGCGGTACAGGCACAGATAGCTCGCCCTGCCCTTCAGAAGCGCCATGCGCACCGGCAAGCCCAGGGTCTGCGCCAGGCGCGGAAGATCGCGCGCAAACAGCTGGTCCTGCAAGGCCTTGGTGGCGGTGGACAACAGCACCCGCTCGCCGCTCAGGAGTGCCGGGACCAGATAGGAAAAAGTCTTGCCCACCCCCGTGCCTGCCTCCACGACCAGCGCCCCGCCTGTTTCGATGGTGTGCGCCACGGCCATGGCCATTTGCGTCTGGCCTTCGCGCGGCTGGAAATGCGTGTCGGCCCGCGCCAGCACGCCGCCGGGGGCAAACACCTCCTGCACCATCTCCACCAGCGCCATCAAGCGGGCTCTTGGGGTTGAAGGTCCCGTTCCAGGCGATCCAGGGCATCACGCAGAGCGAGGCGGCGCTTTTTGAGGCGCCGCAGTGTGAATTCGTCCGCCACGCCGTCGGGGGCACACCGGTCGATCAGAGCGTCCAGATCAGCATGCTCGATGCGCAGCTCAATGAGTTGGCGTTGGGGGGAATGGAGGCTGGGGTTCAAGGCAAGGGGCCGTGGGATGGCAAAAATGCCACAGGCGGGCGGATAATACGCGCTTGCCCCCGTTTGCGCGATGGCCCTTTGCGTACGCGCCCCCACAATCACCAGCATGACCAAAGCGTTTCGCCTCATCGCGTCCACCGGCATCCACAAGGGTGACCGGGAGTACCAGCAAGACCAGGTGATCCTGATCTCCCACGAGCGGCACAATGGCTGCATACTGGGTGTCATTGCCGATGGCATGGGCGGGCGCAGCGGCGGGCGCAAGGCGTCCGACCAGGTCATGATGACTGCGCGCCAGCTCTTCGAGCGCTATTCGCCCGACACCGACGACCCGGTGGCCATGCTCAAGAGCATGGTGGAAGAAGCTCACATCGTGATCCGGCTCACAGCGATTTCTGCCGAGCAGGAACCGCACAGCACCATCGCAGCCTTTCTCATCAACCCGCGTGGCGACTGCCACTGGGTGCATGCCGGTGATTCACGCATCTACCATTTCCAAGGTGCGCGCATGGTGTTCCGCACCAGCGACCACTCCTATGTCCAGGCTCTCGTGGACCGGGGCGAGCTGACCGAAGCCGAGGCCAACAACCATCCGCACTCGAACATTCTGGTGGGCTGCCTCGGCACTGAAAGCGACCCGCCCATCACCACCCATGTGATCCCCCAACTGCAGCCTGGCGATGTGCTCATGGCCTGCAGTGATGGGGTGTGGCACTACTTTTCGCCCACCGAACTCGGCTCCGTGGTTGATTCCCTCTCGCCACGGGAAGCCACGGAGTTTCTGATTGAAAAAGCCCGCTCCCGCGCGCGGGGCGGCGGCGACAACCTCTCGCTGGTCATCGTGAAGATGGAGGCGCTGGTGGAAGAAAAGAAGGTCGCTCGCCTGGTACCCGCTGACGCAGGGCGTCCCTGAAGCAGCGCCCCACCCGCTGGCATTTGCCTGGGTGGGCAGCCGAAAGGGCGAATGGCTGCGCGGCACTTGAGGAAAGCGGCGCTGACGCGAACCGAGCCTCGGTATCCACCGGCCCATTGCGACTTTTGGGCGCCACGCGCACTTTCAACACCTGGAGCAGCCACCCCAAGTAAACCTGTTTCAGCGTGCTGCCGAACCCGCTGGCAACGGAGCCGCAGGGACCCGCCCCTGGGCTGCGGCCTCTGCCCGTGACTTTTCGACTCGGTCGCGGCGCTCCTGCGCAGCCTGAAGCGTTTGCGCGTGGCGTGTGCGCGCCTCTGCGGCACGCTCGGCATTGCCACTGGTGCGCGCAGCCTGCTCCTGGGCCTGCTTTTGCACCTTAATGCGCTGCTGCTGTGCTCGCTGTTCAGCCTCGTTGTCACGCTGCGATTTCAGGCCCTGGGGGTCTTGCGACGGCTTGCGCACCACAGCGCTTGCAGCACCGCTGCCCGCTGAGGGGCTATCCGGCACGCCGCGCTGCTTTTCTTCAATGGATTTGAGACGCTCCGCCGCTTTTTCCTTGCGCTCGGCATCATTGAGCTCGATCTCCTGTGCACGCAAACGGGCTTCCGCATCGCGCACGCCCGCCCGCACACTGCGCAGACAGTCTTCTACGGAAAATCGCTGGTAACAGGCCGATTCGTCGTGTTGTCGCCTGGCCTTGATGGCCTCGCGTTCGGAGCGGATGCGGTCGTGTTCCGCTTTACGTTCGGCCGCCTTGGCGGCTGCCTGCTGGCCGTTGGCCTCCGCACCAGCAGCTGTCGGCTGCGCAATGGCCGAGGCCGACAACCCCCAGGCAAGCGAGAAAATCGCCACAGAGACGAAGCGTCTGGAGATCATGTCAGCCCCGTATCGACAGTGCGGCGCTCCAGCGCCAGGAACTCCTTGGACTGCATCTCGTTGAGCCGCGAAATCGTTCGCGGAAACTCGTGCGCCAAGGGGCCTTCGGTGTACAGCTGTTCGGGGGGTACTGCTGCAGACAGGATGAGCTTGACGCGCCGGTCGTACAACACGTCCACGAGCCAGGTAAAACGCCGCGCAGGCGACGCCATGCTCACCGGCATGTAGGGCACATCGGAAAGCAGCACAGTGTGGAACTGCGTCGCGATTTCCAGATAGTCGTTCTGCGACCGGGGGCCACCACACAGGGTCTTGAAGTCAAACCACACCACACCACCGGCCTTGCGGCGAGCCCGGATCTCGCGGGCCTCGATGTGCAGCACCGGGTCTTCGTCGTGCACTTCGGCCAGTTGGTCAAACGCCTGGCCCATTTCAGCATCTGCCTCGGGGCCCAGCGGCGTGTGGTACAGCTTCACGTGCTCCAGAGTGCGCCGACGGTAATCGGTACCGTTGTCCACGTTGACCACTTCAAGCTTTTCATTGAGCAGGGCAATCGCGGGGAGAATGCGGTCGCGGTGCAGGCCGTCGGGGTACAGGTCGTCGGGCTTGAAATTCGAAGTGGTCACAAAACCCACACCGTTATCGAACAGTGCCGCCAGCAGGCGGTGCAGGATCATGGCGTCGGTAATGTCCGCCACGTGAAACTCGTCAAAGCAGATAAGCTTGTAGCGCTTGGCAATGCGCGCGCCCAGCACGTCCAGCGGGTTGACCGTGCCCTGCAGGCCCGCCAGTTCGCGGTGCACTTCGCGCATGAACTCGTGAAAGTGAAGGCGCACCTTGCGCTTCAAGGGAACGGCGTCGAAAAAGCATTCCATCAGAAAGCTCTTGCCCCGCCCCACCCCGCCATACATGTACACGCCGCGCGGCACATCAGGCCGGTTGATCAGCTTCTTGAGTGCGTTGGAACGCTGGGCCTTGTATGCGGCCCAGTCATCAGCGCAACGCTGAAGGGCATCCACTGCGCGCAATTGGGCAGGGTCACTTTGGTAGCCTTTAGCGGCCAACTCGGTCAGGTAAGCCTGTTTAACAGTCACGTGGTGGATGCTCAGAAACTATGATTTTTATAGCTACTAGCGCTTATTGGATAAGCGCCAGAGCCCGATTTGACCCAAAAATCAGAAGTTCAGAGTGCGCTTATCCACGGCCAGGGCCGCTTCCTTGGTGGCTTCGCTCAGGCTGGGGTGTGCGTGGCAAATGCGAGCGATGTCTTCGCTGCTGGCCTTGAATTCCATGGCCACAACAGCTTCGGCAATCAGCTCGCTGGCCTGCGGGCCCACGATGTGCACGCCCAGAATCTCGTCAGTCTCGGCATCGGCCAGCATCTTGACCATGCCTGTGGTGTCACCCAGCGCCCGTGCACGGCCGTTGGCCAGGAAGGGGAAGCTGCCCGCCTTGTACTTGACGCCGTCGGCCTTGAGCTGCTGCTCGGTGCGGCCCACCCATGCGATCTCGGGGCTGGTGTAGATGACCCAGGGAACGGTGTTGAAATTGACGTGGCCATGCTGGCCCGCAATGCGCTCAGCCACCGCAACGCCCTCTTCCTCGGCCTTGTGCGCCAGCATCGGGCCGCGCACCACGTCACCCACCGCCCACACGCCGGGCAGGTTGGTCTTGCAGTCGGCATCCACCACGATGGCGCCACGCTCGTCGAGCTGCAGGCCCACTGCTTCGACGTTCAGGCCAATGGTGTTGGGCACGCGGCCGATGGAGACGATGAGCTTGTCCACGTCCAGCGACTGGGCTTCGCCCTTGGCGTTGGTGTAGGCAATGCTCACGCCCTTCTTGCTGGTCTTGATCTCGCCGACCTTCACGCCCAGCTCAATCTTCAGACCTTGCTTGTCGAAGGCCTTCTTGGCTTCCTTGGCGATCTGCTCGTCCACCGCGCCCAGGAACGTGGGCAGACCTTCGAGGATGGTGACATCGGCCCCCAGGCGGCGCCACACCGAGCCCATTTCCAGACCGATCACGCCCGAGCCGATCAGGCCGAGCTTCTTGGGCACAGCGCCCACGCGCAGCGCGCCGTCGTTGGACAGCACCAGTTCTTCGTCGAACGGCGTGCCGGGCAGCGCACGGGCATTGGAGCCGGTGGCAATGATGATCTGCTTGCCCGTCAGCGACTCTTCGGCGGCGCCAGCCACCTTGATCTCGTAGCCGCCTTCAGCAGCCTTCACGAAAGAGCCGCGGCCATGGAAGAAGCTGACCTTGTTCTTCTTGAACAGGTACAGGATGCCGTCGTTGTTCTGCTTCACGACGGTGTCCTTGCGGGCAATCATCTTGGCCACGTCCATCTTGACGCCCGTGGCGGTGATGCCGTGCTCGGCGAAGTGCTTGTTGGCGTGTTCGAAATGCTCGGACGATTGCAGCAGCGCCTTGGACGGAATGCAGCCCACATTGGTGCAGGTGCCGCCGGGTGCGGGGCCACCCTTGTCGCTCTTCCACTCGTCGATACAGGCGACGTTGAAGCCCAGCTGGGCTGCGCGGATGGCGGCAATGTAGCCACCGGGGCCACCGCCGATGACGATCACATCAAATTGTTTGCTCATGGGAAATCTCGTTCAGTCTGTTGGAGAAAGACCCACCGGCGGGCACAACCAGAGGTCGGCCACGCGGGTGGGTCCATGCGGTCAGGAGGTTAGATGTCGAACAGCAGGCGCGATGGGTCTTCCAGCGCATCCTTCATAGCCACCAGGCCCAGCACAGCTTCGCGGCCGTCGATGATGCGGTGGTCGTAGGACATGGCCAGGTAGTTCATCGGGCGCACAACGATCTGGCCGTTCTCCACCACAGCGCGGTCCTTGGTGGCGTGCACGCCCAGGATGGCCGACTGGGGCGGGTTGATGATGGGCGTGGACATCATCGAGCCGAAGGTGCCACCGTTGGAAATCGAGAACGTGCCGCCGGTCATTTCTTCAATGCCCAGCTTGCCTTCAGCGGCCTTCTTGCCGAATTCGGCGATCTTCTTCTCGATGTCGGCAAAGCTCATCTGGTCGGCATTGCGCAGGATAGGCACCACCAGGCCACGGGGCGAGCCCACGGCGATACCGATGTCGAAGTAGCCGTGGTAAACGATGTCGTTGCCATCGACCGAGGCGTTCAGCACGGGGTACTTCTTCAAGGCATGCACGGCAGCCTTCACGAAGAAGCTCATGAAGCCGATCTTCACGCCATGCTCCTTGGTGAACGTGTCCTGGAACTTCTTGCGCATGTCCATCACCGGCGCCATGTTCACTTCGTTGAACGTGGTCAGGATGGCGTTGGTCGATTGCGACTGCAGCAGGCGCTCGGCCACGCGGGCGCGCAGGCGGCTCATGGGCACGCGCTGCTCGGGGCGGTCGCCCAGGTCTTCCTTGGCGGCCGGGGCCGACACCTGGGGCAGTGCCTTGGTGGGCACGCCCGTGGGGATGGCGCTCGGGGCCGCCACAGCAGCCTTGGCGGCACCACCAGCCACAGCGCTGAGCACGTCGCCCTTGGTCACGCGGCCATCCTTGCCGCTGCCGGCCACAGCCGATGCGGACAGGTTGTTCTCGGCCAGCAGCTTGGCGGCAGCGGGCATCGCCACGTCGCCCTTGGAGCCGCCAACAGCCGCTGGTGCGGGGGAGGGAGCCGATGCCGTGGCGGCAGCGGGTGCTGCAGCAGCGGCGGCAGGAGCGGCCGCGCCGGCCTTGCCTTCGGTATCGATCTTGGCAATGAGCTGCTCGGCCACCACGGTGGCGCCGTCGCCCTGGATGATTTCAGCCAGCACACCAGCCGAGGGGGCAGGCACTTCAAGCACCACCTTGTCAGTTTCGATCTCGATCAGGATCTCATCCACTGCCACAGCCTCACCGGCCTTTTTCTTCCACGTCAGCATGGTGGCCTCGGCCACGGATTCGGACAGCTGGGGGACTTTGACTTCTACGATAGCCATATCAATTCTTTCGGAATGGGGTTTTGTTCTGTTATCGGGTCGCAGCTGGCCTTACTTGGTCAGGACAAAACCCTTGAGCTTGGCAAACGCGCCGTCCACCAGCGCCTTTTGTTGTTCCTGGTGCAGGTGCGAGTAGCCCACGGCAGGTGACGCGGAGGCCGCGCGGCCGGAATAGCCCAGCTTCTGGCCTTCGAGCATGTTCTCGTGGATGTAGTGCTGCACGAAGAACCAAGCGCCCTGGTTCTGCGGCTCGTCCTGACACCACACCACGTCGGTGGCATTGGGGTAGCGCTTGATTTCAGCGGCAAATGCCTTGTGCGGGAAGGGGTAGAGCTGCTCCACGCGGATGATGGCCACATCGTCGTCTTCGCGCTCGGTGCGCTTCTTCACGAGGTCGTAGTACACCTTGCCGGAGCAGGCGATCACACGCTTGACCTTGGCTGCCTTCTTGACGATGGCCTCGTCCTGCTCGGGAATCACCGTCTGGAAGCTGCCCTTGGTGAACTCGGACAGCGGCGAAGTCGCATCCTTGTTACGCAACAGCGACTTGGGCGTCATGATGATCAGCGGCTTGCGCAGATCACGCACCATCTGGCGACGCAGCACATGGAAGATCTGGCTGGCGGTGGTGGGCTGCACCACCTGCATGTTGGCGTCGGCCGACAGCTGCATGAAGCGTTCGAGGCGGGCAGAGCTGTGCTCAGGGCCCTGGCCTTCGTAGCCGTGTGGCAGCATCAGCGTGATGCCGTTGACGCGGCCCCACTTCACTTCACCCGAGGCGATGAACTGGTCGATCACGACCTGCGCACCGTTGGCAAAGTCGCCGAATTGCGCTTCCCAGATCACCAGGGTGTTGGGGTCGTTGGAGGCGTAGCCGTATTCAAAGCCCAGCACCGCTTCTTCCGACAGGATCGAGTCGATCACAACGAACGGAGCCTGATTCTCGGCCACATTCTGCAGTGGCACATAGGTGCCGATGTCCCACTTTTCGCGCTTCTGGTCATGAATAACCGAGTGGCGGTGCGTGAACGTGCCACGGCCACAGTCTTCGCCCGACAGGCGCACGGGGTAGCCGCTGGCCACCAACGATGCGAATGCCATGTGCTCGCCCATACCCCAGTCCACGGGGATCTCGCCACGGCCCATGGCAGCGCGGTCGTCATAGACCTTCTTGACCAACTGGTGCGGCGTCACGCTCTCAGGAATGGTCGTGATCTTCTCGGCCAGGCGCTTCCACTCAGCCAGAGGAATGGCCGTGTCGCCAGCGTCCGTCCACTTCTTGCCCAGGAACGGGCTCCAGTCCACGGCGTACTTGCTCTTGAAGTTGGTCAGGACGGGATCGACCGTGTGCTTGCCGGCATCCATGGCGGCACGATAGGCCTTGACCATATCGTCGCCCAGCGACTCACCCAGGCCCTGTGCCGCCAGCTTGTCGGCATAGAGCTTGCGCGTGCCAGGGTGCTGGCCGATCTTCTTGTACATCAGCGGCTGGGTCAGAGCCGGGGTGTCCTGCTCGTTGTGGCCCAGTTTGCGGAAGCAGATGATGTCCACCACCACGTCCTTCTTGAATTCCATGCGGAACTCCAAGGCGAGCTGGGTGGCCAGCACCACGGCTTCGGGGTCATCACCGTTCACGTGCAGCACGGGCGACTCGATCATCTTGACGATGTCGGTGCAATACAGCGTGGAACGCGTATCACGCGGATCGGAGGTGGTGAAACCGATCTGGTTGTTGATGATGATGTGCACCGTGCCACCCGTGTAGTAGCCACGGGTCTGGGCCAGCGCCAGGGTTTCCTGGTTCACACCCTGGCCGGCAAAGGCCGCATCACCATGCACCAGCACCGGCAGCACCTGCTTGCCGTGCGGGTCGGCGCGGCGGTCCATGCGGGCACGCACGGAGCCTTCGACCACGGGGTTCACGATTTCCAGGTGGGAAGGATTAAATGCCAGCGACAGGTGGACCGGGCCGCCAGGGGTGGTCACATCCGAGCTGAAGCCCTGGTGGTACTTCACGTCACCGGCTGGCAGGTCTTCGGGAGCGGTGTGGTCGAACTCGGCGAACAAGTCCTTGGGCATCTTGCCCAACGAATTGACCAGCACATTGAGACGACCCCGGTGGGCCATGCCGATCACGATTTCCTGAACGCCCTTGGCACCGGCAGACTGGATCAGCTCGTCCATGGCGGCGATGAAGCTTTCACCCCCTTCCAGGGAGAAACGCTTCTGGCCGACGTACTTGGTGTGCAGGAAACGCTCCAGGCCTTCGGCGGCCGTCAGGCGGTCCAGGATCTGCTTTTTCTTGTCCACACCAAAGCTGGGCTTGCTGCGGATCTTTTCCAGCTTTTCCTGCCACCAGCGCTTCTGGTTCTGGTCAGTGGCATACATGTACTCGGCGCCGATGGAGCCGCAGTATGTTTCGCGCAGCGCGTTGATCAACTCGCGCAGGGGCATCGACTCTTTGCCGAAGAACGTGTTGCTCGTGTTGAACACCGTTTCCTGGTCAGCGTCGCTGAAACCATAGAAAGAGGGTTCGAGTTCAGGAATGGCGGGGCGCTCGGTGCGCTTGAGGGGATCCAGATCAGCCCAGCGTTGGCCCACGTTGCGGTAGGCAGCGATCAGCTGCTGAACGGCAGTGCGCTTGCGGCCCAGCTCAGAGTCCGCACCCGTTGCCACAACAACCTTGGTGCCGCCCTGTTTGGCGCGCTCGGCAAAAGCGTTGATGACGGGGAGGTGGGGGACGTCTTTGGCATTGCTGCCATCCACCGCAGGCACATGTTGAAGTGCATCAAAGTACTCGCGCCAATTGTCTGGCACGCTACCTGGGTTGGCGAGGTAGTTCTCGTACATCTCTTCGACATAGGGCGCATTGCCGCCGAAGAGGTAAGTGTTGCCTTGGTAGGCTTGATAGACGGACGTCGTATCGCTCATATTCCGCTGACCTCCGCTTTCCTTGGGAAAGCATTAGCTGGTTGAGAAACCTTCCGCGACACGGCTGAACCGATTGGCGGATGCGACTGTGGCTGGGGAAGGGCCTTGGTACGGGCGCCATTGTGCCACCGAATGGCCGACCGCCCTACGGAAATGGTGGGGCCGGTGCTGACACGCTGGCGCAACAAGCGGCTACAAACCTGGCTCGCGTACATTCCGGGTATCTCATTGCCAACTACCCTCATGACGCCACCCACCCTCCAGAACAAAGTCTTTTTGCTGCTGCTGGCCCTTGTCACCATCGCCTTTGGAGCCATCCTTTGGCAGTTCCACGGCGCGGTCTTCTGGGGCGTCATCCTGGCCATCTTGTTTGCCCCCCTGCACCGCAAACTGTTGCGGCGCATGCCCCGGCGGCGCAATCTTGCAGCGCTGTGTACTCTGGGACTGTGCCTTATTGTGGTCATCCTTCCCATGACAGCGATCACGGTATCCCTGGCCCAGGAAGCCACGATAATCTATGAACGGATGCGGTCGGGCCAGCTAAATTTTGGGCTCTACCTACAGCAGGTGATCGCCGCCCTGCCCGCCTGGGCCGCCAATTTGTTGGACCGGTTGAATCTCACGACCGTTGGCGAGCTGCAACAAAAGTTCTCTTCCGTCGCCGTCCAGGCCAGCCAGTTTGTGGCCACACAGGCACTGAGCATTGGCCAGAACACGCTGCAGTTCATCGTGAGCTTCGGCATCATGCTCTATCTGCTGTTCTTCCTGTTGCGGGACGGATCGAGCCTGGCCTTGCGCATTGGCCAGGCCACCCCCCTGGACGAAACACACAAGCGGCAACTGGTCAGCAAGTTCACCACCGTCATTCGCGCCACGGTCAAAGGCAACATTGTCGTGGCGGCCTCCCAAGGAGCGCTGGGCGGTTTGATTTTCTGGATCCTGGGCATCCAGGGCCCCGTGCTGTGGGGGGTTTCCATGGCCTTCCTGTCGCTGCTTCCCGCCGTGGGAGCGGGGCTGATCTGGGTGCCGGTGGCAATCTACTTCCTGGCCACGGGTGCGGTCTGGCAAGGTGTGGTTCTGACCGCGTTTGGCGTTGGCGTTATAGGCCTCGTTGACAATGTCCTGCGTCCGATTTTGGTGGGCAAGGACACCAAGATGCCAGACTACGTTGTGCTGATATCCACCCTGGGAGGCATGGCGCTCTTTGGGTTGACGGGCTTCGTGATAGGACCAGTTATTGCGGCGCTTTTCATTGCGAGCTGGGACCTGTTTTCACCCAGCGCCAGCACTGAATCCGCGTAGCAAAATGGAGTGATACAACAATCGGGGCCATGAATAACATGGCACTGCATCGAACGTTCGGATCACAAAAAAACAAAGGCCTCCGCAAGGAGGCCTTTGTTTACGCCAAAAGACTGGCGCCTGGATTCGGGTGGTAGGACGTACAAGATTCGAACTTGTGACCAACGGATTAAAAGTCCGCTGCTCTACCAACTGAGCTAACGTCCCAACCGGTTGCAATCAATCATGACTGACTGCTGCAAAGCCTTGGATTATAGCGTCGTTTTTGCAGTGTTTTTGGAAGTTGCGGCAAGTTTGTCCAACACCCACCCTGCAGCGCACTGACCAAAAGTCGCCGTCACCGCAACGACCGAACCGTATCCATGGCAGTTCAGAGAACCATCGCCATCCACATTGCAGGACGCATCGGGAGGCGCCACGGCTTCTCTGCTGAAGACGCAGGTCACTCCGATTTTTTTGCCATCACGGGCCGCCCGATGGTGCTTGCGCAAGCGATAGCGCAGTTGCGCCAGCAGAGGATCGTGGGTCGTCAAAGCAAGATCATCCACATCCACTTTGTGCGCATGGCGCTTACCGCCAGCCGCCCCGACCGTGATATGCAGAGCCTTCTGGGCCTGAGCCCAGGCCGCGATGGTCGTTTTGGCTTGCACCTGATCACACGCATCAATCACCGCATCAACGGACTCCGGAAGCAAACCAGGCCAATTGTCTGCATCCACGAATTCCTCCACGCAGTGGACGCTGCATTGAGGGTGTATTTGCGCAATCCGATCGCGCATTGCAAGAACCTTGGCCTGGCCGACGGTATCGGTAAGCGCATGGATTTGGCGATTGATGTTCGACTCAGACACGTGGTCGAGGTCAATCAACGTGATCTGCCCTACCCCACTGCGCGCCAAGGCTTCAGCGGCCCACGAGCCCACCCCTCCAACACCCACCACCACCACATGCGCCCGGCGGATACGCCGAGCGCCTTGTACGCCGTACAGCCGTTCCAGTCCGCCAAAGCGACGCTCCAGCGATGCATCTTCAACATTCCCTGCCGGGGCTTGCAAAGGCGCTTCGCCGACCATTACTTCAATCGGGAAAGGCGCTCTTTGGCCGCCACAGCCGCCTCGGACTGCGGGTAGGCGCGCACAAGGTCTTCCAGGGTCTTGCGGGCAGTTCGCGTGTCTTTGAGTTCAATCTGGCAGTTGGCAATGGACAAAGCCGCCTCTGGCGCCCGCGCATGAGCCGGGGCATCAGACAGCATCAGCTTGAAATTACCAATGGCTTCCTTATAGTCCCGGGTAGCGTATTGGGCATTCCCAAGCCAGAAACGCGCAGACGGTACAAAACCGCTGCGCGGATACTGCCGCACAAAGGCTGCAAATGCTGCCCCAGCTTCTGGGAACTTGCCTGAACGAAACACGGCCAGTGCGGCTTCAAAGTCCTTTTTCTCAGCAGGATCTGCCTGGAACTCCTGGCCGTCCAAGGTCACCTTGACAGGTTCAAACTGACGCAGGCGCTCGTCTACCCCCTGGGCGATGTCTTTCTGGCGCCGCTGCAAATCGGCAGCATCACGCAACAGCTGTTCGTTCTGGCCGCGAAGTGTGGACTGCTCCGTGCGCAGCGTGTCAATCTGACCTTGCAGATCCAGCAGACTGCGCCGCAGCTGGGCGTTCTCTTCACTGAGCCTGCGCACTTCCTCTGCGGACCGTTGCTGAGACAGCTGCATGCCATCCACGCGCTGCCGCATTTCGAGAATGGCGCGGCGGGCTTCGCCATCCTCAAAAATTGCGGCATGGCCCGTGGGCAGCAAGGCCACGGACAGCATCACTGCCGCCAGCGCCTTGAGCGGGTAGGACAAAGAAATCGTGCGCATCAACGATAGGACAGTTCAGCCCGGCGATTTTGGGCGTGCGCGTCTTCAGAATTGCCTTGGGCTGCTGGTTTTTCCTTGCCAAAGCTCACAGCTTCCATCTGGCTGTCCTGCACGCCGAGCAGAGCCAGCGAACGGCGCACTGCCTCGGCGCGCTTCTGGCCGAGCGCCAGGTTGTACTCACGACCACCTCGGTCGTCCGTGTGGCCTTCAATCATCAGCTTGCGATTGGTGCCGGCCTTGATGAAACGAGAGTGCGCCTCGATCAGCGACTGAAATTCGGGCTTGATCACGTAGCTGTCGTAATCAAAATAAACGATACGGCTCACGCCCACTGGGCCTGCAGCATCGCGGCCCGACTGGCCGAGGTCCACACCAGCAACACCGCTCTGCGCGGTATTGCCAGAGTTGGCGCCAGTATTACCACCCATGGTAGACGTGGCGTTCTTGTCTTCGACCGGCACATCGTCCAGCTTCACGCCAGAGCTGCATCCGGCAACGAGGGCGACAACGGTAAGGGCAAGGGTAAAACGTTTGATCATCCAAAATTCTCCTGAAAACTTGATACTTGAAAGTGCTGATAAGTTCATTGCTTTTGAAACGGGCCCCAATCGGGCTCACGGATATCGCCCGCCTGCCCCGCGAGCCGGGCCTTGATCTTGCCGTCCAGCGTGGTGGTCATGAGCGCTTCACGCCCTTGCTGCTGGGTGGCATAAACGATAAGGCGGCTATTGGGGGCAAAGCTGGGGTTCTCATCTGCCGTTGTGTCGGTGACCGCATTCACAGTGCCCGAGGACAGGTCCATCACGTGCAGTTTGAAAGCCCCACCGACACGGGAGATGTAGGCCAGCCAGCGGCCATCGGGGCTGACGCTGGGGGAGATGTTGTAGCTGCCGGTAAACGTCACACGTTCCGCGTTGCCGCCAGATGTGGAGACCTTGTAGATCTGCGGCGCACCACCACGGTCGCTGACAAAGTAGATGCTGCGGCCGTCACCGGAGAACATGGGCTCCGTGTCGATGCCAGCGCTTTGCATGAGGCGGCGCGGCTCGCCACCGTTGGCGTCGATGGTGTAGAGCTGAGAACCCCCGTCACGGCTGAGCGTCACGGCGAGGGATCGACCATCCGGAGCCCAGGCAGGGGCACTGTTGGACCCCCGGAAATTGGCAATCAGACGCCTGCGGCCGGAGGCCACATCATGCACATAGACCACCGGCTTGCGCGATTCAAACGACACATAGGCCAGTTGCCCCCCGCTGGGCGACCATGCAGGGGAAATGATGGGCTCCGGGCTCGACAGTGCCGATTGGGCATTCTCTCCGTCAGCGTCTGCCACCCACAGGCTGTACCGGGAGCCTGTCTTGGTGACATAGGCGATACGCGTCGAGAAAATGCCGCGCTCGCCCGTCAGCTTTTCATAGATGAAATCCGCAATGCGGTGCGACACCAGGCGCAGATCGCCTTGGGTGACCACAAAGCTTTGGCCACCAAGGTCCTGCCCCTTCACCACATCCCAAAGGCGAAAGCGCACATCGAAACGCCCATCTGCCAGGCGCGTCACACTGCCAGTAGCCAGGGAGTCCGCACTCTTCTGGCGCCACAGTGCGACATCCGGGCGCGCGGTTTCGTCCAGCACCGCGCCGGAGGCGTCTACCGCGCGGAACTGTCCGCTGCGCTCCAGGTCGGCCTGGACGATGGCCGATATTTTCTGGGGAGACTGCGCCTCGCCCCGGAACGGCGCAATTGCGATGGGCAACTGGGTCAAACCAACACCCGTGACCTCGACGCGAAATTGCGCGAGGGCGGGCAGTGCGGGGGTCGAGATCAGCGCAGCCAGCATGTGGCGGCGCAAGGGATGCGGCAAGGCCGCAGGGGATGGGTGTGTTGGGATTCGATCTGTGGTCATTGGCATCCAGCGGTGGCCGAACAAATGCCGAAAGGCAAACCCGAATGTTACACACAGCGGGGAAACCCCTGTGACAAAACGTGCGACCTCCAAACCTATTCGCACCGATTTCTTGCAGTCCACAACCTGCTGCGCAGAAATATCTCACCGGCACCTTGACCGCCCACAACCGTAGAATCCGGGCCACATGCAAGCCACAGATACGGGCGCCGCGCCTCCCAACACTCCCTCCCCGCCCGCTGCAAGCCTGGCCACACGCCTGCGCCGACTGTCTGTCTACTTTGGCAACCAGCGAATGGCCTGGAGCCTTGCCGTTGTTGCCACCCTCGTCGGCGCGATCACCGAGCCGCTGATTCCCGCATTGCTGCAGCCCCTGCTGGACCGGGGCTTCACGCAAGGCACCCTCCAACTGTGGATGGTGCCACTGGCCATCCTGGGCGTGTTTTTTGTGCGGGGCGTTGCCCAGTTCGTCGGCCAGTACGCACTGGCACGCATTGCCAACGAAGGCATGCTGACGCTGCGCCAGTCGCTGTTTGACAGGGTGCTGGCTGCCGAAATGGGCCTGTTCTCGCGCCAGTCGGCCAGCACGCTGTCCAACACCGTGGTGTACGAGGTGCAAACCGGCGCAACCCTGCTCGTACAGGCACTGCTAGGGGTGTCGCGCGACGGATTCACACTGGTGGCGCTGCTGGTGTACCTGCTGTACCTCAACTGGCAGCTCACGCTGATCGTCGCCGTGGTCGTGCCGGGCGTGGCGTGGATCATGAAGACCTTGTCCCGGCGCCTTTACCACCTGACCAAAAGCAGCCAGCAGGCCACCGACGAACTCGCCTATGTGGTGGAAGAAAACGTGCTGGCCCACCGCATGGTCCGGCTGCATGGCGCGCAGCCTGGCCAGGCCGGGCGCTTCGCCGCCTTGAGCCAGAGCCTGCGACGCCTGGCGATCAAGTCCACCATCGCCTCCGCAGCCATGACGCCGCTGACGCAGCTACTCGCCGCTGCGGCGCTCTCCGTAGTGATCTGCATTGCCCTGTGGCAGAGCCGTGGCACCGTGGACGCCAAGGATGTCACCGTCGGCGGCTTCGTGTCATTCATCACGGCCATGCTGATGCTTATTGCGCCCATACGCCGCCTTGCCGATGTCGCCAGCCCGATCACGCGGGGTGTTGCCGCCCTGGAGCGGGGGCTGGCACTGCTGGGAGACACCGGAGCCGAAGCGGGCGGCCAGTTCCGCAAGGACCGCGCCCAGGGGGCGCTGGAACTCAAGCAGGTCACGGTGTCATTTGGCCCTGACCACGCCCCTGCACTGGACCACATCAGCTTGCGCGTGGAGCCTGGCGAAATCGTCGCCCTGGTCGGCCCCTCCGGGGCAGGCAAGACCACGCTGGTCAACCTGTTGCCACGGTTTGTGACGCCCGCTTCGGGTGAAATACTGGTCGACGAGACCCCGTTGCCAGAGTGGGACCTCGGATCGCTGCGCTCGCAATTCGCCATGGTGAGCCAAGACGTGGTGATGTTCAACGACACCATTGCGGCCAACGTGGCACTGGGGCACGCGGTGGATGAAGCACGCGTGCAGGCGTGCCTGGCGGCCGCCAACCTGGCCGAACACGTGGCAGCACTCCCCCAGGGCATGCACACGGTGGTGGGTCACAACGCCACGCAGTTGTCGGGGGGGCAGCGCCAGCGGCTGGCGATTGCGCGAGCGCTGTACAAGGACGCCCCCATCCTGATCCTGGACGAAGCCACCTCGGCGCTGGACACCGAATCCGAACGGCTGGTACAGGACGCCCTGCAGCGCCTGATGCAGGGACGTACCACCTTGGTCATTGCGCACCGCCTGTCCACCATCGAGCATGCCAACCGGGTCATCGTCATGGAGCGTGGGCGCATTGCCGAACAAGGCACACACGCTGAGCTGATGGCGATGGGCGGACTGTACGCACGCCTGCAGGCCCGGCCTGCCTCAGGCGAAACTGCCGCATTGCACTGAACACGCTATTGCGTGCTATTGCGTGCTAACCGGCGCGCGACAACGGCCGATCCCAGCGCTACGTCTACCACCGGCCCCGGTTGGGCTGGCGCTTGCGGATGGCTGCGGCGATTTTGTCGGCGGATTCGGTACGACTCACCCGCAAGGCAAAGTCGGCGGCCGTGAGCCCCAGCTGGTTCTTGAGCGTGGGGTCCGCGCCCTCATCCAGCAGCAGCTGAACGGCCTCGTTGGAACCGTATTGCGCCGCCATCATGAGGGGCGTGGTGCCGTTGGGTGATGTGGCATCGATGTAAGCGTGGTTTTCCAGCAGCAACGCGATGATGGCTACATGCTGGCGCGAACCTGCAGAGGCCGCATAGTGCAAGGGCGCCCAGCCTGTCTTGTTCACATCCGCATCGCGTGCCAGCAGCGCCTTTACGGCTTCCAGATTGCCCTTGAGGGCCGCCATCATCAAGGGACTTTCGTCCTGCGCATTGCGGGCCTCCACGTTCACCTGGCTGGATGCCAGCAAGGCTGCAAACGCTTTGGACGACCCATTCTGTAAAGCGATGGTCAGGCCCACCTGCCCTTTCGGGTCGCGCGTATTGGGATCAAAACCCCTGCGCAACAGCGCCGCAATGGCAGCATCGTCATCACGCAGGATGGCGACAAAAAAATCCTCATAGGCTCCGGCCCAGATGCCGGGGGCGGCAAGCCCCAGCGCCAGGGTGGCCAGCGCATTGCGGCGATGGCAAATCATGCGGTCACTCCCTTGAACAGAATGTCGAAGTTGCGGCTGGTGGCGTCGGCCACTTCCTCCAGCGTCAGCCCCTTGGTCTCGGCCACCTGCCGGGCCACATAAGGCACATACGAGGGATTGTTGGTCTTGCCGCGATACGGCACGGGCGCCAGATAGGGGCTGTCGGTTTCGATCAGCGTGCGGTCCAGCGGCACAAAGGCCACCACGTCGCGCAGCTCCTGGGCGCTCTTAAAGGTCACGATGCCCGAGAAGGAAATGTAGTAGCCCAGATCCAGCGCCGCACGCGCCACCTGCATCGACTCGGTAAAGCAGTGGAAGACACCGCCTGCACGGTTTCCGGGGCCGTCCTCGCCCTCTTCGCGCAGGATGGCGAGGGTGTCGTCCGACGCGCTGCGCGTATGGATGACCAAGGGCTTTTCGCACACCCGGGCCGCACGGATATGGTTGCGAAAACGGTCGCGCTGCCACTCCAGATCGGCAATGCTGCGCCCGCCCTTGCGGTCTTCCATGCCGTAGTAGTCGAGCCCCGTTTCGCCAATGGCCACTACGCGCGGCAGGGCGGCACGGTCCAGCAGGTCCTGCACCGATGGCTCGGCAATGCCTTCGTTGTCGGGGTGCACCCCCACCGTGCTCCAGAAGTTGTCGTGCGCCATGGCCAGGGCATGTACCCCGTCGAATTCTTCCAGCGTGGTGCAGATGCAAAGAGCCCGGGTGACCTGTGCCTCGGCCATGGCCTGGCGGATGGCGGGCAGCTGGCTCACCAGTTCCGGAAAATTGAGATGGCAGTGCGAATCAGTGAACATGCGGTTTCAAATTAGTCGTTTCTGGGGCGCAACGCGGGCCGTCAAAGGCGGCGCAGCGCTCTGGAGTAAAGATACGCCATCCGCTCCCTCGTCGTGGGCGCCCATAAAAAATGCCGACCAGCCTGCGCAGGTCGGCACGGTGGCGGCGCCAAACTCAGATGGTCTGGGTGGGCCGGTCGGACCCCAGGGATGTGCCCAGCAGCTCCTCAATCTTGGCCTTCAGCTGGCGCGACTTTTCGTCCTTGGGAAACTGGATGCCCACGCCCTGGGTGCGGTTGCCCGCAGCCCGTGCTGGCGTGACCCATGCCACGCGCCCCGCCACCGGATAGCGCTGCGTGTCGTCCGGCAGCGTGAGCAGCACATAGACATCATCGCCCAGCTTGTAGTCCCGCTGGGTGGGGACAAAAATGCCCCCTTCGGCAAAAAAGGGAATGTAGGCCGCGTACAGGGCCCCCTTTTCCTTGATGGCCAGCTGCATGACGCTGGGGCGAGGGGCGGTGGATGGACTGCTCATGGATGGATGGGTGCGGCTCAGTGCTTGGAGTGTAGGGTGTTTCGCGCCTGGGCGACAAGCGCCTCCAGCATGAGGCCAGCATTGAAAGGATGGTCCGCCGTGCGTGCAGCCTTGGCCAGTGCGCGCGACCAGCGGGTCAGAGCTCCCAACGGCGGCACCGTCTTGGGCAGGTCTGCGGGTGCAAAGTAGCGCGGCGCGCCGCCTACGCTGGCCGCCAGCAGGTCATGGCAGAGTTTTTGCAGTGCGTCGATCACCTGCGCGGGCGACCAGTCTCCCAAGGCAGTCACATCGCCCTTGGCCACCGCCTGCGGCAAGGCCGACCAGGCTTGTGGACTTCGGCCCGAGCGCGCCAGTGCCAACGCATCGTCGGGCCGCCCGCCTGCGGCCCGCAAAAAAGACACAGCGGCACCCGCAGCGATGCCCTGCCCTTGCAGCCACTGCAGCATCTGGTCCTGTGCGGGCCAGACCATGGTGTGGCCCAGGCAGCGGCTGCGAATGGTGGGCAGCAATTGGTGCGCCGCCTCGCTAGCGAGTACAAAGCGCACGTCACCCGGCGGCTCCTCCAGGGTCTTGAGCAAGGCATTGGCCGTGATGTGGTTCATCTGCTCGGCCGGGTACACCAGCACCGCCTTGCCTTTGCCGCGCGCCGAGGTGCGCTGCGAGAACTCCACCGCATCGCGCATGGCTTCCACGCGGATCTCGCGGCTGGGCTTGCGCTTCTTGTCGTCGATGTCCGCCTGGGCCTTTTCCGACAAGGGCCAGCCCAGCGCCATCATCTGCACCTCGGGCATCAGCACACACAGATCGGCGTGGGTGCGCACGTCGATGGCGTGGCAACTGCTGCATTGGCCGCACGCGCCCTGCTCTGTGGGCGCATCGCACAGCCAGGCCCGCACCAGCTCCAACCCCAAGGCGTACTGGCCCAGGCCCGACGGCCCCTGCAACAACCACGCGTGGCCGCGCTGGGCCAGCAGGCTGGCGCGCTGCGCGGCAATCCACGGCGCCAATGCCACTGTGGCCTCGCTCATTGCGCCCCCCCCTGGGACGCCACCATGATCGCCAGCCACCCCTTGCGCACAAACACGCTGGTGAGCTGCTGCCAAACGCGGTGGCGGTCTTGGGCCGCGTCAAGGCGCGCAAAGCGCTGCGGCGCTGCAGCGGCGCGGTCGGCATAGCCCTGGGCAACGCGGCGGAAGAACTCCACAGGCTGGGCCTCGAAACGGTCGGGCACACGCGCACCGGCCAGGCGTTCTGCAGCCACTTCCGGCGCCAGGTCAAACCACACCGTAAGATCGGGTTCACGCATCAAATCTGCCTCTGGCGCAAGTCCAGTCTGCGCAAGACGCTCCAATATTGCTAGCACATCAAGATCAAAGCCGCGCCCCGCGCCCTGGTAGGCAAAGGTGGCATCGGTGAAGCGGTCGCACAGCACCACGTCGCCCCGCGCCAGGGCGGGCTCGATCACATTGCGCAGGTGGTCCCGGCGGGCCGCAAAGATCAGCAGCGACTCGGTGAGCGCATCCATCGGGTCGTTGAGGACCATCTCGCGCAGTTTTTCGGCCAGCGGCGTGCCGCCTGGCTCGCGGCTGACGGTGACAGCACGGCCCTGTGCCCGAAAGGCAGTGGCCAGCCCCTCGATGTGCGAGGACTTGCCCGCACCGTCGATGCCTTCAAAGGTGATGAACAGACCGGGTCGTGACATGAAAACCTTGGTGGAAGAATCTACTGCTGGCCGCGTTGGTAGCGGTTGACGGCACGGTTGTGCTCCTCCAGCGACGTGCTGAAGTGGCTGGCGCCATCGCCCTTGGCCACAAAGTACAGGGCGCGCGTGGCGTCCGGCTGCACGGCGGCCAGCAGCGACGCCTTGCCGGGCATGGCAATCGGAGTGGGCGGCAGGCCTGCGCGGGTGTAGGTGTTCCAGGGCGTGTCCGTCTGCAGGTCGCGGCGGCGCAGGTTGCCATCAAACTTCTCGCCCAGGCCGTAGATCACCGTGGGGTCGGTCTGCAGCAGCATGCCCACGCGCAGCCGGTTGGCAAACACGCCCGCAATCTGGCCCCGGTCGCTGGCCCTGCCCGTTTCCTTCTCCACGATGCTGGCCAGAATCAGGGCCTCTTCGGCCGACTTGAGGGGTGTGTCCGCCGCGCGTTGCGCCCAGGCGGCTTCGAGGCGGCGGTCCATGGCATGCATCGCCCGGCGCAACACAGCGATGTCGCTGGAGCCTTTGGCGTAGGTGTAGGTGTCCGGAAAGAAGCGCCCCTCGGGTGGCACACCGGGGCGGCCCAGTTGGGCCATCAGCGCTTCGTCGGTCAGCGTGGCGACATCGCGCTTGAGTTGGTCTTCCTTGGCCAGCGCCTGGCGCACCTGGCGCCAGTTCCAGCCCTCGACCAGGGTGATGGCGCGCAGGCTCTCTTCGCCGCGCACCAGCTTTTGCAGCAGGCTGCGGGGCGTGGTGCCAGGGGGGATTTCATAGTTGCCGGCCTTGATGGCACGGTCCTGCCCCGATAAGCGGAACCAGGCGTAGAGCATGCGGGCATCCACGCGCGCGCCAGCAGCCACCACATCGCGGGCGACGCCCCGGGGTGTGGTGCCGGGCTCGATGGCCAGCTCCAGAGGCTCGCTGCCGGTCACCAGCGGCTGGTGCAGCCACCAAAAAGCCGCACCACCGGATGCGATCAAAACCAACGCGATCAAAGCCAGTAAACGTCGCACAACCCTGCCGTCTGTGTGTATGAAACAGGGCATCATAATTCAGCGATGACTTACCCCCTGAACGGCATTGCCCCCCTGTCCCACCTGGGCGTGATTCGCGTGGAAGGCGAAGACGCCGCCAAGTTTCTGCACGGCCAGCTCACCCAGGATTTCGCCCTGCTGGGCATGGACCAGGCCCGCCTCGCAGCCTTTTTGTCGGCCAAGGGCCGCATGCAGGCCAGCTTCATCGGCTTCAAGCGCAGCGCTACCGAGGTGCTGCTGGTGTGCAGCCGCGACCTGCTGCCCCCCACGCTCAAGCGCCTGTCGATGTTTGTATTGCGCGCCAAGGCCAAGCTGACCGACGCCACCAACGACTTTGCCCTGTACGGTCTGGCCGGAGACACCGTGCCCGACGGCAGCCAGCCCGCCTGGACCAAGGCCGATATCGGCACCGCGTCGGTGGTCCACCTGTACCCCGCCGATGGCCAGCCCCGGGCCCTGTGGGTGGCCCCGGCCGTTGACCCGGCCCCCGCAGGCCCCGCGCTGGAAGCCGCGCTGTGGCTCTGGAGCGAGGTGAAGAGCGGCGTGGCAACCCTGACCACGCCCGTGGTCGAGGCCTTTGTGCCCCAGATGCTGAACTATGAATCCGTGGGTGGCGTGAACTTCAAGAAGGGCTGCTACCCCGGCCAGGAAGTGGTGGCGCGCAGCCAGTTCCGGGGCACGCTCAAGCGCCGGGCCTACATCGCCCATGCGGCGGCCGAAGTAGCAGTGGGAGCCGAAGTGTTCAACACGGCAGACCTGGAACAGCCCTGCGGCACCGTGGTGCAGGTGGCTTCTGCGCCGAGCGGCGGATTCGACACCATCGTGTCGCTGCAGATCAGCGCCGCGCAGGAAGGCAGCCTGCAGGTGGGTGCCACGGACGGCGTAGCGTTGGCCCTGCGGCCGCTGCCCTACGCGCTGCTCGAAGATATTTGAATAAAAATGGGCTCCAGCGCCTATCCATCAAGCGCAAGCAGCTCATTTATTAATATCAAAATCAACTACAGCCGCTGCGCCATCGCAATGTGCGCGATGCCAGCCTCTTCGTAAGGCTCACCCACCGCGGAGAAACCGGCGCGGCGGTAAAACCCCTCAGCGCTGCGCTGGGCGTGCAATTGCACCTCCGTGTCGCCCCGGGCGCGGGCGGCGGCGGCCAGCGCATCCAGCAACTGCCGCCCCCACTGCGCACCACGCACCGAGCGGTCCACGGCCATGCGGCCGATGCGGCCCACACCCGGTGACTGCTGCAGCAAGCGGCCTGCAGCAATGGGCATTCC
This sequence comes from Acidovorax sp. LjRoot38, assembly GCF_964252975.1. NCBI lineage: Bacteria > Pseudomonadati > Pseudomonadota > Betaproteobacteria > Burkholderiales > Comamonadaceae > Acidovorax > Acidovorax sp. LjRoot38. The sequence continues at coordinate 199,138 of NZ_CAXUPT020000001.1, read as the reverse complement.
CAGCCGGTTGTAGAGCACGGCATGGCGGGCCGAGATGTCGTGCACATCGGCTTCGATTTCGGCGGGAATGCCCTGCTCGTGCACAAACACCTCCGTGCGCACACGGCCTGCATCGCGGCCCAGCGTGTTCCAGTCGCCCGTGCGCACCTCGGCCATGTCGGCACCGGCCTCAAAGCCCTCGAAGATGGCGCGCAGCGCGGGTGGCACCGGGCGCGAGGTCTGCGTGGCCGGGTCGGCAAACACATAGACCAGTTCGGCCGAGATCAGCAACCGGTCGCCACAGAAAATGCCCGCCGTGAACAGGCAGGATGAGTTGCCGATGCGCGTGCAGCGCAGGCCCACATCCAGCGTGTCATCGAGCCGCGCAGAGGCGTGGTATTCCACCGTGGCCTTCTTCACATACATCTCACCGCCCAGTACATGCATGCTCGCCTCGTAAGGCAAACCCAGCGCGCGCCAGTAGTCGCTCATGGCCGTGTCGATGTACATGAGGTAGTGCGCGTTGAACACGATCTTTTGCATGTCCACCTCGGCCCAGCGCACGCGCAGGCGGTGGAAACAGCGGAATTCGTTGCGTTGCATGTTGTCTTCACTCCATTCCAAAGGCCAATCGCAGCGCCCGGGCTGCGTCGGCATGGGCCTTGCGCGCCTCGGGGATGGCGCGGCCCATCTTGATGAATTCGTGGGTCACGCCCCGGTAGATGTCCAGATCTACGGGCACACCGGCCAGGCGCAATTTGTCGGCGTACTCAATGCCTTCATCCACCAGCGGGTCACACTCCGCCAGACCGATCCAGGCGGGGGCCACACCATCGACATCCGGCGCATGCAGCGGGGCAAAGCGCCAGTCTTCGCGCTCGGCGCGGCTTTGCACGTAGTTGCCGAAGAACCAGCTGATGGCAGGCTCTTCCAGCACCAGGCCGCGCGCGAACAGCGCGTGAGATGGCGTGTCTTGATGGGCGGCGCAGCCCGGGTAGATCAGCAGTTGCAGCGCCAGCGGCAGGCCCGCATCGCGCGCCAGAATGGCGTTGACCGCGGCCAGCGTGCCCCCCGCGCTGTCGCCCCCAACGGCCAGGCGCTGCGGGTCGGCACCCAGGCGCTCGGCGTTGGCAGCCAGCCACTGCAGCGCATCCCACGCATCGTTGCTGGCCGTGGGAAAGCGGTGCTCCGGCGCCAGCCGGTAGTCCAGCGACACCACCATGCAACCCGCCAGACGCGCCAGCTCGCGGCACAGAATGTCGTGCGTGGCGATGTTGCCAATGGTGAAGCCGCCGCCGTGCGTGTACAGCAGCACGGGCAAGCCCTTGTCGGTGCTGGGCGCGTACAGCCGTGCGGGCAGCATGGCGCCGTCGCGGGCCGGGATCTGCAGGTCCTCCACCCGCGCCAGTGCGGCCTTGGGCACCTCCAGCACATCCGCGCCCGCCTGGTAAGCGATGCGTGCCTCCTGCGGCGTGCGCGTGTGCAGCGGTGGGTGCCCCGCGCGGGCCATGCGTTCGAGAACGCTGCGCATCTGGGGGGTGAGACGGGTGTGGTGGATGTGCAGGTCGGTCAACGGTTGGGGTCTCGGCAAAAAAACAAAACGGCCCGCACGGCGGCGGGCCGCTCATCGGTGGCTTACTTGAAGGTCACGCGCACCGGTGCGGCGCCGGGCAGGCCATCGTAGGTGGCCGTCACCGACAAACCGGCCTTGGGTGGCAGCAGGGGCGAGAATGAGCCCAGGCTGATCAGATCGCCCGGCTGCATGGCCAGGCCTTCTTGCGCCAACGCGCCCGCCAGCCACACCACGGCATTGAGCGGATGCTCCAGGATGTCGCTGCCCTTGCCACCGCCCAGGCGCGCGCCCGCGCCATCGGTCAGCGACACGTTCATGTCGGCCAGCGCCTTCAGCATGGCAAAACGCTCGCCGCGATAGGCTGGCACAGCAATGGGTGTACCCGCCACGCCCAGGCGCGCGCCCACGTTGATGGCCGTCACGCCTGCGCCATTGAGCTTGGGCGGCGCCTGCACCATCAGGTCGGGCAATTCCATGAACGGGATGATCTGGTCCACGGCATCCAGCACGTCCATGGGGGTCTTGGCCTGGTTGATGGCGGCGCTTTTCACGCGCACCAGCATGTCGGCCTCGTACAGTGGGCGGGCACCGAAGGCCGCATCCACCGTGGCGCCACTGGGCAGCACCATGCCTTCGTAGAGCTTGCCCCAAACGGGTTTGTCGGTGTTGAAGCGCTTTTGCACAGCGGGGTTGGTCAGGCCCGCCTTGTAGCCAATCACCTTGCCCATGCGCTGTGCCAGCAATGCGTTGACCTTGCCGCGTGTACAGGCGCCGTCGGCGTCAGTGAGGTTCTCGGGGTTGGCGGCCGGGGTCTTGGCCACATAGTTGGCCACCAGGTCGGCGGCCTGCGCATCGGTCAGGCACTGGGCCTGGGCGCTTGTCACAGATGCGACGGCTACCAGGGCCGCCATCAGGGTTTGCTTCGTTTTCACGCGTGTCTCCTCCTTATAAAGTGAGCTCAGAACTCGTTTCAAGGGCTGGCGAGCTATCGTAATCGCTGGCACTCCCATTCACACACCCTGTTGCACCATGGCTTTCATCTACTACGTCACCCAGATCCAGTTTGAATTCGGCGCCGTCAAGCTGCTGAAACAAGAGTGCGAGCGTGTGGGCATCACCCGCCCTCTGATCGTGACAGACCCTGGCGTGAAGGCCGCAGGCGTGCTGCAAAAGGCGCTCGATGCGCTGCCAGATATGACGGTGGCCGTGTTTGACCAGACCCCGTCCAACCCCACCGAAGCCGCCGTGCGCGCTGCAGTAGAGATGTACAAGGCGCAAGGCTGCGACGGCCTGATTGCCGTGGGTGGCGGCTCGGCCATCGACTGCGCCAAGGGCATCGCGATTGCCGCCACGCACGAAGGCCCCCTCACCCACTACGCCACCATCGAAGGCGGCTCCCCGCGCATCACCGACCGCGCTGCGCCGCTGATTGCCGTGCCCACCACCAGCGGCACGGGCAGCGAGGTGGCACGCGGCGCCATCATCATCGTGGACGACCACCGCAAGCTTGGCTTTCACTCGTGGAATCTGGTGCCCAAGACGGCCATCTGCGACCCCGAACTCACGCTGGGCCTGCCCCCCATGCTCACTGCCGCTACGGGCATGGATGCGATTGCACACTGCATGGAAACCTTCATGTCCGCCGCGTTCAACCCACCCGCTGACGGCATTGCGCTGGACGGCCTCACACGCGGCTGGGCGAACATCGAGCAGGCCACCAAAAACGGCAGCGACCGCGACGCGCGCCTGCACATGATGAGCGCCAGCATGCAGGGCGCCATGGCCTTCCAGAAGGGCCTGGGCGCGGTGCACTCACTCAGCCACAGCCTGGGCGGCGTGAACCCGCGCCTGCACCACGGCACGCTCAACGCCATGTTCCTGCCCGCCGTGGTGCGCTTTAACGCTTCGGCCGAATCGGTGCAAAAGGAAAAGCGCCTGGAACGCATGGCACACGCCATGGGCCTGGCCAGCGCGGGCGACATCCCCGAAGCCATCCGCGACATGAACGCCCGCCTGGGCCTGCCCACGGGCCTGGCGGCCATGGGGGTGACCGAAGCCCTGTTCGACGACATCATCAAGGGCGCCATGGCCGACCACTGCCACAAGACCAACCCGCGCATTGCCACGCCCGAGGAATACCGCGACATGCTGGCGCAGTCGCTGTAAGAGCCTGCCCAAAGCGTATTGGTGATCTCCCTGCGGCGGCGCCACAGCGCCTGGCGCGCCGCCGCCTCCAACGCACATAGAAGCCTTCCTGCCGTGACCGCTCCTGCGGGATTGCGCTGTCCAAACCCATCTCACGCGATTCACTACGCGCTAGACTCCGACTCGTCAACAATTAATTAACAATTCATTACCCTGGTGGAGAGCCAGTTCAATGTCGTTCTGGCGCTGCCCGGAGACTTTGATCAGGCCCTGGGGGGAGGGCCACTGTCGATGCGCACCGGAAATCTCAGCACCTGGCTCCTGCGGGGCACCTATCCCCGGCTGTATGTGCCTATCGTGCTGATCATCGTGCTGGTCAGCACGGTGCGCTACCACTACCTGGTGGCCACAGAAACCGACGAGGTGCGCCGCCATGCCGCCACCGAACTGCGCCGTGCTGGGGATGCGCTGCTGCCGTCGCTGGCGACCCTGCCCGCCTCGGACCGCCAGGCCCAGGCCACGCTGCTCAGCGAAGGGATTGCCAGCTTCGGGCCGGGCATCCATTCGCTGAAATGGCAGGTGGACAACGAGCCCGCCACCGAAGCCCGGGCGCCCCGCCTGCCCGCCACCGCGCCAGACTGGTTTGCCCAATGGGTCAACATTGCACCGCCCTCGCAGCAGTTCAGCCAGGCGTTGTCCAGCGGCGGGGCCTCCGGGCGCCTGACGGTGACGCTGCAGGCGGCCCCCCTCGTCGGCCAGGTCTGGAGCACGGTGGTGGTGCAGTTGCGCATCTCGGCCCTCAACATTTTCACCATCCTGCTGCTGCTCACCCTGCTGCTGCGGGCCAATGCCCGCATGCTGCGCCGCCTGGCAGAAGCCACCGATGCGTTCCGCCAGGGCCGCCTGGACACGCGCATGGAGGTGACGGGCACGCTCGAATCGCGCGCCATGGCGGCCACCTTCAATGACATGGCGGGCAAGGTCCAGTCGCTGGTGCTGTCGCTGCGCGAAACCCAGCAGCAGCAAAGCGAACAACTGCACTTCACACGCCAGCTGATCGACGCCCTGCCCCTGCCGGTTTTCGTGCGGGATGCGAAGGGTGTCACCCTCGAAGTCAACTGCGCATGGCAGCGGCTTTTTCATGCCCCTGCCGGTGCTGGCAGCGCTCAGGCCTCGACACCCCCGTATCCCCAGGAGCTGTCGCCTGAGCGCTCCACCCAGATCGCCCAGGCACAGGACAACGAGATCCGCGTGCACCCCGCCAACCACCAGCCCCCAAGGGACATGGCCTACTACGAGGCCCCATTCACCACCACCCGGGGCACGCTGGCCGGCACCATTGGCACCCTGGTGGATGTGACCGAACGCAAACGCGCCCAGGAGGCCCTGCGCGCCGAGAAGGAACGCGCCGAGGTCACGCTTGCCTCCATCGGCGACGGGGTGATCACCACCGACCCCTCGGGCTGCATCGAAACCATCAACGAGGCCGCACAGCTCATGACCGGCTTCACCGCCGACCAGGCGCTGGGGCGGCAGCTGGACGACGTGTTTCGCCTGTATGAAGAGCTTGCCAGCCGCAACGCCAGTTCTGCGGCCGAGCGGGACACCGTGCCCGGCGCCCTGCAGCCGGTCACGCACGAGGTGCTGATCCACCGCTCAGGCGAACGCTACGCCATCGAGTACACCGCGTCAGCGATCCGCCAGGGCGATGGCACGGCCGCAGGCTGCGTGCTGGTGTTCCGCGACGTGACCGAAACCCGCAACCTGCGCCACCAGATTTCATGGCACGCACGGCACGATCCGCTCACCGGGTTGTACAACCGCGCCGCCCTGGCCGAGCGGCTGACCCATGCCATCTTCGTGGCACGGCAAAAAGGGCTGCTGCTGGCGGTGTGCATGCTCGACCTGGACCATTTCCAGACCGTGAACGACGCCCACGGCAACCGCGTGGGCGACCGTCTGCTCAAGGAAACCGCGCGGCGCCTGGGCGCCTTCATCACGCCGCAGGACGCCGTGGCGCGCATGGGGGGCGATGAGTTTGTGCTGCTGCTGGGCGAGCTGCCCGACGTACCCGCCATCCAGGCGCGTGTGGACGTGCTCATGCAGCAGCTGGCCGCCCCCTACGCCATCGACGACCGCGTGCTGCACACCACCGTGAGTGTGGGCGTGGCCGTGTTTCCGCAAGACGACGCCAACCCCGACACCCTGCTGCGCCACGCCGACCAGGCCATGTGCCAGGCCAAGGGCTTCGGCCGCAACCAGATGCATGTGTTCGACGTGCAGCTGGACCACGCCGTGCAGACCCAGCACACGCGCCAGACCCGCGTGGCCCAGGCGCTGCACGCGGGCGAGCTGGTGCTGCACTACCAGCCCAAGGTGAACCTGCGCACCGGCGAAATCCTCGGGCTGGAGGCCCTGCTGCGCTGGCAACACCCCGAGCAGGGCCTGCTGGGCCCGCAGCATGTGCTGCCCCTGATCGAGGATGCCGAGCTGGAGGTGGAAGTGGGCGAATGGGTGCTGCGCCAGGCCCTGGCACAGATGCGGCAGTGGACGGACGCCGGCATGCTGTGGGAGGTGAGCGTGAACATCTCCGCGCCCCACTTTCACCGGGCCAATTTTGTGGAGCGGCTCAAGGACATCCTGCACACCTGCCCCGAGGTGTCGCCCACCCGCCTGGAGCTGGAAATCCTCGAATCTGCAGCCTTGCAAGACATGCAGTACATGCGCCACATGATGCAAAGCTGCCAGGCGCTGGGCGTGCGTTTTGCGCTGGACGACTTCGGCACCGGCTTCTCCTCGCTGTCTTACCTGAAGCGCCTGCCCGCCGAAACCATCAAGATCGACCAGTCGTTCGTGCGCGGCATTCTGGAAGACGGCGACGACCTCACACTCGTGAGCGCCATCGTCGCGTTGGCCGCCGCCTTCCACCGGCATGTGGTGGCCGAGGGCGTAGAAACCGCCGAGCAATGCGCCAAGCTGCTGGAGCTGGGCTGCGAGCGCGCCCAGGGCTTTGGCATTGCACGGCCCATGCCTGCGCACGAGGTGCTGACCTGGGCCCGGGAGCACGCTGCTCGCCATGCGGCCCGGGCGGTGCAGGAGGCGGCGCGGCGGCTTGCCTCAACCTGAGTACTACAGCGGTTGCACTGCGTTCATGTCGGGCCGCGCCAGCCACGCCTGCCACTCGTCCACCAGCTGCTGGCTGGCCCGCGTAGCCGCAAGCCAGGCCTTGGCACGCGCGGCGCTGTCGGTGCCGTAGTGGGTGAAATCGTTGCGGTCGGGCAGCTTGGCGTTGGGCAAGGAGCGCACCCAGTCGGGGCTGGGCGACAGCACCACCATGTTGTCCAGCGACGGGGTGGAACGGTGGCGCCACTTGAGCCCCTTGTCCAGCCAGCCGGGCACCACCTGGTGCTGGAAATGCGGGTACAGCACCAGGCCGGGCGAGGCAGTCGGGCCAGAATTTGAGTTTTTTTGGCCGCCAGCGCTTGTTGGATAAGCGCTACCAGCTATTAATTCAATAGCATTCTGTGATTGCTGAACGTAGGACAGGTGCAGGTGGTAGTCGGTGATGCCCCCGTCCCAATACGCTCCACGGGGCGCACCCGGAATGTTGTGCACGGCCTGCAGCACAAACGGGATCGAGCAGCTGGCTTGCAGCGCTGGCATGAAGTTGCCGCCGTGCAGCAGCACCTGGCGCGTGCGGTAGTCCGAGGTGCCAAACGGCAATGCAGCGCACGCAGCACCAACGCTCACACCAACACCATCGGCCGTGGCTGCATCGGACGAGGAAAACACCACCCGCTCCAGCCACGCCCCCATCGCCTTGCGGTGCACCGTGTTCGTCAGAAACGCGCCCAGATAGCCCAGCGGCGTGGCCACGCGGTGCTCGCGCCCCAGCAGGTGCCGCCCGCGCGAGGTGACGATGTGCAGGCGGTAGCGCGGGTGGTTCAGCACCTCGTCGATGCGCCCACCATAGAACGCCTGCAGGTTCTGCCCAAACCGCTCGCTCACATGCGCGGCCGTGGGGCGCTTCTTGCCCGGCGGCAGGTCGTAGTGCTGGTGGATGTAGTCGTGCTCCAGCCGCTCGAAAGCCGCCACCGATTGCTGCAAGCAGGCCGTGGCCATGCGCCAGGCGCCGATCGAGGCGCCCACCAGGTGCACCGTCTGGCTGGACTGGGGCAGCCACTCCCCAAAGATGAAACGGTCCAGCGGACCCAGGATCAGGCCCTTGGGGCCCCCTGCCGCCGCAGGGATCACGCCCACATCGCCGGGCTGCAGCCCGTGGTTTTGAAGGTGTTGGCGGGCGCGGGGGCCGGCATGGATGCGAAGGGCTTTCATGGGCGGCATTTTCGCAAAGCCGCAAGGCGGCTCAAAACCAGCTCTCACACCACGTAGTCAGCAGCCTCAGGCTTCGCAGTCCAGTCGATAGGGTCTTGCTGCAGCACCATGTCGATGTCCAGCCCCAGGGCCAAGCCCACTTCGCCGGGGAACGACACGGCCAGTTCCTTTTCGCCCAGTTCTGCCTCACGCGCCCGGGCGCGCCAGGACGCCAGGTGGATCACACCCGCCAGGGGCTCGTAGGCATTGTTGTCAAACGGCGCGCTCTGGTGGTGCAGGGCATCCACCACCACCTCGGGCAAACGCCAGCGGCGTGCCAGCCCGGCCGTCACATGGCCATAGCAGTATCCAAAGATGCGCTGCTCGATCTTGCCGCGCCGCAGGTCAAACGGGGCCACCAGTGTGTTGACCGACTGGGCTTTGTCCGGGTCGGCCAGGTGAATCACCAGCTCGCCCAGCGCGTGCAGCAGGCCGGTGGTGTACGCAGCGGTCTGGTTCTGGTGCACGATGCCCGCCAGCGACCGTGCCAGCTTGGCCGTGTTGAGGCTGTAGCGCCAGAACTGCTGCATGTGCACGCCGGGCACCGAGCGCGACGCGGTGCCCAGCGGTGCCGACGTGACCAGTGTGCGAACCTGGGCAATACCCAGCAGTGCCAGTGCTTCGGGGATGCCGGCAATCTGGCGCGGTACCTGGAAGGTGTGGGAATTGGCCAGCTCCAGCAGCCGCCCGGCCAGGGCCGGATCGGTGCCGAAAAGCTGGTTCAGACGCCGCAGGCTGGGCTCTTCATGCGCCAGCTCGCTCATCAGCAATGCCACAGTGCGCGGAAGGCTGGGCAGAGCTACGGGTTGGGCCAGCAGTGCGTTCAGCTCCATGGGGTCAGGCACCAGAGTTGGGGTTGCTGGCGATTATGGCCCCCAACCTGCCGCAAACCCAGGCCATCCCGCCGCAATCCGTCAACGGCCCTTGGCCTGTTGCAACTTGGCAAATGCCGACGCCATGGCCGACTGTTGCACGGGCTCAGGCGCACGGCGCTGGGGTTGTGCATAGCCCCGGCCAGCCCCCTCAAAGCGGTTGTCGCGGGGTGCACCCCGGTCGCCGCCCTGGCGCGGTGGCGCGTCGCCCAGCTTCATCGACAGGCCGATGCGCTTGCGCTCCACGTCCACCTCCATGACCTTGACCTTGACGATGTCGCCGGTCTTGACCACTTCGCGCGCATCGTTCACAAACTTGTGCGCCAGCTGGCTCACATGCACCAGACCATCCTGGTGCACGCCCAGGTCGATGAAGGCGCCAAACTGGGCCACGTTGCTCACCGTGCCTTCCAGGATCATGCCTTCCTTCAGGTCCTTGATGTCTTCCACGCCATCGTTGAAGCGCGCCACCTTGAAGTCCGGACGCGGGTCGCGGCCGGGCTTTTCCAGCTCGGCCAGGATGTCCTTGACGGTGATCACACCGAATTTTTCGTTGGCAAACAGCTCTGGCTTCAAAGTCTTGAGCATGTCGGCGCGGCCCATGATCTCGGCCACGGGCTTGCCCGTCTTCTCCATGATCTGCTCGACCACGGGGTAGGTCTCGGGGTGCACGCCGGTCATGTCGAGGGGGTTGTCGCCCCCCCGGATGCGCAAGAAGCCCGCGCTCTGCTCAAAGGTCTTGGCGCCCAGGCCCGCCACGTCCATGAGCTGCTTGCGGCTCTTGAACGCGCCATTGGCCTCACGCCAGCGCACCACCGCCTTGGCCACGCTGCCCGACAGGCCCGAGACACGGCTGAGCAAAGGCACGCTGGCCGTGTTCAGGTCCACACCCACGGAGTTCACGCAGTCTTCCACCACCGTGCCCAACGTGCGCGCCAGCTCGCTCTGGTTCACGTCGTGCTGGTACTGGCCCACGCCAATGCTCTTGGGGTCGATCTTGACCAGCTCGGCCAGCGGGTCCTGCAGGCGCCGCGCGATGCTGGCAGCGCCGCGCAGGCTCACGTCCACATCGGGCATCTCTTGCGAGGCGTATTCGCTGGCGCTGTAGACCGAAGCACCGGCCTCGCTCACCACCACCTTTTCAATCACGCGGTCCACCTTGGCCGCCAGCTTGATCAGGTCGGCAGCCAGCTTGTCAGTCTCGCGGCTGGCCGTGCCGTTGCCAATCGCAATCAGGTTCACGCCGTGCTTCTCGGCCAGCTTGGCCAGGGTATGCAGCGAGCCCTCCCAATCGCGGCGCGGCTCATGCGGGTAGACAGTCGCGGTTTCCACCAGCTTGCCCGTGGCATCCACCACGGCCACCTTCACACCGGTGCGGATGCCCGGGTCCAGGCCCATCACCACACGCGGCCCCGCCGGCGCGGCCAGCAGCAGGTCGCGCAGGTTGTCGGCAAACACCTTGATCGCCACCTTTTCAGCGTCGTCGCGCAGGCGGGCGAACAGGTCGCGCTCGGTTGAAAGGCTGAGCTTCACGCGCCAGGTCCAGGCCACACACTTGCGGATCAGGTCATCGGCTTTGCGGCCCTGGTGGCTCCAGCCCAGGTGCAGGGCAATCTTGCCTTCGGCCATGCTGGGCTTGCCGGGTTCGGGCTCCACGGGCAGCACCAGCTTGGCCTCCAGAATCTCCAGGCCCCGGCCCCGGAACACCGCCAGCGCGCGGTGCGAAGGCACGCGGCCGATGGGTTCGTCGTATTCAAAGTAGTCGCGGAACTTGGAGACCTCGGGGTCGTTCTCGTTCTTGGACTCGACCTTCTTGCTGCGCAGCAGCCCCTCGGCCCACAGCCATTCGCGCAGGTTTTGCACCAGTGCCGGGTCTTCGGCCCAGCGTTCGGAAAGGATGTCGCGCACGCCGTCCAGCACTGCGGGCACGGTCGAAAAGTCCGCACCGGTCTTGCCATCGTCCAGCACCTCGGGCGGCTTCGTGAAGGCGGCAGCCTCCACGGCAGGGTCCAGCGTGGGGTCGGCAAAGAGCTTGTCAGCCAGCGGCTCGATGCCGAACTCGCGGGCCATCTGGCCCTTGGTGCGGCGCTTTTGCTTGAACGGCAGGTAGATGTCTTCCAGCTCCTGCTTCGTTGGAGCTGCGGCAATGGCAGCACGCAGCGCATCGGTCAGCTTGCCCTGCTCGTCAATGCTCTTGAGCACCGCAGCGCGGCGGTCGTCCAGCTCGCGCAGGTAAGACAGGCGGGCTTCCAGCTCGCGCAGCTGGATATCGTCCAGCCCACCGGTGACTTCCTTGCGGTAGCGCGCGATAAAGGGCACCGTGGCGCCCCCGTCCAGCAGCTCCACCGCTGCGCGCACCTGCTGTTCACTAACCCTGATTTCTGCGGCCAACTGCCGGATGATCTGCTGCATGTGTGGGCAAACTCTCTGAGACTCGGTCAAACAAACGAACAAAAACGCGAAGCGCGGGAGTTTGCCACAGGCACTATTGGTAACAACCCGTGGGAACAACCGGCCTTGCCATGAGGGCGGGGTGGGCTGTCTAGAATGCTCCAGCCTCCAAGACCGCCCCTTCATGCAGCCCCTGCCCTTCCCCATCCGCACAGAATGCCCGCCCGGTGCCTGTGTCTGCGACCGGGATGCCCTGCTGCAATCCCCCGATGCCGTGCTGGAGGCACGCATCCTGCAGCTCACCCAGGCTGAAGAAAAGAAGTTGCTGCAGCGGCTGGAGAACATCACCAGCCTGAGCGACCTGCGGCGTTTGCAGGAGCGCATGGAGCAGCAGCTGGGCCTGCGCCTGACCATTGCCCCCAGCCCCAACGAGGTGCGCACCCTGCGCGGCATCACCATCCTGGTCCACGAGCAGCGCGGGCTGTGCCGCAAGACGCGCCAGGCCATCCCAGCCGCCATCAAGAAGGGCATGGACCAGCGGCCGGAGATCACGTACGAGCTGCTGAATGAGGGCGGGTTGTTCTCGGGGTTGTGACCCCGCGCATTCGCCTCTTCGCCCACCCGCCCTGCCCGCCGCATGCAAGACGACCTGTTCGGCAGCCCCGAAGCCCCGACACCTCCTGTGCCTTCGCGGCATTCCACCCGGCCGACCAAAGCCGATGCGCCCGAAGCCGCAGAACACGCCGCGCCGCCTGCCCCGCGCAAGCGCTCCAGCCAGGTAACCGCCATGGCGCACGACGATGCGCTCACCGCCCTGGCCGCCGCCTTGCCCCGGCAGTTGCGCCTGGGCACCTCCAGCTGGACCTACCCCGGCTGGAAAGGCCTGGTGTGGGAGGGCGAACATTCCGACACGCAACTGTCCAAGCAAGGCCTGGCGGTATATGCCCAGCACCCACTGATGCGCACCGTGAGCATTGACCGCAGCTTTTACCGGCCGCTCACCGTGAGCCAGTACGAAAGCTACGCCTCGCAGGTGCCCGACGACTTCCGGTTTGTGGTGAAGGCACCAAGTGTGGTGACCGACGCCCTGGTGCGCAGCGAAGACGGCCGGGGCCGCCAGCCCAACCCGGCGTTTTTGAGCCCCGAACTGGCCCGCAGCGAGTGTGTGGAACCTGCCCTGCAAGGCCTGGGGCACAAGCTGGGTGCGCTGGTGTTCCAGCTCAGCCCGCTGCCGATGGCGCAGCTGGACCGCCTGCCGCTGCTGCTGGAGCGTCTGCGCACCATGCTGCTCGCCCTGCCAGCCCTCGCGCCCACGGCGCCCGATGGGGTGATTGCGGTGGAAGTGCGTGACCCCGAATGGCTGACCCCCGATTTTGCCGCCGTGCTGCGCGAAGCCGGTGCCACCTACTGCCTGGGCCTGCACGCCAAGATGCCGCCGCTGCAGGCCCAGCTGCCCATGCTGCGCGCGCTGTGGCCAAGCCCCCTGGTGTGCCGCTGGAACCTGAACCCGGTGCATGGCCCCTATGGCTATGAAGAGGCGGAGCGCCTGTACGCCCCCTACGACCGCCTGCACCACCCCGACCTGCCCACCCGCTCGGAGCTGGCCAGCGTGATTACGGGCATCACGCGCCGGGGGCAGAACGCTTTTGTGACCATCAGCAACCATGCTGAGGGCTGCGCGCCGCTGACGGTGCGCGGTGTGGCCGACGAAGTGGCTGCGGTGCTGGCGGCAGCGCCACGCTAACTGCATACCGGCCGCAGAGGCGTCCAAGCCTTTGAGCATGGGCACAGGGGGCACGGTGGCAAGACCCATGCCGTATGCATCCTCGGAAAGCGGGAAGATCACATATTCATAGCTGCCAGAGCTTATCTATGAAGCGCCAGGGCCGATTTTCGTCCATATTTTTAGAACAGTACGCATGGTATGTGTTCACCAGCGCGCGCCCAAAAAAGCCGAGCTGCACGGCGCAGGCGTCGGGCCGCAGGGGCTGACGTGAACAAACGACCAAATGGCCTTGAGCAGAGCCATCGCATCCCCTCAGGCCAACCACAGGGCCCTGCACCGTCACACGATTGCCCGGTGGCTTTTTGGGATGGGCTTGCCAAATTGCATCGAGACCTCAGGCATTCGCGCCGATAGGTACCTAACCTGAATGTCGCCGAACAACACCTACCAGAGTTGGTAGTTACGAACTCTTGACAGGAATTTTCTAATTGGCACCGACTTCAGCGCGTGCGCCACAGCACCGGGTATTTTTGCAAATGATACTTACTGCGACCGATGAGATGGTTTTCACCACGGGTAATGTAATAGATGTTCCCATTGATCAACAGCAGTTTCCAGACAATACTAATCACCGGGAGGAATTTTGAAAAATAAATCCACAAAATGGCTGTGGGTCGTGTTATTTGCTACAGCAAATATCGGACATGCACAAGAGGCGATTCCAGATTTTTACAAAGAACCGGGGATTCAGCCCAACAGAGCATTTGTCAATCAGAGCCAAAATGAAAATATTGACCCGTTTACTGGTGCACTCCAGCGGCACTATATCGACCTTAGAATTCCTGGCAACGGTGGAATGGATTTAACCATCGTCCGTTCTTACAACAGCAGCAGTGTAGATCCTGCCAATCCAACACAACCCCGAACGAGCATTGGCTTGGGGTGGACCCTGCATTTTGGTCGCATTCTGAAGTCTCGCAATTCATACCCTTGCCTGAATCAGAACCTTGAGTCCGTTTCAGACAACCCCATCCTGGAACTCCCGGATGGCAGTCGGCAGTTGCTTACCTTCACTGGCCAAAGCTCTCCATTGATGCTTACCACGCAACGATGGAAGGCCATGTGCAGCACCAGCGGGACAGGCTTGGTTATTACCTCACCCGACGGGATGATTTATGACATGACCCAAGCATTGGGACCGGGATCGACCGCCAATCCAATGTATGAATGGCACACCAAAAAAATCACAGATCGCAATGGAAACTACATCACCATTAGCTATGCATCAGCTTCCAGTTCAGAAATTCGAAGTATTACTACTAATGATGGAAGGTCCGCTTCCTTTACATACATTGACTCAGGAAAAACAACTGCTCGAATTAGCAGCATAACCAGCGCCGGCCAAACCTACGATTACTCGTACAAACCCTCGGGCATCGCAGGCGTCTATCAACTAAGCACCGTCACCAGGCCTGATAACAACAGCTGGGAATATGATTATTCAGAAAACAATGGTGCCACTGCTGGTAGCTATCTCATGCGCTCGGCTACGACACCGCAAGGCGGGACGATCAGCTACACCTACGATTTTGTATTTTTTGACTCGCAGTCCAATCCAGCCAGCAAATCCAATGTCGTGAGCCGCAAGTCAATGAGTACAGGAGGAAGCTGGTCATTCGACTATTCCCCTGGAGGCAATAGCTCTCTGGATACGACTCGAGTCACCTCGCCAGAAGGAACGACAACATACAAGCATGTAGGCCCCAACTATGCTGGCGCTGGAAGCGTCTGGAAGGTTGGTTTGTTGATCCAAAAGCGCATTGGCGATGAACAAACTGAACAATACACCTGGAGTGGACAGAGAATTTCCACAGAAACCTATGTCCGCCCCGGTGCATTTGTGACCAGATTCGATTATCTTGAAACCAATGCACCGTTGCTCACACGCAAAACCATTACTCGCGACGGCGGTAGCTACGATACTGCCTATAGCAATTTCGATAGCTATGGAAACCCACGCGCCATCACCGAATCAGGCACAAGGGGTGGCGACAGAACAACCACCGTCAGCTACTTTACAAATACATCGAAGTGGATCATCAGGCAGCCACAAAACGAAACATCATCAGGCCATACCATTACGCGGGATTTCGATAGCAGCGGCAACATGACCAATGAAACAAAAAATGGTATATCGATCAGCCGAACCTACGATAGCGCCGGCAATGTAAGCAGCGCCACCTTCCCAAGGTCGCTAACGCATAGTTATTCCAACTACAGCCGTGGTGTTGCACAAAACGAAAGCCAGCCTGAAGGAATTTCGATAACACGAGAAGTTAGCAGCGCTGGCAATGTCACCTCTGAAAGCATTGGGGGTGAAACAACTCGCTATGGATATGACTCCATGAACAGAATCACATCCGTGGACTACCCAGAGGGCAATAACGTCAACATCAGCTACACAAGCCGAAGCCGCACGGCAACACGTGGGTCGCTGACAGAAACGATCAACTACAACTCCTTCGGCAGAGTATTTTCAGTCACCCGGGGGGGTATCAGCACCTCATACTCCACAGATGCACTGGGGCGCACTACATTCATATCCAACCCCGGCAGCAGCTCGGGCACATCGTACTCCTACGATATTTTGGACCGGGTGACTCAAATCCGGAACCCTGATGGAACATCGAAATTCATCAACTATGGATCTGCTTCCAAATCGGTGCGCGATGAAAATGGCAATACCACCATTCACTACTACCGCGCATATGGCGATCCTGACAAAAAATTTCTGATGGCCATCACGACGCCTGATTCCAGCGCGAGCATGGACTATGACCGCAACAGCAAAGACCTCATTACGTCTGCAAAGCAGGCTGGGATAACAAGGCGCTACTCTTATAACAGCAGTGGCTACATGATTTCCGCAACCCATCCAGAAACTGGCACAACAACCTACGGTCGGGATGCAGCGGGCAATATGACATCCAAGAATGTAGGATCTTCAGGCACCACCACGTACAGCTATGACAATCAGAATCGGCTTAGAACCGTCAATTACACAGGCGCCACGCCTTCTGTCACCCACACTTATGATGACAGGCACCGTTTACTGCGGACATTCTCGACAGATGCTACCCGCAGCTTTTCCTACGATGGGAACGGAAATCTTCAGTCTGAAACATTAAATGCCAACGGGATGACCTGGACGGCCAGGTATGGGTACAACGATAACGACCACCTGACTTCCATTACCTATCCACTCTCCGGTGAAATTGTTCGCTACGGCGTGGATGCGCTCGGGCGCCCCACTTCCGTCTCCGGCTATATCACCAGTGTCAGCTATTGGCCATCAGGCCAGGTCAACAGGATTATGTATGCCAATGGCGTCTCTTCGGAGTACAGCCAAAACTCCCGCCTGTGGCCCAGTTCATTTTCTACGGTCCGGTCATCCACCGCCTACAGCCGGTCCTCATTTTCGTACGATGGTGTTGGTAACTTGACCAAAATTTCGGACAGCATCGACGATACTTATGATCGCACCTTGGGATATGACAATCTTGATCGCCTGACCAGCCTGAGAACACCGCAAGGTTCTGGAAGTATTTCCTACGACGGCGCTGGAAATATCACGACGCAGACCATTCCAGGATTGCGGCTTTCCTACCACTACGACAGCAGCAATCTGCTCAGTAGCATGACGGCAACGCCAGGCAACACTGCAAATCACTCATACGACGCCATGGGCAACATCATTGTGCGCGGCCCCCGGACTTTCGAGTACGACAGTGTTCCCAACCTCAAGTGCATCAACTGCTCAAACGCGGCCACCCGGGTGCAGTACGCCTACGACGGTGACCAAAAGCGCACGCAGGTCATCCAGGCAGGCATCACAACGCATGAGTTCCATGGCGCCCACGGCAACCTGCTGGCAGATTACTCCCCTGGCTCCCGCCGACTGGTCCAGTACATCTACCTGAACGGCAAGCGCATCGCCCAGAAGGAGTCCGCACAATGATCTCCACGCTCCACTCCTTCTGGTTGCGTCTTCTGATGCGCCTGGCCCTCCTTCTGGCCTTCGGCGCCTTTGCGGCCAGCGCTGGCGCTCAGACCACCATCACGTTCTTTCACAACGACATCCTGGGCAGCCCCGCCATCGCCACCGATGCCGATGGCGCCGTGGTCTGGAAGGAAAACTACCTGCCCTATGGGCATCGCCTGCAAGCGCCCCCCGCCGGTGCCAACAACAAGCTGTGGTTTGCGGGCAAGCCGTACGACCAGACGAACTGGATTACCTACATGGGGGGGCGCTACTACATCCCTCTGATAGGGCGTTTTACGGGGATTGATCCCCAGGGCATCGTCCCGGAAAACCCGCACAGCTTCAACCGCTATGCGTATGCCAACAACAACCCTTACAAGTATGTGGACCCGGATGGGAGGTCTGCCAGGCTGGCTTGGAAAGTAGGTGTGTCATTGCTTGCGCTTGCAGGGGCCGCCAGCCACCTAACACCTGAGCAGCGAGCGCGGATGGAGCAGGCCGGGGCCTTGCTCCAACAGCGCACGAGTGAATTGCTGGATCGGGCTTCTGGGTTGGTTTTTAATGAGGGGGCAGATAAGCCAGTTGATATCGTAGTACCGGGTGATAAGTATCCGGAGAGTGCTGATCACATCCGTGATGCGCAGAACAATGGACAGCCTGACGTGTTAACGCTTGATCGTGGTGGCGCAAAGGATCGACGCAAGGATGCAATGAGCGGACAGCCGGTTGTACCTGGCAAAGATCGCGATGAATACCCTCCAGCATTGACTGCCGAAGGCGGTCGCGGTGCGAGCGTCCGCCCAGTGTCACCCTCAGATAATCGTGGAGCAGGCGCTTGCATAGGAGCCCAATGCCGGGGACTACCAGATGGTACGCGGATCAGAATTATCCCAGGATCTTAATGTCAATAATATCTATTGAGAAACTTCTATCAATTTCCACTCCCGCAACTTCAGTTGCGGAAGTGGGAAAAACAGCGTCTCTCGCCGAGCATCGCGGCGAATTACCCGATGAATTAATTCAAATCCTCTCCAAAAAAAATGGCTTCTATGCGTTTGAGGAGGCACTTCATGTCTTCTCCTGGGATGATTCAATTTCGCAAGGCCAGATTCTAGGGCTTCAGGCATGGAATGAAAAGACTCTATGGCGCGATTGGTATCAAGGATTAACTGAAGAACTATTTTTTTTTGCAGAAGACATTTTTGGCGGGCAGTTCGCTCTTAAAGGAAGGGAAGTTGTTTCATTTGATCCAGAGTCGGGTGAAATAGAATTTCTTGCAAAATCAATTGAGGATTGGGCAGCAGAAATTCTATTAAACTATCCTCAGTTGACGGGATATCCCTTAGCGCACTCTTGGCAAATGCTCAATGGGCCAATTGCGCGCGGCAAGCGCCTTTTGCCAAAAATCCCCTTCATCCTTGGTGGAAAGTACGAGGTAAACAATTTATTTGCAGTTGATGCCGTCAAAGGCATGCGGTACCGTGGAGAACTTTGGGAGCAGCTTCGAGACCTCCCGGATGGCGCAAAGGTAAGGCTAAAGGCGCTGCCTCTTCAGTAAGTTTTTGACCTAATACTTATACCGAGATAAGCGTCGCTTATACGCTCCATTAAACGCAGGCACTATGTGGCGGCGGAGGGGACAGCGCACGCGGGTCATTCTGGGAGGCATCACAACGCATGAGTTCCATGGCGCCCACGGCAACCTGCAGGCCGACTACTCCCCTGGCTCCCGCAGGCTGGTTCATTACATCTACCTGAACGGCAAGTGCACGCCCAGAAGGAGCCCGCACAATGATCACTTCACAGCGGAGAAGTGCTCCTCTATTCATAGCTTCTAGCGCTTATCTATCAAGCGGTAGAGGCACTTTTTATTCAAATTTTTCTACAAGCGCTTGCGGCACGGACTAGGCATGCACCATCGCCCCGCGCCTGCCGCCCAGCGTGATCCACGCCAGCGCCACGCCCACCAGCGCCCCGGTGGCCATGCCGACTACCATGGGCAAGGGCTTGCCGGTGGCAAACAGGCCGACCACGCCCATGGCCAAGGCGCCCGTCAGCATCTGCAGTGTGCCCAGCAGGGCAGATGCCGTGCCGGCGATGGCGCCGTGTTTCTCCAGCGCCAGCACCGAGGTGGTGGGGATGACCAGCCCCATGAGCGCGCTGGCTACAAAGTACAAACCGATCAGCACGGCCAGGTCATCGCCGCCCAGCAGGTAGTACAGCAGCAACGACGCCATGACCGCGCCCGAGGCCGTGGCCGCCGCCTTCACCACCCGCACCATGCCAAAGCGCTCACCCAGCGTGGCGGTGAACTGGGAGGCGCCGATGAACGCCGCCGCGTTAACCCCAAAGGCCAGGCTGTACTGCGTGGGCGTCAGCCCGTAGTGGTTGATGAGCACAAACGGCGAGCCCGCAAGGTACACAAAAAACCCGGCCATGGCACAGCCGCCAATGAACACCAGGCCCAGGTAGTGCCAGTCGCGCAGCAGCAGCGCGTAGGCGCGCAGGGCGCCGCCCAGGCTGCTTTCCACGCGGTCGGACGCGGGGCGTGTCTCCTGCAGGCTGCCGTACACCAGCGCCAGCCCTGCTACGGCGGCAACAGCCACCACCCAGAAGACGCCGCGCCAGCCCGTGAGCGCAATCACCCCGCTGCCCGCCAGCGGCGCCAGGATGGGCGACACGCTGAACACCAGGATCAGCAGCGACATCAGCCGCGCTGCATCGGTGCCCGTGTGCAGGTCGCGCACCACGGCACGCGGTATGGCCATGCCCGCCGCCGCGCCCAGGCCCTGTAAAAAGCGCAGGGCCACCAGGGTTTCGATGTCACTGGCCAGCGCACACCCCACGCTGGCCACCGTGAACAGGCCCAGGCCAAAGTACAGCGGCGGCTTGCGCCCCACCATATCGGAGATAGGGCCGTAGAACAGCTGGCCAGCCCCCAGCGCCAGGAAAAACGCCGTCAGGCTCCACTGCACAGCGCCCACCGACGCCCCCAGGCTGGCGCCAATGTCGGGCAGCGCGGGCAGGTACATGTCGATGGCAAAGGGGCCGATGGCCGAGAGCAGACCCAGGATGAGGGCCATTTTGAGGAAGCGGGAAAAATGCATAGCCGCCCATTGTCACCATTTCGGTGCACACCACTCGGGTAAACCCTGAATGAACGGCCAACAGCGCTACCTGCGCACGGCAGGTACTGCGCCCACCCTTCAGTCCGGAGCCAGCTCGATGCGGTTGCGCCCGGCCTGCTTGGCGCGGTACATGGCGCGGTCGGCGCGGCGCACCAGTTCTTCGGGGGCCTGGTCACGCTGGGGCACAAGGCTGGCCACGCCAAAGCTGACGGTCACGATGCCAAAGGGTGCCCCCTCATGCGGCAAGGCCAGCGCCTGGATGGCCTGCTGGATCTGGCGGGCCACTTCCATGGCAGCCTGCTCATCCGACGCCGTCAGCAGCACCACAAACTCCTCGCCACCAAAACGCGCCGCCAGATCACCCTCGCGGCGCCCGCCGGTTTGCGCCAGGGTCAGGGCCAGAGCCTGCAGGCAGGCATCGCCCGCCAGGTGACCATAGTGGTCGTTGAAGTGCTTGAACACGTCCACGTCCAGCATGATCAGCGAGAGCGGCGTCTGCGCCCGCTGGGCGCGGGCCCATTCGTGCGCCAGGGTCTGGTCAAAATGGCGGCGGTTGGCAATGCCGGTGAGCCCATCGGTGTTGCTGATCAGTTGCAGCCGCTGGTTGGCCTGCGCCAGGGCTTGGGTGCGCTCTTCCACCAGCGCCTCCAGCTCCAGGTTGCGCTGCTGCAGGCGGCCTACCGGGTACACCTCGCCGTCACGCGCCAGGCCGTAGGGGATGGAAATGCTGCTGTGGGCAATCTTCCAGTCGCCCTCCTCATGGCGAAACACCAGCACCAGTCGCGCGGTCTCGCGGGCAAACAGTGCGTCAGGAATGGGCAGCCGGATGTGGAAAAACGCCGTGACGGCCACCACGTCATCGCTCAGTTCCTGGGGGAAGAGGTCCACCACGTCAATGCCGATGCGGCCGGGCACCTGGGCAAAGTCCTGCAAGGTGACGTCAACCCAATCGCTACGGCTCTTGACCAGCTGGTCGCTGCTGCCCGCAAAGCCGCTGAAGTTGTCACTAAAACGGGTGACCAGCCTTGCGTCCCGTGCGGCATACATCTCGATGTATTCGTCGAACAGCAGGCGAATCAGCCGTTGGCGTTCTGGGGACATGGGAGGGATTCCTTGCCTGAGACTTCAAAAATTCACGGACAGCCAGCGAAGCTGCCACAGCAGCCAAGAGCCCGGAGGCGATCTCCCAAGGGTCGCGCAGCAAGGGCAAAAACAGTTGCTTCAAACGGTATAACTGAATGTAACACTCGCAACACGCCACCACTGCCCCTCCTGAGACAAGCTGCAACAGGCCGCCTTCACCGGCCCGTCCTCGGCCAGATATGTGCGGTGACAGACAGTGACACCGGCAGCAACCCTGCAGACTTTGTGGCAACAGGGAGTCTGTCTGCGCTGGCAATAGCGCACGTGCGCCCTGACCACACGCCGTAAGGCAAATCAAATCTCCTTCCTTGAGGTGAAGGCACAACAGGGCTCGGCATATGGGTACCAACCAAAGATCATTTCTGTGGGGCAAAGCCCTCACCACGTCCTGGCCAACCACCGTGCAACTGCGGCGCTGGAACCAGGTGTTCCGGGCGATACGTGCGGAGTGGTTCCACCGCGCAGCACCGCATGCGAAAGTCCTCCTTCCCCGCACCACCCACACCCCCTATCCCAAGCCCGGCGCCGATGTCAGCTTGCCAGAGTGCGTTGCGGCCCTTGAGGAAATGCGCCAGGCCCTCCAGCGCGAAACCGCCCAGCGGCAAGCGCTGGAACGCGCCTTCCGCGGAACCCGCAAGGCACTCATTCAGGCCGAGGCCGATCTGGCCTGCGTGCGTGGGGGTGAGCGCCACGCGCGCCACCAAGCCCTGCATGATGAGCTGACAACCCTGCCCAACCGCCGCCACCTGATGCAGCAACTGGGCCAGGCCCTTGCCCAGCGCGGGCCTGAAGACCTTGGGCCAACGGTGATCTACATTGACCTCGACCACTTCAAGACCGTGAACGACACCCATGGACACGGCGTGGGGGACGAGGTGCTGCGCATTACCGCAGCACGGCTGAGTGCAGCAGTGCGCCACGGCGACCTGGTGGTGCGCCTTGGGGGCGACGAATTTGTCTGCCTGCTACAAGGCGTGGCCGACGCTGCGCCGCTGCGCCAGCTGTGCGCCAAGTTGCTGGAGGCCGTGTCCCGCCCCATGAAGGTCGCCGACCTGCAACTGCTGGTGTGCCCCAGCATTGGCGTAGCCATGTGCCCCCAGCATGGCTCGGCGGCCAAAGACCTGATGGCATGCGCCGATGCGGCGATGTATGCGGCCAAGCGCGAACAGCGCGGATTCGCGTTCTACGGCGAAGCCGCGTGATCCCGCAGGTGCCTTCCTCACAAAGTAAAACATTCCCATGAGTACGGTTACGAACAGACGGATGCAGCGTGCCATGGGACAGTGCAAACAACGGCCACCACCATGGTGACAACCTTTCCAAAGGACTTTTGCATGCGACATCCCACACCCTGTAAGCTTTCCAGGGCCCTTCTGGGGGCGTTGGCGGTGATGTCGCTGCAAGGCTGCAAGCGCATCGAGCTTGTCACCGACTGGACGCTTGCCGCCCCCTCCCCCACCGCCTACCTGGAAGACAGCGTGCTGACGTCTCGCGTCCGCGCCGCACTCATCCTGTCGCCGGTGGTAAACAGCTTCAACATCGGCGTCGAATCGCACCAGGGGGTGGTGCTGCTCAGCGGCATGGCGGCAGACCCCACGCAGATCGACCTTGCTGTGTTTGTGGCGCAAACCGTGCCCGGTGTGAGTTCGGTGGACAGCTTCATGTTCTCTACAGGCGTGGCCCCCAACCCGACCCTCGGCAAGAGCTACGTTCCCGACTCAGACACGTTGCGCAACCAGCGCAGTTTGGGCAATTTCTCACACCCTGAATCCGCCGGGCAGGATGGGACGCCGCCAGCACCGTCCCCCGTTGGGATGGCATTGAGCCATCCCCTGGCTCTGGAAACCGGGCTGCCTGCCGACACTGAACGCAAGCAGAGCGGCTGGGTCCACCTGGCCCACCGCGTGCTGGGCATTCGCAGCATTCAAGAAGAACTGTTGATCAAGCAGTAGGCGCGGCCCCTTGCCCGGAACGGGGCACAACCGTGCGGGCGCTGCGCTCTCAGAGCCTCCTGAGGTCTTCTGGATGGTCAGACTTTGGCCTTCATCAATCGCTGATAGATCTGCTTGTCTGCGGCGTAGCAGCTGCAGGCCTCGGCCTCCAACGCCTTGCGGTCGAGCACCGTGAGTTCGCCCCGGTGGTAGACGATCAACCCGCTGTCCTGAAAATGGCTGGCCGCCTCGGTCACGCCCACGCGGCGCACGCCCAGCATCAGGGCCATGAATTCCTGGGTGACGTGAAAACACTCTGAATGTGAGCGGTCCTGCATCATCAGCAGCCAGCGCGCCAGGCGCGGCGCAATCTGGTGGTAGCGCTGGCATGCCGCCGCCAGCGTCTGCTGGTGCAGGCGCGTCAGCAGGCAGGCCTGGAGCAAGGCCTCCAGTTCGGGAATCGCGTCGATCTGCGTGCGCAGTTGTTGGGCGCCGATGCGCCAGCTGGACCCGGCCCCCTGCACCAGCGCCCGCCAAGGTGTGGCCGCCAGCCCCAGAATCAGCTCCGCCCCCAGCATCGCCTCTCCCCCGACCATGCCAACTTCGAGCGGGGGGTGGCTGTCCACATCGATCACCAGGGACAGGAAACCTTCAATGGGAAAGTGGGCATGCTGCAGCGGCTTGCCCCGCACGCTCAGCTCTGCGGAAAGCACCAGTTCGAACGGTTCGCAGTGGTCCAACAACTGCTGGCGCGCGGCAGGGCGCAACTTGAGAAGAAGGGCATTTTCGGGGCGGTGCATCGGGGGGCGTCTCACAGGTCGGTCCGCGCCGCTCAAAGAAGCGGCATCATGACAACCGCACGGGGGCTTGCCCAGCGCAGGTCTGCGGCCAGTGTGGGCGTCACTTTGCCGCGCGACTGTCTGCCAGCGCACACAGCACGCCTGCCCCGCCCGACCCGGCACCACTTCGAAAACGCGCTAGCTGGCAACGCCCGTGGGCAGCAACCGGTCGTACTCCTTCTTGACGACCTCGTAGCACTCGCAGGTGCGTGCTTCCAGGCCCGGGCGATCCAGCACATTGATATGACCCCGGGCATAGCTGATCAGCCCCGCACGCTGCAGCTTGAGGGCCGCTTCCGTCACGCCCTCGCGCCGTACACCCAGCATGTTGGCGATCAGTTCCTGCGTCATCACCAGCTGGTTGCTTTGCAGGCGGTCCAGGCTCAGCAGCAGCCAGCGGCACAGCTGCTGGTCCAGCGAATGGTGGCGGTTGCACACGGCGGTCTGCGCCATCTGGGTAATGAGTGCCTGGGTGTAGCGCAACAGCAGGTGCATGACCGGCCCGGAGCGGGCAAACTCTTGCTTCATGGCGTCGGCGCGCATGCGGTAACCCGAACCCGCGCTTTGCACTACAGCCCGGCTCGGGGTAGAACCGCCACCCATGAAGATGGAGATGCCCACCAGGCCCTCAAAGCCCACTACCGCAATCTCCGCCGAGGCACCATCCTCCAGCACGTACAGCAGAGACACGATGGCGTTGGTGGGGAAATACACGAATGGCATGGCTGCACCGGATTCGTACAGCACCTGCCCCAAAGGCAGCTCCACCGACTCCAGCTGCGGCAGCCAACGCTGCAACTCCACCTTCGGCAAAGCGGCCAGCAATTGATTCTGGAGGGGGGAGTTGGATCGTTTGATGGCAGCACCTTGTGGAACGCGGGGCGCACCACCCTCGCGGTTGTGCCTGCCCCGCTGGGCAAGCAGCCAGTTTGTGGGGCCACGCCCTTCGGGTCTGTACGGTATCGCACATACACACATTTACCAAATGGCGCCCATCCCAAGGTACTACACAGCGCCAGAAACCGTGTCGGCATGTACCGAGAGGGGAATCACACAACACAGGTCCAAAGGCAGATCGACCCAGCGGAGCCGCTCTCCCACCTGGAGCCAGCGTGCGCCAGATGGGGCACCGTCCGGCAACGCGGCAGGCTCCGCTCCTGGGGCCATCCGCACCAGGATGAACCGCAGCGTGCGCCCACCGCGCACCAGCGTCAACTCTGCGCCCGGCCAGTGCGATGGCAGGCATGGGGTGAAGAACAGCTCCTGCGCGCCCATCTGCAACCCCACGATGGACTCCACCGCCGCCCGGTGCAGCCAGCCCGCCGCGCCGGTGTACCAGCTCCAGCCGCCGCGCCCCACATAGGGTGGCTGGCTGTAGATGTCGGCCGCCATCACATAGGGCTCCACGGCGTACCCCGGCCCCCACACCGGGTGCTGGGCCCGGTGCGCCGGGCTCAGGTAAGTGAAGTAACGGTAAGGCACATCGAACGCACCGGGGTGCTCAGGCTCCTGCAGGGCCAGTTCTGCGGCGGCCATCAGCGCCCACACGCCGCCATGGGCATATTGCCCCCCGTTCTCGCGCACGCCGGGCGGGTAGGCCTGGATGTAGCCCGCGCTGGGTGATGCATGGCGCAGCGGGGGCGCCAGCAGCTGGATCAAGCCTGCTGCGGGGTTGACCAGATGCTCCTCGACCGCGTCCATCGCATGGCGCTGCCGCGCAGGCCTTGCTGCGCCAGAGAGCACTGCCCAGGCCTGGGCGATGAGGTCAATGCGGCCCTCGTCCCGCGTGTGGCAGCCCAGTGCCGTGCCATCGTCAAAAAAGGCGCGCTGGTACCAATCACCGTCCCACGCCTGGTTTTCCAATGCGGCGCGCCAGCCGGTCAGGGCAGCGTCCCACCGCTGCACGCGATCCAGATCGCCCCGATCGCGGGCGATCGGAATCCAGTCGGTGACGATGGCGCACAGGAACCACGCCAGCCACACCGATTCGCCGCGCCCACCGTCGCCCACGCGGTTCATGCCGTCGTTCCAGTCGCCGCCGCCCATCAGCGGCAGGCCGTGTGCGCCGGTGCGCAGGCTGCGGTCGATGGTGCGGGCGGCATGCTCGTACACACTGGCCGTGGTGGTGCTGGCGCTGGGCGATTCGTAGATGTCTTCCGCCCCTTCGGGGATCGCAGAACCTTCAAGGAACGCCACCTGCTCCTCCAGCAAGCTGTGGTCTGCAGTGCGTTCCAGGTAATGCGCGCAGGCAAAGGGCAGCCAAAGCAGGTCGTCCGAGAAATGCGTGCGCACCCCGGCCCCGCCCGGCGTGTGCCACCAATGCTGCACATCGCCCGCTTCAAACTGGCGCGATGCGCACAGCACGATCTGTGCGCGCAAGGTACCCGGCTGTGCCCAGGCAAGAGCCATGGCATCCTGCAACTGGTCGCGGTAGCCCGTGGCACCGCCCGCCTGGTAAAAGCCCGCTTTGGCAAACAAGCGTGAAGACACCGTCTGGTACAGCAGCCAGCGGTTGACCAGCACGTCGAACAGCGGATCGGGCGTGTCCACCTGCGTTGCGCCCAGCAGCAGATTCCACTGGTCGACGGTCGCCTTCTCCCGCGTGCGGGCCGCCACGGCCATGGCCTCGGCGCCCAGGGTGCGTGCCTCAACCTCGGTGGGGGCGTAGCCCATCAGGTACACGCGCTCGAACACCGCCCCGGCCCGCAAGGTCACCAAACGCGACAGGGCTGCACAGGGGTCCATCCCAAACCCGCTGCGCTGCCCCAGCTGCAGGGGCACCACCAGATTGCCCTGCGCATCGAAGAACTCGCGGCGGTCGCAAGTCCAGTCCAGGCTGTCGTTGGCACGGTCGTCCGTGCCCGGCCCAGCCGAGGCTTCGCAGAAAAAGGCCGTGCCCCCGCCCAAGCCTGCGGCCGCCTCGGTCTGCGTGCACAGCAGGCCCAGCAAGCGGCCATCGGGCAGTGGTGCAAAACACGGGGCGGTGGCCAGCGTGGCACGGTCGCCGCGTTTTTCGCCCATCATCCACTCCACCATGCCCACCAGGCGCAAGTGCTCGCGCCGGTTGCCCAGGTTGCGCACCTGCACAAACACCTGCTTGATGGCGGTGACGGGGTCCACACACCAGCGCACCTCCACATCCAGCGCGCCTCTGCGGTGGCGGATGGTGGTGGTGCCCTGGGCGTGCTCCACGCGGTACGCCACATCGGCCGCACCCCAGGCCGAGGGCGTCAGGCCCCACACCTCGCGCGTGCGGCGGTCTTGCAGCAGCAGCCATTCGGCGGGCGGGTCGGCCACCGGGTCGTTGGACCATGCGGTGAGCTGGTTCAGGCGGCTGTTGAGCGCCCAGGTGTTGCCCGCGCCAGTTTCCGACACCATGGCCCCCAACTGGGCATTGGCCAGCACATTGACCCAAGGTTTGGCAGGCCGCAGCGCGGCCGACACATCAAACCCAAAGGTGCCGGTCACCGGCGCAAAACCGCCCACCGGCGCGGGCGCCCGCGTGCTGCCCTGGTGCGTGGGCACTTCGTCCGTGGCGCCGCCGCGCCAGGGGCTGGCCATCGAGACGCCATGGGCTCCTACCCAAGCCTTCACCTGGTGCACGAGCGCATGGCCGTCGGCCTGCAGGGTGATGCGGGCCAGGCTCACCAAGGTGCCCAGCTGCGCAGCCGACAGCTCATCCAGCCGTAGCACCCGCAGGCTGGTCACCGCCGGGCCGGTGTGTGTGGCCAGATCGGCATCGTGGTGCTCGCGCAGCAGCGTCAGCTCCCGCTGCAGGGGCATGTGGTACGAGTGCGATTCACTGCTGAGCACCACCAGGTCGCAGGCCACACCGCCATGCGCCCATTCGCGCAGCGCCTGGGCCAGCGTGCGCAGCAAGCCCATGCCCTGGGGCGATCCGGCCATCACCAGCACGATGGGCCGGTCGCCTGAGAGGCCCAGTTGCCACAACGTGCGCCGGTCACACACGGGGTGGGCGGCCTGGGCCTCGGTCAGCACGCCCAGGTAGGGGGTGTGGACCTTGGGCAGCGTGAACACCAGCGCCGTGGTCAGTGCCTGCAGCGCGGGCAGGTAGTCGCGGTGCGGGCGGTGCGACGCCCACTGGATGCTGGCCAGCGTGGCCGACATGGCCGAAGCGCGCTCCAGATAGGTGGGCTGGCGGTACTTGTCGATGATGGCCAGCAGCGTGGCCGGGTCTTGCGATGCCGCCGTGGCAAAAGTGACGCAGGCCTGCGCACCGGGCGCAATGCGCAGCATCACGCCCAGCGCCGCCACAGGGTCCAGGCCCGTGTCCAGCGATGCAGGCACTTCAGGCACGCGGCTGAGCAAAGCCAACGGCTGGCCGGGCGTATGGTTGCGCCCCAGCCAGAGCTGCCGGTCGGTCTGGCAACGCAGGCCCAGCACCTGCCCTTGGGTATCTGCGACAAAGTGGGCGGCTTGCAGGGTGGTCTCGGTCTGCAGGCGGGGCGTTCGGATGAACCTCAGCGCCTGCTGTGCGGGCAGCCAGTCGGCCGCGACGAAAAGGTTGGAGAACGCGGGGTGCGCCTCGTCGGCCGCGTGGGTGGCCAGGGTGATGTCCAGGGCCGAAATCAGCTCCAGCTCGATCACCTCATCACCCAGGTTGCTCACCACCACCTTGCGCAGTTCAATGTCGTCTTCCGGGCTCACCCACACGGTGGTGTGCACGCGCAGCCCCGGCCACAGTGCGTCAAAACACACGCGGTCGGTGTGGAAGATGCTGCCATACACCGCACGCGCATCGGGCGCGGGGTGGCTGGTGACGGACGCGGGCACGCTGGAGCCCATCTGCCGCACATACAGAAAGCTGCCATGTGCATCCCGCAGCGCATCGTCGCGCCAGCGGGTGATGCCCGTCTGGTGCCAGCGGCTCCACCCTGCCCCGTTGGCGCGCAGGGTAACGCTGTAGCGCCCGTTGCCCAGCAGGTGTGTGGGCTCCAAGACCTGGGCGCCCGGGGTGACGGGGCGCACATGGTCGGGTGTTTTTTGTTGGCGCGCATGCAGCGGCAGGCGCGGCGGTGTGGCCTGCAAGGTGGGCAGCTCGCGCGGGGCGCGCTCCTGCAGCAGCGGCAGCACGGCTTCGATGCGGGCATGCGCCGTGCCCCAGCGCTGCGCAACGCCACCGAGCAGCACGTTGGCCAGCGCCACGATGGTCATGCCCTGGTGGTGGGCCATGTAGGTGCTGACCAGCGTGAGCCGTTCGCCATGGGTCTGGCGTTCGGGCGTGAAGTCCAGCGCCTCGTAAAAGCCGTAGCGCCCCCGCGCCGACAGTGCGGCCAGCGTGCGGAAGTTGGCGCAGGCTGCACGGGCATCCACCTGGGTGGCCAGCGCCGTGGCATAGGGGGCAATCACCAGCTCGCCCACGGGCGTGCGGCGCAAGGCCAGGCGGGGCACGCCCTGCGGAGCGTACTGGTAGGCCAGCGTGTGGTCGCGCCCGGCGTAGGCGCATTCTGAAATGCCCCAGGGCATGTCTTTGCCCAAGGCCAGCACCAGCGCCATATGCTCACGCAGGGCGGACCGCCCTGCCTCGCCCAGGGCGCTGTGATACGGCTCGTCCATGACCAGCGTGGGCATCAGGTACTCGAACATCGAGCCTGACCACGAGCGCAGCACCGCATGGTGGCCGCTGGCAAAGAACGGCCGCCCCAGGGCCGCCCAGTGCTTGACGGGCAAGTCGCCCTTGGCGACGGCCAGCAGGCTGGTAGTGCGCGACTCGGACGCGAGCAAGTCGTAGAACGAGGTGTCCAGCTGCTGCTCGTCCACCCGGTAGCCAATGTGCAACAGGTGCCGGCGGGGGTGGTACAGAAACCGGAAGTCGGCCTGCCAGGCCAGGGCGTCCAGCGCATCGGCCAAGGCCGTGAGGCGCCGCGTGGCATCGGGCGCGCCGCCACTGTGCGCGGCATGCTGGTCGCGGTCCACCGACTGCAGTGTGGCCAGGTGGTCGGCCAGCAGCCACAGCAGTTCGTCCTGCGCCGTGGGCGGGCTGTGCACGATGGCCGGGTGGCGTGGCTGGGCCATGCTGCGCAGTTCGTCCTGCGCCTGCGCCAGCAGCGCGCGAAACGCCGTGGCCTCCGGCTGGTGCGCCGGGTCCGGCAGACGCATTCCCAGCAGACGGCTCAAGGCGGACGAGGGCTGCATCCCACGCAAGCCCGGGTGGTGGACGCCCAGCCGGGGCTGCAGTCGAGCCAGCGAGGTGCGGATGGCCTGCGCACCCGCCAGCGGTGACAGTGGCTGCGCCGCCAGCGCGCTGCAGGCCTGCGCCACGGCAACCAGGTGCGCGCAGAGATTGCCGCTGTCCACCGTGGACACATAGCGCGGGTGCAGGGGCTGC
This sequence comes from Acidovorax sp. LjRoot38, assembly GCF_964252975.1. Lineage (NCBI taxonomy): Bacteria > Pseudomonadati > Pseudomonadota > Betaproteobacteria > Burkholderiales > Comamonadaceae > Acidovorax > Acidovorax sp. LjRoot38. The sequence continues at coordinate 168,646 of NZ_CAXUPT020000001.1, read as the reverse complement.
AGGGTTTCGGTGTCGTACCAGTTCAGGAAGTGGCCCCGGTGCCGCTCCATGGCTTGCAGGGTCACGAGGGTGGCTTCGAGCCGGTCGAGCAGCTCCAGCGTGCCGATCCAGCCGAACTGGCGCGCACAGCTGGCGCTCAGCAGGTACAGCCCGATGTTGGTGGGCGAGGTACGGTGCGCCACCATTTCATACGGGGCGGTCTGGAGGTTGTCGGGCGGCAGATGGTGGTTGTGGGCATCCACACAGCGCTCGAACAAACGCCAGGTGTCGCGCGCCACGCCGTGCAGCAGGTCCTGGTCTTGTGCCGACAGTGTTGGGTTGCCCAGGCCAGACGGAACGCGGTTGGCCAGCCACACCAGCAGCGGCGACAGCGCCCACAGCGCCAGCAGCGGCCCCACCAAGGCCCAGGGTGCCTGGGTTCCACCGGCCCACAGCGCCACGCCGCAGCCCAGCGCCAGCAAGGGTGCCGCCTTGTGTCTGCGCAGCGTGGCGCCCAGGCCTGTGATCAGGGTGTTCTGCGCAGCCTCGGCCGTGGTCCACTCCAGCAGATGCCAGCGGCTCACGGCCTGCCGGTGCACGGTGCGTACCACGGCATCGCCCAGCAGCAGCGCCTGCTGCGGCAGCAGGGCCAAGTGCCACACACCACTGGCCAGGGCCCTCAACAGGTCGCCCGATGCTTCGTGCACAAAACGCATGCCGACCAGCCCAAAACGGCTGGGCACCCAGCCCGCCAGTGCCCCCATCAAGGGCGCAGCCGCATAGGCCGCAACCACCAGCGCCAGCGTGCTGGCCAAGGGGAGGCCCAGGCCCGCCAGGGCCAGCACCACCAGCATCAGCGATGCGGGCGCCACGAGCGAGCGGCGCAGGTTGTCCAGCAGCTTCCAGCGGTTGACCGGTGAGAGGCTCCAGCGGCGGGCCTGGGCCAGAAAGGGCCACAGCTGCCAGTCGCCCCGCGTCCAGCGGTGCAGGCGGGCGGCGGCGGTGTCACTGTGTTCGGGCTCCGCCTCCACCAGCGTCACATCGCTGACCACGGCGCAGCGTGCCAGCGCACCTTCGAGCAGGTCGTGGCTCAGCACCTGGTCGGCCGGCAGGCGCCCGCCCAGCACGGCGTGCACCGTGGCCACATGCAGCAGGCCCTTGCCGGTGAAGCTGCCTTCGGCAAAAAAATCCTGGTAGACGTCGGACGTCATGGCGCTGTACGGGTCCAGCCCCTGCTGGCCCGCAAACAGCCATTGCCACAACGAGGTGCTGGCAGAGGTGGGCAGTGGCGCCAGCACCCGGGGCTGCAGGATGCCGTAGCCCTGCACCACGCGCTGGCATGTGGCATCCAGCCGGGGCTGGTTCTCTGGGTGCTCGGCCACCCCCACCAGGCTGCGCAGGCGGCCCGGGGGCAGCTGCGTATCGCTGTCGAGCGTGAGCACATAGCGGGTCTGGGGCGCCAGGTGCGAGAGTTCGCCCAGGTCCAGGAAGGCGCCTTGCCCGCCAGTGGCGAGGGCCGCCACCAGCTGTTCGAGCTTGCCGCGCTTGCGCTCCCAGCCGATCCACTGCTGCTGCGTGGGGCTGTAGGTGCGGGTGCGGTGCAGCAGCAAAAACCGCGGGGCACCGCCCGTGATAGACGGGTGCTGGGCATTCAGGGCCAACATCAAGCCCTCGGCATGGGCCAGCAGCACGCCGTCTTCGGGCAGGTCTTGCACATCGGCATCCACACCGTCGGTCAGCAGCGCAAATTGCGCAAAGGGCTCGGGGTTGGCCAGGTAATGCAGGTGCAGGCGGTGCACCAGCCGGTCGATGGTGCCGGTGCTGCTGAGCAGGGCCGGGATCGCCACCAGCACACGTGCCGATACCGGAATGCCCGCTGGCAGCAGGTAGCGGGGCATGTAGGTCGGCCGGACAGATTCGCCAATGAGCCGGTTGACCACAGCCACAACGATCTCGGACACCGGCAGCAGCAACAAGACGGCGAGCAGCGCCAGGCCCACAAGATGGGCTGCGCTGGTATCGGGCCCCGCCTGCACACCCCACAAGGGCGCCATCAGCCAGGCCAGCAAACCGAGCGAGCCCAGCAGCAAGGCGCCGAGGTACAACGGCACACGCGACAGGCCCACCGCAGACCGCCACAGGGCCACCGCGTCGGTGGCATGTCGGCGCACACCCAGGGCATGCTCCAGCTGGTTGCGCCCGGCGCCTTGCAGCCAATAGCCTGCCAAGGCCTGCGCAGCTCCCGGATGATCTGGAGGCTCGCCGTCGGCACCCGACATCAGCACCAGCAGCGCCTGCGCCACGGCGGCCTCGCCCTGCCCGCTGCGGGCCGACAGGTTTTCGATGCCGTGCAAGGTGGTGTTGCGGGTGGACTCGTCTTCGGCCGCGAACACGGGCGACTGCAGCATGGCGCGCAGCACCAGGCTGGTCTGGCTGATGATGTCGGACCAGTCGGCCGCACCCACCCGCCGCAGTGCCGTGACGGCATTGCCCATGCTCAGCTGGTCGGCGGCCTGGTTGATCTGCTGCTGGGCCTGCAACGCCACCAGGTCAGGCACAGCGGTCAGCAACCACTGCTGTACGAGCGTTGGCGTGCCTGCAGCGGCATGCCCGCCCACCACGCCGCGCCCCATCATCGACTGCGCCAGGTGGGCCAGGAACACCGGTGCCACGCCACGCTGCTCCATGGCTGCGCAGGCGGCATCCAGCGTCAACACGTTCAGGTCCTTGCTGCGGGCGGCGCACAGGCTGGCCAGCTCCTGCGCGGCCTTGTGGCTGGCCAGGCGCTCGGCCAAGCGGCGCAGGTTTTCCACCAGCACCACACGCAGCGTGGTGGGCAACGCCCACAGCTCCCCCTGGCTCAGCTCGCGGGTCTGCTGGTAGGCATTCAGGTAGTGCACCAGCAGCGATTCATCAAACGCGCTGTCGGTATGGGCCACAAACGACCACGCCACACCGTACACACGCGGCAGGCCCACCAGCGGGGCGTCTTTGAGCACCGGCAGCGAGCGGTAGTAACGCGGTGGCAGCCCGGCCCGGATCTCCTTGAGCTGGCTTTCGATCAGGTGGAAGTTGTCAAACAGCCATTCAGCGGCGGGGCTGATGGCATGCTCGTCATGCGGTGCATCGAACAGGTAGCGGTATGCGGCCCGCAGCGCGCGGATGTTGCTCTGCAGGCGTGGGTAAAAGGTGGTGCGGCCAAACGGTGCCTTGCCTGCGTCGTGGGACGCGCCCAGGTGCCGGCCATGCTCTTCGAAGCGGGCCACGCCAAACACTTCGGCCCGCAAGGGGTCCAGCACCAGGCCTGCCCGGGCATCGAGCATGCGGTCCAGCGCGGAAGGAACCCAGGGCCATGGTGTGCGTAAGCCCATGCGTGCGCCCCCTATCGCACCAGCGATACGACCCCCACCAGCAACGTGATCAAGAGCGCAACGGTCACCACATGTTCGGCCACCAGGGTCTGCAGCCACGCAGCACCCGCGAGCAACTGGTCCAGCGGCCCGCGCAAGGCGCCGCAGTGCGCCAAGTGCTCACCCAGGTGGGAAAGCTCCAGCAGCGATACGTCTGCCGGCTGCCCGACGCAAGACGTGTCCCACGCAGAGGCAAGGGTGGATGGATGGGACATAGGCGGCTCCTGGTACACAAGTGAATGGCGCCACCGCGTTGCGGCAGCGCTCTGATCCTCTTGTACAAGGGGCTGGGGCCGCGAGTCTGTACGCTGTCGAACAGACCACCAGAGAGGCCTTTTTCAGCCCAAAGGCAACCCACCAAGAACTGAAACGATCAGTTACCAATCAAAGAGCGATGGTGTTCCACCCGGGCACGCGCCTTCAATCTGAAGCATGCGCAGCTTGGTCAGCGCGCCGCCTCCGGCCGAAAAGCCGCCCGGCCGGTCACCCGCCGCCAGCACCCGGTGGCACGGCACCACGGGCGCAAACGGGTTCAGGCCCAGCGCCTGCCCCACGGCGCGCGACAGGCCCTTGCTGCCGATCTGTTCGGCCACCTCGCCATAGGTGCGCGTGCGGCCCGGCGGTATGGCCCGGGCAATCGCATACACCTGCTGGTGAAACGGCGAAATGCCGGACATGTCGAGCGGCACCTCGCACAGGTCGCGGGGCTGCCCCGCCAGCAGCGCCTGGATGCCTTCGATGGCGCTGCGCACGGGGGCGGGGTGCTCCCCAGACTGCGCGCAGTGTGAATGGCTGCGCAGCAAACGCGCCCGGGTCGCCTCGGCATCCGCCTCGGGCAACTGCACGGCCACGATGCCGCCCGGGCCCCAGGCAATGCCGCAGGTGCCGATGGCGGTGTCGAACAGCGCATGGCCGTGGCCAGGGGTGGCATCAGGCACAGTGCGGGCCCCTCCTTGCAGGTTTGGCACTCACTACTCTTTTTATAGCTACCAGTGCTTACTGGATAAGCGCTAGAGGCCAATTTTTCTCATATCTTCGGCACCAAAGCATGCGCGTGCGCCATCAATCGGCCCGCAGCGCCGCGCGCAGTTGCGCGCCCAGCTCGGGCTTGGCGGCAAACGGGTCGGTGGGGTTGCGGCCCATCATCACGTCTTCCATGCGCGTCTGCACCGAAGCCAGGGCCTTGGGGTGGCTGTAGATGTAGAACTGGCCTTGAGCCGCTGCGTCGAACACTTTTTGCGCTACCTCGGCGGCGGTCACCTTGCCGCTGCCCACGGCCTTGTCGCTCATGGCCTGGCCGATGAGCTGGCTCTTGGTGGGCTTTTCGGCAGGCAGGTCGCCGGGGCGGTTGCGGTGGCTTTGGTTGATGCCGGTGGGCACAAAGAAGGGGCACAGCACGCTGGCGCCGATCTGGTCAGTGACCAGCGACAAATCCTGGTACAGCGTTTCAGACAGGCTGACCACTGCGTGCTTGCTCACGTTGTAGATGCCCATGTTGGGCGCCGCCAGCAGGCCCGCCATGCTGGCGGTGTTGATGATGTGGCCGCGCCAGGCCGGGTCGGCCTTGGCCGCTGCCAGCATCATGGGCGTGAACAGGCGCACACCGTGCACCACGCCCCACAGGTTCACGCCCAGCACCCATTCCCAGTCCTTGACGGAGTTCTCCCACACCAGCCCGCCCGCGCCCACGCCCGCGTTGTTGAACACCAGGTGCGGCGCACCAAAGCGCTGCTGCACATCGGCGGCCAGTTGTTCCATCTGCGCGGCGTTCGATACATCCACCTTGCGGGCCAGCACCTGGCTGCCTGCGGCCTGCATCTCGGCAGCGGCGGCGTCCAGCGCGTCCTGCTGCACATCCACCAGCACCAGGTTCATGCCGAGGCGGGCACCGATGCGCGCGCATTCCAGGCCAAAGCCCGAGCCTGCGCCAGTGAGGACGGCGGTTTTGCCGGAAAAGTTGTCGATCATGGTTTTTGTCTCCTTGAGTCCGTAACAATTTAGAGCGTTGGGTTGAAACTGGCGGGGCCCACGCCGGGGACACCGAGCAAGGGCCGCCGAGCCGCGTATGCGGCGCCTCGCTTGCGTGCGAGGGCGTCGTCCCCCTTCCCGGCGAAGCCGAGAGAAGGGGGAAGCGGCGCAGCCGCTCAGGGGGATGGTCTTAGAACATACCCAATGCGCGGGAAGTGCACATGCACCGTGCCCGCGCGCGGGTCGGTACGGCGCAGCGTGTAGCGGGTGCGGGTGGCAGCAATCAGCTCGCCCTCGGTGGGCTCCGTGCCAAAGCTCTCGGCGGAAATCGTGACCTGGCTGCCCAGCGGGATGCCGTGTTCGTCCTGGAAAACGTCGTCCATCAGGGGCAAAGGGTCCATGCCCGCGGCCACCGTGATGGCGTCCTGAGCGCTGAACTTTTCCATACGACCATGGCCCAGCGCTGCGATGCGGTCCATCCACTCCAGCACGGCGGGGGTGGCGGCAAAGATGTCGGCCATCACCGGCACACACTGGCGCGTGAACCACAGCGGGTGGTAGGCCGCAAAGTCGGCCAGGCAGGGCTCGGCACCGAACAGGAAGTCGTGCTCCTCGGCCATGTGGGCGATGCGGCGCAGGTACGAGCGGTAGGCAGCCGTCGCGTCGGCCGGTCGCAGGCGCTGCATGCCCGCGCTCATCTCGCGGCGGTCTTCGCCAAACACTTGCGCGGCGGCAGGCGGCAAGTTGGCAAACAGCACCGCAGCGCCTCTGGGCTGCAGGTTGTAGGCCATGGCGGCCCAGAACAGCGTGCTATCCGCCCACTGTGCAAACACACGCGCCACGCCCTTGAGGTGCGGCGGGTACAGCACCGGCTCGGGCTGTTCATGCTCCAGCACGTCGCAGATGAGGGCCGAATCGCAATAGATGTCGGCACCGATCTGCAAGAACGGCGTCTTGCGGTAACCCCCCGTGAGCGCCACCACATCGGGCTTGGGCATGACGCTGGGGATGATCACGGACTTCCAGGCCAGCTGCTTGAAGCCGAGCACCGCGCGGATCTTTTCGGAGAACGGCGACGAGGGGTAGTGGTGCAGGATGAGGTGGGACATGGGGTTCTCCGCAAAATTCTGTAGGGTGAATCAGGCCGGGAGCGCACGGGCCAGGGTGGCGTCAAGGTTTACACCCGCGCCCAGCGTGCCAAAGCTGTAGCCCCAGTCGCCGGAGAGGCGCGAGTCGCAAAACGCGCGGAAAACGGCACCGGGCGCACTGCGCAGCAGCAGGGCCGCCTGCACGGCCAGCGCCACATCCTGCGCGAGGCGCCGGGCCTCGGCCTCGGTGGTCATGGCGTCCACGCGCAGGGGCAACGCGCCGGCCAGACGGTCCAGCGCCGGATGGGCGCCGCGTGCGGGTGCCAGTTCGGCGTCCAGAGCGGCAGCGGTGTCGGCGCGGCGCACGGCGCGCATCAAATCCAGCGCCATGATGTTTCCCGCGCCTTCCCAGATGGAGTTGAGCGGCATCTCGCGGTAGATGCGGGCCATCACGCCTTCGCCGCCCTCTTCCACATAGCCGTTGCCGCCCAGGCATTCCATGGCCTCCTGCGCAAACACGCTGCCGCGCTTGCACACCCAGAACTTGGCCACGGGTGTGAGCAGGCGGGCCATGATGGCCTCGTGCTCGCTCTTGTCTTTGTGGTCAAAGGCGCTCGCAAGCCTTATGGAGAGAGCGGTAGCCGCTTCACTTTCCAGCGCCAGATCGGCGAGCACGTTGCGCATGAGTGGCTGGTCGATGAGCTTCTTGCCAAAGGCCGAGCGCTGGCGCGTGTGGTGCAGAGCGATGCTGAGCGCCTGGCGCATGAGGCCGCTGGTGCCTAAAGCGCAATCGAGCCGCGTCATGGTGCCCATCTCCAGGATCTGCGCCACGCCCCGGCCTTCCTCGCCCACGCGCCAGGCCAAGGCGTTGATAAATTCGACCTCGGAGCTGGCGTTGGCGTGGTTGCCCAGCTTGTCTTTCAGGCGCTGAATGCGGATGGCGTTCACGGTGCCTTCGCCACCATCAGGCAACACACGCGGCAAGAAGAAGCAGGTGAGCCCGCCGGGCGCTTGCGCCAGGATCAGGAAGGCGTCGCACATGGGGGCCGAGAAGAACCATTTGTGGCCGGTGATGCGGTAGCGCGCGCCCCAGGCGTCTTCACCATCGTGCACAGCCTGTGTGGTGTTGGCGCGCACGTCCGATCCGCCCTGCTTCTCGGTCATGCCCATGCCCATGGTGAGCGCGGATTTCTGCGAGAACAGCGCGAGGCGCGGGTCGTACTGCGTGCTCGCCAAACCCTTGCTCCAGTCCGCCCATACCGCTGAATTGCCTCGCAATGCCGGGGTCACGGCGTAGCTCATCGACACGGGGCACAGCACCGAGGGCTCGGCTTCTGTGAACAGCATGAAGCCTGCGGCCCGCTCCACATGCGCGTGGCCCGTGTCCTGGCGCGACCACGGCGTGGCATGCAGGCCGTGGCGCAGCGCGGCGCCGATGAGGGCGTGGTAGCTGGGGTGGAACTCCACCACATCGGTGCGATGGCCGAAGCGGTCGTGGGTGCGCAGTTGGGGTTTGTAGGTGTTGGCGAGCCGAGCATGGGTCTGCATTTCGGCCGATCCCATCTCCGCGCCCAGCGCCGCGAGGCCCGCCAGCGGCAGGCCGGGGGCATGCAGGCGCAGCGCGTCCTGCAAGGGCTGGTTGGCGGTGAAGAGGTTCACATCGGCCCAGGGCGTGCTCTGGTTGAACACCTCATGGGTGACGGCAGGGCTGGCAGCGGTCATGGCGGCTCCTCAGGCAGTGGGGCTGTCACCCCGTCTCAGCATTTCGATGTGGGGGATATCGTCTTCCAGGTACTCATCGGACACGGCCTCAAAACCCAGGCTGCCGTAGAAGCCCTGCAGATGGGCCTGCGCGCTGATGCGGATGCCCCGCCCCGGCCATGCCTGGCTGCAGCGAGCGATGCCCTCGGCCATCAGCGCCCTGCCCGTGCCGTTGCCCCGCGCTTCCTTGGCGGTGACCACGCGGCCGATGGAGGGCTCGGGGTAGTTCACGCCCGGGTCCACCACGCGCAGGCAGGCCTGCGCCACCCCGGCCTCGTCGTAGCCCAGCAGGTGGTAGGACTGCTTGTCCGCCCCGTCCGGGTCCTGGTAAGGGCCCTGCTCCAGGATGAACACCTTGCAGCGCAGCGCCAGCGCATCGTGCAGGGCGTGCACGCCCAGGTCATCGAAGCGGGCCCAGGTCCAACGCATTAGAACCTGCTCCCGGCCTTTTCATGGGGTGCGTTGCCCCACAAAGGCAGTGGATGCAAGGCGCCCACCGAAAGCCGCACTGATGTGCGGCGAGGATGGGCAACGCAGCAGACGCTGCCTTTGCGGGGCAACCCGGAGGGCATGGCAGCAAAGAGCCACGCTCGTCGTTGCCCACCTTGCCCAGGCCGCCAGCATGGGCTGCGGTGGACGCCTAGATCGTGACTGTTTGCTGTCATGCGCACCCCATGAAAAGGCCGGGAGCAGGTTCTTAGATCAGCTTCACCAGCTGTTTGCCGAAGTTTTTGCCCTTGAGCAAGCCCAGGAAGGCCTCGGGCGCGGCGGTGATGCCCTGCGCAATGGTCTCGCGTGGGCGCAGCTTGCCGGTGCCGACCAGCGTGCCCAGTTCCTTGAGCGCATCAGGCCAGACTTCCATGTGCTCGCTCACAATGAAGCCTTCGACTTTCATGCGGTTGATGAGCATGAGCGCGGGGTTGGCCATGGGCAGCGGCGCGCCGTCGTAGCCAGCGATCATCCCGCACAGGGCAATGCGGCTGAAGGCGTTCATGCGCAGCATGACGGCGTCCATGATCCAGCCGCCCACGTTTTCGAAGTAGCCATCGATGCCGTTGGGGCACGCTTCCTTCAGGGCCTTGGACATGGCCTTCACGTCGCTGTGTTCCTTGTAGTCGATGCAGGCGTCAAAGCCCAGCTCTTCCACTGCGTACTTGCACTTGTCGGCGCCACCGGCAATACCCACCGCACGGCAGCCGCGCGCCTTGGCCAATGCGGCAAACGCGCTGCCCACCGCGCCGGTAGCGGCGCTTACCACCACGGTGTCGCCTTCCTTGGGCGCAATGATCTTGACCAGGCCGTACCAGGCGGTCACGCCAGGCATGCCCACGGCGCCCAGGTAGTGCGACAGCGGCACATGGGTCGTATCGACCTTGCGCAGCGCGCCGGGCTGGTCGGCATTGACCACGCTGTACTCCTGCCAGCCACCCATGCCCACCACCTTGTCGCCCACCGCGTACTTGGGGTGCTTGCTTTCGGCCACTTCGCCCACAGTGCCGCCGATCATGACTTCGCCCAGCGCCTGCGATGCGGCGTAGCTCTTGCTCTCGTTCATGCGGCCGCGCATATAGGGATCCAGGCTCAGAAAGTGGTGGCGTACCAGCACCTCGCCGTCCTTGAGCGCGGGCGTGTCGGTGGCCACCAGCTTGAAGTTGCTGACCACGGCTTCGCCTTGGGGGCGGTTGTCGAGAACGATTTGTTGGTTGCGTGGCATGAGAGGCTCCTTCAGAATGTCTATCACTATAAATTCAATAGCTGCCAGCGCTTATAGATAAAGCGCTAGAGGCCAATTTGACTTAAAAATCTGACTCAATCGGTGGAAATGACCTTGAGGTCATTCACATTGCGCCCATCGACTGGCAGGCGCCGCACGTACTTGAACGTGCCGGTGGCATGGCAACACACCTTGCCCTGCGCGTCATACACCGTGCCTTCGGTAAAAGCCATGGTGGCCGTCCGGTGAATGAGCCGCCCCTTGGCCACCAGCGGCCCGCGTGCGGGCTGCATGAAGCTGGTCTTCATCTCAATGGTGACCACGCCCATGTCGGGCGTGTCGCTGCGCGCCGCCGTGGCCATGGTCACGTCCAGCAGCGTCATCGACGCACCGCCGTGGGTCACGGCAAACGAGTTCAAGTGCTCGGGCTGAGCTTCGTAATGCAGCTCAGACTCGCCGCCTTCCATACGCTGCAGCGTGAAGCCCAGGTGGTGGACAAAGGGAATTTCGACACCGAAACTTTTCAAGGGATTTCCTCAGAACACAAACCTCAAATACTGGCGCGGCCCAGACCAGGGCAGCCGAGCAAGGGCCGCCCCGCAGCGAGGGCTGCGTCCTCCTTCCCGGCGAAGCCGAGAGAAGGGGGAAGGAGCGCAGCGCCTCAGGGGGATGCTCACCCGCCGGTGACGATACTCACGCCCCCGTCCACCGCCAGCCATTGGCCGGTGATGTGCTTGCCCGCATCCGACGCGTACAACGCGCACAGGCCCTTCAAATCTTCATCATCGCCGAGACGGCCCAGGGGGGCGTGGGCGGCCAGCGCTTCCTCGCCCATGGCCTTGAGCGTACCCACCGTCATTTTGCTTGGGAAGAAACCCGGGCAGATGGCGTTGACGCGGATGTTGTACGCGCCCCATTCAGCGGCCAGGGCCCGTGTGAAGTTGATCACCGCGCCCTTGGAGGTGTTGTAAGCAATGGTGTTCATGCCCTTGGGGTTGCCGCCCAAGCCTGCGATGGACGCCACGTTGATGATGCTGCCGCTGCGGCGCGCGATCATGCTGTGCTTGGCGATGTGCTGGCTCAGAATGAAGTAACCGCGCACGTTGAGGTTCATCACCTTGTCCCACGCGTCCACAGGGTGGTCTTCGGCAGGGGCACCCCAGGCTGCGCCTGCGTTGTTGACGAGGATGTCCACATGGCCCAGGCGCTCCAGGGTCTCGTCGGCCAGGCGCCGGATGTCGTCTTCCTTGGCGCAATCAGCGGCGATCCACCGTGCGTCGATACCCGCAGCCTGCAGGTCGGCGGCAGCCTCTTCCAGGTCAGACGCCTTGCGCGAGCTGAGCATGATCTTGGCACCCGCTTCGCCCAGCGCGTGGGCCAGTTGCAGTCCCAGGCCGCGCGAGCCGCCGGTGACCAGTGCGGTCTTGCCGGTGAGGTCAAACAGTTGTTGGATGGTACGGGTCATGCTGAAAGTCTCCTTCGGTTTTGGATGGATCTGTCGTTGGGTGTTTGCCCCACGCGCCCGAGGATTGTGCGATGCAATGCGGGCGCTTTGTGTCGCGGGGGTGTCGGGTGTTCAGCTAAGAGCCTGTTCAAAATTTTTCTGGAGCCGCACAAGTGCCTTGCCGGGATGGGATGCAAGGCGCGGTGCGCCGCCGATAGCCCGTGCTATCGGCAAGCGCCGCAACGCCGTAGACCGCCCGGCAAGGCACTTGCCCGAAGGGTTGGAGTGAAATCGGGCGATTGGACGCCCCGGCTGCCTGCATGGGCATGAGCCCATGCGGCGCATCCGAAGCATCCACTCATCCCGATTGCACTCCAATGCGGTCTCCAAAAAGACTTTGAGCAGGCTCTAAGGGCCGGGGTCGGTGTGCAACCGGGCCCGCACCGCGATCAGCACCACACCCACCACGGCCAGCACCCCGCCGCCCACGATGAGGCTCCAGCCCAGAGCCTCATCGGTGCGGGCGGTGGCGATGCCCAGTATCAGCGTGAGCAACCCGCCGTAAATCAGCAGCCAGATGAGCTTGTGCAGGCGTTGCAGGGTCAGTTGCGCCGCCATCAAAACGCCTCTTCAGGGAAGGCCGCGCAGGTGGCATCGCGCGTGCTCACCACCTGCAGCCAGGCACCGATCTTGGGCAGCTCGTAGTGGAAGAAAAAGCGCATGCCGCCCATGCGTCCCACGCTCGCGGGCTGGGCCAGATCGGCATCCCGGGCCAGCGTGGCCAGGGCCACGTCCAGCCAAACCCAGGCGAGCACCGTGTGGCCAAAGGCCTGCATGTAGGGCACGGCATTGGCCAGCGCATCGGCAGGCTGGCCCGTGGCCCAGGCGGCCTTGGTGGCGGCGCCCACGTCCTGCAGCGCCTTGCCCAGCGCGTTGGCATGGGCCGCCAGCGCGGGCACCTGGATCGCGCGCTCGATGGTGGCATTGATGCGCCCGGCCAGCAGTTGCAGGCCGCGGCCGCCTTCCATCAGCACCTTGCGGCCCAGCAGGTCCATGGCCTGGATGCCGTGCGTGCCCTCGTGGATCATGTTCAGGCGGTTGTCGCGCCAGTACTGCTCCACCGGGAAATCGCGCGTATAACCGTAGCCGCCATGGATCTGGATGGCCAATGAGTTGGCCTCCAGGCAGAACTCGCTGGGCCAGCTCTTGGCAATGGGGGTGAGCACCTCCAGCAGCAGGCGGGCTTCGTCGGCCGCTGCCGCGTCGCCCGTGTGCTGCTCGTCCACCAGCTTGGCGCAAAACAGGTTGAGCGCGAGCGCCCCTTCGCCATACGACTTCTGGGCCAGCAGCATGCGCTTGACGTCGGCGTGTTCGATGATGCGCACCTGGGGCTGGGCGGCGTCCTTGACCACGGCAGCGGCGCCATCCTTGGGGCCCTGCACCGGGCGCCCTTGGGGCCGGTTCTTGGCATAGTCCAGGCTGGCGTAATAGCCCGCCAGCCCCAGCATGGTGGCGGCCATGCCGATGCCGATGCGCGCCTCGTTCATCATGTGGAACATGCAGTGCAGGCCCTTGCCGGGCTGGCCCACCAGGTAGCCCACGGCCCCGGCCTTGCCCTCAACCGGGAACCTGCCTTCACCGAAATTAAGCAGCGTGTTGGTGGTACCGCGCCAGCCCAGCTTGTGGTTGAGGCCCGCCAGCGCCACGTCGTTGCGTACGCCGGTGAGCTTGCCTTCGGTGTCCACCAGCTTCTTGGGCACGATGAACAACGAGATGCCCTTGGTGCCCGGCACCAGCTTGCCGTCCGGCCCCGGGATCTTGGCCAGCACCAGGTGCACGATGTTTTCGGTCAGCTCATGGTCGCCCGAGCTGATCCACATCTTGTTGCCCGTGAGGCGATACCTTGCACCCAATGGGTCGGCCTCGAAGCCATCGCCATCAGGCACTGCGCGCGTGGCCACATCCGACAGCGAGGAGCCCGCCTGCGGCTCGGACAGACACATGGTGCCCGACCAACGCCCGTTGAATTCATTGAGTGCAAACACCTGCTTTTGCGCCTCGGTGCCATGCACCATGAGCAGGTTGGCGTTGCCCGAAGTCAGCAGGTTCGAGCCGATGCTGATGGACGCCACCGCAAAGAAGCTGTTGGCGGCCGCCTCGACGGCATAGGGCAGCTGCATGCCGCCGACCTCGTAGTCCTGCGCGGCCGACAACAGGCCGGATTCTGCGTAGGCCTTGCGCGCCTCGTAGGTCGCCTGGGGCAGGATGACCTTTTCACCGTCGAAGTGTGGCTCCTCGATGTCTACGGTGCGGTTGAAGGGCGCGTACTTCTCGCGAGCGATGCGCTCGCAGGTGTCGAGCACCGCATCGAAGGTTTCGCGCGAGTGGTCTGCAAAACGCGTGCGGGCCGTGAGGGACTGGGCATCGAGCCAGTCATACAGCAGAAAGTCGAGCGTGGAACGCAGGGTCATCAGAAGGTCTCCTTGTGGCTGCGTGCATGCCCGATCTCCAATGGCCTGATAGGGCTCAGCGTGCAGGCAGCACGATGTTCTTGAAACACCAGTAGTCCATGTCCGAATCGGGCTTGGGCTGGCAATTGGCTTCTCCGAGCTGCAGGCGTGTGGCACCTGCAGGCAGTGGCGGGAACGTGATCTTGACGAGCTTGTTGCGGCCGGGCTTGACCACATCCATCTTCACGTTGCAGAAAGACAGGCCTCCAATCGACAGCTGCGGCAGCACAGTGCCGGTGCCCAGGTCCTTGAGCGTGAACGCATCGGGCGAGCCAGTGGGTTGCGCACAGGCCTCGAACGATTCATCGGTGGTGTTCTTGACGACAAGCGTCACCCGCGTCTGTTTGGCGTCCACCACGATGTCCTGCAAAACCACGTCGGAGTCCGACTCCAGCGGCAGCTGGAGCTTGTAGGTCTGGCTCTGGGCATGGGCACCGCATGCAACGGCAAGGGCCGAGAGGGCGACACATTGGCGAAAGGAAGGAAGCAGACAACGCATGGGAGGTACCGGGTTCGGGATGGAGAAAGGAGACAGGTTCAGTGCCACAGGCAAGCCGGTGGTCGCGCGGATTCTGCCCGCGCCAACCGCGCCGAGGGGCGCATCATGCCCCGGCAAAGCAACAATTTGTAGCCTGCACCTCTTCGCCCCCTCGACCCTGCTCTGCCCTGGTGTCTTCCTCTCATCCCCTTCTACGGGTAGTTCAGGCATCCATCTGAAATTTGCTGGGCTGAGAGCCAACGCATGTGGTCCGCCCATGGGCCCCACCACCGCTGCTTGCGCCACCCACAAAGGGGCAAGCGCACAGGCAACACGTGAAGGTGCCGCCTGTTGCGCAGCCCCCAAGCCAAGTTTTACAGCACTTCGAAAATGCCGGCAGCGCCCATGCCGCCACCAATGCACATCGTCACGCACACCTTCTTCGCACCACGGCGCTTGCCTTCAATAAGCGCGTGGCCCGTGAGGCGCTGGCCCGACACACCGTAGGGGTGGCCCACGGCAATCGCGCCGCCGTTCACGTTCAGGCGGTCGGCCGGAATGCCCAGCTTGTCGCGGCAGTACAGCACCTGCACGGCGAAGGCTTCGTTCAGCTCCCACAGGTCGATGTCCTGCACCGTGAGGCCCAGCTTTTTCAGCACCTTGGGCACGGCAAACACGGGGCCGATGCCCATTTCGTCGGGCTCGCAGCCTGCCACCGCAAAGCCGAGGAAGCGGCCCAGGGGCTTGAGGCCCTTCTTGCTGGCGTACTCTTCGCTGGTCACCACGCAGGCGCCGGCGCCGTCGGAGAACTGGCTGGCGTTGCCGGCAGAGATCAAACCGCCAGGCAGCGCCGAGCGCAGGCCGCTGATGGCTTCTACCGTCGTGCCTTCGCGTGTGCCTTCATCCTTGCTCACGGTGACCTGCTTGGTGATCAGGCCCAGCGTTTTGTCGGCCACACCGGCGGTCACGGTGATGGGGGCGATTTCTGCGTCGAACAAGCCAGCGGCCTGCGCTGCGCAAGCCTTCTGCTGGCTGGCGGCACCGTATTCGTCCATGGCTTCGCGGCCGATGTTGTAGCGCTTGGCCACCTGCTCGGCGGTCTGCAGCATGCTCCAGTAAATCTCGGGCTTTTGCTTGGCAAGTGCCAGGTCCTGGATCATGTGCAGGTTCATCTCCTGCTGCACGCAGGAGATGCTTTCGACACCACCGGCCACGAACACATCGGCTTCGCCAGCGATGATGCGCTGGGCGGCCATGGCAATGGTCTGCAGTCCCGAGGAGCAGAAGCGGTTGACCGTGACACCGGAAGCGGTGATGGGCAGGCCGGCCTTCAGGGCGATCTGGCGCGCGATGTTGCTGCCGGTGGCACCTTCGGGTGTGGCGCAACCCATGATGACGTCGTCCACGTCAGCGCCATCAATGCCGGCGCGCAACACGGCGTGCTGCACGGCATGGCCGCCCAGGGTGGCGCCATGCGTCATGTTGAAAGAACCCTTCCAGCTCTTGGCGAGCGGCGTGCGGGCGGTGGAAACAATCACTGCGGAGGTCATGTGAATTCCTTTGATTCTGTGGATGGGTGCACGCGGCTATTTACTGGAAGGCCTTGCCTTCGGCGGCCAGCTTGGCCAGCAGCGGAGCGGGCTTCCAGAACGCTGCGTCATCCAGCGGGTTCTTGGCAAAACGGTCCATGGCCTGCACCACGTTGAACAGACCCACTTCGCTGGCGTAGTGCATGGGGCCGCCACGGTGGATGGGGAAACCGTAGCCGGTCAGGTACACCATATCGATGTCGCCGGACTTGCTGGCGATGCCGTCTTCCAGGATGTGCGCGCCTTCGTTGACCAGGGCGAACACCAGGCGCTGCACGATTTCTTCGTCCGAAATCTTGCGCGGTGTGATGCCCAGTTCCTTGCGGTGGTCTTCGATCATCTTGTTGACCAGGTCGCTCGGGATCGCGTCGCGCTTGCCGGCCTGGTAGTCGTACCAGCCTGCGCCGGTCTTCTGGCCGAAGCGGCCCAGTTCACACAGCTTGTCGGCCGTGCGGCTGTACTTCATGTCGGCACGTTCGACGGAACGGCGCTTGCGGATGGCCCAGCCAATGTCGTTGCCCGCCAGGTCGCCCATGCGGAACGGACCCATGGCAAAGCCAAACTTTTCGATGGCCTTGTCCACCTGCTGGGGCGTGCAGCCTTCGTCCAGCAGGAAGCCAGCCTGGCGGCTGTACTGCTCGATCATGCGGTTGCCGATGAAACCATCGCACACGCCCGAGACCACCGAGGTCTTCTTGATCTTCTTGCCAATCGCCATCACCGTGGCCAGCACGTCTTTGGCGGTCTCCTTGCCACGCACCACTTCCAGCAGCTTCATCACGTTGGCAGGGCTGAAGAAGTGCATGCCCACCACGTCCTGCGGACGCTTGGTAAACGCTGCGATCTTGTCCACGTCGAGCGTGGAGGTGTTGGACGCCAGAATGGCGCCGGGCTTGGCCACAGCGTCGAGTTGCTTGAACACGGCTTCCTTGACGCCCATCTCTTCGAACACGGCTTCGATGATGAGGTCGCAGTCCTTGAGGTCGGCGTAGTCGAGCGTGGTGCTCAGCAGGGCCATGCGCTGCTCGTACTTGTCCTGCTTGAGCTTGCCCTTCTTGACCTGGGCTTCGTAGTTCTTCTTGATCGTGGCCACGCCACGGTCCAGGGCTTCCTGCTTCATCTCCAGAATCTTGACGGGGATACCTGCGTTCAGGAAGTTCATGGAAATGCCGCCGCCCATGGTGCCCGCGCCAATCACGCCGACCAGCTTGATGTCGCGCTTGGGGGTGTCAGATGCGACATCAGGAATCTTGGAGGCGGCGCGCTCGGCCATGAACAGGTGGCGCAATGCACGCGACTCGGGCGTCCACATCAGGTTGATGAAGATCTCACGCTCGACCAGCATGCCTTCGGCAAACTTCTTCTTGGTGGCGGCTTCAACCGCGTCCACGCATTTGGCGGGCGCTGGGAAGTTCTTGGCCATGCCCTTGACCATGTTGCGCGCGAACTGAAAGTACGCATCGCCTTCGGGGTGCTTGCAGGGGAAGTTGCGCACCAGGGGCAGCGGACGGGCATCCGCCACGCTCTGGGCAAATGCCAGTGCTTCAGCCGCCAACGATTCGGCCGACGCGGCCATCTTGTCAAACAGCTTCTGGCCGGGCACGGCGCCGATCATTTCGCTCTTGACGGGCTCGCCGCTCACGATGAGGTTGAGCGCGGCTTCGACGCCAATCACGCGGGGCAGGCGCTGCGTACCTCCTGCGCCAGGGATCAGGCCCAGCTTGACTTCAGGCAGTGCAATCGAGCAGCCAGGCGCTGCAATGCGGTAGTGGCAACCCAGGGCCAGCTCCAGCCCGCCGCCCATGGCAACGCTGTGCATGGCAGCCACGACGGGCTTGGCCGAGTTTTCAATGGCGGCAATCACCGACAGCAGGTTGGGTTCTTGCAGTGACTTGTCGGTGCCGAACTCCTTGATGTCGGCGCCGCCAGAGAACGCACCACCGGCACCGGTGATCACGATGGACGTGACCGCTGCATCGGCATTGGCACGGCCAAGGCCTTCGACGATGCCCTGGCGGGTCGATAACCCAAGTCCGTTGACGGGAGGGTTGGCCATGGTGATCACGGCAACGGAGCCGTGGACTTTGTATTCAGCGGTCATGGTGCTGTTGTTCCTTGGAAAGTGAAAAAGAACGATCGTGCGTTTTTATTGTAGAGACTTCAAACCCATTTGGCGTGTCAATTTGTCCCGGGCGGGACAAGGGGGTTTGCAGTGCAACATTTGGTAGAGCAAAAAAAGAGGCGCCTTCAGCTATCGGGCGCCTCTTTTAGCCATGGTTCTTCAAAAATCGTCAGACTTCAAGCCATTCCTTGCGGATGTAGTTGTCGGCCCGCAGGCTGTCCGGCGTGCCCTGGAACACGATCGAGCCATGCCCCATGACCAGCGCGCGGTCCGAGATCTTCATGGCGATGGTCAGCTTCTGCTCGATCAGCAGCACCGAGATACCCCGCGCCTTGATGGTCTGCAGGTACTGCCCCACCAGCTCGACAATCTTGGGGGCCAGGCCTTCGGTGGGCTCGTCGATGATGATCAGGTCGGGGTCGCCCATCAGCGTGCGGCACAGCGTAAGCATCTGCTGCTCGCCGCCCGACATCACGCCCGCCTCGGTGTGCTGGCGCTCCTTGAGGCGCGGGAACATCTCGTACATGTCGTCAAACGACCAGCGGCTACCCTTGCCTTTGCCTTTCTGGCCCAGCAGCAAGTTCTGGTGCACGGTGAGGTTGGGGAACACATCGCGGCTTTCGGGCACGTAGCCCACCCCCAGGTGGGCGATCTCGTAAGCCTTCTTGCCGTTGAGGTCCTGCCCCTTCCAGTTCAGCGTGCCCTCCCAGTCCACCAGGCCCATGATGGCCTTGGCGGTGGTGGAACGGCCCGAGCCGTTACGCCCCAGCAGGGCCACGATTTCACCGGGTTGTACGTCGAAGGTCACGCCATGCAGCACATGGCTCTTGCCGTAATAGGCGTGGAGATTTTCGATTTTCAGCATGTCAATGTCCCGCCCCTTGCTCATCCGCAACGACAGAGCCCAGATAGGCCTCCTGCACGCGCTGGTTGGCGCGCACCTTGTCGGGCGTGTCATAGGCAATGACCTCGCCATAGACCACCACAGCAATCTTGTCCGCCAGGCCAAAGACCACGCCCATGTCATGCTCCACCGTCAGCAGCGTGCGACCTTCGGTCACTTCCTTGATGAGGTGGATGAAGCGCGTGGTCTCGGTCTTGCTCATGCCGGCCGTGGGCTCGTCGAGCAGGATCACGTTGGCACCACCCGCGATGGTGATGCCGATCTCCAGGGCGCGCTGCTCGGCATAGGTCAGGTTCATCGCCAGCGTGTCGCGCTTCTTGTCGAGCTTGATCATTTCCATGAGCTGCTTGGCGCGCTCATTGGCATCGTGCAGATTCGACAGGAAGCGCAGGAAGGTGTACTTGTAGCCCATGCTCCAGAGCACACCGCAGCGCAGATTCTCGAACACCGAGAGCTTGGGAAAGATGTTCGTGATCTGGAAGCTGCGCGACAGCCCCTTGCGGTTGATCTCATACGGCGCCAGCCCGTTGATGCGCTGGCCATTGAGGATCACATCCCCGCTTGTGGGCGCAAAACGCCCACTGATGAGGTTGAACAGCGTGGACTTGCCCGCGCCATTGGGGCCGATGATGGCCACGCGTTCGCCCGAGGCCACGGACAGGTTCACGCCACGGATAATTTCCGTCTTGCCAAAGCTCTTGCGCAGGTCGCGCAGTTCCAGGGCATAGGTGGTGTTGGTTGGGTTGTCAGCTGCCATGTTTACAGCGCCTCCCCACGCTTGATTTCATGTTCGATCTCTTCCTGGATCGTGCTCCACTGCCGCAGGAACTGGCGGCGGCAGAGTTCAAAAAGTCCAAAGCCCGTGACCATCACGAAAATGGCGCCAAACCAGCTCGTAAAGCCTGCGGCATTGAGCGTGGCCCCCAGGAACGTCAGTTCTGGCCCCAGGGCCGCGTTGAGCTGCAGGTGGTAGGTCATCTCGATCATGCAGGCTGCGCCCATCACCCCCACCAGCGCTGTGCCGCCCAGCGCCAGGTAAGAACTCCAGAGCTGACGCAGCTTGCCGTACTTGGCCAGCCGCAGGTTCATCATGATCAGGCTGGCAATGCCTCCGGGCGCATACATCACCATGAACAGGAACACTAGGCCCAGATACAACAACCATGCCTTGGACAGCTCGGACAGCAACACCGACGCCAGGACCAACAGCACCGCGCCGATGATGGGGCCGAAGAAGAACGTTGCCCCGCCGAGGAAGGTAAACAGCAGGTAGCCTCCGGAGCGAATCACGCTCAGGCTGTCAGCTCCCGTGATGATCTCGAAGTTGATCGTGGCCAGCCCACCTCCGATGCCCGCAAAAAAGCCCGCGATGATGAACGCGAAGTAGCGCACACGCTGCGTGTTGTAGCCGATGAACTCGACGCGCTCGGGGTTGTCGCGCACAGCGTTCAGGATGCGGCCCAGCGGCGTGCCGGTGAATGCAAACATGGCGGCAGTGCAGACAAAACAGTACGCTGCAATCAGGTAGTACACCTGAATCGCAGGCCCGAAACTGATGCCAAAGAAGGCTTTGCCATACACCCGGTCCGTGGTGATGCCGCCTTCTCCGCCGAAGAACTCGGGGAACATCAGCGCCATGGAGGCCACCAGTTCGCCAATACCCAGCGTGATCATGGCGAAGGTGGTGCCCGACTTCTTGGTAGTGACAAAACCGAGCAGGATGGCAAAAAATGCCCCTGCCAGGCCGCCCACCAGTGGGATGAAAACCAGCGGAATGTGCACAGAGCCCTTGGTCGCCATGTTCATTGCATGAATGGCGATGAACGAACCCAGGCCCGTGTAGACCGCATGGCCAAAGCTCAGCATGCCCCCCTGCCCCAGCAGGATGTTGTAGGACAAGCAGATGATGATCAGGTAGCCGATCTGCGAGAGCATGGTCAGCGCCAGACTGCTGCGAAACAGCATGGG
The DNA here is from genome assembly GCF_964252975.1 of Acidovorax sp. LjRoot38. Lineage (NCBI taxonomy): Bacteria > Pseudomonadati > Pseudomonadota > Betaproteobacteria > Burkholderiales > Comamonadaceae > Acidovorax > Acidovorax sp. LjRoot38. Next base: position 147,711 of record NZ_CAXUPT020000001.1, on the reverse strand, counting down.
CGCCACGATGAGCATGACCGCGAACAACGTCCAGATGATGAGGCGCCCGACGTTCCAGGGCTTGAACCGGTAGTGCGACGTGGCGCTGGAAGCGACAGTAGTGGTTGTAGTGGAATTCATGGCATCAGTCCTCCCGCGTGCCCAGCAAGCCCTTGGGGCGGAAGATCAGGATCAGCACGAGGAACAGGTAAGGCAAGATGGGCGCGACCTGGGAAATCGTGAGCTTGAGCAAGGGGTAGCCGAAGGTCTGGTCAGTCACCGCAACGCCCACGGCCTTGAAGACATGGATCAGAGAGTAGTCCAGCGCCACGGCAAAGGTCTGCACCAGACCGATGAGCAGCGATGCCAGGAAGGCACCTGCCAGCGAGCCCATGCCACCCACCACCACCACGACAAAGATGATGGAACCCACGGAGGCCGCCATCGCAGGCTCGGTGACATAGGTGTTGCCACCGATCACCCCCGCCAGGCCGGCCAGCGCGGCACCACCGCCAAACACCAGCATGAAGACGCGCGGCACGTTGTGGCCCAACGCCTCGACCATCTCGGGGTACTTGAGGGCGGCCTGGATGACGAGACCGATGCGCGTGCGTGTGAGCAGCAGCCACACCGACACCAGCATCAGCAGGGCCACGAGCATCACAAACGAGCGCGACTTGGGAAATTGCGTGCCATAGAGCGAAAACAGCGGACCCTGCAATTGCTCGGGCAGGCCATAAGGCACGGTGGAACGGCCCCAGACCAGTTGCACCACTTCCAGAATGAGGTAGGACAGGCCGAACGTGACCAGCAGTTCGGGCACGTGGCCGAACTTGTGCACCCGGCGCAGGCAATAGCGCTCGAACGCGGCCCCCAGCGCAAACACGACAAGGGGTGCCAGCACCAGCGCTGGCCAGAAGCCCACCACCCCGGAGATGGTGAACGCGAAGTAGGCACCCAGCATGTAGAAGCTGGTGTGTGCAAAGTTGAGCACGCCCATCATGCTGAAGATCAGCGTGAGGCCGGAACTCAGCATGAACAGCAGGAGCCCGTAGCTCACGCCGTTCAGCAAAGAGATCACGAAAAACTCAGGATTCATTGGAATTTTTCACTGCAGGGGTAAAAAAAAGGCCCGAGTGGTCGGGCCTCGAAGCGATTGCGCAAGGCTTACGGGCGCTTCATCTGGCACGATGTGGGCGTGCTCGCCACATAGGGCTCGTAGTACTTCACAGGCACAAAGGTGTAACCCGTGTTTTCAGAGTCGATCGGGAACTTGCCGCCAGCCTTCTCCCACTTGGAGATGAACAGGCCCTGCTGCAGTTGGTGATCGGTCTTGCGCATCTCGACTTCGCCATTGAAGCTCTTGAACTTCATGCCCTCGAACGCAGCAGCCACCTTGACCGGATCGGTCGACTTGGCCTTGGTAAAACCTTCGGACAGCATCGTGAACGCGTGGTAAACCGCGCCCGTGTACATGTCGTCGTTGAACTTCTTCTTGTAGTCCACCACGATCTGGTTCAGCGGCCCGGGCAGGTTCATGTGGGCATAGGCCACCATGTAAACGCGCCCTGCTGCGGCCGAGCCCATAGCGGTGGGGCTGCCAGTGACGGAGCCGTAGTAGGTGTAGAAGTTGACGTTGTTCAGGCCCGCGTCGTTAGCGGCTTTGATAAGCAGCGCCAGATCAGAACCCCAGTTGCCGGTGATCACGCTGTCGGCGCCCGACTGCTTGATCTTGGCAATGTAGGGAGAGAAATCACGCACCTGAGCCAGCGGGTGCAGATCGTCGCCGACGAACTGCACGTCAGGGCGCTTGCGCTGCATCATTTCCTTGGCGAACTTGGAGACCTGGTGGCCGTGCGAGTAGTTCTGGTTGATCAGGTAGACCTTCTTGACCTCGGGCATGTCCTTCATGTACGTGGTCAGGGCTTCCATCTTCATGGAGGTGTCAGCGTCCAAGCGGAAGTGCCAGTAGCTGCACTTGCTGTTGGTGAGGTCTGGGTCCACGGCAGCGTAGTTCAGGAACAGGACTTCCTTGCCAGGGTTGCGCGCGTTGTGCTTTTCCAGCGCATCCATGATCGCCAGTGCAGGGCCGGAGCCGTTGCCCTGCACCACGTAGCGCGCACCCTGGTCCATGGCCGAGCGCAGGGCGCTGGTGGTTTCCTGGGGACTGAGTTTGTTGTCGATGCCGATGATTTCGAATTTGACGCCTGCAGGGTTCTTCTTGTTGAACTCTTCAGCGATGAACTGGAAGCTCTTGAGCTGGTTCGTTCCCACTGCCGCCATCAGGCCAGACAGGGGGTCGAGCCAGGCGATTTTCACCGTCTCGCCCTTTTGAGCGAAGGCCCCGCCAGCGCTTGCCAAGATTACCGAGGCTGCTACAGCCTTAATAGCGAACTTCATGCTTTTGTCTCCTTGTAAATCGACACAACGCAGCGTACCGCGTTGCAACAAAGCGATGCTCAGGGATTGCCCCTACCAGCGTCGCACACGTGACTGAACTCGGTATCACCCCCTGAGGCGCTGCGCGCCTTCCCCCTCTCCTTCGGGAGGGAGACGCACCCGGTGGCCTGGCAAAGCCAGCTCCACGGGTGCACTGGCCTGGGCCGCGCCAGTTTCGAAAGCCGCGAGGGCGATCAAGAGGGCTGGCGGGGCCAAGGACGCAGCTTTCATAAGCCTGGGAGCTTGTAATCCTTGAGCTGCTCGCGCAGTTTTGTCTTGAGCATCTTGCCGGTGGCACCCAGTGGAATGGCATCAACAAACACCACGTCATCCGGGATCTGCCACTTGGCGGTTTTGCCTTCGTAAAACGCCAGCAGCTCATCGCGTGTGACCTCGGTGCCCGGCCGCTTGACCACGGCCACGATGGGGCGCTCGTCCCACTTGGGGTGCGGCATACCCACACAGGCCGCCATGGCAATTGCGGGGTGGGCCATCGCAATGTTCTCGATGTCGATGGAACTGATCCACTCGCCACCGGACTTGATCACATCCTTGCTGCGGTCGGTAATCTGCATGAAACCGTCGGCGTCGATGGTGGCCACATCGCCCGTGGGGAACCAGCCCCGGCCCTGCGCGTCTTTGACGAGTGGATTGCCGCCCTCGCCCTTGAAATAGCTGCCGACGATCCACGGCCCCTTGACCAGCAAATCCCCGTAGGTCTTGCCATCCCAAGGCAACTCGCTGCCGTCGCCCCCCACGATCTTCATGTCTACACCGTAGATCGCGCGGCCCTGCTTTTGCAGGATCTTCATCTGGTCATCCTTGGACATGGCCAGGTGCTTGTTCTTCAAGGTGCACAGCGTGCCCAGCGGGCTCATCTCGGTCATGCCCCAGGCGTGCAGCACCTCCACGCCGTAGTCTTCCTTGAAGGCATGGATCATGGCGGGCGGGCAGGCTGAGCCACCGATGACAGTGCGGCGCAGCGTGGAGAACTTCAGACCCGCGGGCTTCATGTGGCCCAGCATCATCTGCCACACGGTGGGCACGCCAGCTGCGTAGGTGACCTTCTCGCCTTCGATCAGTTCGTAAATCGACTTGCCATCCATGGCGGGACCAGGGAACACCAGCTTGCAACCCGTGAGTGCCGCCGAGTAAGGAATGCCCCAGGCATTGACGTGGAACATGGGCACCACCGGCAGCACGGAGTCGCGTGCGGAAAGGCACATCACATCAGGCAGCGCTGCCGCATAGGCATGCAGCGTGGTCGAACGATGGCTGTACAGCGCGGCCTTGGGGTTGCCCGTGGTGCCGCTCGTGTAGCACATGCTCGACGCGGAGTTCTCGTCAAACTCGGGCCAGGCGTAGTCGGGCGACTGCGCACCGATCCAGGCTTCGTAACTGGTGAGGCCAGGGATGCCTGAATCCGCAGGCAGCTTGTCGGCATCACACAGCGCCACCCACTTCTTCACCGTGGGGCACCTGGCATGCACGGCCTGCACAAGGGGCAGAAAGGTCACATCAAAACACAGCACCTGGTCTTCGGCATGGTTCATGATCCACGCAATCTGGTCGGGGTGCAGGCGCGGGTTCACGGTGTGCAGCACACGGCCCGAGCCGCTCACACCAAAGTACATCTCCATGTGGCGGTAGCCGTTCCAGGCCAGCGTGGCTACGCGGTCGCTGAACTGCAGCTTCATTTCATCCAGCGCATTGGCCAGGCGGCGTGCGCGGACAGCCAGGTCGCGGTAGGTGTAGCGATGGATGTCGCCCTCGACCCGGCGGGACACGATTTCGGCGTCGCCATGGTGGCGCTCGGCGAACTCGATCAGCGACGAAATCAGCAACGGTTGGCTCTGCATCAGGCCCAGCATGTGTGCTCCTTGGATGTTGTAGTGAAGGGAACGATCATCGTAGCGCGGGGGTTCTCATGGCGGTGTCGCCCAGGCAAGCGGCCCCGCCAGACCGACACCCCCAACAGGGGTTCAGTGTGCGCGTGTCCAGCGTGCCTGCCAACACCTGTCGTCCCGTTGACAAAGGGCAAGGGAATACCCTGAACGTACGGCCCCCGAACAACGACAATCACGCCCATGCTCAGCTCCGCGCCGTCCGCACAGCGATTCATCGAAGCCCAGCCCTGGTTTGCAGGTGTCCCCGTGGCCCTGCAGGAGAGGCTGCGCGACGAGGTGTCCGTGCAGCACGCCGACAAGGGCACAGTCATGATGCCGGCCGGCAGCGCAGTGCAAGGCTGGCATGCAGTGTTGTCAGGCTTGGTGATGCTGCAAAGCCCCGCCAGCCAGGGCCGCGCCTCGGCGTTCATCGGAGTACCCGATGGCGAGTGGTTTGGCGAAGGCTCAGCCATGAAACCCGAGCCCCGCCGGTACCACGTGGTGGCGCTGCGGCCCACCACGCTCCTGTGCCTGCCGCTGCCACTGTTTGCCACGCTGCGCGAGACCAGCCTGGGCTTCAACCAGTTTCTGGTGCAGCACCTGAACATGCGCCTAGGCCAGGCCATGACGATCATCGAGGCCGGGCGCACGCAATCCCCCGAACACCGCGTGGCGCTGTACCTGAGCCGCCTGTTCTGGCGCAGCACACGGCGGCTGAACCTCACGCAGGAAGAGCTCGGCCAACTGGTGGGCCTGTCACGCCAGACGGTGAACAAGGTACTGCGTGTGCTGGAAGGCCGGGGCATCGTGTCGCTGGACTTCGGCCGTGTGGCTATCGTGGACGACGAGGCGCTGAACGCGTACCTCGCCGCCACTGCGGCACGCTGACGCACTGCAGAGTGCACAAACACGTTCACCCTCATCCCTCTCACTGCACGCTCAGGCGCATGGCCTTCTGGTCGGCGTCGAACACGAGCCGACTGGGCCATGGCGTCCAGTTTTGGTTGACCGTTGCGTTGTTCGGGTTGCCCGTGTGCACAAAGGCACGCATGGTGTCCATCATCGCGCGCGACAGCGCCAGTCTGCCTGGCTGATTGGCCGTGCTGTTGGTGGCCTTGGCAAAGACCGAAGGTCCAAAGTTGCCGAACAGGAACGGCAGGTCAAACGCATGCGCCGCGCCGTACACATCGTTCCAGGGCGCGGGCTGCTGGGCCCAGTTGAACTGGTAGCTCCATACCGTGGATTGCTGACTGCGCAGGGTATTGAGCAGGTTGTCGCGGCTCGGATCGATGAACACGCTGCCCAGCAGGCGGGTGCGCGCGTTGTAGCCCGTGCCGGGCGCCGTGACCGGCAGGTAAGAGGCATCCAGGATGTCGCCAGCCGTGAGCGTGGTGGGAGCATCGGGGTTGAAGTTCTGCATCATCACAAAGCGCTCGGCGTCGGAGATCTTCATGCCCGGCTTGCCGCCCAGCAGCGCCAGGAAAGGCGCAAACAGCTTGCCCTCCTCGCCCGTGTAGCCAGACAGCACGGGCACCTTGTGATAGCGGCCAGCGCCCATTTCGGCGATCGGATCTGCGGGCACCACCACGCCATCAGGGATGGGGCCCGAGCCCGTGAGACCGTTCTTGAGCACCGTCTGCAGCACTACCCGCGCGTCCTTGCCACGCAGGTAGCTGGCTACCTGCGCAGGGGGCCATCCCGCAACGAGCGCCTGTGCATCAGCAAGCGCAGGCGCCAGGCCATCAGCCAGCGCCAGATGCGCCAGCAGCATGCCCGCCTGCGCGGTGTACCGGGAGGCCGGGTTGAGCGTGGGAATCGAACCGGGCGGCAGGTTCGTCGCCAGCGAAATTCCGCCACTGACCGGTACGAGCTTGTGGAACAACCCAGCGGCCTGGGGCGCGACCAGCAGCGCCAGCGCGTTGATGGCGCCCGCGGACTGCCCCATCAGCGTGACATTGCCCGCATTGCCGCCAAAGCTGGCAATACTGTTCTGGATGAAGCGAAGTGCCTGCACGTTGTCGAGCAGCGCGTAGTTGCCGGTGTAGGGCTGCGTGCCGGTGTGCAGTGGCGGCATCTGGAAGTAGCCCAGAACGTCGAGCCGGTAGTTGGCCGTGACCACCACGGCGTTGGCAGACCGTGCCAGCGCAGCGCCGTCGTAGACGGGATCGGCCGTGTAGCCCGAGATGGCACTGCCGCCATGGAGGAACAGCAGCACAGGCAGCTTGTCTTGCGAGGTGGCTGGGCGCCAGATATTGAGGGTCAGGCAGTCCTCGCTGCCTACCGGCGTGCCCAGGGTCTCGCCAATCGTATTGTCAAACCGGTTGTTGGCACCGGGGCCGTAGATGCGGCCCATTTGCAGGCAGGCACTGCCAAAACGTGTGGCGTCACGCTCTCCGGACCAGGCGGCTGGGGCTGCGGGCGGTTGCCAGCGCAGCTCGCCCACGGGTGGCCTGGCAAAAGGAACACCTTTCCACGCGTAGGTGCCGGTCACCGCACTGTCGTCCACACCGCGCAAGGTGCCGTACACCGTCTCGCGCACCTCGGGCGCAGAGCCGGAACCACCACCGCAGCCCACCATTGCTGCGGCCGAAAACACCGCTCCCAACCATTGCAAACGCCAGCGCGAATCGACCATGTCTTGTCTCCTTGGGGGTTTTCAGGAATGGGTCGGGCCTCTGTCTGCAGTCACACTACGGGCAGGACACAACCTCGGAGGCGATTGTGGGAACCGGGTGGCGTTTGGCTACTATCGCAACCTTGCCAAAACACTGACTTCAGGCCACCACCGCGCGTAAACCCTGATCCGCCATTTCTTCCATTCGCCACCCCATGACCTCCCGCACAAGCTCCGCCGCCTGGGTGCGCGGCATCACCGACATGATGGCCAGCGAAGGCTTGCCTGCTGCCGAGTTATGCGCCGAAGCGGGCATCGATCTGGCGGCGCTGCAACTGCCACAAACCCGTGTGGACGTGGACAAGATCAGCCGCCTGTGGGAGCTGGCGGTGGCACGTTCGGGCAAGGTGGCGCTGGGGCTTTGCCCGCAGCTCACGGCGCGCTACGGCAATGTGGATGTGGTGGGCTACGCGCTGGCGTCCGGCCCCAACCTGCTGGTGGGTTTTCAGCACCTCACGCGCCATATGGCGGTGATCTCGGACTGCACCACCTTCGCGCTGGATCACGATGCACGCGGCTACTGGATCTCCATCGCGCACATCGGCGCCACCCGCCCCATTCCGCGCCAGCGTGTCGAATACGCCCTGCTCACACTGTTCACGCTGTGCTGCTGGCTCACACGCCGGGAGCTTCGCCCTCTGGCTGTGGAGCTGACCACACCACAACCCGCCGCTACCGGTGAGGCGCCCTACCATGTGGCGTTTGGCATGCTGCCCCGCTTCGGGCAGGCAGCCAACCGGTTTTTGCTGGCCGAGGCCGACCTGCTCGCCGATATCCCCACCCACAACCCCAGCCTGTGGGCCCTGCACGAGCGGCTGGTAGAGACCGAGCTGGACCACCTGGGCCAGTCTCTGATCAGCACCCGTGTGCGCACCGAGGTAGCCCGCATCCTGCACCGGGGCGAACCCCGCCGCGAGGACGTGGCCGCGCGCCTGCACCTGACGGACCGCACGCTGCAGCGGCGCCTGCAGGCCGAATCCGTCAGTTACCAGCAGTTGCTGGACGACACCCGCTGTGAACTGGCACGCCAGTACCTCAGCGACGAGCGCCGCAGCCTGGCCGAGGTGGCCGACCTGCTGGGCTTTGCCGACCAGAGCAACCTGTTTCGGGCCTGCAAGCGCTGGTTTGGCCTGCCGCCGGGCCAGTACCGCGCACAGGTGTTGCACCCCGAGGCCGAAGGCCAAGGCACAACCCAGGCCGCATAGGCCGGGCCGTGGTCCAAGGCCCTGCAAGCGCCGGGGCATCCGGGGTGCGAGACAATCCACCCATGAACCTGCCCGCCGAAAGCGCGACCCCCACCGCCGATATCGGCCTGGCCTGGAAGCACGGATTTGCCGCCCTGGGACCGGACTTTTTCACCGAACTACGCCCCACTCCGCTGCCCACCCCCCACTGGGTGGGCACCAGCACTGCCGTTGCACAGCTGATCGGCCTGAACGCTGACTGGCTGCAGCGGGACGAAGCCCTGCAAGCCTTCACCGGCAATACGCAGCTTGCAGGCTCTCGGCCCCTGGCCAGCGTCTACAGCGGCCACCAGTTCGGCGTGTGGGCCGGCCAACTGGGTGATGGCCGCGCCATCTTGCTGGGAGAAACTGCGGCGGGCCTCGAAATCCAGCTCAAGGGCGCTGGCCGCACCCCCTACTCCCGCATGGGCGACGGGCGCGCTGTGCTGCGCTCCAGCATCCGCGAATTCCTGTGCAGCGAGGCCATGCATGGCCTGGGCATTCCGACATCGCGCGCACTGTGCATCACCGGTTCGCCCGCACCCGTGCGCCGCGAAGAGGTTGAGACGGCCTCCGTAGTGACGCGGGTGGCCCCCAGCTTTGTGCGTTTTGGCCATTTCCAGCACTTCGCGGCCAACGACCTGCAAGCACAGCTCAAGACCTTGGCCGACTACGTTATCGACCGCTACTACCCCGAATGCCGGGACACCCGCGACTTCGGCGGCAACGCGTATGCCGCCCTGCTGCAGGCCGTGAGCGAACGCACCGCACACCTGATGGCCCAGTGGCAGGCTGTCGGCTTTTGCCATGGGGTGATGAACACCGACAACATGAGCATCCTGGGGCTGACCATTGACTACGGTCCTTTCCAGTTTCTGGACGCCTTTGTGCCCGGCCATGTGTGCAACCACAGCGACAACCAGGGCCGCTATGCCTACAACCGCCAGCCCAATGTGGCGTACTGGAACCTGTTCTGCCTGGCGCAGGCCTTGTTGCCGCTGATCGGCGACCCGGAGCTGGCAAAAGGTGCCCTGGAGTCCTACAAAACCGTCTTCCCGGAAGCGTTCATGGCCCGCATGCGCAGCAAACTGGGGCTGGCGCAGGCACGCGAGCAAGATCCAGAACTGATCGACGGCATCTTGGTGCTGCTAGCCCAGAACGCCGTGGACTACACCATCTTCTGGCGCCGCCTGTCGCACGCGGTGCAGCAGAACGATTTTGAGCCGGTGCGCGACCTGTTCGCCGACCGAACCACCTTTGACCGCTGGTTGCTATCATATTCAGAGCTATTAGCGCTTGATAATCAAGCGCTAGCGGCCAATTTGATGCTAAAAAACAATCCCAAGTTCGTTTTGCGCAACCACCTGGGCGAGCAGGCCATCCGCGCCGCGAAACTTGGCGACTTCAGCGAACTCCAAACCCTGCAGCGGCTGCTGGAGCACCCCTTTGACGAGCACCCCGGGCACGACGCCTACGCAGCCTTCCCGCCCGACTGGGCCTCTTCCATCGAGATCAGCTGTTCATCATGACCTACCCCGTTCAGAAATCCGATGCCGAATGGCAAGCCATCCTCAAGGACAAGGGCGCCGAGCCCGTCGCGTTGCAGGTGACGCGCCACGCCGCCACCGAGCGGCCATTCACCGGCAAATACGAAGCCCATTGGGCCGATGGCAGCTACCACTGCATCTGCTGCGGTGCGAAACTCTTCGATTCCGTCACCAAGTTCGACGCCGGCTGCGGCTGGCCCAGCTTCTCGCAAGCCATCCCCGGCGCCATCACCGAGATCGTGGACCGCAGCCATGGCATGGTCCGCACGGAGACCGTGTGTGCACAATGCGGGGCCCACCTGGGCCATGTCTTTGAAGACGGCCCCACCCCCACCGGCCTGCGCTACTGCATGAACTCGGCCTCGCTGGATTTCGAATCCGGCAAGGACTGAGCCCCGAGACCCGCCCCCTGACCCCATGAAAATTCTGATCGACTTCTTCCCCATCCTGCTGTTCTTCGGGGCCTACAAGTTCTATGGCATCTATGTGGGCACTGCAGTGCTGATGGGTGCCACGGTCGCTCAAATGGCGCTGATCTACGCCATCGACCGGCGCCTGCAGACCATGCACAAGGTCACCCTGGTGCTGATCCTGCTGTTCGGCACGCTCACGCTGGTGCTGCAGGACGACCGCTTCATCAAGTGGAAGCCCACGGTGCTCTACGGCGCCATGTCCATCGCCCTCGCGGTGGCGGTGTGGGCCATGAAGAAGAACTTCCTCAAGATGCTGCTGGGCAGCCAGCTGACGCTGCCGGAGAGCGTGTGGCACCGGCTGAACGTCGCCTGGATCGTGTACTGCGCCTTCATGTCGGCCATCAACGCGTATGTCGTCGTCAACTTCAGCACCGAGGCCTGGGTGGATTTCAAGCTCTGGGGCTACGCCTTCCCGCTGGTCTTCCTGGTGGGCCAGGGCATCTATGTGGCGCCCCACATCAAGGGCGACGAAGGCGACGAGCCTGCTGCCTGAAGGACAACCTGCCATGACCTCCCTCGCTCAGCAAATGCACCAGACCCTGGCGGACCGTCTTACACCCACCGCCCTGGAAGTGCTTGATGAAAGTGCCGCCCATGCAGGGCACGCGGGCGCTAACGGCACCGGCTTTGGCACCCATTTTCGGGTGCGCATTTCGTCACCTTTGTTTACAGGCAAGCCCCGCGTCGCACAGCATCGCCTTGTGTATGATGCGCTGCAAGAATTTATTGACCAAGGCGTTCACGCCCTCGCCATTGAAGTTCTCTGAACCGGCCCCCATATCCTCTGTTGCCGGAACTCAGCTGGCAAACAACCTCTCATTTTTTGGATTCCGCATGAAGAAACAGCTCCTGTCCGGCCTCGTGGCCGCTGCCGTGCTGGGCACGTTGGCCCTGCCCGTTTCCGCCCAGAATATCGCCATCGTCAATGGCAAGGCCGTGCCAAAAGAGCGCGTTGAAGCTCTCAAGCAGCAGGTGGAACGCTCGGGCCGTCCTGTGACGCCTGACATCGAAGGCCAGATCAAGGAAGAAGTCATCACCCGCGAAATCTTCATGCAGGAAGCGCAAAAGCGCGGCCTGGAAGGCTCGGCAGACTACAAGGCACAAATGGATCTGGCCCGCCAGACCATTCTGATCCGCGAACTGTTCGCCGACTACCAGAAAAAGAACCCTGTGACCGACGCCGAGATCCAGGCTGAGTACGACAAGTTCGTGGCAGCCAACAGCGGCAAGGAATACAAGGCCAGCCACATCCTGGTGGAAAAGGAAGCGGATGCCAAGGCCATCATCGCCTCCATCAAGAAGGGCGCCAAGTTTGAAGACATCGCCAAGAAGCAGTCCAAGGACCCAGGTTCTGGCGCCAAGGGTGGCGACCTGGATTGGGCCAATCCTTCGAGCTACGTGAGCGAATTCACGGAAGCCCTGGTCAAGCTCCAAAAGGGCAAGATGACCGACGCTCCCGTGAAGAGCCAGTTCGGCTGGCACGTTATCCGCCTGGACGACGTGCGCCAGGCAGAACTGCCCAAGCTGGAAGAAGTGAAGCCCCAGGTGGCCCAGCAGCTGCAACAGCAGAAGCTGGCCAAGTTCCAGGAAGACCTGCGCGCCAAGGCCAAGGTCGAGTAACTGGCAAGGCAACTGCGCATCTGCTTTGGCAATGCACTCAAAAAACGCGGCCCAGGCCGCGTTTTTTTATGGGCGGGTGGAAAACCGCCCCACGGTGACCGGAGCGGCAGCGGGGCCTATGGGTGCAGACCCCAGAGCGGTCCCCGGCCCACTAACCCTTCGTTATCCAGGCTACCGCCATCAGCAGCCCAATCATGACCGGCTGGTGCACCATGTAATAGCTCAGGCTCCACCGCCCCAGCAGTGCCAGCGGCTGCAAGCCTTGGGGAACCCGCCACCCCAGCCAGTGGCCCCGACCCGCAGCCATTGCCCATTGGCCGGCAGCCAGCCCCCACCACAACACCCCCAACCACGGCAGCACGGGTACGTAGTCTTCGGTAAAAGGCTTGCGCGACACCAGACCCATCCAGTTGAGCGCGCGCCCATTGAACCAGGGCGCAGCGTCGGCCCAGGCACCCGCCAAAAGCTGGTGCGCTACCGATGGCAACGCCACAGCCACCAACCCGGCAAGCCACAACCACCGCCCCCACCCTGCGGTACACCGGGCAATGAGCAGCATTACGGCCATGCCATGCAGCACGCCAAAATGGATGAAGCTGTGGGGAAACATCACGAACGACCCCGCAGACACCAGCAGCGCGCAACCAGCGATCTGCAACCACCGCCGACCAAACCGAGCCCACCCCTGTCCCTGGTGCAGCGCAATGGCCTGCCCCAGCCCGGCGCAGAACAGGAACAAGCTCACGATCACCGTCCGCTGCGAGGTCCAGAATGGGTCGGCGCGGAAATTCTGCGGCCAGAAGCCCAGATGGCTCAGGTCAAAGCAAAAGTGGAAGACCGTCATCCACACCATTGCCAGGCCGCGCAATGCATCTACGCTGTCATAACGTGGTGACGGCTGGAGCGAGGAGAACGGGGCAGGCGGCAAGGGAAGCGCACGGTTCATGGCAATACCAGCGGAAGGTGTCGGTGCGGATACTTGCCCGCCCTATGGGCCCGATGGTACGCAAATCCAACTCCGTCTTGCCACGCGGGTCGAACCATACACGCCAACAAGCAAAAAAAATGCGGGCAAGAAAAAAGGCCTTGCAGCATGTGCTGCAAGGCCTTCAAACATTGGTCGGAGCGGCGGGATTCGAACTCGCGACCCTCTGCTCCCAAAGCAGATGCGCTACCAGGCTGCGCTACGCTCCGACAGCTCGTATTCTAACCCGGCAATTTCCCTGTTTTTGGTTCAACGCGTGCTTTTTGTGATTTTTTTAAAAGCACGGTGCGAAGACCTGAACCGGGAAAGCACCGCCTCTGGGAGAAACAGTGCGCAGATGAAGGAACACAAGAAACCGGTTGCCCCAAGAGCCGGAACAAGCAAGCGCCAGTCCGTGTCTCCCCGGGGCCGAATATCAACGATTGCCCGAAGGGCCGGGACCGCGACCGGCCAGATGGCGGAACGTGATGCGTCCTTTGGACAGATCGTAGGGCGACATTTCCAGCGACACCTTGTCACCCGCCAGAATGCGGATGTGGTGCTTGCGCATCTTGCCGCCCGTGTAGGCGATCAGTTGGTGACCGTTGTCCAGCGTCACGCGAAAGCGCGAGTCGGGAAGGACTTCCGTCACGGAGCCTTGCATTTCAATGAGTTCTTCTTTGGCCATGTTCTATCTTTTCAAAACAAATATTCTGTGATCGGCACCTGACGCTTGTGCATCCACCACGGCAGCTACGGCGTGGTCGGTGCTCGACACACGGTGCATTGCGGGCGGTGGGAGTCGCTGCACCCGGGGCGCAGATCAGGCAGAGGGCCGGGGGAGACGGCTTCAATGGACAGGCATAAGCACTGTGCAAAGCCTGTCAATTGTACCGCGATGTACCGTGTCTTGCCTATGGGGAAGCTTGCTCTTCGGTCGGCGCACGCCCGCGCACCGAGGTGGGACCCGCAGAGCCTCCCTCGTCGCGCCCTTGCACAGCTGCTGCCAACGTCCGCACAAGGTCCGTCTGTGTGATCACCCCTACCAGACGGCCCTCGCTCTCCACAATGGGAATATGGTGGTGCCCGCCCTGGGAAAACAGAGGGACGAGATCCATGGCGTGCTGCCCCACGTGGGCCACCTGGACCGGGTGCGACATGATTTCGCCCACATTTTGGGGCTGCCCCGTACGCCCCATGACCAGTGTCCGCAAACGCTGCCCCAAACCTTCATGCATATCCAGGTTGGCCAGCCGCATGAAGTCCGCCACCGTCACGATACCTACCACCAGGCGTTGGGCATCCACCACGGGCAGCGCCTTGATCTGCTGGGCACGCATCAACGCCCAGGCGTCTTTAAGGGAAACCCCCGCCTCCACCGCAAACGGTGGCCTGGACATGATGTCCGAACAGCGAACCTCCCCCAGCGTCCGCTGGAAGGCTGCACGGCCCGCCAAGTGCAACAGCCCTTCCAGATCGGCACGGCTCACGTCCAGCACCTGGTTGTAGTGTGCCAACGCTGCATCCACATCCGAGGCGGTAAAAGCGCCCTGAGCAATATCGGTTCGGGCCGCCATCCGCTGAGGATGGGGGTACCGGCGCCCTGTCAGGCCGTTGTAGACCACGGCCGAGACCAAGAGAACGATCACATTGAACAGGATGGGAAATGCGGCCAGATGCCACCCGTCCCCCGCGGTCAACACGACATACAGCGCCATTGCTCCGCCCGGTGGATGCAGGCAACGCAGGGGCACCATCAGCGCAATAGCCAACCCCACCGCAACCGCCCCTGCAAGTGCCGGGTCCGGGATGAACGCGGAGCAAACGGCGCCCACCAGCGCAGACAAAGTACTTCCTCCCAGGACCGGCCAGGGCTGGGCCAGTGGACTGGACGGCATGCCAAACACCAGGACCGCACTCGCCCCCAGCGATGCCACCATCCAGGGACCTGCGCTGCTTCCCCCTGCCCACCAGCGGCTGAGCAATCCCGTCACCAGTACACCGATCACGGCGCCCACAATGAAGCGAAGCCTTTCGCGTCCGTCGATACCTAACGGTGCGGGCCAGAAATGGCGCAACCACCGGGCTAGACGCACCCGCATGGACTGGGAACTGGACGATGAAGATGGGGGTGATGAAAGGGGCATGAAGCAATCGGAAACATGCGGTTTGCCGCCTTCCGGCGAGACGGGGCGCACCCCCTTCAAGAGCTGGCAACACCGGTCTCCAGCGTCACCCATGCCTCCATTTTGCAGGGCATTGAAGCACTCCCACCCAGAGAGCCACTGCACTCGCGGCCAAACGACCCGTCACGGCTCTTAGAACCGTGCCTATGCTCGAAACTACTGATACCGGAGGCTCAAATAGCTGCCCACAGCAAAAATCACACGATCTATACTGCACAAAAAGCACAAAACTGCACTTTAATTCATGAACTTGGTTCTATGTCCGTCAAGCAGCCCTTGGTAAACCCATCATCGGCGAGCCTCTGCCGCCGGGCCCGGTTGCAGTCCTCGGGCACCTCGCAATGCGGGAGCCCCTTGCCCAACGGTACGGGTAACCCATAGGTATTCACCACCGAATGCTTGCAGTAAATTACTTTAAGCCTAAACAAAGGAGACAAGTCCAATGACCACCCGCCGCCTCGTCATCAGCCGTAGCGCCGCCCTCGTGGGCGCCGCATCTACAGGGCTGTTGCTGCCCTCCATCGTGCGTGCGCAAAGCGGCAAGGTGCGCGTGGGCTTCATGCTGCCCTACACCGGTACCTTTGCACAACTGGGGGTCGCCATCGAAAACGGCGTGCGCCTGGCCATAGACCAGCAGGGTGGCAAGCTCGGCGGTCGCGAGATCGAATGGTTCAAGGTGGACGACGAGTCCGAGCCCAGCAAGGGTGTCGAGAACGCGAGCAAGCTGGTGCAGCGCGACAAGGTGGATGTGCTGATTGGCACCGTGCATTCAGGTGTGCAGATGGGCATTCAGAAGGTGGCGCGCGATACGGGGGTTCTCAACCTGATTCCCAACGCCGGCGTGCATGCCGCCACGCGCGCACTGTGTGCCCCCAACGTTTTCCGTACTTCGTTCAGCAATTCCCAGCCCACGCTGGCCCTGGGCAAAGCCATGGTCGAAAAGGGCCACAAGAAGGCTGTGTGGATCACCTGGAAATACGCGGCAGGGGACGAAGCCTTCGAAGGCTTCAAGCAAAGCTACACCGCAGCCGGCGGCACCATCGTGAAGGAACTGGGCCTGCCCTTCCCCAACGTGGAATTCCAGGCGCTGCTGACCGAAATCGCCGCCCTCAAGCCCGACGCCGTGGCCTGCTTCTTCGCGGGCGGCGGTGCTGCCAAGTTCATCAAGGACTATGCGGCCGCAGGCCTCAAGGACAAGATTCCGCTATACGGCTCGGGCTTCCTCACCGAAGGCGTGCTGGACGCCGCCGGCCCCGCTGCCGAAGGCATCATCACGACCATGCACTACAGCGACTCGCTGGACACACCGCGCAACAAGCAATTCCGCCTGGAATACGCCAAGGCCTTCCGCAGCCAGCCCGACGTGTACGCCGTGCAAGGCTACGATACCGGCCTCCTGCTGGTGCAGGGTGCCAACGCCGTCAAGGGCGACCTGTCCGCCAAGGCTGCCGTCATCAAGGCGATGGAAAGCGCCACCATCGACAGCCCGCGCGGCAAGTGGACGATGAGCAAGGCACACAACCCCGTGCAGGACATCTACCTGCGCCGCGTCGACAACAAGGAAAACAAGGTGATTGGCATTGCCGCCAAGGCCCTGGCCGACAGCGGTGCCGGCTGCCGCATGGGCTGACGCGCTAACCCCACTGCCCGGGCCACTGCGCGTGCTGGACCTCGGGTCCGGTTCGCCCCGCAGCTTTGACACAATGCATTGATGGACTGCCGCCATGGCAGGCCTGTCTGCTGTGCGCCCGGACTTTGCGGCCACCTTGCCCTCCACCCAATCCTATGTCGCTCAGTACCTACCTGCTCTACCTCGCCGCAGTGGCCCTGCTGGTTCTTTCACCCGGCCCGACGATGCTCATGTGCATGACCAATTCTCTGCAGCACGGCCCGCGCAAGGCCCTCGCCGCTGCTGCAGGCAGCGTGACGGCAGTGCTGGGCACCATGCTGCTTTCGGCCCTGGGCCTTGGCGCATTGCTGGCGGCATCGGAAACCGCCTTCTGGGTGCTCAAGGCTGCCGGCGCGGCGTATCTGATCTGGCTTGGCATCAAGACATTTCGCAGCCAGACCACGGTGTTTGACGAGATGCCCGCCAACGGCACGCAGACCAAGGCCGTGGTGCCCGCGCGCAAGCTCTACATCCAGGGTCTGATCGTGGGCGGCAGCAACCCCAAGGCCCTGCTGTTCTTCACGGCGTTCTTCCCCCAGTTTCTGGACCCGACCGCCGCATGGGCGCCGCAGTTTGCCGTGCTGGCAAGCACCTTTGTGGCTTTCGAATTCACGGTTCTCACGCTGTGTGCACTGGGTGTAGCACGGCTGGCACCCGTTTTGCGCTCTGGCGCACGCATGCGCTGGTTCAACCGCATTTCGGGCGGCCTGTTCACGTTGATGGGCACCCTTTTGCTGGCGACACGCCGCGCTACCTGATCCCCTGTCTGTTTGCCCACCATGGACTTCGCCACTTTCCTGATCCAGTTGCTCAACAGCGTGCAGTACGGGCTGCTGCTGTTCATGCTGGCCGCCGGCCTCACGCTGATTTTCGGAATCATGGGGGTGGTGAATCTGGCGCACGGCAGCTTTTACATGCTGGGGGCTTACCTGGGCTATTCGCTGTCGGGCCACTTTGGCAGCCTCACGCTGGCCATCCTGGGGGGTGCCGTGCTGGCCGTGTTGTTTGGCCTGGCGCTGGAGTGGTTGCTGTTTCGCCACTTCTACCACCGCGACCACCTGGACCAGGTGCTGCTGACCTTCGGCCTCATCTACATCTTTGAGGAACTGCGCTCCATCCTCTGGGGGGACGACGTGCACGGCGTCCCGATTCCAGCGATGCTGGACTGGTCCATTCCGCTCACCGACACCCTTTCCTACCCGGTCTACCGGCTGTTCATCTCCGGCGTGTGCATGGCGCTGGCGCTGGGCCTGTACCTGCTGATCTCCAAAACGCGGCTGGGCATGAAGATCCGCGCGGGCGCCTTCAACCGCGACATGGCCGAATCGCTGGGGGTGAACATCAAGCTGATCCACGCCATCGTCTTTGCGCTGGGCGTGGGCCTGGCGGCCGTTGCCGGCATGGTGGCCGCGCCGGTATCCAGCGTTTATCCCAACATGGGCTCGTCCGTTCTCATCATGTGTTTTGTGGTGGTGGTGATCGGCGGCATAGGTTCCGTGCGTGGCGCCCTGATCTCGGCCCTGCTTGTGGGGCTGGTGGACACCTTTGGCAAGGTGTTGCTGCCATCGATGGCCGGAATGCTGGTCTACATGCTGATGGCGGCCGTGCTGCTGTGGAAACCCGAAGGCCTGTTCAAACAATGATGACCCCGATGCTTGCCACTGTCACTTCGCGCTCTTCCCACGCCATACACGCTTCACAGCCCGGCGCCCCCCTATGAGCACCCCCCGCGCCCATATCGAAGTGTTGCCGCGCAGCGTGCAATTCGCGCTGGCACTGGGGCTGGCTGCGCTGCTGCTGTTCCCGGTCGTCGGCAGTGATTTCTACGTGCAGATGGTCACACGCATGATGATCATGGCCATCTTCGCAATGAGCCTGGATCTGCTGCAGGGCGTGACCGGCCTGGTGTCGCTGGGCCACGCCGCCTACTTTGGGGTGGCGGGCTATGCGCTCGCCTTTCTCACACCCGCCGATATGCCGGTGAGCCTGTGGTGGTCGCTGCCCCTGGCGGTGGCGGGTGCCGGGCTGGTGGCGCTAGTCATCGGCTTCTTTGTGGTCCGCACGCACGGCATCTACTTCATCATGGTCACGATGGCGTTCGCGCAGATGGTGTTCTACCTGTTCTTCGACAACAAGGTGCTGGGCGGCTCGGACGGGCTGTACATCAACTTCCGGCCCGATGCCTCCATCTTTGGCTGGCTGCCTTTTGACCTCGAAGGCCGCAAGACCTTCTACTACTTCACGCTGGCGCTGGTGGTCATCGTCTACGCACTGCTGCGCCGCCTGCTCTGGAGCCCGCTGGGCCGTGCCCTGTCGGGCATTCGCATTAACGAACATCGCATGCGCGCCATGGGTTTTGGCACGCGCGGCTACAAACTCACCGCGTTCACCGTGGCAGGTGCGCTTGCCGGGCTGGCAGGCTACTTATGGGGCGCGCAGACAGGCTATGTGAACCCGGAGCTGATGGGCTTTCACATGAGCGCCCACGCCATCATGATGATCATCCTGGGTGGCATGGGCAATTTTGCCGGGGCCATCGTGGGCGCCTTTGCCTTTGAGTATCTCCTGCATGTGTTCAAGGACATCACCAAACACTGGCAACTGCTGATGGGCAGCTTCATCGTGCTGGTGGTGGTGGCAGCACCGCGCGGGCTGCTGGGCGTGCTGGGGCAGCGCCGGGCCGCCAAGGCGCAGGAGGATTCTCACCATGGCTGATGCTCTGCTCTCGGCCCGCCAGCTCACCAAACGCTTCGGAGGCCTGGCCGCTGTCAACGGCGTATCGTTGGACCTGTGGCGTGGTCAGATCCATGCCGTGATCGGCCCCAACGGCGCGGGCAAGTCCACACTGACCAACCTGCTCTCGGGCGACCTTCCACCGAGCGCGGGCCAAGTGCAACTTGGCAGCACCGATGTGACCGGCTGGGCGCCCGAACGCATCTCGCGCCAGGGCCTGGGGCGCAGCTACCAAAAAACCAACATCTTTTTGCCGCTCACAGTGCATGAAAACGTGCGACTGGCCGCGCAGTCGCGCGATGCGCAGCAGCCCTGGAACCCGCTGCGCTGGTGGCTGGACACACGTGCAAACACTATCAAAAACAGCGCTACCAACGCCCGCCTGGAAAGCGCTATCGAGCTTTCTGGCTTGAAAGACCGGCGCATGGCGATTGCCGGCGCCATGAGCCACGGCGAGCAGCGCCAGTTGGAGATCGCCATGACCCTGGCCACGGAGCCCCAGGTGTTGCTGCTGGACGAGCCCCTGGCGGGCATGGGCGTGGCCGAGGCCGAGCGCATGGTCGAGCTGCTGCAGCGCCTCAAACCCGCCCACGCCATCATGCTGGTGGAGCACGACATGGATGCCGTGTTTGCGCTGGCCGACCACCTCACGGTGATGGTCAACGGCGAAGTGATCGCCCATGGCACACCGCCCGAGGTGCGCGCCGACCCCACAGTGCAAGCCGCTTACCTGGGGGAGGATCACTGAGATGAGCGCACCATGGATTGATGCCAAGGGCATCCACACCTTCTACGGCAGCAGCCACGTCCTGCACGGCATTGATTTCACCGTGGGCCAGGGCGAGACCATCGGCCTCATGGGCCGCAACGGCATGGGCAAGAGCACCCTGCTCAAGTCCCTGATGGGCCTGGTCAAGCCCCGCTCTGGCAGCGTGGCCGTAGCGGGCCGCGATATGACGGGCAAGCCACCCTACGAGGTGGCGCGCCTGGGAATCGCTTACGTGCCGGAAGGCCGTGGCATTTTTGGCAACCTGAGCGTGGTCGAGAACCTGCAGATGGCCGCGCGCGCCGGCACACGCGGCCAGCGCGACTGGACCTACGAGCGTGTGCTGGAGACCTTCCCGCGCCTGCAGGAGCGCCTCGGCCACGGCGGCCAGCAGCTCAGCGGGGGCGAGCAGCAGATGCTGACCATTGGCCGCGCGCTGATGACCAACCCGGATGTGCTCATCCTCGACGAGGCCACCGAAGGCCTGGCCCCGCTGATCGCCCGCGAGATCTGGCGCATCTGCAGCCTGATCAAGGACAGCGGCATCAGCAGCGTCATCGTGGACAAAAACTGGAAACACGTCACGCAGATCACAGACCGCAACATCATCCTGGTCAAGGGCCAGGTGGTGTTCGAGGGCAGCTCCGACGCATTGCACGCGCAGCCGCAACTGCTGGACCAGTACCTCGGGGTATAAGAATGCGGCCGATGGCGCCCCGCCGATAGAATCGTCCGCTTTCGTCTTCGAGGGGTTCGCCCGTGTCCGATCGCCTGGCAGTTCTGCCGCAATACCTCCTGCCCAAGCAGGCACTGACCACCCTGGCTGGCAAATTTGCGTCGGCCCAGTTGGGCGGACTGACCACCTCGGTGATCCGCCGCTTTGTGGCCCGCTACAACGTCAACATGGCCGAGGCTGCCAACCCCGACATCACCAGCTACGCATCGTTCAACGACTTCTTCACGCGTGCGTTGAAACCCGGGGCCCGCCCGCTGGCGGCGGCAGACCTGATCTGCCCCGTGGATGGCGCCATCAGCCAGTTTGGCCCCATTGCGAAGGACCAGATTTTCCAGGCCAAGGGGCACACCTACTCCACCACCGCCTTGGTGGGCTGCGATGCGGAAGCAGCAGCCCGTTTTGACAACGGCCACTTCGCCACGCTGTACCTCAGCCCGCGCGACTACCACCGCATCCACATGCCCTGCGCGGGCGAGCTGACGCGCATGGTGCATGTGCCGGGCGATCTGTTTTCGGTGAACCCGACCACGGCACGAGGTGTGCCCGGCCTGTTCGCGCGCAATGAACGCGTGGTGTGCTTTTTTGAGTCGGCCCAGGGGCCCTTTGTGCTGGTGCTGGTGGGCGCCACCATCGTGGGCAGCATGGCCACCGTGTGGCACGGGCAGGTCAACCCGCCACGCACGGGCACGCTGCGGCAGTGGGACTACGCCAAAGGTCAGGTCAGCCTGCAGCAGGGTGAAGAAATGGGCCGCTTCCTGCTCGGCTCCACGGTGGTGATGTTGTTTCCCCAGGGGCCATTGCAATTCAACCCGCAGTGGGCTCCGATGCGGGCGATTCAGCTGGGCGAGGCCATGGCACAGCGCGGGGCGGTCTGAGCGACCGCAGCCTTGCGACAGGCAAAGGGTGGTAAGCACCCTGCCCTGTGCACCAGCCCGTCAGATCCGGTCCGGGACGCGCGTCAGCTGAAACGCGGTGGGGGCCAGTTGCAGGGTGTCGGGGTGCACGGCAGTGTCGTTGCCCACCAGATAGATCATCAGCGCATTGCGGCGGATGACCACATGGCTGACCGTTTCGCGCTGCTGCTTCCACTGGACGGAAGCGCCAGGCTTGAAATGGGGCATGTAGTAATAGGCGGTTGGATCCATGGGGTGCGGCTCCTTCCGCTTGAGTGGGCCAACAGGGAGCCCTCTCAGCGGCCAGATGCGGACCGCTGACCCATGGTAGCACCGAACCCCCATCAACAGTGAGAGGGCTAGCTCACAAGCTTGAGCAAGCTCAAGCCTTTGATGCTGACGTGGCGAAGGCCAGCGCCGCAGTCAACATGCGCTGCAGATGGGGCTGGACACGCGCCGCAACCTCAGGCAGATAGTCAAATGGCAAGGCCTCCTGCATGTAGCTGCACTGTGTCATTTCCAGCTGGATGGCATGGATGCCCTGCTCCGGCTGGCCGTAGTGGCGTGTGATGTGCCCGCCTTTGAAACGGCCGTTGAGTACGGCGGTGTAGCCAGTGGCTTGTTGTGCAATCGACAGCAGTTCTTGCGCCAGGGCGGGGTTGCAGCTTTCGCCATTGGCCGTGCCCAGGTTCAGGTCGGGCAGCTTGCCCTCAAAAAAGCGCGGCAGCACTGAGCGGATCGAGTGGGCGTCCCACAGCACCGCCACGCCATGCCGGGCCCTGATGCGGTCCAGCTCGGCACGCAGTTGTGCATGGTATGGCACCCACACCGCATCGCGCCGCGCCGCCACCTCAGCATCATCCGGCACATCCCCTTGGGCGTAGATGGGCGTGTCATCAAAGGTATCGACCGGGCACAGGCCGGTGACGCTCTGGCCGGGATACAGGCTGGTGCCGTCAGGCGGGCGGTTCAGATCGACCACATACCGCGAATGCGTGGCCACAAGAACAGAGGCACCCAAGTCTTTGGCAAAGCCATACAGCCGCTCCATATGCCAGTCGGTGTCGGGCACCTGGCGGGCCTCGTCGGTAAAGCGCGCCGCCAGCGCCGGGGGCACGTAGGTGCCCGCGTGGGGCATGGACACCAGCAGCGGTGCGGTGCCCGGGTAGAGAACAAAAGGTGGTGGAGAGGTATCAGTCATCACAAATCCAAAGGTATGGGTTCAATCTGGCGCGATGGTGGCGGAACGCGCGGTCACAAACGCATGGGCAGCACCATCGTGCAGTGCGTGCCGGCCAGCAGCGATGCGCCGCTGGCCCGCCACCCACACACTGTCAATGGCGGAGGTGCGGTGGCTGCCAAACACATGGGCCGACAGCATGCTGTGCGCGGGCAGATCGCGCAGCGCCACATGCTGCGCATTGAGAGCCACCAGGTCGGCCTGCTGCCCCACTGCGATGCCGCCAATGGCGCGCCCTGCGGCCTGCGACCCGCCTGCAACGGCCTGCAAGGTCATGGCCGTCGCAACTTCGGGCTGCGCTGCATTGGCAAGCACATTGCGCTGGCGCAGCGACAGGCGCTGGCCGTATTCGAGCATCAGCAGTTCCTCGGCCGCGTTCACGCAGGCATGGCTGTCAGAGCCCACGCCCCAGCGGCCGCCGTGCTGCAGCCACAGCGGCATGTCGAAGATGCCGTCGCCCAGGTTGGCTTCCGTGGTGGGGCAGATGCCAGCCACGGCACCCGTGCGGGCAGCATCGGCGTATTCCTGCGGCGTCATGTGCGTGGCATGCACCAGGCACCAGCGCTCATCCACCGGCGCGTGCTCCAGCAGCCACTGCACAGGGCGCAGGCCGCTCCAGGCAATGCAGTCATCCACCTCCTGCGTTTGCTCAGCAATGTGGATGTGGATAGGGGCCTCGGGGTTAAGCGCCGTGAGGCCCTGCACAGCAGCGGCCAGGCTGTCGGGCGGCACCGCACGCAGCGAGTGCGGTGCAAGACCCAAAACGGCCCCTTGCGCCTGTGCAGCGGGCGTGAGCCGCTCCAATAATGAGAGCATGTTGTCCGTGCTGCGGATGAACCGGGCCTGGTCTGCACGCGGCGGCTTGGCGCCAAACCCGCTGGTCTGGTACAGCACCGGCAGCAGCGTGATGCCCATGCCCGCGTTGCGCGCTGCGCGCAGCAATGCCTCCGACAGCGTGGCATCGTCGGCATACGGTGTGCCATCCTGGTCGTGGTGCACGTAATGGAACTCGCACACCGACGTGTAGCCAGCCTCCAGCATCTCCACATACAGCCAGGTGGCGATGGCCTCCAGAGACTCGGGCGTGATGCGTGCGGCAAAG
The DNA here is from genome assembly GCF_964252975.1 of Acidovorax sp. LjRoot38. Classification (NCBI taxonomy): domain Bacteria; kingdom Pseudomonadati; phylum Pseudomonadota; class Betaproteobacteria; order Burkholderiales; family Comamonadaceae; genus Acidovorax; species Acidovorax sp. LjRoot38. The sequence goes on along the minus strand of NZ_CAXUPT020000001.1, from coordinate 123,581 downwards.
CGGTACATCAGGTTGCGCCAGCTCCAGAAGCTGTCCTGGCTTTCCCCCCTGTACTCGGTGAGGCCCGCAAACGCGCGCTGGAAGGCGTGCGAATGCAGATTGGGCATACCAGGCAGCACAGGCCCTGGGGCCACGGGAGTGCCCTGTGGCACAACGGCATCCGGTGCGACGGTGCAAAGGCGCCCAGCCTCATCCCATTGCAGCAGTACATTGCGCGCCCAGCCGGTGGGCAGCAGGGCGTTCGCGGCAAACAGCTCATTCATTGATCACGCTCCAGAAGGGTAGGCGCTGCGCCAGAAGGCTTCCAGTGCGTCGCAAAAAGCCTGCGGCGCCTCGTCAGGCCACATATGGGTGGCCTGATGCACCACCAGATGGCGCGCCTGCGGCATGGCACGCGCCGCAGCGCTGGCGACTTCGCCAAAGACGGGGCGTGTGTCACCGCCCTGGGCAATGCACACAGGCAGCGTGATGGCCGCCAGGTCGGTGGCAGACAGCGGCAGCGGCGGCGTCTGCGACATGATGCGCGGCAGCGTGTGCGCGTTGTCCAGTTGCACGGCGCGCCGCTCTGCAGGCTGGCGGTCAAAGTACCCCGGCGACTGGCCCGAGGCATCCATGAGGATGCGGGTAGCAGCGGCCAAATCACTCCGCAACACGGCCTCGGCCAACGGGCCGTACATGAGCTGTGCGTCGGCCTGAAAGCGTGCCAGCGCTTCCGGCTCCTGCAGATAGGTCGGAAAGCCTGGCTCGTACACGAACACGCTGCGCAGCCGCGTGGCGTGGTGCCGCGCCATGTACAAAGCGGCATGTGCTGAATACGACCAGGCCACCAGATGCACCGGGCCCTGGCCCCATGCGTCGATGGCCTGCACCAGGTCATCCAGATGCGTGGCCAACCCAAAGGGCGGGCCATCGTCGGGCCAAGCCTCCGTACCAAAGTAGCGCAGCGTGACGGCCAGTGTGTTCCAGCGCGCACCCAGATGGCTCTGGTGGGCCGACCACATCCGCGCATCGGCCAGCGCACCGTGCACCAGCAGCACGGGCGCCCCCTGCCCTTGCTGGCGCCCGGGCATGGGGCCCAAGCGCAGTTCCGATACAGCCATGCTCATGCCTCACTCCTTGCCCTTGCAATACGCCCTTGCCGCACGATGGTGCAGTCGGGCTTTTGGCCCAGCCAGTAGGCCAGCTCGGCCGCCTCGCCCACAGGCCACAGCACAAAATTGGCGGGCCTGCCAGAAGCGATGAGGCCGTGGGAATCTTGCAAGCCCAGCGCGCGCGCGGCATGGGTGGTGATACCGGCCAGCGCCTCGGGCACCGTCAGGCGGAACAGCGTGCAGGCCATGTTGGCCATGAGCAGCAGGCTGAGCGCGGGCGATGTGCCCGGGTTGTGGTCGGTGGACACCGCCATGGGCACACCGGCCTCGCGCAGCTGCGCAATCGGCGGCAGGTGCGTGTCGCGCAGCGTGTAGTAGGCGCCGGGCAGCAGCACAGCCACGGTGCCTGCGGCCTTCATGGCAGCGATGCCGTCGGCCGAAAGGTGCTCGATGTGGTCGCATGACAGCGCGCCGTAGCGTGCTGCCAGCGCCGAGCCGCCCATGTCCGACAGCTGCTCGGCATGCAGCTTGACGGGAATGCCCAGCTTTAGCGCAGCCTGGAAGACCTGTTCGGTTTCGGCCAGCGTGAAGGCGATGCGTTCGCAGAACACATCCACCGCATCCACCAGGCCCTCGGTGGCCAACGCGGGCAGCATCTCATTGCAGACCAGATCGACATAGGCTTGGCTGCGGCCTGCGTACTCGGGCGGCAGGGCGTGCGCGCCCAAAAAGGTGGTGCGCACCGTCACGCCAAACGCTTCGCCCAGACGGCGGGCCACGCGCAATTGCTTGCGTTCGTGCTCCAAGGCCAGGCCGTAGCCGGACTTGATCTCGATGGCGCATACGCCTTCGGCCAGCAGGGCCTGCAGGCGCGGCGCGGCCTGGTCAAAGAGTTCGTCTTCGGTGGCAGCGCGCGTGGCCTTCACCGACGAGACGATGCCCCCACCCGCCTTGGCCACTTCTTCATAGGTGGCACCGGCCAGGCGCATGGCGAATTCGTTGGCACGCTGACCACCATAGACCAGGTGCGTGTGGCAGTCCACCAGCCCGGGGGTGGCGAGTGCGCCCCGCGCATCATGGCGCGGCAATGCCTGGTAGGCGGCAGGCAACTGCGCCTCGGGCCCCACCCAGGCCATCTGGCCTTGCTGCACCACCACGCAGGCGGGCTGGCCCTCGAGCACGGGCACATCGGCCACCCACAGGCCGGGCGCGGGTTTCAGGTTCTGCCACACGCCATCGGCGTTCTGGCTGGCGGCCCATCCATTGGGGTGACTGGGGTTGTCGTTGTGTTGCATCTGCCTGCCCACCCGTGGGCTCCGTGTTGAATGCTATATAAATAATAGCTACCAGCGCTTATCCATCAAGCGGTGGCGGCCATTTTTATTCAAACTTTAGGGGCTACACCGCGCTGCAAGGCGATCCAGACCAGTGCGGACGCATCGGCGTCGGCCCCCGCATGCAGCGGCTCCAGTTGGCCCGGCGTCGCCCCCCCCTCGCCCGCCCACCAAAAGCCCTGCCCTGCCGCCAACGCACGTGGCCCGGCGCCCTGCGCCACCCATTGCCAATCGCCCTGCAGCACCAGGCACAGGCCTGCGGGCGTGTCGCCGGGCGACTGCGCATCGCTCACCACCCGCAGCGGGCCCTTCCACAGGCCCCGCCGTTGCATGAGGTTGAAGTCCTTGGAGGTGCCGCCCAGCATGGCGCCATCCACCGCGTCATCGCCCGAGAACGCAAACGGTTGCCAGCGCTGCTCCAGCCGGTGCTCCCAGCCAGGGCTGCGCAGGTGCAGGCCGTCACCGCCCAGCAGCATGATCTGGCGATCAATGGCTGGGAAGACCGAGAACGGCCCGGGCCGGTCCACCGTGGCCAGGCTCACGCGCCACTCGAAGCTGTTCATGTCCGCGCCGGGGGGCCAGCAAGCCAGCTCCTGCGTGCTGCCACCGCCATTTTTCCAAGGCATGCTGGGAGTGGTGGCCAGGTCAAAGAAATGCAATGCCATCGTTGTCGTCGTATTCATCAGGATGCTGCGGTTGTCTGCTCCGTGTCTGCGACCAGCAGCGGGAACAGCGGGTGGTCCATCTCCGCGCCCGCGGGCAGCTCCTCGGCGAGGCCCGGAAACTCGGGCGAGGTTTTCCAGGGCCGCGGCGCGTGGCGCGTGTCGTCGCCCAAAAACCTCACCGAGAACACGCGGCGCCGGTTGCTCCCTTCCACCCCACCCGCCGCATGCAGCGTGAGCATATGAAAGCACACCACATCGCCGGGCTCGATTTCCCAGCCGACGATGGGAAAAGCATCGCGGTTGGCCTCCACATTGGGAAGGTCCTGAAGGCTTCCTTCGGGGAACCATTTCGCCTGGTTGTCCATAAAGGTGCGCGGCATGAGCCACGGCCCTTTGTGCGAGCCAGCCACGAATTCGAGCGTGGCGGCGCGGGAAACCGGATCGACCGGAATCCACATGCTGATGTTCTGATTGCCGTCGATGTTGTAGTACGGCTGGTCCTGGTGCCACGGCGTACGCTGGCGCGTGCCAGGTTCCTTCACCAGCAGGTGATCGTGGTACAGGCGCACCGTGCGCGACTGCATCAGACGCTGCGCGGCGAGCGCCAGCGGAGTTTCGCGGACAAAGCGGCCGAACTGCGGAATGTCCTGCCAGTTGCAGAAGTCCTCGAAGAAACGGCCTGGGTCATCGGGACGACTGGCCACCTTGGCCCGAGGGCTGGGTGCGGCCAGGTTGGCATCGATGCCATCGCGCAGCAGTGCCACCTCATCGCGCGTGAGCAACTGCTTGATGCAGATGGCGCCGTCGCGGTCAAAACGCGCAATGTCGTCTGCGGTCAGGCGCTCCTGCAAGCGCTGCTGAAAGCGTGCTGGCAAGGGTGTGTCCAAAGCAGATGAAGGCTGGGGCATCGGGGTTGTCTCCTTGATTGTTATTGACCATGGTGCACCACGCCGCTCCCAGCCTCAGGCGCGCGTGAGCACGGCTTGCAGGAAAGAGCGCGTGCGCTCCTGCGTCGGGTTGGTGAAGATGGTGGCAGGTTCACCGGCCTCGATGATGCCGCCGCCGTCCATCACCACCACCACGTCGCCCACCTCGCGTGCAAAGTCCATTTCGTGCGTGACCACCATCATGGTCATGCCCTCGCTGGCCAGCAGCTTCATCACCTGCAGCACCTCGCCCACCAGCTCCGGGTCCAGCGCCGAGGTCGGCTCATCGAACAGCATCACGCGCGGCTCCATGGCCAGCGCGCGGGCAATGGCCACACGCTGCTTTTGTCCACCGGACAGGCTGGCGGGCATGGCCGAAGCCTTGTACGCCAAGCCCACCTTGGCCAGCAAGGCCTGGGCACGCTCCTCGGCCTCCTTGCGCGACAGGCCGTGCAGCTTGCGTGGGCCCAGCGTCACGTTGTCAAGCACCGACAGATGCGGGAACAGGTTGAACGACTGGAACACCATGCCCACCTCCTCGCGCAGCGCGTTGAGGTCATGGTCGGGCAACATGCGGCCGTCTTGCACCAGTGTGCGGCCACAAATCTCGACCGTGCCGCCTTCGGGCTGCTCCAGGCCGTTGCAGCAGCGCAAAAAAGTGCTCTTGCCCGAGCCGCTGGGCCCGATGACCACCACCACCTGCGACGGCAGCACATCAAAGTCGATGCCATTCAGCACCACGTGGCTGCCAAACGACTTGCGCAGTCCGCGAATGCGCACGATGGGCTCGGCGGACGGGCTTGCTCCGGTCATCACAGAATTTTTCTTCATTGCACCATCCCCCCGGCACGCAGGCGCAGCTCCATGCGGCGCAGCACCAACGAAGTGACACCCGTGAGGATGAAATACACCACCGCAATTGCCAGGTACACCTCCAGCGAGCGGTACGACACGCTGATGATCTTCTGCCCTTCGTGCATCAGGTCGTGGATGGTGAGAAGCGACACCAGCGCCGAGTTCTTGATCAGCGCGATGAACTCATTGCCCAGCGGCGGAATCATGCGCACCACGGCCTGTGGCAGCACCACGGTGCGCATGGCCAAGCCCGAAGCCATGCCGATGGAGCGCGCCGCCTCCATCTGCCCCTTGTCAATGGACTGGATGGCGCCGCGCACCACCTCGGACACATAGGCGCCCGAGTAGATGCCCAGGCCGATCACGCCGCACACAAAAGCGGGCAGCAGGATGCCGAACTGCGGCAGGCCAAAGAACAGGATGAACAGCTGCACCAGCAGCGGCGTGCCACGGATCGCGGCCACGTAGGCGGTGCACAGGGCGTAGATCACGCGGCGCTTGGGGTTCAGGCGGCCAATGCCCACCAGCAGGCCCATGGCGCAGCCCAGCAGCAGCGAGGCGGCCGTGATTTCCACAGTGACCAGCGCACCCGCCAGCAACTGGGGCAACCCGGCCCAGACAGGAGAAAAATCGAGTTCCATGGCTCAGTTCGGCAATGTGTGGCTGCGGTTTACTTGGCAGCGCTGTTGCTGAACCACTTCTTGACGATGGCCGCATAGGTGCCGTCGGCCTTGAGCTTGGTGATGGCACCGTTGACGGCCTTCGTCAGCTCCGGCGTGTCCTTGCGCAGGGCCATGCCGTATTCCTCGGTGGTGAGCTGCTCGTCGAGCACGCGCAGACCCGGGCGGGTGCGCACATACTGGAACGCGGCGGGCTTGCCGGTCACGGCGGCGTCGGCGCGGCCGATGTCCACCAGGTTGAACATCTCCTGGTTCTTCTCGACCTCAACGCGCTGCACCTTGGGGAATTTTTCGGTCAGGTACGACACCGACTTGGTGCCCACCTGCACGCTGACCTTCTTGCCGTCCAGGTCGGCCAGCTTGTTGATGGCCTTGTTGTCGGCCTTCACCATCACCACCAGGCCGCCGGCGTAGTAGGAGTCGGTGAAGTCCACCACCTTCTTGCGCTCGTCGGTGATGTAGATGGCCGACACCGGCATGTCAAAACGCTTGGAAATCAGGCCGGGAATCAGGCCCTTGAAGTCGATGTCCACCCACTCGACCTGCTTGCCCATGGTCTTGGCAATGGCCTCCACCAGCTCGACATCAAAGCCTGTGCGTTTGCCGTTCTCGACAAACTCCATGGGCGGGAACGTGGCATCGGTGCCCACACGCAGGACGTTGTCCTGGGCCTGTGCACCCGTGGTGCAGAAGGCTGCGGCGGCCAGGCTGGCCAGAAGAAGGTTGCGGCGAAGGTTCATGGGGAAAGCTCCTTGGGAAGGGGTGAGGGAAATCAGGGAAAAGTGAGCTGGCGGGAGATGCGCGCTGCGGCGACGACGGCCATGCCGGTGAGCGCGGCCTCCTGCCCTTGGGCTCGCAAGATAGGGGCCATCAGGGTGATGGCCCCTGCAGCCTGCCGGGGAGATCCGAACACGGGCACGCTGACACCCCAGACACCGGCATCCACTTCGCCAGAGCTGACGGCGTAACCCGCCTTGGCAATGCCCTCCAGCTCGGACAGCGCCGCCTGGCGCTCAGCAGTGTCTGCGCCGTAGTGCAGGTCCAGAATGGCATTGCGCGTAGCCGGTGCCACATGGGCAAGCAGACACTTGGCGGAGGCACCCGCGCGCAGCGGCACGCTGCGCCCTTTTTCAAACGAGCAGCGCAGGGCCTGCGTGCTGTCCACCATGTCCAGGCAGACCACGCTGTCGTTCACCGCCACCACCAGCCCCACGCTCTCGTGGGACTGCCGGGCCAGGGCCTGCATGTCCGGCCGCGCGTGGTGCACCAGGTGCGACGCCATGTCAAAGCCTAGGGCCAGTTGCAGGCTCAGCGGCCCGGGCGCGTAGTGCCCGCTGCTCTCCAGCACAAAGCCCCACTGCTTGAGCCGCGCCAACTGGCGGTACAGCGTGCTGCGCGCCAGGCCCGTGGCCTCCATCAACTCGGCCGCCGACATGGGCTGCCCATGTTGCGCCAGCACCGCCAGCACGTGCAGAACACGGTCGGCGGCGGCAACGGAGGTTGGTCCACGGGTGGGCATGGACTCAGTATCAAAGGATTGCAGCGGCATTCAAACCCAACATTCCCAACGACTGGGAATGCAGTTCCCTTTTTTCACATTCCTGTCATTCCCTCCCTCGCCCCTTCACTTCACCATGGGCAGCTTCAGGCCCTGCTTCTTGGCCGTCTCCACCGCCAGTTCGTAGCCAGCATCGGCATGGCGCATCACGCCGCTGCCGCAGTCGTTGACCAGCACGCGCGCCAGGCGCTCGGCCGCGTCATCGGTTCCGTCGGCCACGATGACCATGCCCGAGTGCTGCGAGTAGCCCATACCCACGCCGCCGCCGTGGTGCAGGCTGACCCAGGTGGCGCCGCCTGCGGTGTTGAGCAGCGCGTTGAGCAGCGGCCAGTCGCTCACGGCGTCGGTGCCGTCCTTCATGCCTTCGGTCTCGCGGTTGGGGCTGGCCACGCTGCCGGTGTCCAGGTGGTCGCGGCCGATCACGATGGGTGCCTTGAGTTCGCCGTTCTTCACCATCTCGTTGAAGGCCAGGCCCGCAATGTGGCGCTCGCCCAGGCCCAGCCAGCAGATGCGTGCGGGCAGGCCCTGGAAGGCGATGCGCTCGCCCGCCATGTCGAGCCAGCGGTGCACATGCTTGTTCTCGGGGAACAGCTCCTTGATCTTGGCGTCGGTTTTGCGGATGTCTTCCGGGTCGCCGGAGAGCGCCACCCAGCGGAACGGGCCCTTGCCTTCGCAGAACAGCGGGCGGATGTACGCGGGCACAAAGCCGGGGAAGTCGAATGCGTCCTTCACGCCTTCGTCAAACGCCACCTGGCGGATGTTGTTGCCGTAGTCCACCACCGGGGTGCCCATGTGCTGGAAGTCGAGCATGGCCTGCACGTGCACGGCGCAGGACTTGGCAGCGGCCTTCTTCAGCACCTCGTGCTGCGTCACGTCCTGCTGCGCGGCACGCCACTGGGCCACCGTCCAACCTTCGGGCAGGTAGCCGTTGACGAGGTCGTGGGCCGACGTTTGATCGGTCACCAGGTCGGGCTTCAAGCCACCGGCCTTGGCGCGGCGCACCAGCTCGGGCAAAATTTCTGCGGCATTGCCCAGCAGCGCAATCGACACCGCCTCTTTGGCTGCGGTGTGCTGCTGGATCAGCTCAAACGCATGGTCGATGTCGCGCGCCTGCTTGTCCACGTAGCGCGTGCGCAAACGGAAGTCGATGCTGCTTTGCTGGCATTCAATGTTGAGCGACACCGCTCCCGCAAACGTGGCCGCGAGCGGCTGTGCACCGCCCATGCCGCCCAGGCCTGCGGTCAGGATCCACTTGCCTTCGAGTGACCCGCCATAGTGCTTGCGGCCCGCCTCGGCAAAGGTTTCGTACGTGCCCTGGACGATGCCCTGTGTGCCGATGTAGATCCAGCTGCCCGCCGTCATCTGGCCGTACATGAACAGGCCCTTCTGGTCCAGCTCGCTGAAGTGCTCCCAGTTGGCCCACTTGGGCACCAGGTTGGAGTTGGCCAGCAACACGCGCGGTGCGTTGGCGTGGGTCTTGAACACGCCCACGGGCTTGCCGGACTGGATGAGCAGGGTCTCGTCGTCGTTCAGGTCCTTGAGCGAGGCAAGGATCTGGTCATAACACTCCCAGTTGCGTGCGGCGCGGCCGATGCCGCCGTACACCACCAGGTCTTGCGGGCGCTCGGCCACTTCGGCGTCCAGGTTATTCTGGATCATGCGATAGGCCGCTTCGGTGAGCCAGCTCTTGCAGGTGAGCTGGCTGCCACGCGGCGCGCGGATCACGCGGCTGGCGTCGTGGCGGGGGTCGGTGTTGGAGGCGGCGGCGATGATGGCGTCGTTGGCATTCATGGTGGGCTCCTGTGAATCAGTGGGTGTGCGTAAAAAAATCAGGCGAAGCTGGGCAGGCATTGCGTGAGCGCGGCAGGCCATGTGGACTGCTGGGCCCATGCGCGCATGGCTTCGATGTCGGTGGCAAGGTAGCGGTCTTGCTCCAGGTAGGCCACGCGCTCGCGGATGGCGGCGAACTGTGCTTCGACGAGCGGAGAGGATTTCAAGCTGCGGTCGAACTCCATGCCCTGCGCAGCGGCCATGGCCTCGATGCCCACCATCACGGCCGCGTTGCGCACCATGTCGCCCAGTCGGCGTGCGCCGTAGGTGGCCATGGAGACATGGTCCTCCTGGTTGGCCGATGTGGGCAGGCTGGTCACGCTGCTGGGGTTGGCCAGGCACTGGTTCTCGGCTGCCAGCGCGGCAGCGGTGACCTGGGCGATCATGAAGCCCGAATTCACGCCGCTGTCGCGGATCAGGAACGCGGGCAGGCCCGAGAGGCCCGGGTCCAGCAGCAGCGACAGGCGGCGCTCGGAGATGGCGCCGATCTCGGCCACGGCGAGCGCAATGATGTCGGCCACAAAGGCGACCGGCTCGGCGTGGAAGTTGCCGCCGGAGATCACGTCGCCGTTGTCGAACACCAGGGGGTTGTCCGACGCGGCGTTCGCCTCGATGGTGAGCACGCGCGCGGCGTGGTGCAGGTTGTCCAGGCACGCGCCCATCACCTGCGGCACGCAGCGAATGGAGTAAGGGTCTTGCACGCGGCCGCAGTTGGGGTGCGATGGGTCGATGGCGCTGCCGTCGAGCAAGGCGCGCACAGCGGCCGCCACGGCAATCTGCCCGGCCTGGCCGCGCGCTTCGTGGATGCGCGCATCAAAGGGCTTGACCGAGCCCTTGATGGCTTCGAGTGACAGGCAGCCCGCGACCAGCGCTGCAGCGAACACGCTCTCCGCGCCAAACAGCCCGGCCAGCGCGAGTGAGGTGGACACCTGCGTGCCGTTGAGCAGCGCCAGCCCTTCCTTGGGACCCAGCACAAACGGCTGCAAACCGATGGAGCGCATGGCCTCGGCACCGGGCACCACCTTGCCATCCACCTTGGCCTGCCCTTCCCCGATTAGCACACAGGCCAGGTGGGCGAGCGGCGCCAGGTCACCCGATGCGCCGACGGAACCCTTGGCCGGAATAACAGGAAGCACATTGGCGTTGGCCATGGCCAGCAGCGCATCCACGATCTCGGGCCGGATGCCCGAATGGCCACGCGCCAGGCTGATGGCCTTGGTCGCAAGGATGAGGCGCACCACATCGTCCGCAAGCGCATCGCCCGTGCCCACGCTGTGCGACAGCACCAGGTTGCGCTGCAGCTCGGCCAGGCGCTCGTGCGCAATCTTGGTGCTGGCGAGCTTGCCAAAGCCGGTGTTGATGCCATAGACCACCTGGTCTTCATCAACGATACGCTGCACCGTGACCAGCGACGCCTGCATGAGGGCCCGCGCGGACGGGTCCAGCGACAATTGCACGGGCGCGGCATAGATGCTGCGCAGCACGGCCAACGACACATGGCCGGGGAGCAGGGTCAGGGAGGAAGTGGTGGCTTTTGTCATGGCGTTGATCCTGTATATACAAGTAGGTACAAGCGAAAAAATCTGGGGCTTTTGACCAACAGCCGTCAACCGGCGACGGGGTTGCCGTCGGCTCGGAAACGGCTGCCCAAACGGTAGCGGGTAGCGGGGTGCAGGCAGCGCACCACGGTGATGGGTACGCCGCGCGACCAGGTGCGGCGGGTGAGCAGCAGGCAGGGCTCCTGCGGCGACATCTCCAGCAGCGTGGCCTGCTCCGCGGTGGGCATGACGGCATCGACCACATGCTCGATCTGGTCGAAGGGCACGTTGCGCACCAGGTACTCGGAGGGTTGCAGCAGCGTGAAGTCCTGCGCGGCGAACTGAGGCACCTGGCGCGGGTTCACGTGACGGTCTTCGAGCTGCACAGGCAGGCCGTCTTCGCGGTGGATGCACAGCGAGTGGAACACCGACTCGCCGGTGCGCAGGTCCAGCGCGGCGGCCACTTCGAGCGTTGCCGAGATGCGCTCTACCGCCAGCACGTCGCAGCGGTAGTCGTGCCCGCGCTGGCGGATCTCGCTCGCGAGGTTGGCGATCTGCAGCAGCGTGGACTGCGGCTTGTCTTCGGCCACAAAGCTGCCCACGCCCGCCACGCGCACGATGCGGCCCTGCTCCACCAGCTCACGCAGCGCGCGGTTCACCGTCATGCGCGAGATGCCGAACTGGGTGACCAGCTCGTTCTCGGAAGGCAAGCGGTCGCCCGCGCGCCAGATGCCTTCCTGGATCTTACGCGAGATGTGGTCCTTGACCTGCTCGTACAGCGCCATGGCCTGCGCGGGTGCAGCCACGGCGACCACCGCCTTGGCGGGCGTGGCGCTGCGCGGTGCTGTGGCTGCAGTGCGGCGGGAAGGACGGGCGCTCATGTGTGGATGCGGGGCTGGTGCGGGTTCAGATCAGTGCAGGTCCGCCGCCATGGATTCGGCGCGGATCTCTTCGGTGAGGCGCGCCTTGAGGTCCATGAACTCGGGGCTGGTCTTGATCGTGTAATGGCGCGGGTGGGGCAGGTCCACCGCCAGCTCGGTCTTGATGCGGCCGGGCCGGGCGCTGAACACGGCCACGCGGTTGGCCATGAAGATGGCTTCGTCGATGTCGTGGGTGACGAAGAGCACCGTCTTGCGCTCGGCCTCCCAGATGCCCAGCAGCAGCTCTTGCATGAGCACGCGGGTCTGGTTGTCGAGCGCACCGAAGGGCTCGTCCATCAGCAAGATCTTGGGGTCGTTGGCCAGCGCGCGCGCAATGGCGGTGCGCTGCTGCATGCCACCCGACAGCTGCTTGGGAAAGTGCTGCTCGAAGCCACGCAGACCCACCTTGGCGATGAAGTACGCGGCGCGTTCCTTTTGCTGTGCCTCGGGCATGCCGCGTTCGCGCAGACCAAAGCGGATGTTCTGCTCGATGGTGAGCCAGGGGAACAGCGTGTAGCTCTGGAAGACCATGCCGCGCTCGGCGCCGGGGCCTTCGACCGGCGCGCCATCCAGCAGAACGCGGCCGCTGGTGGCATGGTCCAGCCCCGCGACGATCCGCAGCAACGTGGACTTGCCGCAGCCCGAGGGACCGAGGATGGTCACAAAGTCGTTGTCCCGCACTTCAAAGTCCACCGGTTGCAGCGCCTGCGTGCGCTGGCCCTTGGCAGTCTCGAAAACGCGCGAGACGGCTTGAATGGAAACAGAGCTCATCGCACGAAACTCCAGGCAAACAGCCGGTGGTTGAGGGCCTTGAAGGCGAAGTCGGACACCAGCCCGATAAGGCCGATGACGATGATGCCAAAGATGATCTGGCCGGTGTTGAGCAGCGACTGGCTGTCGGTGATCATGTGGCCGATGCCGCTCGACGATCCGATCAACTCGGCCACGATCACATACGTCCAGGCCCAGCCCAGTACCAGGCGCAGGGTTTCCGCAATGTCGGGGGCAGCACCGGGGATGAGCACCCGCGTGACGATGCCCTTGTGGCCCGCACCCAGGGTGTAGGCAGCCTCCACCAGGTCGCGCCGCGCGCCGCCTACGGTCACGGCCACCATCAGCGTGATCTGGAAGACCGAGCCGATGAAGATGACGAGGATCTTCTGCGCCTCGCCAATGCCCGCCCACAGGATCAGCAGCGGGATGAAGGCCGAGGCCGGCAGATAGCGGCAGAACGAAATGAAGGGCTCAAAGAACGCCTCGATGCCCTTGTAAGCACCCATGGCAATGCCCAGCGGCACGGCGATGACTGCGGCCAGGATGAAGCCGCCGAACACACGCCACACCGTCATGCCGATGTCCTTGTGAAAGCCGTACTCTGCAAACAGCAGCCAGCCCTCCTTGGCCATCGTGACGGGGCTGGCCAAAAACGTGGGCGACACGTAGCCGCCCAGCGTGAAAAACGCCCACACCAGCACAAACAACACAAAAAAACCAAAGCCCAGCAACCAACGGGCGCGGGCACTCACAGGCTCCAGTGGAGCCAGTGAACGCCGCCGCACAGGGGCTTTTGGCGCGGTAACGGACAGGGGTTGCACGGCAGACATGGCGCGTTCTTCTTCCAGTTTCTTACTTGATGAAGCTCGCGTCGAAGGTGACCGCCAGGTCTTCATTCGCCTTGCGAATGATGCCGGCCTCCAGCAGGATGGCCGTGGCGTCCTTCATAAAAGCCTGCAGTTCGCCCGCAAAGAACTTCTGGTTGGCAGCCTTGTCCTGCCAGCGCAGGAAGGACGACGACTTGGCGAACTGCTCGCCCGTCTGCTTGACCGCAGCGCCCATGATCTCGTTGGACTTGGTCGGGTCGGCCTTGATCATGTCGAGCGCCTGGAAGTACGAGTTGGCGAGCGCCTGCGCGGCCTTGCCGTTGGCCTTGAGCCAGGTGGGGTCGCAGCCCACGGTGTCCATCACCATGGGGTAGTCGAGCGTGGTGGCCAAAATCTTGCCCGAGGCGGGGTTGTCGCGCACGGTGGACAGGTAGGGCTCATACGTCATGGCGGCGTCGTTCTGGCCCGCCACGAAGGCCTGCGCGGCCGCCTGGGGCGACAGCGTGGTGGTCTTCACGTCCTTGAGGCTCATGCCGTTCTTGCTCAGCATCCAGGCCAGGCCGAAGTAAGGCGCGGTGCCGGGCGCATCCACGCCGATGGTCTTGCCTTTGAGATCTGCAAAGCTCTTGATATCGCCACGCACCGCAATGCCGTCGGCGCCGTAGGACTTGTCCATCTGGAAGATCTGCACGATGGGCACGCCGTTGGCGTTCCAGGCCACATGCGTCTCGACCGTAGTGGCAGCGCACTGGATGGACTTGGAGGCCAGGGCCAGGTGGCGGTCCTTCTGCGGGATCATCTTGATCTCCACATCAAGGCCGTTCTTCTTGAAGATGCCGGCCTTGTCGGCGAGGGTGAGCGGCGCAAAGCCCGTCCAGCCGGACATGCCCAGCACAATCTTGGTGTCCTGCGCCTGGGCCGGTGCGGCCAGTGCCATCACGCATGCCATTGCCGCTGCCAGCGACGTCCATTTCGCAACCGATCGAGTCATCATCTGCTCCTGTGTGAAGAAAGTTCGTTGGCCCACCCAGCCGGGACGCCTGCGTGCCGGTTGCCATGATGACAGCCGGAGCATACCTGTATATACAGGGTAAACGCTAGGCCCTCACCATGTGCGGAGGTAGTGCCAGGGTTTAGCAAGATCGGGGCCAGCTGATCTGGCTTGGCGGCTTGGGTCTCCATGGGCCTGGCAATTTCACTATTAAAATAATAGCTATTAGCGCTTACCCATAAAGCGCTAGCAGCCATTTCAGGCATTATTTTGACACCTACCGCAAAGCACAGGGCTGCCAGGGCGGGTTGGAGCAGCACCCGTTGCGCCATCTCGATGCAGGCCACAAGCGCACCACCCGTGTGCGCCAGATATCGGCGTGGACTGCGCCGCGCTCAGCCTGGCGCGCCAGCAGTTGCCTGTGCCGCACCGTCAGGACACGGCAAGCGCGCCGTGACTCTCAGGCCCGGTTCCGCATTGCGCACCAGCAGGGTGCCGCCGTGGGCCTGCGTGACCAGGCGGCACAGATACAGCCCCAGCCCTACCCCCCCTGTGGTGCGCTGGCGCGCCGTGTCGGGGCGGTAGAACGCCTGGGCCAGATGCGGCAGATGCGCAGGCGGCACGCCGGGGCCGTGGTCCCGCACTTCGATCTCCACCACGCCTTCGTTCATTCGCAGTTCGATCTGCGGCGGCTGGGCTGCGGGGTCGTTGTGGCGCAGGCTGTTGTCCAGCAGATTGCGCATCAGCAGGCGCACACGGGACCGGTCGAGCATGCAGGTGGGCAAAGTGCCGGGCACCAGCAGCGTGATCGCTGTTGCCCCAGGGTGGCGCACTTCCAGTTCCGCCACCACCTCACGCGCCAGCTCGGCCAGGTCAGTGGGCTCGCGGTGCAGGGCCGCATGACGCCCGGCCAGGCGCTCGCTTTCGAGCAAGTCGGTAATGAGCCGTGCCATTTCACCCAGGTCGCGCATCAGGGCTGCGCGCTGGGCAAGCACATCGGGCGATTCGGGCAACAGCTCGGTGTTCAAGCGCGCCCGTGTGAGGGGGCTGCGCAGCTCGTGGCTCATGGCCAGCAGCAGCGCCCGCTTGGCCTCCAGCATCTGGTGGATGTCTTCGCCCATGGTGTTGATGGTGCCCGCCAGCTGTCCCAGCTCATCGGGCCGGTGCGCGTGGCGCACCGGAATAGGTTCGCCAAAGTCGCCATTGCCAAAGCGCCGCGCACCATGCCGGATGTCGTCCAGGGGCCGCAACAGGTGGCGCACATACACAAAGGCCAGCGCTGTGAGCAACAGCAACACCGTGAGCGTGCCCCAGGCGATGCGCGGGCGCTTGTCCCACGACAGCGCGTTCAGCCCGAATTCGATGTGGTGGCCATCGGCCGTGGTGCGCTGCAGAAGGCGGTAGCCGGTGTCATCGCGGCTCCAGTGGTCCTGGCGCTGGACCTTGTCACTCATCCAGTCCGGGCGCGGCCGATCGGGGTGCGAATCCCAGTGGATCTGCGGCCCGTCGATGCGCAGCGTCACCGGAAGCCGGTCGGCAATGGCCTGTGCCCGCTCGATGCTGGGCGGGCTGCCAATCTCAGCCGTGAGGCGGTCCACATAGTCCATCAGCAGCGGACGTGCGGCCTCCTTCCAGCCCAGGGCGACCACCTTCTGCATGCCACCCATGAAGACCACGGCCACGGTCACGGCCAGTGCCATGAACACCAGCACCAGGCGGATGCGCAGCGAATACCCGACGGCATCGCGCGCACGTCGGTGCCATGGGCAGGCGGGATCGTGCCCGAGCTGTGAATCGGAGTGCTTCATGGCCAGGTCGATGCCGAAGAAGGGGCGCCAGGCGGAGCACTGGTCACCCTGCGCAGTGCCAGCGAATAGCCTGCGTTGCGCAGCGTCTTGATGCAGTCCAGCGGCTCCAGCTTCTTGCGCAGGCGGCTGACCACAATATCGACCGCGCGCGTGTACAGCTCGGCCTCATGCCCGCGCAGCTGGTTGAGGATGTCGTCGCGGCTGAACACCTTGCCAGGCTCCCGGGCCAACAGGTGCAGCAGGTCGAATTCGGTGCCCGTCAGCTCCAACGCCACCCCCTGGCGCAATACGCTGCGGCGGGCTGCATCAATGCTCAGGCCTTCAAACTCCAACGTGGCACCCGCCCCGTTCCCGGGCGCGCTGGCCCGGCGGCGGCGCAGCACGGTCTGCAGCCGAGCCACCAATTCACGCGGCTCAAAGGGCTTGGGCAGGTAGTCATCGGCTCCCAGCTCCAGCCCCACCACCCGGTCCATCACCTCGCCCCGGGCGGTCAGCATCACGATGGGCAGATCGCCCTGCTTGCGAATGGTGCGGCACAGCTCAAACCCGTCCATTTCGGGCAGCATTACATCCAGGATGGCGGCATCAAATCCGCCTGTCGCCAGCTGGGCGAGCCCGTCGCTCGGTTTGAGGGCATGGATCAACTCCAGCTCGAACCGTTGGAAGTAGGTGGCCAGTGGCGGGCCCAGCTGTGCGTCGTCGTCAATAAGCAGGATGCGGTGCATGCGCAATTCTCACACCGTCAGGCATCCGCTCCGTGGGCGGGCCCCCGAGCGCTGTCCACCACACGCAATGCGCGGTGTCGCACGATGAGTTTGCGCAGGCGGCCCTGGGCGCCGGAATGCAGCGTGTCAAAGTGGTCGGCGGCGGCCAGCAGCGCCGGCAGGGTCTGCGCTGCGGCTGCAGGCTGGCGAGCGACCAAGCCCAGCGCATGTTCGCGGTCAAAACGCGGCCCCCAGACCAGCGACATCAACTCGTCGTGGGGGTCGGGCATGCCCGCCAGCAGCGCAGGCCCATGTTTGCGCACGCCCTGTGCCAGGCGGTGGATGGGTTCCAGCGTAGGAGACATGTGAACGCCCCCCGCCATCAGCCGCGCGCCATCCAGCCCTTGCGCCTCTGCATCATCTCGCGCACTTTCTGCTGCTGGTCGGGGTTCAGGCTGTCGTAGAAATCGGCCAGTGCGCTGATGACTTCGGGGCTGTTGGCCTGGACCGCGCGGGTTTTCTCATCCAGCAAGGTCTGCGCCCGCGCGCGGTCAAACTTGGCGCCCGCCACAATGGCCTGCATTTCGGTGCGCGGGTCCGCAGTCTTGCCGATGAAAGCTGCCCGCTGGGCTTCCATCTTGTCGGCCAGCACATTGAGCTTGAGCTTTTGCGCCTCGTTCAGGTCCAGCTTGCTGCTGACGCGCTCCACCACTTTGCCACGCACCTCGGTCATCTTCTCGGGGCTCATCGGGCCGCGGTGATGGTGGCTGCTGGAGCAGGCCGTCAAGCCGCCCACGGCAATGGAGGCGCCGAAGATGCCCATCAGGGTTTTCTTGATCCAGGGTTTCATGGTGCAGTCCTTTCATGGACGGTGTTGAACATGACCCTGATGGTGCCGACAGACCCAGTCGATGGGGTCTCGACGCAGTTTCGGTTTATTTCATTTTGTTTCACCCCCGTGCTATGCCACCCACCAGCCTGCAACATAGCTGCGAGTGCCCTTAACGGACCACGGCGGAAAGCACAACAAGGCGATTTGCCAACTCGGCAGCCTCAGTCCGCATCCGGTCGAGTGGTATGGTGCCGACGCTCCAGCCGCCATACCAGATATGGAAGGAAATCACCCCCGCGAAGCCTTGGCCCAAGCCATACGCCTCTATCGCCTCCTTGATGCCGGGGTGCAAGGTCGGAACACCGACCAGAATTTTTCCGTCGAACACCCTTGCCAGATACTGCTGGGCACCTTCCGGGCGGATGTGCAGTGTCAGCACCGACATCGCTTTGCTCCGCAACCACCCATTTGCAGGCGAAAAGTCATCAGCCCATCGCCTGCGGCTCTTGACAGTCCAGATCTGCAAACTGCAACTCCCGCTCCAGGCCGTGACTATCGCTGCGGCACAGAGGCAGGTTGTCGGTTTGCTGGCGTTGCAAGAGCCTGTCTGCGGGCTGGCCCATCTGCAGAGAGGGAGCCTCTGGGCAAGCTTCCAGGTGGTGAGAAAGCGTGGGATCGTAGGACAACATACTTACTCCTCAGGCCGCTCCGATGAAGGCCGGTAAAAAGATTGGCACATGCCCATGCACGAGCGCATGTCAGAGCCCAGAGAACACGGATGTGGGACAGCGCATACACGTCAAGTGCGGAATACCAAGAGGCCGGCTTTGCAAGTGCCCTTGTCCGGAAGAGGACTACGCCGCCTTTTTCAGCAAAGGAGACTCCCCCATTCCGAGCGCATCGCCTTCACCGGCCAGCAGACCAATGCAGTCCAGTGCTGTCGGGGAATCACACGGCTGTGCATACACACGCAATGCGATGTCCTGCGCTGCCGGGGAAAAGTACAGCCAGAGGTTGTCGTTCGCCTTGTCGTAGCAAGAAAAAAGTGCCCTGCCAGAACCAGGAGGACACATCAAGAACTTCGACATGAACATCTGCTGGATTCGCAAGGCAGGCTCAAAGGCCTCATCGTCGTTGCCAAGCGCCAATTTGTACCAACTGCTCATATGCACCTTTCGTCTGGCCGTGCCAGCAATACAGATGCTTCATCGTATTTTTGGCCTGCGACTATGGCCCTTCTGGTGCAGCGCAACACTCTGTAGGACGATTTCTCCCGGTGCCCAGAGCTTTTCCAGGAATCCCCCCACCAGGGCCCTCAGTCGTAGGAAGACTCAAGATCGCAATGCGATTCCCGGTGGTGTGTCTTGACGCTGGCTCCACAGGCTCGCAGGGTCGCACAACCGAGGCCAGTGACATACAGCACCTGCGCTTTCTGATGGGGTGAATCGACGGGCGGAAGCTGCACCTCCACCATTCCAGCCGCTCGCAGGATGCGCAGCTTGTCGATGTTGACGACATCCGATTCAATCAGGGGAAGCGCGTCGCGCTCCAGCGCCCTCAAGTACTCCATTGGCATGGTGGCCTCCGGCGTGAACGAGCGTGCATTGTGCGGCGTGAGCCCCTGAGGCTCAAGAATTGATACACGAAGCTACAACCTCGCGATCTAATCAAGCTGCGTCGTCCAGTGACAACCTGCGCCGCTTGGCGATACGGTCCGTAGACCCAAAACCCATCTTCACAACGCTGCGATTGCGATGCATGGAACAAGGGGCACTGCAGCCAAGAGCGGCGAACAAAACCTAGCGCAGCGGCCCGGGCTAAGCGTTCCTTCGCAGGCAGTACAAGCCGTACAACAAGACGGGCGGCCGCCAGGGGAGTTTTGTTCGTCGCGCTAAAACCTTCAAACCCTGCTGACACGTCGGAGGCCCGTGTAAACCGGACATATTTCACGATTTACTGACCCGCCCATCGCACACCAATCGGAACCGGACTTAGGATGCACCTACCGTCAAATCTGGCGGTTCGCCCCTCCCCTGTGCGAGTGATGCAATGATTTAGCCCGCCTCGTGCGGGCTATTTTTTTCGAACCTCGCGGCTCTCGCCGCAGGCAAACAGCCCCTGCCGACCAATCTATCGCACTCAATTGCCAATATTTCCCAGGGCATCGACGGTCAGCACACCAACCCCTGGGAGGCAAACAAGGATCTTTCGGTGCAGCAGTTTCTGGAAAGAGTCTTGGAATGCATGGATGCAATAGCCCCCGAAGGAAACGCGGGAACAACTAGGCGCAGTCGGTGATTTTTCAGGTTTGTTCCCCCATCCGTTCCCCGGTTTAGCTGTGGCTACCAGCGAACTACGGCGCATGTCCATGCACCGTAAGTACCTGTTTTACCAATGAAAAAGGGCGTTCGCTGGAAATCAGCGAACGCCCTTGGACGTTATGGTGGTGGAGCTGGCGGGAATTGAACCCGCGTCCGCAAGCCTTCATCGGGCAGATCTACATGTTTAGCGATCTGATTTGAGTCTCGCCGCCTGTGTCGCGCAGTCGCACGCTACACAGGCCGCCAGCACCCTATTTTCTCGCTCCAACCCAAGGTACCCGGATCAGAGCCAGCCCATGTAATTATCCTTGCAGCCGGGAGGCACTGATTGCTCAGAACCCCCTTGCCCAGCCCATCGGCCAACTGTTGCAAGGCTCACTGGCAATTAAGCAGCGAGTGCGAAACGTTCGTCGTTTGCAGTTAGTTTTTTAAATCGAGATTTACGAGCGTGACTCAAGCTCGACATGCACCACACCGATTCCGAACCCACGTCGAAACCAGGACAGCCCCAGACCCTCTATTTTAGGTGCGTACAAGCAATTGCAAGAGCTCGACCGGAGATTTAATTGCAGCATGGGCGCCCCACTCCGCCGGATTGGTCTTGGCCCCCAGGTATCCGTAGGTTGCTGCGACAGTTCCCATGCCCGCAGCGAGGCCTGCAAGAATGTCGCGCTCATCGTCCCCCACATAGATGCACTGCCCCGGCTCCAGTTTCAAGCGCGACGCCGCTTCGAGCAAAGGGGCTGGATGGGGTTTTGCATGGGGAGTGGTATCTCCGCTGATCACCGCTCCTGCGGTCGCAAACAGTGGAATGGCACGGGTCAGAGGGTCCGTAAAGCGGGTCGCCTTGTTGGTCACCACGCCCCATGCCAAATTGCGGCGGAGGATCTGGGATACCAGCTCCGGCACCCCCTCAAAAATGCTGGTGCGTTCTGTCATGCACGACTCATAGTTCACGAAGAACTCCTCGCGCATGGTCAGAAAGTCGGGATGGTCAGGCGCCATGCCAAATGCCTCGCCCAACATGCCACGGGCGCCAGCACCGGCCATCGGACGATAGCGCTCCAGCGGCAGGGAGGGCAAACCACGGTCCGTGCGCATCTTGTCGGCAGCAGCGCCTAAGTCAGGGGCACTGTCAATCAGTGTTCCATCCAGGTCAAACAGCACCGCGCGGATATTCTGAAACATTGGCTGGGCCTCAGGCTGCGCGCCGCGTGGCAAACAGGTAGTTCACACTGGTGTCGCTGCTCAACCAGTAACGTTGCGTAAGGGGGTTGTACTCCAGGCCTCGGGTGGTCTGCACGTCAAGGCCCGCACTGCGGCAGCTGGCGGCCAGTTCGCTGGGTCGAATCATCTTGGCGTATTCATGCGTTCCACGGGGCAGCATGTTTAATACATATTCAGCGCCCACAATGGCCAGCATGAAAGCCTTGGCACTTCGGTGTATGGTCGAAAAGAACACCCATCCGCCCGGTTTCACGAGCTCAGAGCAGGCTCGCACAACCGATGCAGGATCAGGCACATGCTCAAGCATTTCCATGCAGGTCACCACGTCAAAGCTGGCGGGTTGCTCTTTGGCGAGCGCCTCCACACTGACTTCCCGATACTGGATGTTGGTGGTCTCGGCCTCCAGCGCGTGCAACTGGGCCACACGCAGCGCCTTGGAAGCCAGGTCAATACCCAACACGTCCGCGCCTCTCCGGGCCATGGAATCGGCCAAAATACCGCCGCCACAGCCAACATCCAGTACACGCTTGCCTGACAGGCTGCACTGCGCATTGATCCAGTCGAGCCGCAAAGGATTAATCTGGTGCAAGGGGCGAAATTCACTTTCGGGATCCCACCAGCGATGGGCCAATTCCGAAAACTTGGCCAGTTCGGCCGGATCTGCATTGACGATTTCACTCATGCACTGATTCTCCACGACGAAAGGCAATGGACAAAAAACCCCAGACGCAAAAAAGCCCCGATAACGGGGCTTTTTTGGGAAGCAATCCGAGGATTACTTGGAAGCGCGGGTACCGACCACTTCGATTTCCACGCGACGGTTCTTCGCACGGCCTTCGGCAGTCTTGTTGTCAGCCACGGGTTGCTTTTCGCCCTTGCCTTCGGTGTAGACGCGGTTCTTTTCGATGCCCTTGGACACCAAGTAAGCCTTCACGGCTTCGGAACGACGCACCGACAGCTTCTGGTTGTAAGCATCGGAGCCCACGGAGTCGGTATGACCCACGGCAATGATCACTTCCAGGTTGATGCCCTTGACCTTGGAGACCAGGTCATCCAGCTTGGCCTTGCCTTCTGGCTTCAGCACCGACTTGTCGAAGTCGAAGAATGCGTCAGCAGCGTAGGTCACCTTGGTGGCCACAGCAGGAGCTGGAGCGGCAGGAGCTGGAGCGGCGGCAGCAGGAGCTGGGGCAGCAGCAGGAGCGGCAGCAGCAGGAGCTGGAGCGGCGATAGCGCCATCGCAGCCAGGAGCAGCCGTTGCAGGCGTCCAGTTGGCATTGCGCCAGCAGTATTCATTGGTGCCGTTCTTCCAGACGATGCCAGAAGCGTTTCTCCAGTTGTCAACGGTTTGTGCGCCAGCGGCGGTTGCGAGCGCTGCAGAGGCAAACAACATCGCCACTTTGTTCAGTTTCTTCATGGTTCTCCTCTTGGGGAAAAAGCCGCAGCCGCGCTGCGAATCAGGACGCTTGGAGTGACCATCACCCAAAGCGTTCAAACGATTGTGCCATACGTAACAGGGCAAAAGCGGGGGCACCCGCCTGGGGCCCGTAGGACAAAACCGGAATTGCTTCGATATGTTGCGCGGTCGCTACACGGTCTTACCTCTAAAATGGTTCTCCTTCGCCGCCACCGCAGTCCCCAATGACCCAGTTTGCCAAAGAAACCCTGCCGATCAGCCTCGAAGAAGAGATGCGGCGCAGTTACCTTGATTACGCGATGAGCGTGATCGTGGGCCGGGCCCTGCCCGACGCGCGCGACGGCTTGAAGCCAGTGCACCGCCGCGTGCTTTTTGCGATGCACGAGCTCAACAACGATTGGAACAGGCCTTATAAAAAGTCGGCCCGTATCGTAGGCGACGTGATTGGTAAATACCACCCGCACGGTGATTCCGCTGTATACGACACCATCGTGCGGATGGCACAGGATTTTTCGCTGCGCCATATGCTGGTGGACGGCCAAGGAAATTTCGGATCGGTGGATGGCGATAACGCCGCAGCGATGCGGTATACCGAAATCCGCCTGGCCAAAATCGCGCATGAAATGCTGGGCGATATCGATAAGGAAACCGTCGATTTCGGCCCCAACTACGACGGCAGCGAAAAGGAACCGCTGGTATTGCCCAGCAAGCTCCCGAATCTGCTGGTCAACGGTTCGGCCGGTATTGCCGTGGGCATGGCCACCAATATCCCGCCCCACAACCTCAATGAAGTGGTCGATGGCTGCCTGCACATGCTGCGCAACCCCGATGCCACAGTTGATGAGCTGATGGAGATCATTCCCGCGCCCGACTTCCCCACGGCCGGCATCATCTATGGCATCAACGGCGTCAAAGACGGTTACCGCACGGGGCGCGGGCGTGTGATCATGCGCGCCAAGTGCCATTTTGAGGACATCGACCGGGGCCAGCGCCAGGCCATCATCGTCGATGAGCTGCCCTACCAGGTCAATAAAAAGACGCTGCAGGAGCGCATGGCCGAGCTGGTGCACGAGAAGAAGATCGAAGGCATCAGCCACATCCAGGACGAGTCTGACAAGTCGGGCATGCGCTTGGTGATTGAACTCAAGCGCGGCGAAGTGCCCGAGGTAGTGCTCAACAACCTGTACAAGCAGACGCAGCTGCAGGACACGTTCGGCATGAACATGGTGGCGTTGATCGACGGCCAGCCCCGCCTGTGCAACCTGCGCGACCTGATCAGCGTCTTTTTGCAGCACCGCCGTGAAGTGGTCACCCGCCGCACAGTGTTCGAGCTGCGCAAGGCGCGCGACCGTGGCCACGTGCTCGAAGGCCTGGCCGTGGCGCTGGCCAACATCGACGACTTCATCGCCATCATCCGCAACGCACCCACCCCGCCGGTGGCCAAGGCCGAGCTGATGGCCCGCCCCTGGGACAGCAAGCTGGTGCGCGAGATGCTCACCCGCACGCGTGCCGACGGTGGCGTGATCAATGCTGACGACTATCGCCCCGACGGCCTCGAAAAAGAATTCGGCATGGGCCAGGACGGCCTGTACCGCCTGTCGGAAACGCAGGCCCAGGAAATCCTGCAGATGCGCCTGCAGCGCTTGACCGGCCTGGAGCAAGACAAGATCGTGGCCGAGTACAAGGAGGTCATGGCGGTCATCGAAGACCTGCTGGACATCCTGGCCAAGCCCGAGCGCGTCTCCACCATCATTGGCGACGAACTCACCTCCATCAAGACCGAGTTCGGCCAGCACAAGCTGGGTGCTCGCCGCAGCATCGTCGAGTACAGCGCGCAGGACCTCTCCACCGAGGACCTGATCACCCCCACCGACATGGTGGTGACGCTCAGCCACACTGGCTACATCAAGAGCCAGCCCCTGTCCGAATACCGTGCCCAGAAGCGCGGCGGACGCGGCAAGCAGGCCACGGCGACCAAGGAAGACGACTGGATCGACCAGCTCTTCATCGCCAACACGCACGACTACATCCTGTGCTTCTCCAACCGAGGCCGCCTGTACTGGCTCAAGGTCTGGGAAGTGCCCGCCGGCTCGCGCGGATCGCGTGGCCGCCCCATCGTGAACATGTTCCCGCTGCAAGACGGCGAAAAAATCAACGTCGTGTTGCCACTGACCGGCGACATGCGCACTTTCCCGGCCGACCGCTATGTGTTCATGGGCACCAGCATGGGTACCGTGAAGAAAACGGCGCTGGATGAATTCAGCAACCCGCGCAAGGGCGGCATCATCGCCGTCAACCTGGATGATGGCGACTACCTGATCGGCGCCGCCCTCACCGATGGCAAACACGACGTGATGCTGTTCAGTGATGGCGGCAAGGCCGTGCGTTTCGACGAAAACGACGTGCGCCCACTGGGCCGTGCGGCACGTGGCGTACGCGGCATGATGCTGGAAGACGGCCAGAGCGTGATCGCCATGCTGGTCGCCGAGGACGAAACCCAGAGCGTGCTCACCGCCACCGAAAACGGCTATGGCAAGCGCACCAGCATCACCGAATACACCCGCCACGGCCGGGGCACCAAGGGCATGATCGCCATCCAGCAAAGCGAGCGCAATGGCAAGGTGGTGGCCGCCACGCTGGTGCATGCTGACGACGAGATCATGCTGATCACCGACAAGGGCGTGCTGGTGCGCACCCGCGTCTCCGAGATCCGCGAACTGGGCCGCGCCACGCAGGGTGTCACGCTGATCGCATTGGACGAAGGCTCCAAGCTCAGCGGGCTGCAACGTATTGTTGAAAACGATGCCAATGTGGCTGAGGGCGAAATCGAAGGCAACGCCAACGACGGAAACCCGCCAGCCGCCGAAACCCCGGAACCACCAGACGCTTGAGTCAGACCAGCGGGTGCTGCCCCGACGGCGCAGCACCCATTGCGCTATTAAAACTGAAGCTGCTAGCGCTTATTTGATAAGCGCCAGCAGCCTTTTTGACCAAAAAAATGAAACGCCCATATAACTTCTCGGCCGGCCCAGCCGCCATACCCACCGAAGTCCTGGAGCAGGCCGCCGCCGAGATGCTGGACTGGCATGGCAGCGGCATGGGCGTGATGGAAATGAGCCATCGGGGCAAAGAGTTCCTGTCCATCTACGAACAGGCGGAAGCCGATCTGCGCGAGCTTCTGGCCGTGCCCGCCAACTTCAAGATCCTGTTCATGCAAGGCGGTGGCCTGGCCGAGAACGCGATCGTCCCGCTCAATCTCTCACGGGCCGGTGTGGTTGATTTTGTGGTGACTGGCAGCTGGAGCCAAAAGTCGCAGAAGGAAGCGCGCAAATACGCATCCGAAGTGAACATCGTGGCCTCCTCCGAAGACACCGGCTTCACCACCGTGCCCGACCCGGCCTCCTGGACGGTGAGCCGGGGCGCGAGCTATTTGCACATCTGCAGCAACGAAACCATCAATGGCACCGAGTTCCACGAGTTGCCCGACCTGAAGGCGCTGGGCAGCGATGCACCGCTGATCATTGACTTCTCTTCCCATGTCGCATCGCGGCCGGTGGACTGGTCACGTGTCGGACTTGCCTTTGGCGGTGCGCAGAAGAACCTCGGGCCTGCGGGCCTCACGCTGGTGATCGTGCGCGAGGACCTGCTGGGCCACGCCCTGCCCGCCTGCCCCAGCGCGTTTGACTACCGCGTGGTGGCAGAAAACCAATCCATGTTCAACACCCCCCCCACCTGGGGCATCTACGTTGCAGGCCTGACCTTCCAGTGGCTCAAGCGCCAGACCGAAGGGGCCTTGAGCGGTGTGGCAGCCATGGAGCAGCGCAACATGGCCAAGGCGGATCTTCTCTACAAAGCCATCGACAGCTCGCAGTTGTATGTAAACAAGGTGGCTGCCAACTGCCGCTCGCGCATGAACATCCCGTTCTTCCTGCGCGACGAAAGCCGCAACGAAGCCTTCCTGGTCGGCGCCAAGGAGCGCGGACTGCTGCAGCTCAAGGGCCACAAGTCCGTGGGCGGCATGCGCGCCAGCATCTACAACGCCATGCCCCTGGCGGGCGTGCAGGCGCTGGTGGACTACATGCGAGAATTTGAACAAAAACACGCCTGAGCGGACTACGGCCCACCCACGTTTTCGCGACAGCGCACCGAAATTTTCCCATCCATGAACACTCCGCAAGCCTCACCCGACCTCGCCAGCCTGCGCGTGCAGATCGACAGCATCGACCAGCAACTGCTCACGCTGCTGAACCAACGGGCGCTCGTGGCCGAACAGGTGGGTGAAGTCAAGAAGCGCGAAGGCACGCCCTTTTTCCGACCCGACCGTGTAGCCCAGGTCATCGACAAGATCACCCATGCCAACCCTGGGCCGCTCAAGGGTGCGCACGTCGCTGCCATCTGGCGCGAGATCATGTCCGCCTGCCTTGCGCTCGAATCGCCCCAGCGTGTGGCCGTGCTCGGCCCCGAGGGCACGTTCTGCGAGCAGGCAGCGATCGAGTTCTTTGGCGGCGCGGCCGACCTGATGTACTGCGCCAACTTCGACGAAGTGTTCCACGCCACAGCCGCTGGCAGCGCGCAGTACGGCGTCGTGGGCGTGGAGAACTCTACCGAAGGCGTGGTCACCCGCTCGCTCGACCTCTTCCTGCACACCCCCACCCACGTGGTGGGCGAAGTCAGCCTGCTCGTGCGCCACAACCTGCTGCGCACCAGCAACTCACTGGATGGCATTGAGGTGGTACTGGCCCATCCGCAAGCGCTCGCACAATGCCAGGCATGGCTGTCCAAGCACCTGCCGCATGCCGAGCGCCGCCCGGTGTCCAGCAATGCCGAAGGCGCACGCCTGGCCACCACCAACCCTGCCTGGGCGGCACTCTCCAGCGAACGCGCAGCCACTCAGTTCGGCTTGCACATCGTCTCCCACGCCATTCAGGACGACGCCTACAACCGCACCCGCTTCGCCATCATCTGCCTGCCGCACACGCTGCAGACGCCACCGCCCTCGGGCAAGGACTGCACCAGCCTTGTGGTGTCGGTGCCCAACCGCCCTGGCGCCGTGCACGACCTGCTGGTGCCACTCAAGACGCACGGTGTGTCCATGACGCGATTCGAATCGCGCCCCGCCCGCACCGGCCAGTGGGAGTATTACTTCTACATCGATCTCGACGGCCATCCTGCCCAGCCCCATGTGGCCAGGGCGCTGGAAGAACTGCGCAGCCTGTGCGCGTTCTACAAGGTCCTGGGCACCTACCCTGTCTCGTCATAAGGAGCCGTCGCCATGTTCGAACAACTGGGACTGATCGGCTGCGGGCTCATGGGAGGCTCATTCGCCCTGGCCATGAAGAAGGCCGGCCTGGTCAAACGCGTGGTGGGTTACAGCAAATCACCTTCCACCACCGACCGCGCCCGTCAGCTGGGTGTGATCGATGTCGAGGCGCCGTCCGCCTTGCTGGCCGTTGCTGGCGCTGACATTGTGCTGGTGGCCGTGCCCGTGGCCGCCACCGAAGCCACGCTCAAGGCCATCAAGCACCTGGTCACCCCCCAGATGCTGATCATGGACGTGGGCTCGACCAAGGCCGATGTGGTGCAGGCCGCACGCCGCGCCTTGCGCGATCAGGTGGGCTCGTTTGTGCCCGCACATCCCATCACCGGGCGCGAAGTGTCGGGCGTGGAACACGCCGAGGCCGACCTCTACAGCGGGCGCCAGGTGATCCTGACGCCCACCGAACGCACCTTCACCGCGCAGCTGCAAAAAGCCCAGGACATCTGGACGGCCCTGGGCAGCCGTGTGACCAGCATGTCGCCCGAGTCGCACGATGCGGCGTTTGCAGCTGTCAGTCACCTGCCCCATGTGCTCGCCTTTGCGATGATGAACAGCATCACGGGCCAGGACACCGGAGACGACTTCCTATCGCTGGCGGGCCCGGGGTTCCGGGACTTCACGCGCATCGCGGCCAGTGATCCCAAGGTGTGGCGCGACATCCTGCTGTCCAACCGCGACGAGCTGATCGCCCAGTCCAAGCTGTTCCAGCAGGCACTGCACACCATCGAGCAGGCCATGCAAAAGGGCGATGCCCAGGCGCTGGAAGACATGCTGACGCTGGCCAGCGAGACCCGGGCGCATTGGCGCATGGGTGCGAAGAGAAAATAACCCCCTGAGTCGCCTGCGGCGCCTTCCCCCAAGGGGGACGCACCCAGTGGCCTGGCAAAGCCAGTTCCACGGGTGCACTGGGATGGGCCTGCGCCAGTAATGACGGGCGCTTGGACCAATGGACGAAAGATACCGATGTACAGCACCGCATTTATTGACCTGCCCCCCTTGCAAGCCGCTGCAGGTGAAGTCCACCTGCCGGGCTCCAAGAGCATCTCCAACCGGGTGCTGCTGCTGGCGGCGCTGAGCAATGGCACCACCACCGTGCACGACCTGCTGGCGTCCGACGACACCCGCGTCATGCTCGACGGGCTGCGCCAGATTGGCTGCACCGTGGACGAGGCGGGCAGCACCGTGCACATCACGGGCCTGGGCGGCCGCGCACCGCAGTCGCCGGCCAAGCTCTTCATGGGCAATGCTGGCACTGCCATGCGCCCGCTGACGGCCGCACTGGCCTTGCTGGGCGGTGAATTCGAGCTGTCGGGCGTCCCGCGCATGCACGAGCGCCCTATTGGCGACCTGGTGGATGCACTGCGCCAGCTGGGTTGCCAGATCGACTACCTGGGGAACGACGGCTACCCGCCGCTGCGCATCGCCCACGCCAATGGCGTCCCTGCGCTGGCACTGGCAGAGCCAATCCGCGTGCGCGGCGATGTGTCCAGCCAGTTCCTGACCGCTCTGCTCATGGCATTGCCACTGGCGGCTGGCACCCAGAACATCGTGATCGATGTGGTGGGGGAATTGATCTCCAAGCCCTACATCGCCATCACCCTCCAGCTTCTGGCGCGCTTCGGCATCGTGGTCGAGCACCAGAACTGGCAGCGGTTCACGATTGCGGCGGGCAGCCGCTACCAGTCGCCCGACACCATCCACGTCGAGGCCGACGCATCATCTGCTAGCTATTTCATAGCGCTTGGCGCAATCACATCAAGCGCTGGCGGCCAGAATGGCATCAAAATTCAAGGCGTGGGCCTCGATTCGATCCAGGGCGACATCCGCTTTGTCGATGCCGCCCGCGCCATGGGTGCCGTGGTCACCGGTGGCCCCAACTGGCTGCACATCCAGCGGGGTGAACCGGGCCAGGGCTGGCCGCTCAAGGCCATTGACCTGGACTGCAACCACATCCCCGATGCCGCCATGACGCTGGCCGTGATGGCGCTGTATGCCGAGGGCACCACCACGCTGCGCAACATCGCCAGCTGGCGCGTGAAGGAAACCGACCGCATCGCCGCCATGGCCAACGAACTGCGCAAGCTCGGCGCCACGGTGGAAGAAGGGGCGGACTTCATCCGCGTCACGCCACCTGCCCAAGCCCAAGACTGGAAAGCGGCCAGCATTCACACCTACGACGACCACCGCGTGGCGATGTGCTTCTCGCTGGCGGCGTTCAACCCAGCGGGCCTGCCCGTGCGCATTGAAGACCCCAAATGCGTGGCGAAGACCTTCCCGGATTACTTTGAAGCCCTGTTCTCGGTGGCAAGCACTGCCACTGGCCACATCCCGGTGATCTGCATCGACGGCCCCACCGCCTCGGGCAAGGGCACCGTGGCGGCTGCGGTCGCGCAGCGCCTGGGCTACCGGTTCCTGGACTCTGGGGCGATGTACCGCATCACGGCCCTCGCCGCCCTGCGCGCTGGCCTGGCCATCAGCCCCGAGCACGAGGCCCGCATTGCCGCCTTGGCGCAGACGCTGCCCGTGCGTTTCGAAGGGGGCCGGGTGTGGCTGGGCAGCGACGATGTAACGGAAGCCATCCGCACCGAAGAGGCCGGCATGAACGCATCCCGCGTCTCTGCCCTGCCCGCCGTGCGGGGGTCGCTCGTGGATCTGCAACACAGCTTCCAGCGTCTGCCGGGGCTGGTCGCCGACGGCCGGGACATGGGCACGGTGATCTTCCCCGAGGCCCCTTTGAAGGTCTATTTGACGGCCAGCGCTGCCTGCCGCGCCGAGCGCCGTTATAAACAGTTGATTTCAAAGGGTTTTTCGGCTAGTATCGCAGACCTCCGCGCAGATCTGGAAGCGCGCGACGCCCGGGACAGCACCCGCAGCGTTGCACCTCTCAAGCCCGCGCAGGACGCTCTGGTCCTGGACAACTCCGATTTGACGATTGAACAAGCCGTTGAAAAGGTGCTGGCCTGGTGGCAAGAGCGTCAACCTTTCGCAGGGTCTGCGCAGGGTTGAAACGTGTGGCGCCTTTTTTAGAACGGGCTCCACAGGCAATGCTGAAAGGCCTTGCCACAGGCCCACGCAACTCCTCTCGCGCGCCAGCGCACAGGTTGTGTGGATCGATAACCTAACCCGCGGTTCTACCGCAAAAAACCACCGCAAGCAGCTATAAAAACAGTAGCAATGGTGCTACTGGAATCCTGTTTGTGGCAAGGAAACACATGTCCGAATCTTTTGCCGCCCTTTTTGAAGAATCTCTGCAGCGCACGGAAATGCGCCCAGGCGAAGTCATCACCGCTGAAGTCGTGCGCGTTGAGCACAACTTCGTGGTCGTGAACGCTGGCCTCAAGTCCGAAGCCTACGTACCGCTGGAAGAGTTCAAGAACGACAAGGGCGAAGTCGAAGTCCAAGTGGGTGACTTCGTGTCGGTGGCCATTGGCTCCATCGAAAACGGCTACGGCGACACCATCCTGTCGCGCGACACCGCCAAGCGTCTCGCTTCGTGGATGAGCCTGGAAAAGGCCCTCGAATCCGGCGAATTCGTCACTGGCACGACCAGCGGCAAGGTCAAGGGCGGTCTGACCGTTCTGGTCAACGGCATCCGCGCATTCCTGCCCGGTTCGCTGATCGATACCCGTCCGATCAAGGATCTGACGCCGTACGAAAACAAGACCATGGAATTCAAGGTCATCAAGCTGGACCGCAAGCGCAACAACGTGGTGCTGAGCCGCCGCGCTGTGGTGGAAGCCTCCATGGGCGAAGAGCGCGCAAAGCTGATGGAAACCCTGAAGGAAGGCTCCATCGTTCAAGGCGTGGTCAAGAACATCACCGAATACGGTGCGTTCGTGGACCTGGGCGGCATCGACGGCCTGCTGCACATCACCGACATGGCATGGCGCCGCGTGCGTCACCCCTCCGAAGTGGTGACGGCTGGCCAGGAAATCACGGCCAAGATCCTGAAGTTCGACACCGAAAAGAACCGCGTGTCCCTGGGTCTGAAGCAAATGGGCGACGACCCATGGATGGGCGTGAACCGCCGCTACCCACAAGGTACCCGCCTGTTCGGCAAGATCACGAACATTGCCGACTACGGCGCGTTCGTCGAACTCGAACCCGGCATCGAAGGCCTGGTGCACGTGTCTGAAATGGACTGGACCAACAAGAACATCGCTCCCGCCAAGCTGGTTTCGCTGGGCGACGAAGTCGAAGTCATGGTCCTCGAAATCGACGAAGACAAGCGCCGTATCAGCCTGGGCATGAAGCAGTGCAAGGCCAACCCATGGCAAGAATTCGCACAGGACACGAAGCGCGGCGACCGCGTGAAGGGTCCTATCAAGTCGATCACCGACTTCGGCGTGTTCGTGGGCCTGGCTGCCGGCATCGACGGCCTGGTTCACCTGTCTGACCTGTCGTGGAACGAAGCTGGCGAAGCCGCAGTTCGTAACTACAAGAAGGGCCAGGAAGTGGAAGCCATCGTGCTGGCCGTGGACGTGGACCGCGAACGCATCTCGCTGGGCATCAAGCAGCTCGACGGCGACCCATTCACGACCTTCGTGACGGTGAACGACAAGGGCCAGACGGTGACCGGCAAGGTCAAGACCGTGGACGCCCGTGGCGCTGAAATCGACCTCGGCGAAGACATCGTGGGTTACCTGCGCGCTTCGGAAATCTCCCGCGACCGCGTGGAAGATGCCCGCAACGTGCTCAAGGAAGGCGACGAAGTCACGGCCGTGGTGGTCAACGTGGATCGCAAGACCCGCAACATTCAGCTGTCGATCAAGCAAAAGGACATGGCTGACGAACAAGGCGCCATGGCCAACCTGAGCCAACAGTCCAGCCGCGAAAGCGCCGGCACGACCAGCCTGGGCGCCCTGCTGCGCGCCAAGCTGGACAACTCGGAAAAGTAAAGCGCTGACCCGTTGAGGAGCCTCAGCGCACATTGCGCGGTAAGCTCCTTGTACGGTCAGACAGCGGGCGCCTCGGCGCCCGCTCTTTTTTCAGCAAAGACCTGCCCACCCGCAGCCTGCCCATGCCCCAAGATTCCATGACCCGCTCAGACCTCGTTGAAGAACTGGCCGCGCGCTTTGGTCAGCTCACCCATCGAGATGCCGAATACGCCGTCAAGACCATCCTGGACGCCGTGGGCGAGGCCCTGGTGCGTGGGCACCGCATCGAGATCCGGGGCTTTGGCAGCTTCTCGGTAAACCACCGCCCACCCCGCATGGGACGCAATCCGCGCAGCGGCGAGGCCGTGGCCATCCCTGAAAAACGGGTGCCCCATTTCAAGCCTGGCAAGGCCCTGCGTGAAGCCGTGGACAAGCGCACCGCCGAGATGGAAGAAAACTCGGGTGCCGCCAGCAGCACAACCGTTCAAAAATAATAGCTGCTCGCGCTTTACAGATAAGCGCTAGAGGCCTATTTGACTTGAATTCTTATCCTGCAAGGGCCATACGGCCCAGCAGGCACAAGCTCTTAGAATCGCCCCACCACTGGGGAGACCGATGAAATACCTCCTGTGGCTGCTCAAGGCAGCCATTTTTTTTACGCTGTTTGCCTTCGCGCTGAACAACCAGCAGGACGCCACCGTGCACTTCTTCTTTGGCACGCAATGGCGCGCGCCGTTGGTGCTGGTGGTGTTGACCGCATTTTCAGCGGGCCTGGCCGTGGGAGTGCTGGGCATGGTGCCGCGCTGGTGGAGGCACCGCACCGCAGCGCGACGCGCCCATGCAGCGGTGGCAGCGCCTACGCCCGTGGCATCCTCCGCAGCAGCGGGCTCCATGCCCCCTGCCCCGCCACCACCGCCCGACCTGCCTTCAGCCCATGGAATTTGACCTGACCTGGATCCTGCTGGGTCTGCCCGTGGCCTTTGTGCTGGGTTGGCTGGCTTCGCGTTTTGACCTGCGCCAACTGCGTGCAGAAAACCGCCGCGCGCCCAAGGCCTACTTCAAGGGCCTGAACTTCCTGCTCAACGAGCAGCAGGACCAGGCCATCGACGCCTTCATCGAGGCCGTGCAGAACGACCCCGACACCTCCGAACTGCACTTTGCGCTGGGCAACCTGTTCCGCCGCCGGGGCGAATACGACCGCGCCGTGCGCGTGCACGAGCACCTGCTCTCGCGCGGCGACCTTTCCCGCACCGACCGCGACCGTGCCCAGCACGCGCTGGCGCTCGACTTCCTCAAGGCCGGGCTGCTCGACCGCGCGGAAGACGCACTGCACCGCCTGGAAGGCACGCCCTTCGAGGCCCAGGCCCGCTTGGCCCTGCTGGCCATCTACGAGCGCTCGCGCGACTGGCCGCACGCCGCCACCATTGCCCGCAAGATGCACGACGCCGACCAGGGCGATTTCAGCACCCGGCAGGCACATTACCTGTGCGAACAGGCACTGGCCCTGATTGCGCAGGGCGACCTGCCCGCCGCCCAGGCGCTGCTGGAACAGGCGGTGGCCGCCGCCCCCGAGGCAGCGCGCGCGCGCATCGAACTGGCACGGCTGCAGCGCCTCATGGGCCAACCCGCCGCCGTGCTGGCCACGCTCAAGACGCTGGGTGAACGCAACCCTGCGGCCTTGCCTCTGGCCGCCCCACTGATGGTCGAAGCCGCCACAGCCAGCGGGCGCACCGCCGAGGTCCATGGCCTGCTGCAGGCCCACTATGAACAGGCACCCTCGCTCGACGTGCTGGAGAGCATCGTGGCCATGGAGGCCGCTGACGCCACCACCAGCGGTTCCGCCCGGCAGCGCTATGTGGAGCATCTGGACAAGGAACGCTCGCTGGTGGCCGCCGCCAAATGGCTGGCCACCGAAAAGCTGGAGCACGAGGAGTTCCACCCCCAGGTCCAGCGGGCGCTGGAGCATGCAGTGAAACCCCTCACACGCTACCGCTGCGCGGCCTGCGGCTTTGAGGCGCGCCAGCATTTCTGGCAATGCCCCGGCTGCCAGACCTGGGACAGCTACCCCGCGCGCCGCGTCGAAGAACTCTGACCCGCCATTCCAGCCCTCCACGCCAAGGACACCCGCCACCATGCTGAAGACACTGCTGACCCTGATCGCCACTTTGCTGCTGGCCACCACCGCCGCCTTCGCCGCCGTGGACGTGAACACCGCCACCGAAGCCGAACTCGACGGCATCAAGGGCATCGGGCCCGGCCTGTCGGGCCGCATCCTGGAAGAACGCAAGAGCGCCCCCTTCAAGGACTGGGCCGACTTCATTGGCCGCGTGGGTGGCGTGGGCAACAAAAGCGCCGTGAACTTCTCCAAGGAGGGCCTGACCGTCAACGGCAAGAAGTACAGCGCAGCGGCCGCCGCCAAGGCGGAAGCCAAGAGCAAACAGAAAGAGAAAGAAAAAACCGCCAGCCACGAGGGCACCGAACGCAAGGCCCGCAGCAGCGCAGACAAGACCGCCGCAGCACCAGCCACACCACCAACAGCGGCACCTGCAGCCCCCGCCCCTGCCGCTACCCCAGCAGCCAGCGCTAGCAAAAACTAAGCAGACTTCACAAGCAGCAAGCCCGCTCCAGCGGGCTTTTTTTTTGCACCCACCACAAGCTCGGCAGCAAGGGCTGGGCAGGGTTTTTAGGGGCTGCCCCTAAAATTGTTCGCGCATGCCCCTGATCACCCTTATCCTCCTCCCCTTCATCGGCAGCCTGCTGGCGGCAGTGTTGCCCGCCAATGCCCGCAACACCGAGTCCACGCTCGCCGGGCTCATTGCCTTGTTCTGCACCGTGCAGGCGGCGCTCTACTTCCCGCAGATTGCAGACGGCGGCGTGCTCCGGCAAGAGCTGGCTTGGCTGCCCGCCCTGGGACTGAACCTCGTCATCCGCATGGATGGCTTTGCCTGGATGTTCTGCATGCTGGTGCTGGGCGTGGGCAGCCTGGTGGTGCTGTATGCGCGCTACTACATGTCGGCCGCCGACCCGGTGCCACGCTTCTTCTCGTTTTTTCTGGCGTTCATGGGAGCGATGGCGGGTGTGGTGCTGTCGGGCAACATCATCCAGATTGCGTTCTTCTGGGAGCTGACCAGCCTGTTCTCCTTCCTGCTGATCGGCTACTGGCACCACCGCAAGGATGCGCGGCGCGGTGCGCGCATGGCGCTCACGGTGACCGGCACAGGGGGGCTGGCCATGCTGGCGGGCATGCTGGTGCTGGGCCACATCGTGGGCAGCTACGACCTGGACCATGTGCTCGCGGCCGGGCAGCTCATCCAGAACCATCCGCTGTACCTCACGGCCCTGGTGCTGATACTGCTGGGCGCGCTCACCAAAAGCGCACAGTTCCCGTTCCACTTCTGGCTGCCCCACGCCATGGCTGCGCCCACGCCC
The DNA here is from genome assembly GCF_964252975.1 of Acidovorax sp. LjRoot38. NCBI lineage: Bacteria > Pseudomonadati > Pseudomonadota > Betaproteobacteria > Burkholderiales > Comamonadaceae > Acidovorax > Acidovorax sp. LjRoot38. Next base: position 87,663 of record NZ_CAXUPT020000001.1, on the reverse strand, counting down.
GTATCGGCCTACCTGCACTCGGCCACCATGGTGAAGGCCGGTGTGTTCCTGATGGCCCGGCTGTGGCCCGCACTGTCGGGCACGGAAGAGTGGTTCTGGCTGGTAGGCGGTGCGGGCCTGGCCACGCTGCTGGTGGGCGGTTACGCGGCCATGTTCCAGAACGACCTCAAGGGCCTGCTGGCCTACTCGACCATCTCGCACCTGGGCCTCATCACCCTGCTGCTGGGCCTGAACAGCCCGCTCGCTGCCGTGGCCGCCGTGTTCCACATCATGAACCACGCGACCTTCAAGGCCTCGCTGTTCATGGCCGTGGGCATTGTGGACCATGAAAGCGGCACGCGCGACATACGGCGCCTGTCGGGCCTGCGCAGGATGATGCCCATCACCGCCACCCTGGCCATGGTGGCCAGCGCGGCCATGGCGGGCGTGCCGCTGCTCAACGGCTTCCTGTCCAAGGAAATGTTCTTTGCCGAGACGGTGTACGTGAACACCACGCCGATGCTCGAATGGCTGCTGCCCGTCGCCGCCACAGTGGCCGGCATGTTCAGCGTGGCGTACTCGCTGCGCTTCACGGTGGATGTGTTCTTTGGCCCACCCGCTACCGACCTGCCGCGCCCGCCCCATGAGCCGCCGCACTGGATGCGCGTTCCTGTCGAACTGCTGGTGCTGGCCTGCCTGGTGGTGGGCACGCTGCCCGCCTGGTCGGTGGGTGCCTACCTGGCCGCCGCCGCACGGCCCGTGGTGGGCGGCGAGCTGCCCACGTACAGCCTAGCGGTGTGGCATGGCTTTAATACCCCGTTTGTAATGAGCCTGGTGGCATTGGGCGGTGGCATTGCGCTGTATGCGCTGCTGCGGCGCCAGCGCGCGCGCGGCATGCTGGATGCACCGCCCCTCATGCACCACCTGAGCGGCCAGCGCATGTTTGAGCACCTGCTGGCCGCCCTCACGCTGGCGGGCCGCAACGGCCGCCGCCTGCTGGGCACCAGCCGCCTGCAGTGGCAGATGCTGTGGCTGGCCGCAGCGGCCCTGGTGGCGGGTACCCTGCCCCTGTGGGCGCGGGGACTGCCAATTGGCGACCGCGTGCAGTTGCCACTGTCGCCCACGTTTGCGCTGCTGTGGCTGCTGGGCGCCGTGTGCGCCGTGGCGGCGGCCTGGCAGGCCAAGTACCACCGACTGGCCGCACTCACACTGCTGGGCGGCGCGGGCCTGTGCGTGTGCCTGACCTTTCTGTGGTTCTCGGCGCCCGACCTTGCGCTCACACAGATCGTGGTGGAGATCGTGACCACCATCCTCATCCTGCTGGGCCTGCGCTGGCTGCCCCGCCGCGACGAAAGCCTGCGTGTGCCCACCCTGGCCGAAGAGCGCCGGACCCAGCTGCGCCGCTACCGGGACTTGGCACTGGCGTTGAGCGCGGGCGCAGGCATGGCGCTGTTGTCGTTCGCGATGATGAGCCGCCCCTTCCCCGACAGCACCTCCACCTTCTTCCTGGAGCGCGCCCTTACCGACGGGGGCGGCACCAACGTGGTCAACGTCATGCTGGTGGACTTCCGGGGCTTTGACACCTTTGGCGAGATCGTGGTGCTGGGCATCGTGGCGCTCACGGTGTATGCGTTGTTGCGGCGCTTCCGCCCCGCGCGCGAAGTGATGGACCTGCCACCCCAGCAGCGCGCCCTGCCCGCCGATGTGGACACCGACCTGACCAACCCGCGCCAGACTGCCGACACCGCCGTGGGCTACCTCATGGTGCCCGCCGTGCTGGTGCGGCTGATGCTGCCCTTTGCCACGCTGGTCGCGGTCTACCTCTTCATGCGCGGGCACAACGAGCCCGGCGGCGGCTTTGTGGCGGGGCTGGTGTTCTCGGTGGCGCTGCTGCTGCAGTACATCGTCTCGGGCACGTCCTGGGTCGAGGCCCACCTGCCGCTGTACCCGCGCCGCTGGATCGGCGTGGGCCTGCTGGCGGCATTAGCCACGGGCCTGGGCGCCTGGGCCTGGGGCTACCCCTTCCTCACCAGCCATACAGCGCACTTTGCGCTGCCGGTGGTGGGCGAGATCCATGTAGCCAGCGCGCTGTTCTTCGACATCGGCGTGTTCACCCTGGTGGTGGGCTCCACCATGCTCATCCTCACCGGCATTGCCCACCAGTCGGTGCGCAGCCACCGCTACAACAATGCGCGCGCCGACGACGAGGCGGCAGAACAAGCCGCTGCTGCCACAGCGCCCACCACCCGGGGAGAAACTGCATGGAACTGATACTGGCCCTGGCCATCGGTGTGCTCACCGGCTCGGGTGTGTGGCTGCTGCTGCGCCCACGCACCTTCCAGGTCATCATGGGCCTGTCGCTGCTGTCGTACGCAGTCAACCTCTTCATCTTCAGCATGGGCCGCCTGGGCCTGGCGATTGACAAGGAGCCCGTACTGCAGCCCGGCCTGCCGCAGGACCTGGCCCACTATGCCGACCCCATGCCCCAGGCGCTCACACTCACGGCCATCGTGATCGGCTTTGCCATGACGGCGCTGTTCCTGGTGGTGCTGCTGGCATCGCGTGGCATGGCGGGCACTGACCATGTGGACGGCACCAAGGGTAAAGACGTGCAGGAAATGCCATGACGGGAGGCACCAGCATCACCGCATCGATCACCGCGTGGTTGATGCCGCACCTGATCCTCGCGCCCATCGCGCTGCCCCTGCTCACAGCCGGGCTCATGCTACTGCTGCGCGAAGAGCGCCAGCGCACCAAGGTCACGCTCAACATCACCTCGACCTTTCTGGGCCTGGTGGTGGCCGTGCTGCTGCTGGTCCAGGCAAAGGACCCCAGCCTGCCCGGCGGCCTGGGCGTGTACCTGCCCGGCAACTGGCCCGCGCCATTTGGCATCGTGCTCACCATCGACCGGCTCTCGGCCATGATGCTGGTGCTCTGCAGCACCGTGGCGCTGGCTACCGTGCTGTTCTCTGCGGCGCGCTGGCACCGCGCGGGCGTGCACTTTCACCCACTGTTCCAGTTCCAGCTCATGGGGCTGGCCGGTGCATTCCTCACCGCCGACCTGTTCAACCTGTTCGTTTTCTTTGAGATCATGCTGGCCGCCTCCTACGGGCTGCTGCTGCATGGCTCGGGGCGCCCACGCGTGTCTGCCGGGCTGCATTACATTGCCATCAACCTCGCAGCCTCCTCGCTGTTCCTGATTGGCGTGTCGATGCTGTATGGCATCACCGGTACGCTCAACATGGCCGACCTGGCGCAGAGCATTGCAGGCATTGCGCCTGCAGACCGGGGCCTGCTGCATGCAGCGGCGGCCATCCTGGCGGTGGCTTTTCTCATCAAGGCCGCTGTGTGGCCGCTCAACTTCTGGCTGGTACCCGCCTACAGCGCGGCCACGGCGCCCGTGGGCGCACTGTTTGCGCTGATGACCAAGGTGGGGGTGTACAGCGTGCTGCGGCTGTGGACGCTGTTGTTTGGCCCCGAGGCCGGTGAATCGGCCCAGTTTGGCAGCCAATGGCTGATTGGCGGGGGCCTGCTCACCATGGCCTTTGGCGCCATCGGCATGCTGGGCTCGCAGCGCCTGGGGCACCTGGCAGGCTTCAGCGCCGTCCTGTCGTCGGGCACGCTGCTGGCTGCCGTGGGCTTCGGCCAGAACCTGCTCACAGGCGGGCTGCTGTACTACCTGCTCAGCTCCACGCTGGCGGTGAGCGCTCTCTTCCTGCTGACCGACCTGATCGACCGCTGGCGCAACGACGGCTCCAACCTCGCACCCTACGAGCAGACCGACGACGCGCCGTTCCTGTCGGCCGATCTGGTGCCCACAGAAGGCATGAACCTCGACGACAAGGAGGAGGCGCTCATCGGCGAGGTGATCCCTGCGGCCGCTGCCTTCCTGGGTCTGGCCTTCATCGCCTGCACGCTGGTCATTGCGGGCCTGCCACCGCTGCCAGGGTTTGTGGGCAAGTTCGCCATGGTGCATGCGCTGCTCAACCCGCTGGGGCTGGGCGCATCCAGCGGGTTCCAGCTGGGCGCGGCGGGCTGGACGCTGGTGGCCCTGCTGGTGGCCTCGGGCCTGCTGGCGCTGGTGGCCTTGACCCGTGCAGGCATCCGCCATTTCTGGGCCGCACATGATCGGTCGGCCCCCAAGCTGCTGGTACTGGAAGGCTTGCCGATTGCCCTGCTGCTGGGTGCCTGCGCGGCGCTGGCCTGGCAGGCCGGCGCTGTGATGCGCTACACCCAGGCAACGGCCGACGCATTGCACGCGCCCGCTGGCTACATGCGCGCGGTGATGACCGCTGAGCCCGTGCCCAACCCGCCCCAGCCTGCCACCACACCAGGGGGCAACCTGCCATGAAGCCAGAGCCCCTTCCCACATCCACATCGCCCCGGCCCTTCAAGCGGCTGGTGCCCGCGCCCCTGCTGTCGCTGGCGCTGCTGGGCCTGTGGCTGCTGCTCAACCGCAGCCTGAGTGCCGGGCATTTTGTGCTGGGCAGCGTGCTGGCGCTGGCGATTCCGCTGCTCACGGCCGGGCTGCGCCCGCTGCCGGTGCGCGTGCGCAAACCGGGCGCCGTGCTGCGCCTGGCCTTCACGGTGGTGGCCGACACCACCCGTTCCAACCTGGCCGTGGCCCGCCTGCTGCTGGCGCCCGGCCGCAGGCGCCACCCTGCAGGGTTTGTGCACATCCCGCTCGATGTGCGCGACCCCAACGCGCTGGCCGTGCTGGCCATGATCGTCTGCATCACCCCCGGCACCGCCTGGGCCGAGCTGTCGCTGGACCGCAGCATGCTGCTGTTGCACGTGCTGGAGCTGGACGACCCCGCCACCGTGATCGCCGACGTGAAGCGGCGCTACGAGGCCCCTTTGATGGAGATTTTTGAATGACCCCGATACTGGATTGGGCCCTCCCCATCGCCCTGTTCATGCTGGCACTGGCCATGGGCTGCGCGCTGGTGCGCCTGCTCAAGGGCCCCTCCGCACAAGACCGCGTGCTGGCGCTCGACTGCATGTACCTGAGCGGCATGCTGGTGATGCTGGTGCTGGGCCTGCTGTATGGCAGCAAGAACTACTTCGAAGCTGCGCTGCTGCTGGCGCTGTTCAGCTTTGTGGGCAGCATGGCCATGGCCAAGTTTCTGCTGCGTGGCGAGGTGATCGAATGACTGAAGCCGCTACCACTGCCGCTGCCGTGCTGCCGCTTTGGCTTGAAATCATCGTGGCCTTGCTGGTGCTGGCGGGCGCCGGGCTGGCCCTGCTGGGCTCCACCGGCTTGCTGCGCCTGCCCACGTTTTTCGAGCGTGTGCATGCGCCCGCCATCATCGCCACGCTGGGCTGCTGGCTGATCATGCATGGCACCGTGCTGTACTTCTCGGTGGCCGACCGCAGCCTGGCGCTGCATGCGCTGCTGATCGCCGTGTTTGTGGCGATCACGGTGCCGATCATGTCGATCTTCTTGATGCGCGCGGCGCTGTTCCGCGCGCGGCAGATGGGGCTGGACGTGCCGCCCAGCCTCAGCCAGCCCAAGGCACCCGCAGAAGGCAAAGACTCCTGATTTGATAGCTGCTTGCGCTTGATGGACGCGCGCAAGCAGCCATTTTTACTCCTACTTTTGGTCTGAAGATCCAAAACCGCCGCCGCCCGGCGTGTGGATTTCAAACACATCGCCCGGCAGCATTTCGGCCTGGCCGATATGGTCCAGCAGCTCCACCCGGCCATCGCTGCGAACCACCTTGTTGATACCCACAGCGCCCGGCCGGCCGCCCGCCATGCCAAACGCGCCATGGTGGCGGCCGTTGGACAAAATGCTGGCCGTCATCGGCTCCAGAAAGCGCACGCGGCGGATGCCACCGTCGCCACCTTTCCACTGCCCGGCACCGCCCGATCCCTTGCGGATCTCGTAGCCCTCCAGCCGCACGGGGAAGCGGAACTCCAGCACCTCTGGGTCCGTCAGGCGCGAGTTGGTCATGTGGCATTGCACGACGCTGGTGCCTGCAAAACCGCCAGTGAGCTGCCCGTTGGCATCCCACACGCCGCCCGCGCCGCTGCCCCCCGAGATGGTCTCGTAGTACTGGTAGCGCGTGCTGCCAAAGGTGAAGTTGTTCATGGTGCACTGCCCCGCCCCCATCAGGCCCAAGGCGCCATACAGCGCGTTGGTGATGCAGGTGGAGGTCTCCACATTGCCCGCCACCACCGAGGCTGGGGGGTTGGGGTTGAGCATGCTGCCCGGCGGGATGATCACGTTGAGCGGCTTCAGGCACCCCGCGTTCAGCGGAATGTCGTCATCCACCAACGTGCGGAACACATACAGCACCGCCGCCATGCACACCGCCGTGGGCGCGTTGAAGTTGTTCGTCTGCTGCTCGCTGGTGCCGGTGAAATCGATGGTGGCGCTGCGGCTTTCTGCATCCACCTTCACGGCCACGCTGATCTGCGCGCCATTGTCCAGCGGCACCGTGAACGCGCCGTCCTTCAGCCGTGTGATGACGCGGCGCACAGATTCCTCAGCGTTGTCCTGCACATGGCGCATGTAGGCCAACACCACATCCAGGCCAAACTCGCCCACCATGCGGCGCAGCTCCTGCTGGCCCTTTTCGTTGGCGGCGATCTGCGCGCGCAGGTCGGCCATATTCTGTTGCGGGTTGCGGGATGGATATTCGCCGCTTTCCAGCAGCGCAATCATCTCCGCCTCGCGCAGCACACCGCGCTCCACCAGCTTCACATTGTTGATCTGCACGCCCTCTTCCTCGATGCGCGTGGAGAACGGCGGCATGGAGCCAGGCGTTGTGCCGCCCACATCGGCGTGGTGGCCCCGGCTGCCGACGTAGAACGTGGGCTCGGCCTCGTTGGCGATGTAGACCGGCGTGATGACCGTGATGTCCGGCAGGTGCGTGCCACCGTGGTACGGGTCGTTGAGCACGAACACATCGCCAGGCTGCATGCGGCCCGCGTTCTCGCGGATCACCGTCTTGATGCTCTCGCCCATGGAGCCCAGGTGCACGGGCATGTGCGGTGCGTTGGCAATCAGGTTGCCCGCCGTGTCGAACAGCGCACAGCTGAAGTCCAGCCGCTCCTTGATGTTCACCGAATACGCCGTGTTCTGCAGCTGCAGGCCCATCTGTTCGGCAATGTTCATGAACAGGTTGTTGAACACTTCGAGCAGCACCGGGTCCACCGTGGTGCCCACGGCGTGTTGCACGGCACGGGCCACGCGGCGGTTGAGCAGCAGGTGGTCCAGGTCGGTCAGCTCGGCCTCCCAGCCGGGCTCCACGATGGTGGTGGCGTTCTTCTCGGCAATGATGGCCGGGCCGGGAATCACATCGCCGGGGCGCAGATCCTCGCGCACCACCAGCGCGGCGTCGTGCCATGCCGCAACGCCATCGATGCCGCCGGTGTACATGCGCACAGTGCTGCGGCGCGGCACCTCGCGCGCAGGTTGCAGCGTGTGGCGCGGCTCCACGGGCGCATCGCCGGGCACCACGGCCTCGACGGAAACGGCCTCCACCACCAGGCCCTTGCCCTGCATGAGGAACGCAAAACGCTGGCGGTAGGCGTTCTCGAACGCGGCGGTGATTTCGGCCAGCGAGCCAAATGGCACGATGAGTGCGGAGTCGCTGCCCTCGTAGCGCACATGCACGCGGCGGTGCACCACGGCTGTGCCCGCGCCCACCTGCTGGCGCTCCAGCTCGGTGCGCGCGGTGGTGGCGAGTTGGTCCAGCGTGGCTTCGATGCCTGCGAGCGCTTCGGGCGCGAGCTTGGTTTCCACCGCCTGTTCACGGATCACGTTCTGGTCCGCCAGGCCCATGCCGTAAGCACTGAGCACGCCCGCCAGCGGGTGCACAAACACGCGCGTCATGCCCAACGCATCGGCCACCAAACAGGCGTGCTGACCGCCCGCGCCGCCAAAGCACTGCAGCGTGTAGCGCGTCACGTCGTAGCCGCGCGCCACGCTGATCTTCTTGATCGCATTGGCCATTTGCTGCACGGCAATCTGAATGAAGCCGTGGGCCACATCCTCGGCCTTGCGTCCGGTCTGTGTGGCGAGGCCTTCAAACTTCTGTGCCACCGCATCGCCATCCAGCGCCTCGTTCGCAGCGTGGCCAAACACCTTGGGGAAGTGCGCGGGCTGGATCTTGCCCACCATCACGTTCGCATCGGTCACGGCCAGCGGGCCGCCCCGGCGGTAGCTGGCGGGGCCGGGGTTGGCGCCCGCGCTTTCGGGGCCGACGCGGAAGCGTGCGCCATCAAAGCCGAGGATGGAGCCGCCACCGGCCGCCACGGTGTGGATACTCATCATCGGGGCGCGCATGCGCACGCCCGCCACCTGGGTCTCGAATTCGCGCTCGAACTCGCCCGCGTAATGGCTCACGTCGGTGCTGGTGCCCCCCATGTCAAAGCCGATGACCTTGTCGTGGCCTGCCAAACCGGCGGTGCGGGCCATGCCGACGATGCCGCCTGCGGGGCCCGACAGGATCGCGTCCTTGCCCTGGAACACCTGCGCGTCCGTCAGCCCGCCTGACGACTGCATGAAGAACAGCTTCACGCCCGGCATTTCGCTCGCCACCTGGTCCACATAGCGGCGCAGGATGGGCGACAGGTACGCATCCACCACCGTGGTGTCGCCCCGGCTCACCAGCTTCATCATGGGGCTGGTGGCGTGCGATGCACTCACCTGCGTGAAGCCCACCTCCCGCGCAATCCGGGCCGCAGCCTCTTCGTGGGCGGTGTAGCGGTAGCCGTGCATGAACACGATGGCCGCGCTGCGCAGGCCTGCGTCGTAGGCGGCCCACAGGCGTTCCTTGAGGTGGGCTTCGTCCAGCGGATCGATCACCTCGCCCCGTGCACCCACACGCTCCTGCGCCTCGATCACGCGCTCATACAGCAGCTCGGGCAGCACGATGTGGCGGTCGAACAGACGCGGGCGGTTCTGGTAGGCGATGCGCAGCGCATCCTTGAAACCCTTGGTGGTGATGAGCAGCGTGGGCTCGCCCTTGCGCTCCAAGAGCGCGTTGGTGGCCACGGTGGTGCCCATCTTCACGCACTCCACCAGCTCGGGCGTCACGGGTTCGCCGGGCTTCAAACCGAGCAGGTGGCGGATGCCTGCGACAGCCGCATCCTTGTACTGCTCGGGGTTCTCCGACAACAGCTTGTGCGTGACCAGCGTGCCGTCCGGCCGCTTGCCCACCACGTCGGTGAAGGTGCCGCCCCGGTCGATCCAGAACTGCCAGCGGGACATGGGTGAAACTTGGTGGGACATGAATAACTATCTTTTTGATAGCTACCAGCGCTTATCAGATAAGCGCTAGAGCATGGTTTTATTCAAAATTCTGCGCCAATCAAAGGGATGCCGCCGAGCGCGCCGCCTGGTCGTACATGCCTGAGAGCACACGCAGCAACCGGGCCAGCTCGCCGATGTCGCGGTTCAGCGCGTCGTCGGCTTTCAGGGCGTCGATAAGGCAGCTCTCGCGGATCTCGCGGTAGCGCTGCACGTAGGCACGGCCCACATCGGTGGCGGCGTAGGTGACTTCCTTGCCGTTCTTTTGCGAGGCCACGACGCCCAGGTTCTGCAGCTTTTTCAGTGCGTAGTTCACCAGGTGCGTGTCTTCCACATTCATGATGAAGCAGATGTCGGCCAGGCGTTTGTCGCGCGCGCGGTGCGTGACATGGTGCAGCACCACCACGTCGAGCGGCGTCAGGTCCTTGAGACCCGCCGCCGCCATGCAGTGCACCACCCAGCGGTGGAACGCGTTGCCCGCCACGATGAGGCCGAACTCGAACTCGCTCATCTCTGCGCTCTGTGCCGACACCAGGTGTGCCGATGACACGATGGGGCCGGAGTCGGTTTTGGCCTTGGGCTTGGCGTCAGATTTCATGGCGGATTCGGGCCTGCGGGTTCAGTCATTGGCACGGGATATGCATGGGGCATTGTAGGCAAGTCGATGGTAATTTGTTGGCAATTTGTCAGCGTTTAGGCAAAACACCTATCGCAATCGGATCGGCTTCCGATACAGTGATTTGTTACATCCAACCTTGTACATCCAACCCTGCGGAGCAATATCCATGAAGCGTCGAATCTTCCCCGTGACCGCACTCGCCCTGACCCTGGCGGCGGGCCTGTCTGCAACCTCGGCATTCGCTCAGACCAAGTGGGATCTGGCGGCCGCCTACCCAGCCACCAACTTCCACACCGAGAACATGGTGCAGCTGGCCGGCGATGTAGACAAGGCCACGGGGGGCAAGCTCAAGATCACGGTGCATGCCAACGCCGCACTGTTCAAGGCCCCCGAAATCAAGCGCGCGGTGCAAGGCGGCCAGGCGCAGATGGGTGAGATCCTGCTGGCCAACTTCCAGAACGAATGGCAACTGTTTGGCGTGGACGGCCTGCCGTTCCTGGCCGATAGCTACGACGCCTCCAAGAAGCTCTACGCCGCGCAAAAGCCGTTCCTGGAGAAGAAGCTGGCCGAACAAGGCATGGTGCTGCTGTATGCCGTGGCCTGGCCCCCACAAGGCATCTACACCAAGAAGCCGCTGGCCTCGGCTGCCGACCTCAAGGGCATCAAGTGGCGCGCCTACAGCCCCGCCACCGCCCGCATTGCCGAGCTGGTGGGCGCACAGCCTGTGACGGTGCAGGCCGCAGAGTTCTCGCAAGCCCTTGCCACGGGTGTGGTCGAATCGACGATGACCTCGGGCGCCACCGGCGTGGACAGCAAGCTGTACGAGCACCTCAAGTTCTACTACGACACCCAGGCCTGGCTGCCCAAGAACGCCGTGCTGGTGAACAAGAAGGCGTTTGACGCGCTGGACAAGCCCAGCCAGGATGCCCTGCTCAAGGCCGGTGCCGACGCCGAAGCACGTGGTTGGGCTGCCAGCGCCAAGGTCAACACCGACACCATCGCCAAGCTCAAGGCCAATGGCATGTCCGTGGAAGCGCCGCCCGCCGCACTCAAGGCCGACATGGCCAAGGTCGGCGACACCATGCTCAAGGAATGGCTGGACAAGGCCGGTCCTGAAGGCAAGGCGCTGATCGACGCCTACCGCAAGTAAGCCCGGGCACCTGCGCAATGCGTCGTCTGCTGGACTTTCTGTACGACAGCGCCGCCGCCCTGGCGGCGCTTTTCATGGTCGGCCTGCTGGGCATGGTGCTGCTGTCCATCGCCAGCCGGCAGTTCCACTTCCACGTGCCGGGCACCGATGCCTATGCGGGCTACCTGATGGCGGCTGCGGGTTTTCTGGCGCTGGCCCACACCTTGAAGCGCGGTGAGCACATCCGCGTCACGCTGCTGCTCAACTTTTTGAAGGGCGGCGCCAAGAAAGCCTTTGAGATCTGGGCCCTGGCCATTGCCACGCTGCTGGCCGTGCTGTTTGCGGTGTACAGCTGCAAGCTGGCTTGGCAATCGCACGAGTTCCACGACATCTCCACCGGCAGCGATGCCACCCCCCTGTGGATTCCCCAGATCGCCATGGCCGTGGGCACGGTGATTCTGGCCATCGCCTTCATCGACGAGCTGGTGCTGGAGGTGATGAACAAACGCGCCGAAGCCCATCCCGGCGAAGCCTTGCGCAATGAATAAGACAACCAGGTCCACCTACCATGAGTGATCTCGCCATTACCGGCCTGCTGGTCCTGTCGCTGTTCCTGATCCTGGGCAGCGGTGTGTGGATCGGCCTCACCCTCTCGGGCGTCGCCTGGATCGGCATGCAACTGTTCTCGTCGCGCCCAGCGGGCGATGCGATGGCGGTGACGATCTGGGGCAGCGCCTCCAGCTGGACCTTGACCGCCCTGCCCCTGTTCATCTGGATGGGGGAAATCCTGTTCCGCACCCGGCTGTCGCAAGACATGTTCAAGGGGCTGGCCCCCTGGGTGCAGGCGCTGCCGGGCCGCCTGCTGCACACCAACGTGGTGGGCTGCACGATTTTTGCCGCCGTGTCGGGGTCGAGTGCCGCCACCTGCGCCACCATTGGCAAGATGACACTGCCCGAACTGACACGCCGGGGCTACCCTGAGCACATGGTGGTGGGCACCCTGGCCGGTGCCAGCACGCTGGGCCTCTTGATCCCGCCGTCGATCATCATGATCGTCTACGGCGTATCGGCCGAAGTGTCCATCTCGCAGCTGTTCATTGCGGGCGTGCTGCCGGGCATTCTGCTGGCGGCCTTGTTCTCAGGCTACATCATGGTCTGGGCGCTGCGGCACCCCGACCAGATTCCCGCCGCCGACGTGCGCCTGACCTTTGCGCAAAAGCTGGCCGAGTCGCGCAGCCTGATCCCTGTGGTGCTGCTGATTGCAGCGGTGCTGGGCAGCATCTACACCGGCTTTGCCACGGCCACCGAAGCCGCAGCCGTGGGTGTGGTGGGCTCGCTGGTGCTCTCGGCCGTGCAGGGCTCGATGAGTTGGAACACATTCAAGGAATCGCTGATGGGCGCCACGCGCCTGTACTGCATGATTGCGCTGATCCTGGCCGGTGCCGCGTTTCTCACGCTGTCCATGGGCTATATCGGTCTGCCGCGCCACCTGGCTGAATGGATTGCGTCGCTGGGGCTCAACAAGGCCCAGCTCATTGCGGCGCTCGCAGTGTTCTTCATCATCCTGGGCTGCTTCCTGGACGGCATCTCCATGGTGGTGCTGACCATGGGTGTGCTCATGCCCACGGTACACGCGGCAGGCATCGACCCCATCTGGTTCGGCATCTTCATCGTGCTGGTGGTCGAGATGGCGCAGATCACACCGCCCGTGGGTTTCAACCTGTTCGTGCTGCAAGGCATGACCGGCCGCCAGCTGCCCTGGATCGCCAAGGTGGCCCTGCCCATGTTCCTGCTGATGTGCGCGGCCGTGGCGCTGCTCTACATCTTCCCCAGCATCGTCACCTGGCTGCCGCAGCAGATGGCGGCGCGCTGAGCCGCCAGCATGCGAAACGGGTGTGGTCCAGACCAGGGCCGCTCCGTTTTGCGCTTTGGGAGAAGGCGCGAAGCGACCCAGGGGGACTTCATTTGCTGTGACAATCCCCCCATGCTCAATGTTCTGGCCATCTGCATCGGCGCCTGTGTGGGCGCACTGGCGCGCTGGCGCCTGGGCCTGTGGCTCAGCCCGGGCGGCTTGATTCCCTGGGGAACCCTGGCAGCCAACCTGGTGGGCGGTTATCTCATCGGCGTGTGTGTGGCTGTTTTTCACGCCCTGCCCCAGATCGATCCTGTCTGGCGGCTGGCCTTGGTCACGGGTTTTCTGGGCGCACTCACCACGTTCTCCAGCTTCTCGGCCGAGGTGGTTGAAATGTTGATGGTCCAACGCTACGCCATGGCCCTGGGCACTACAGCACTGCACCTGTTCGGGTCGCTATGCCTGACGGCGCTTGGCATACAAAGTGCTTCATATTTCATAGCAGCTCGCGCATTGTAGACTTGCCCACGGGCCCATTTTCTCTACACCTCATCCTCCATTGCATTACGCTGCCCAAGCCGGTGGCCGCAGCATTCGCCCCACCCCTTTTCCCCCTACAGACCGACACGAAGAGTCTCTTATGGACGCCAATACCCAACTCAACGAACGCCGCCTGGCCGATGCCTGGGCGGAACTGCAGAACCACGCAGTCAACGGCAACCCCTTGCACGCAGACGCTTATCGCCTCGCGTTTGCCGACCCGGAATTCCTGTTCCGCCGCGAGACACGCGGCATCCGCTTTCAGCTGGAAATGCTCAAGCCCGACCTGGGCCAGGCCGAGCAAGGCATCGAGAACACCGTGGTGGTCTACGGCAGCGCCCGGTTTGTGGCACCCGACGAGGCCGCAGCCCAGTTGGCCGAGGCCGAGGCCAGTGGCGACGAGGTGCGCCTGCAGCGTGCCCAGCAGGCCGTGCGCAACGCCCGCTACTACGACCTCGCCCGCCAGTTCGCCAAGGTGGTGGCGGAATACAGCGAGCACCAGCGCCCCGCAGACCGCATCTACATCTGCACGGGCGGCGGCCCCGGCATCATGGAGGCCGCCAACCGGGGTGCCCACGAAGCCGGTGCACTGAACGTCGGCCTGAACATCGCCCTGCCCCACGAGCAAAGCGGCAATCGCTTCATCTCGCCCTCGCTCTCCTTCAAGTTCCACTACTTCGCGCTGCGCAAGATGCACTTCATGATGCGCGCCAAGGCATTGGTGGCCTTCCCGGGGGGTTTTGGCACGCTGGACGAACTGTTTGAGGTGCTCACGCTGGTGCAGACCAAGAAGGCCAAGCCCGTGCCCATCGTGCTGTTTGGCACCGACTACTGGAGGCGGCTGATCAACTTCGAAGTGCTGGTGGAAGAAGGCACGATCTCCGCCCAAGACCTCAAGCTCTTTCACTACACCGACGACCCGCAAGAGGCGTGGGAGCTGATCAAGTCGTTCTACCAGCTGTAGGCACTTCTTCTACAAGCGCCGGACGGCAAGCGGCACTCAGCCCGGCCCCTGCCCCGGCTGTTTTTTCTCGCCCCCGATGCGCCACGCCAGCCGGGCGCCGCCCAGGCCTGCGGCGCCCACCCCCCAGAACAGGCCGCTCACGCCAATCACCGCCCCGGCCGATCCGAACATCAACGGCATCAGCACGCTGGATGCGTTGATGGCCATGAGGCGCAGCCCCAGCGCTTCGCCCTGGCGATGTGAGGGCGTGATCTGGTGCAGCAGGCTCATCACCATGGGCTGCCCCGTGCCCAGCACGAGGCCCAGCAACACCGAGCACAACCCCATGGCCCAGGCGCTTTGCAGCATGGGGTACACCGCAAACAACACGGCCGTCACCAGCATGGCGCCGGCCATTACGCCCCGCTCGCGCAAGTGCTTGGCCACAAAGGGCATGAGCACGCGGATCACGGTGGCCGCAATCGCAAACGCCCCGAAGATGGTGCCGATGACCGCCGCCGACAAGCCGCGCTCATGCCCCAGCAGCGGCACCGCAAAGGCATGCACATCCCAGCACGACGAGATGAGCCAGTTCACGATGAGCAGGCGGCGAAACGGTGGGTCGTTCAGCAGATCCCACGCGCGCTGTGGCGGGCCATCTTTGGCGGAGGCTGCAGCCGCAGCGGGCAGATCCTGCGTGCTGCGCACACACCACCAACTGACCAGGGGCAGCAACGCCAGCAACGCAAAGGCCGCGCGGTAGCCTTCCAGGCTGCCCGGGGTGGTACCCGCATGGTCGATGGCCAGCCCCGCCGCAAATGGGCCGATGAAGTTGGACACCGCCGGGCCTATCGACAGCCAGCTGAACACCTGCTTGAGTTCGGTGGCGTCATGCACGGCGCGGCCCGCGTGGCGCTGCACGGCAATGGTGGCGCCCCCTGCGCCCGCCCCTGTCATCAAGGCCGCAACGCACAAGACCGCATAGGTCGGAAACACCACCGCCAGCCCTGCGCCCATGCACGCCACAGCCACCGAATAACCCATCGGGCGCTTGAGGCCGTGGCGGTCTGCAAACCGGCCCGCAGGAAGGGCCAGAAACACCTGGGTGAGCGCGAACAGCGCCACCAGAAACCCCACCGCCGCCACGCTGTAGCCCTCGCGCAGCGCGAGCAGGGGCGCGGCCAGCCGCATGCCAGCCATGCTGCCGTGCACACAGATCTGCGCGGCAATCAGCCGGGCCAGTGCCCAGTTCACAGCGGATCGTCCTCGGGGTCCAGCCCCGGCAACGGCACGGTGGTGGCCCCTGGCGCGGGAAGGTCCTGCACATCCCGCAGGCGCTTCTGGATGGCGCGGGTGCGCACGCCCACCTCGTCAAACTTCTTGGCGGCGGCGTCGATGGATTTTTTGGTGGCCTCGACCACGTCGCCAAACTTGGCGAACTCGGTCTTGACCATGCCCAGAAGGCTCCACACTTCTGACGAGCGTTTTTCAATCGCCAGCGTCTTGAAGCCCATCTGCAGGCTGTTGAGCATGGCGGCCAGATTGGCCGGGCCGGTGATCATCACGCGGCAGTCGTTCTGCACCGCTTCCACCAGGCCGGGACGGCGCATGACCTCGGCAAACAGGCCTTCGGTGGGCAGGTACAGCACGGCAAAGTCGGTGGTGTGCGGGGGCGAGACGTACTTGGCGAAGATCTTCTTGGCTTCGAGCTTGATCGAGGTCTCGAACGCATTGCCCGCAGACAAGATGGCCGCCTTGTCGGCCGCGTCCTGCGCATCCATCAGGCGCTGGTACTGCTCCACCGGGTACTTGGAGTCGATGGGCAGCCACACCGGGTGCTCGTCGCTCTTGCCCGGCAGGCGGATGGCAAACTCCACCAACTCATCGCTGCCTGGCACGGTCTTGACGTTGCGCGCGAACTGCTCGGGGGTAAGCACGTTGTCGATGATGGCGCCCAGCTGCATTTCGCCCCAGGTGCCGCGCGACTTCACGTTGGTCATCACACGCTTCAAGTCGCCCACGCTGCCGGCCAGGGTCTGCATCTCGCCCAGGCCCTTGTGCACTTGTTCGAGCCGGTCGCTCACCAGCTTGAAGGATTCGCCCAGGCGCTGCTCCAGCGTGGCGTGGAGCTTTTCGTCCACCGTGCGGCGCATTTCTTCGAGCTTGGTGGCGTTGTCGGCCTGGATGGCGGCCAGGCGCTCGTTGAGCGCGGTGCGCAGTTGTTCGGCATTGTGCTGGCTACCCTGCACCAGCCCGGTGAGCTGCTGCGACACCGCGTCTTGCAGCACCGCAAACTGGTTCTTGATCTGAAAGCTGTTGGCTTCGAGCTGGTCTTTGAGCGCTTGCGACATCACCCCCAGCTGCGACTGGGTGTCGCTCTTGAGCGAATCGAGCGTGAGGCGCGTGGCTGCGTCCAGGGCCGTGAGGCGCTGCTCCAGCCGCGCCTCGAACACGCCAAAGGCGGCCAACAGCTCGGCACGGCCGTTGCGCGATTCGGCCACCGCCTGCGTCAAACGCTCATCGACCGCGTGGCGCAGCCCCTCCAGCGTGGTCTGCGTGGTTTGGGTGAAGCCGCGCAGTTGCTGGCCCATGCCATCCAGCGCGCCATCGTTCTTGGCCACGGCCAGCTGGGTGGCCTGGGTGGTGCGCTCCAGTGCCTGCAGGCGGGCCAGCCATTCGGGCGGCAAATCCACGCGGGGGCGGCGCAGCGCCAGCAGCGTGAGCGCGATGAACACCAGGGCCAGTGCGGCCAGCAGAACGAGGGTATCGGTAGTCAAGGAAGGATTACTATGGTTTCGATAGCTGCCAGCGCTTATCTATCAAGCGCTAGCGGCCAATTTCTCTTAATAAATCCGGCGTTACTGCGCCCGCAGGCCAGGCACGGGCTGGTTCACCGGAGTGAGGGGGGCACGCCCGCCCAAAAAGGCGATCAGGTTGTCCGCCGCCAGGTTGGCCATGGCGCGGCGCGTGGGCACCGTGGCGCTGGCGATGTGGGGCGTGAGCACCACGTTGGGCACGGTGAGCAGATCGGGGTGCACGCTGGGCTCGCCTTCAAACACATCCAGACCCGCCGCGGCAATGCGGCCTTCGCGCAGCGCCACGGCCAGCGCCGCGTCGTCCACAATGCCGCCACGCGCAATGTTGATGAGGGTGGCCGTGGGCTTCATCAGCGCCAGTTCGGCCGCGCCAATGGTGTGGTGCGAGGCTGCGCTGTACGGCACCACCAGCACCACATGGTCGGCCGTGCGCAGCAAGTCTTCCTTGCCCACGTAGGTGGCCTTGCATTCGGCCTCCAACTCGGCCGACAGGCGTGAGCGGTTGTGATAGACCACCTTCATGCCAAAGCCGTGCGCGCCGCGCTTGGCAATGCCCTGCCCGATGCGGCCCATGCCGATGATGCCCAGCGTGCTGCCGTGGATGTCGCTGCCCGCGAACATGTCGTAGCTCCACTTCGTCCACTTGCCAGCGCGCAGGTAATGCTCGCTCTCGGTCATGCGGCGCGCCGTGGCCATCAAGAGCGCAAAGCCGAAGTCGGCCGTGGTCTCGGTCAGCACGTCGGGGGTATTGGTGCCCAACACGCCCGCCGCCGTCATCGCGTCCACATCAAAGTTGTTGTAGCCCACGGCCATGTTGGCGCAGATTTTGAGACGCGGCGCCGCAGCCAGTAACGCGGCATCCACGCGCTGGCTGCCGGTGGTCAGCACTCCGTCCTTGTCCGCCAAGCGCGCGGCCAACTCGGCTGGGGTCCAGATCACGTCTTCGGGGTTGTCCTCCACGTCGAAGTGCGCGCGCAGGCGGTCCACGATGTCGGGGAAGATCGCTCGCGCGACCAAGATGCGGGGTTTGCTCATGAATCTTCAGTCTCCAATGTATCGATAAGGCTGCCGTACCTTGCAACTTGCGCGGCCCGCACCAGCGGCCACCGTGCAAGGGCAGCCCCGCCGCACTGGTGGCGTCCCCCTTCCCATCGCGCAGCGATGAGAGAAGGGGGAAGCGACGCAGCCGCTCAGGGGGATGGTCACTACCTAAACCAGATGAAAGTCATGACGACAAACAGCGGCACCAGGATGCCCCCCGACCACAGCATGTAGCCAAAGAAGCTCGGCATCTTCACGCCCCGGTCTTCGGCGATGGCCTTGACCATGAGGTTGGGCGCGTTGCCGATGTAGGTGTTGGCGCCCATGAACACCGCGCCCGCCGAGATGGCAGCCAGCGTAGGCGCCAGGGTGGTCATCAGCACCGCAGGGTCGCCACCGGCAGTGTTGAAAAACACGAGGTAGGTGGGGGCGTTGTCGAGGAAGGAGCTGAGCGCGCCCGCGGCCCAGAAGTACATGGCCGGGTCGGGCGAACCATCTGCGCGGGTCACGGCCGACACAACGGCGCCAAACGGACCGTTGACGCCCGCCTTGAGCATGGCGATAACCGGGATGATGGTGAGAAAGATGCCCGCAAACAGCTTGGCCACCTCTTGCATCGGCCCCCAGCCGAACTGGTTGTCTTCATGCACCTTCTTGGGCGTGAGCCACAGGGATACAAAGGTGACGATGACCAAACCGACGTCGCGCACGATGCCAGGCAGGCCAACGTCGGTGCCCGCGATGTTGAACACCACCGACGACTTCCAGAAGCCGCTGACCAGCACCAGCGCCACCACCACGCCCAGCAGGGCAAAGTTGACCTTGCCATCAAAGCCGATGGCCCGGCTGTCGGGTGTGGGGTCGGCCGTGATCACTTCTTCGCTGCGGCGGTAGTACCAGGAATCGAGCACAAAGAAGATGGCCAGCAGCGCACCCACGAGGAAAAGCGTTTCCTGGAAGATGTGGCTCACCGTCCAGAAGAAATCCACGCCCTTCAGGAAGCCCAGGAACAGCGGCGGATCGCCCAGCGGCGTGAGCGAGCCCCCGGCGTTGGACACGATGAAGATGAAGAACACCACCACATGCGCCACATGCTTGCGGTTGTCGTTGGCGCGGATCAGGGGGCGGATCAGCAGCATGGACGCCCCGGTCGTGCCCATGAAGCTGGCCAGCACGGCGCCAATGGCCAGGATGGTGGTGTTGAGCCCCGGGCTGCCGTGCAGGTTGCCGCGAATGAAAATCCCGCCCGCAACCGTGAACAGCGCAGTCAGCAGGATCACAAACGGGATGTACTCCGCCACCAGCGCATGCACCAGACTCACGCCCGCCATGCCGGGGCCGAATGTGATGGCAAACGGCACCAGAAACGCCAGCCCCCAGGCTGCCGCCACCTTGCCAAAGTGGTGGTGCCAGAAGATCGGCGCCAGGAGCGGCATGAGGGCAATCGACAGCAGAATGCCCGCGAATGGAACGCCCCAGAGGACGGACAGCGTGCTGCCATCGATGTCGGCGGCCAGGGCCCAGCCGGGCAGTGCCGCCAAAAGACCGGCCACTGCCAGCCCGCGCGAGAGTTTCATGGGTTGTGTCTCCATCCAGTTATAAAAATCGGTGCGCCTCACGGCGGTTTGACGTACTTCACAGCACATCGTGGCACTTCACGGAACCTCTGGGCGCTTCCGAGCGCCAGCGCGGCTACGCTGTCGCAGGGATATCAAACACCTGCCGCAGGTAGGCGAGGTATTTCTCGTCATCACACATGCCTTTGCCCGGCGTGTCCGACAGCTTGGCCACAGGCTGGTCGTTGCAACGCGTCATCTTGATGACCACCTGCAGCGGCTCGTGCGCCGGCGGGCTGCCCAGGTCATTGGTGAGATTGGTGCCAATGCCAAACGCCAGCTGGCAGCGGCCCCGGAACTGCTGGTACAGCTCGATGGTGCGTGGCACGGTCAGCGCATCGCTGAAGATCAGCGTCTTGGTCAGCGGGTCCACGCGGTTCTTGCGGTAGTGGTCCAAAAGGCGCTCGCCCCAGGCAAACGGGTCGCCACTGTCATGCCGCGCGCCGTCAAACAGCTTGCAAAAGTAAAGGTCAAAGTCGCGCAGGAAAGCGCTCATGCCGTACACGTCCGACAGCGCAATGCCCAGGTCCCCCCGGTACTCCTTGGCCCACATCTCAAAGCCAAAGACCTGGCTGTCGCGCAGGCGCGGGCCCAGCGCCTGGCAGGCCTGCAAATATTCGTGCGCCATGGTGCCCAGGGGCGTCACGCCCAGCTTCATGGCGTAGAGCACGTTGCTGGTGCCCGCAAACTGGCCCGGGCCTGCCGGTGCGCCGGGGCGGCGGTCGCCCGTGCCCAGGCGGGCCACCAGCACGCGCAGCACTTCTTCGTGCCAGGCGCGGCTAAAACGCCGGCGCGTGCCGTAGTCGGCAATCTTGAGGTCCGACAGGCCGTCACCCTGCAGCAGCGCAATCTTGGCATCCAGGCGGCGTCGGCCTTCCAGGAAGTCGGGCACTTTCTGCGTGTTGCGAAAGTAGACCTCATTGACGATGGCCAGCACCGGGATCTCGAACAGGATGGTGTGCAGCCACGGCCCCCGGATGGAGATTTCGATCTCGCCGTTGTGCTGGGGCGTGACGGTGATGTATTTCTCGTTGAGCTTGAACAGCCCGAGAAAATCCACGAAGTCGCTCTTGATGAACCGCAGGGATCGCAGGTAGGCCAGTTCGGCATCCTGGAACTGCAGGCAACACAGCGACCGGATCTCGTCGCGGATTTCGTTGGCAAACGGCGCCAGCTGCACGCCGGGGTTGCGGCACTTGAATTTGTATTCGACCTGCGCCCCCGGAAACTGGTGCAGCACGACCTGCATCATGGTGAACTTGTACAGGTCGGTGTCGAGCAGGCTGGTGATGATCATGGACAGGGCAAGCCTCAGAAATCGCGAACACGTTCCCAAGGCCTCAGACCGGGCAACGAAGCCACAAAGTGTAGGCCATAGGGAGCCCAGGCACCGCGCAAGGCCAGCGGCGTCAGCCAGGTTTCAGCCGCCGCACAGCGCCTGGCCTGGTTGAGTGCCCTGTGGTGCACCAGCGCCTATCTGTGTTGCGTTACGCGCTATCAAAACCATATCAGGCAATTTGCACGCGGTCAGCCGGGCACCACCAGAGCCTGCAGCACGGTGCGCAGCGCCTCGGGCACGGGCACCGGCCGGCGGGTTTCGCGGTCCACATACACATGGATGAAATGGCCAGCGGCAGCGGTCAGCGGCTCGCCTTGGGCAAACAGGCCCACCTCATACCTGACGCTGGAGCCGCCCAGCCGTGCCACGCGGATGCCCGCCTCCACCGTCTGCGGAAACGCCAGCGGGGCAAAGTAATTGCACTGGGTTTCGATCACCAGGCCAATGGTGCCGCCCGCATGGATATCGAGCACGCCCTGGTCGATCAGGTGGGCATTGACCGCTGTGTCAAACCAGCTGTAGTAAACGACGTTGTTCACATGGCCATACACGTCGTTGTCGGCCCAGCGTGTGGTGATGGAGCGAAAGGCCTGGTAGGCGCTGCGCGGCTGCGGGGACGGGCGGTCGGCCGGTGCGGACGCAGCGGCAGGGGTGGTGCTGGCGGCAGAAGTCATGGCCGCACATTCTGCCAGCGCTGGTGGTACTGCCAGGCCACGCGCCAGGTGTTGAGCTGGGCCAACACCGTGTCGTCCAGGTTGCGGCCGTAACCTCCGGCCATGGCAAAAACCAGGGGGATGCGCCGCTGCCACGCCCAGTCGAACACACGCCGGTCGCGCGCCTCCAGCCCGTCGTGCGTCACCGCCAGCCGCCCCAGGCGGTCACCCTCATGGGGGTCGGCACCTGCCAGATAGAAGATGAGCTGGGGCGCAAACCGCTGCTCCAGGGTATCGAGTGCCTGCTCCAGGGCCTGTAGATAGTCAGGGTCCGTGCAGCCATCGGGCAGCTCGACATCGAGGTCGCTGGGCTCCTTGCGGAACGGAAAGTTGCGAGCCCCGTGCAGCGACAGCGTGAACACGCTGTGGTCTCCCCGGAAGATGTGCGCCGTGCCGTTGCCCTGGTGCACATCCAGGTCAATCACCGCCACCTGGAGCGGCCGGGCGGTGCGCCCGCCGCCTCCCCGCGCCCATTCCACCTGCATCAACCGGGCGGCCACCGCCACGTCGTTGAACACACAAAACCCGCTGCCCTTGTCGGCATAGGCGTGATGGGTGCCCCCCGCGAGGTTGCCCGCCACCCCTTCGTGCAGCGCCACGCGGCTTGCGGCCACGGTAGCGCCCACAGAGCGCCGCGCGCGCTCGGCCATGGCCTCGCTCCAGGGAAACCCAATCTCGCGCTGGGCCAGGGGCGGCAGCGTGCCGTCGGCAATCGCATCGATGTAGTCGGGCGCATGGGCCAGCGCCAATTCGCGGTCGGATGCGGGCAAGGCCACCTGGAGCGACACACCCGGCAGGTGTTGGGCAATCCGGTCGCGCAGCAGTCTGTACTTGGCCATGGGAAACCGATGGCCTTCGGGCAAGGGCAGCACAAAATGGTCTGCGTAATAGGCGTGCATGACGCGATTGTGGCGAAGGGCGGATTTCTGGGTGGCCGTCCCTAATTTGCTGCACCGCAACAAAAAACCCTTGCAATCGCGAACGAAGCCCCTAAAATTCAACCCATGCTGCACTGCAACATGACTTACCGAGTCAGGGCCAGCGCAGATGTCTGTGAACCACCTGGCCTTCAAGGCCCTCATTTTTAGGAGATATGACATGACGCTGACCGCTGAACAAATCCTGGCCTCGCACAAAGCCAACATCGAAACCCTGTTTGGTCTGACCACCAAGGCCTTCGAAGGCGTGGAAAAGCTGGTTGAACTGAACGTGACCGCTTCGCGCGCTGCCCTGTCGGAAGCCGCTACCCACACCCAGGCTGTCCTGGGCGTGAAGGACGCTCAAGAACTGCTGGCCCTGCAAGCCGGCCTGTTCCAGCCCCTGGCTGAAAAGACCGCCGCCTACAGCCGTCACCTGTATGACATCGCTTCGGGCACCGGCGCAGAATTCGGCAAGGCTTTTGAATCGCAAGCTGCTGATGCTCAGAAGAGCTTCACCAACCTGGTCGACAGCGCCGCCAAGAACGCACCTGCCGGCTCCGAAACCGCTGTGGCCGTGATGAAGAGCGCCGTCTCTGCCGCCAACAACGCTTTTGAATCCGTTCAAAAGGCCGTCAAGCAAGCGTCTGACGTGGCCGAAGCCAACTTCAACGCCGTGGCCAACACCGCTGCCAACGCCGCCAAGACTGCAGCTCCCCGCAAGCGCTAAGTCCAGTACCTGCGGTCTGGAGTGCAACCTCTAGGCCGCATTCAGGGAATACCCTGATAATTCAACCACGCGCTGCGGACACCCTCCGCAGTGCACCAGTTGTCTCCTTGGATCCTCTCGAAACCCCCGTTTCAGGGATCCTTTTAAAGCCCGGTTCATGACCGGGCTTTTTTTTGCCTGGACCTTCGCGCAGCGTACTGGAACTGGCTCTGCGCGGCTTCAGCGGCCGGTTCGGCGGGCGACGGGCCCTCGTTGTGGCGGGCCTTGTCGGAAATTCCCGCCCCGTCCTTCCCGACGTGCAGACTCGCCTTTGCGCTGCATCAGACGCTTGCACCAAATCCCGCTCTCTCTCGGGCGTTTATTAAGAATAATTCGTGTTTGCTTTATCATTGGCGGAGTTACAACCCCGAAAGATGCATCCATGTCGAAGACTGTGAAAGCCTTGCTGAGTGCTTGTGCCCTGGCCGCCGCTGCAGGCGTTGTCCATGCTCAGGAACAAGTCGTCAACCTCTACTCGGCCCGCCACTACTCCACCGACGAAGCGCTGTACAGCGGCTTCACCAAGGCCACTGGCATCAAGATCAACCGCGTGGATGCCGATGACGCCGGCATCCTGGCGCGCCTGAAGGCCGAGGGCGCTGCCTCGCCAGCGGACGTGATCCTGCTGGTGGACGCCGCACGTCTTTACAAGGGCGAAGTGGACGGTCTCTTCCAGCCCATCCAGTCCAAGGTGCTGAACGACGCCATCCCCGCCAACCTGCGCAGCAAGCCAGCCGCTGACGGCGGCATCGCCTGGTTCGGTCTTTCCACCCGCGCCCGCGTGATCGTCTACAACAAGGTCAAGATGCAAAAGGCGGACGTCGATACGTACGAAGAGCTGGGCGACCCCAAAAACAAGGGCAAGCTGTGCATCCGCTCCGGCTCGCACCCCTACAACCTGAGCCTTTTTGGCGCCGTGACAGAGCACATGGGCGAGCAGAAGGCCGAGGCCTGGCTCAAGGGCCTGGTGGCCAACCTGGCGCGCCCTCCCAAAGGTGGGGACACGGACCAGATCAAGGCAGTGGCTGCTGGCGAATGCGATATCGCCGTGACCAACAGCTACTACCTGGCCCGCATGATGCGTTCTACCAAGCCTGAAGATGTGGCTGTGGTGAACAAGGTGGGCGTGGTGTTCCCCAACCAGGAATCCTGGGGCACCCACCTGAACATCGCGGGCGGCGCTGTGGCCAAGCACTCCAAGAACCAGGCCAACGCGGTCAAGTTTCTGGAATACCTGGCCAGCCCGGAAGCACAGAACTACTTTGCCAATGGCAACAACGAGTGGCCTGCCGCAAAGGGTGTGACCCTGGACAACCCTGCCCTCAAGGCCATGACGGGTGGACAGCCTTTCAAGAGCGAGACCATTCCTATCAGCGCAGTGGGTGCCAACACCACGAAGGTGCAGCAGATGCTGGACCGCGTCGGCTTCCAGTAAGCCCGCCCGGCTCCTGACAAGCCCGGCCTGGCCGGGCTTTTTTTCGCCTGCAGAAAGTCGGCCTCGATGCGCCATAATTGACGTTTACGTTAACGTCACTTACAGGAGACAGCACATGGACATCAAGGGCAAGGTATTCATCGTCACCGGCGGCGCATCGGGCCTGGGTGAAGGTACGGCACGCATGCTGGCGGCCCAGGGCGGCACCGTGGTCATTGCCGACATGCAGGCCGAAAAAGGCGAAGCCGTGGCCAAGGAGATCGGCGGCGCCTTTGTAAAATGTGATGTGAGCAACGAGGCCGATGGCCAGGCGGTAGTGGCCAAGGCGGTTTCGCTGGGCAAGCTCATGGGCCTGGTCAACTGCGCTGGCATTGCCCCCGCAGAAAAAACAGTGGGCAAGAACGGCGCCCATGCCCTCGCGCTGTTCAGCAAGACCATCACGGTCAACCTGATCGGCAGCTTCAATATGATCCGCCTGGCCGCCGAAGCCATGAGCAAGAACGAACCCGAATCCACCGGGGAGCGCGGTGCGCTGATCTCGACGGCCAGCGTCGCGGCGTATGACGGCCAAATTGGCCAGGCAGCCTATGCCGCATCCAAGGGCGGCGTGGTCGGCATGACCCTGCCGATCGCCCGCGACTTGGCGCGCAACGGCATCCGCAATATGACGATTGCCCCCGGCATCTTCGGCACACCGATGCTGTTTGGCATGCCGCAAGAAGTGCAGGACGCGCTGGCCGCTGGTGTGCCCTTCCCTAGCCGCCTGGGCACGCCGCAGGACTATGCCAAGCTGGTGCAGCACATCTTTGAGAACGACATGCTCAATGGCGAAGTGATTCGCCTCGACGGTGCCATCCGCTTGGCACCACGCTGAAACAATGGCCTGTGGCGCTGACAGCGTCACACCTTATTTGCTATTAAATATATAGCATACAAGGCTTTCATATAAAGCGCTACGGGCCATTTTCTTCAAACTTCTACCTTTCGCACCTCCTGAGAAGGAGGTTGTCATTGCCAGGAAGTTAGACGGCTGTCATCAGCAGCCTGTTCACGGTTTCGCATGGTCATAAGCAGGCTCTCAGACCAGGGTGACGCGACGCTCTGTCATCCAGGCATCCAGTTGCGCCGCCGGAACCGGCCGACTGAAGTAATACCCCTGGCCGGTATTGCAACCCAAAGATAGCAAAGCTTCACACTGCGTGGCCGTCTCGACCCCTTCGGCGATGGACTCCAGGTCGAGGCTCTGCGCCAAGCCGATGATGGCGCGCACGATGTGTTGGGCGCTGCCATCCTCGCCAAGATGGCGCACGAAGGACTGGTCAATCTTGAGCTTGTGAACCCGCAGGCGCTGGATGTAGCTGAACGACGAGTAGCCTGTGCCAAAGTCGTCAATGGACAGCTGCACCCCCAGGTCGAACAGCTGCTGGACAATGGCGATCACCTTTTCGGGGGCGTCCATGGCAATGCTCTCGGTCAGCTCCAGCTCCAGCATCTGAGGCGACACCCCGCTGTCAGCCAGTGCCTGCTGCACCATCTCGACCAAACCGGGATGGCGAAACTGAACCATCGACAGATTGACCGCCACCGTGAACCCGGTATGGCCCGCTTCGCACCACGCGCGTGCCTGTGCCAATGCCGTGCGCAATACCCATTCCCCAATGCCCAGAATCTGCCCACTGCTTTCCGCCACGGGGATGAACTCTGCGGGGCTGATCAAGCCGAGCTCCGGATGGGTCCAGCGCAGCAATGCCTCAACCCCGGTGAGCCTGCGGTCGCGCAAACGGATCTGGGGCTGGTAGTGCAACGCCAACTGGTTTTGCACCACCGCACTGCGCAACGCATTTTCTATCTGCAACACCCGCAATGAATGGGCTTGCATATCGGCAGAGAAAAACCGGTAGGTGTCACGCCCCGTCTCCTTGGCACGGAACATCGCCGCATCAGCACGCTGTGCCAGGGTTTCAAACTCACGGCCATCCTCTGGATACAAAGCAATGCCGATGGACGACGTCACCACCAGCTCATGGTGGCCCAACCTGCAGACCCGGCGCACCTCGGACTGCAGGCTCTCGGCCACATGGGCGGCATGCTGCGCATCCGCCAATGGCAGCACGATGATGAACTCGTCTCCCCCAGGGCGCGACACGGTATCCTCCTCGCGCAGCACCAACTGCAGCCGGTGTGCGATCTCCACCAGCAACTCATCGCCCACCTGGTGACCCAGGGAGTCATTGACATTCTTGAAATGATCCAGATCCAGGTACAGCAATGCAAGATGCTGTCCGCTGCGCTGGGTCAGCGCAAGCGCCTGGCTGAACCGCGACGCAAACATCGTACGGTTGGGCAAGCCCGTCAGCGCATCAAAGTTGACCAGCTTGCGGATACGCTCTTCATCGCGCTTGCGTTCGGTCACATCTTCTTGCACGGCCAGGTAGTGCGTGATCCGCCCTTGCTCATCGTGCAGCGGCGAAATGATGGCCGACTCATAGTACTCACGACCGTCCTTGCGGCGGTTGAGAAACTCGCCGCGCCAGGCACGCCCCGATGACAGATGCGCCCAAAGGTCGGCATAAACAGACAGCGGGGTTCCCCCCGCGCTGAGCAGACGCGGGTTGCGCCCGACAACTTCGGCAAGGCTGTATCCGGTGGTGACGGAAAAAGCCGGATTCACATATTCAATGTTGCCGTCGGCTCCAGCGATGAAGATCGAATTGGGAGCCTGCTCTACGGCATGGCGCAGTTTGCGCAAAGTATCGAGCGTCTGCACCCGCTGCGTGATGTCACGGGACAACACCACAAAATGCGCCTCTGACGCCTCATCCATCACTTTGCGGGCCACGGAGAGTTCGAACCAGTGCTTGCCATCTGGCAGATCGAGTGTGTACTGGAAATCACGGGCAACCCCGTGCTCGGCAGCCGCGTCAATGGCACGCTGTGCCACCGCAGCAGCCTGCGGTGGAAGAATGTCGTGAATGGTGCGACCCAGAACCTGTTCGTCCGGCAACAGCAGCAACTCGGGCTGGCGCGTATGGATCTCGACATAACGACCACCGCGCGTCACCTCGAACATGAGATCGGGAACCGCGTCCAGCACCGCACGCAAGGCCTTGTCGGACTGCTTCAATGCGCGGTATGGCGCCTCAATAGTGCCCACAAAAATGGCCCGGTACAGATAGTAGTAACCCACCACCTTGTAGACATGGCCCAGCAGGTTGAAAGGATCAGTGGCGGTAACGTAGAAAGTGAAAAAGAACTCGCTCAGGGCCATCACCCAGACCGCAGCGAAAAGGCGAGCCACATCAAACGATGTACGCTCTCTCGCCAGACGCAACAAGAGAGCCAGCGACGCGGCATACAAGGCAATCACGCCATATTCAGCCGCAATCTTGAACGGGGTAAGGCCTGTTGATCCGTAGGTTTCGGGATACCAGTGCGGGTACCAGAAAACCAGCACGTGAACCGCTGCGACAACGCCCAGGACCAGCGCCAGCACGGCAAATCGCCCCTGCCCCGCAGATGCCGAATCCCCAGGCGCATGCCAGTGCAGCCCCAGCGCCCACAGCAGGCTTACAGCCACCAGGTAACGCGCAGGCAGCCAGAAATTGATGCCCTTGGCCACCGAATTGGCCGTGACGTAATCGGGCATGCCAGCATACGACAGCATGTGCGAAAAATCTAGCAGGGCCACACCCAAAAACCCGCAGGCGAGGATGAACACGTTCCGCTGAGGATTGATGCTGTGCGCCTTCCAGCCCACCGCAAAGACCAGTGCCGACACCACAATAGAGAGCGTTTCCAGCCCCTGGTGAAGTACCAGGAAATGCCGCACTCGTTCGGAAGTCGCCATCGAGAAATATGCCCAAGCGGCAACTGCAGCCCCGGTCAGCAGCCACAACACAGGAGCCACACTTCTGAAGCTGGCGGTATGTTGGGAATGGATCTGCTACCGAGAGGGAGTCATGGGCGCCTTGTCTCTTTGATGTGCCCCACCCTCAGTGCGGCCATGCCGTTACACATTCTTGCACACCCCGTCTTCAGCCACAAACCAGGAACGCAGGCGCAAAAAAAACCGCTGCAGCCTTGCGACTGCAGCGGTTGATGACTGGCGGAGTGGACGGGACTCGAACCCGCGACCCCCGGCGTGACAGGCCGGTATTCTAACCAACTGAACTACCACTCCTGGCAGGCAGCTTTTGCTTGCATCTTTTCAACACAAGCCAAGCGCTACAACTTGGCGACCCTACGGGGATTCGAACCCCGGTACTCACCGTGAAAGGGTGATGTCCTAGGCCTCTAGACGATAGGGTCAAAACCTTGGAACTAACCGTTAACAAACTTTGGTGGAGGTAAACGGGATCGAACCGATGACCTCTTGCATGCCATGCAAGCGCTCTCCCAGCTGAGCTATACCCCCACTTAATGACTCGAAACACACCGTGTTTGTTGTCATCATCTGAGCCTTGAATTATAGACAGATTTTTAGCGGTTTCGCAAACGCGCTACAACTTTTTCACGACCGACCAATTCCAGCACGGCATCCACCGAGGGCGTGTGGGCCGTACCCACGGTCAGCACCCGTGCGGGCATGGCCAGCTGGGGCATCTTCAGGCCCTGGCTAGCCAGCACCTGCTTAAACGCAGCGCTGATGGAAGCCTTGTCCCATGCACAGGCCGACAGCGCATCGGCCAAAGCATCCAGCGCGGGTGCAATGGCTTCGGTAACGTGCTGGCTGCGCTCCGCATCCACGGGCGTTACTTCACCGTAGAAGACATGCGCCCAATCGGCGAGCGCCACTGTGGTGTCGCAGCGATCCTTGAACAAGGCGCAAATCCGCGCAAGCCGTCCATCTGCCAGCGCTTCGGCAGATACACCCCGCTGCTGCAGCTGAGGCGCC
Source organism: Acidovorax sp. LjRoot38 (assembly GCF_964252975.1). Lineage (NCBI taxonomy): Bacteria > Pseudomonadati > Pseudomonadota > Betaproteobacteria > Burkholderiales > Comamonadaceae > Acidovorax > Acidovorax sp. LjRoot38. The sequence continues at coordinate 57,799 of NZ_CAXUPT020000001.1, read as the reverse complement.
ACCAGCGCGGCCAGTGCATCGTCGGCCATGGCTTTGAGGTGCTGGGCGTTCACCCACCGCAGCTTGGCTTCGTCGAACTGGGCCGCACTGCGGCCCAGGTGGTCGAGGTTGAACCACTGCAGGAATTGCTCGCGGCTGAAGATCTCATCGTCGCCGTGGCTCCAGCCCAAGCGCGCCAGGTAGTTCACCATGGCATCTGGCAGATAGCCCTCATCGCGGTACTGCGTGACGGGCTTGGCACCGTTGCGCTTGCTCATCTTCTCGCCTTGCTCGTTGAGCACGGTGGGCAGGTGGGCATACACCGGCGGCTCCTTGCCCAGAGCGCGGAAGATATTGATCTGGCGCGGCGTGTTGTTCACGTGGTCGTCACCCCGGATCACGTGGGTGATGGCCATGTCGATATCGTCCACCACCACACAGAAGTTGTAGGTGGGTGTTCCGTCTGGGCGCGCAATCACAAGATCGTCGAGCTCGTCATTGCTGATCTCGATGCGGCCTTTGACCTTGTCGTCCCACGCCACCACACCGCCTTGCGGGTTCTTGAAACGCAGCACGGGCAATACCCCCTCGGGCACGGGCGGCAGGGTTTTTCCAGCCTCGGGGCGCCAGGTGCCGTCATAGCGGGGCTTTTCCTTGGCGGCCATCTGCTTCTCTCGCAAGGCATCCAGTTCGGCCACGCTCATGTAGCAGGGATACACATGGCCTGCGGCCTGCAGCTCTGCCAACACAGTCTTGTAGCGGTCCATGCGCTGCATTTGGTAGAACGGGCCTTCGTCGTGGTCCAGCCCGAGCCATGCCATGCCTTCGATGATCACGTCTACCGCCGCCTGGCTGGAACGCTCCAGGTCCGTGTCTTCAATGCGCAGGATGAAATCGCCGCCCGTAGCACGGGCAAACGCCCAGGGGTACAGCGCAGAGCGGATGTTGCCCAGGTGGATAAATCCCGTGGGAGACGGGGCAAAACGGGTGCGCACGCGGCCCGCGCCGGAAGCAGTGGTATCAGTCATGTCAATAAGTTCTGGCCCTCGCGGGGCCAGTTTCAAGATTCAATCAATCCAGAGAGCGGGGGCAAAGCTTGCTGCCAGGTCGCCATCCAGGACAAGGCGACCTGCAACGATCCTATGCCTAAACCTCTTGGGCATTCGGCAGCGCCAGGCGGGAGGTGTCTTCCTCTCCCTCCTCCACCCCCACCCGCCCCTCGTTCAGGCTGGCGATGCCCTCGGCGGTAATGTCTCCGGTCACATAAACACCATCAAAGCAGGACGCATCAAACCCTACGATGGCGCTATTGAGGGCGCCCACCGCCTTTTTCATGCCGTCCACATCCTGATAAATCAGTGCGTCGCAGCCAATCGCCTGGCGAATCTCTTCCACGGTGCGGCCATGGGCCACCAGTTCGCTGCTGGTGGGCATGTCAATACCGTACACGTTGGGGTAACGCACCGGCGGTGCAGCGCTGGCAAGGTACACCTTGCGCGCGCCGGCGTCACGTGCCATCTGCACGATCTCGCGGCTGGTGGTGCCACGCACGATGGAATCGTCCACCAACAACACGTTGCGACCCTTGAACTCGCTGCCGATCACATTGAGCTTCTGGCGCACCGACTTCTTGCGCACACCCTGCCCCGGCATGATGAAGGTCCGGCCCACATAGCGGTTCTTGACGAAGCCTTCGCGGTAGGGGATGCCCAGCAGGTGGGCCAGTTGCGTGGCACTGGGGCGGCTCGACTCCGGGATGGGGATGATCACGTCGATTTCGTTGGGTGGCACGGTAGACACCACGCGCTTGGCAAGGGCCTCGCCCAGGTTCAGACGCGCCTGGTACACCGAAATACCGTCGAGCACCGAGTCCGGGCGCGCCAGGTACACGAATTCGAAGATGCAGGGGTTGAGCTGCGGGTTTTCGGCGCATTGGCGGGCATGCACCTGTCCGTCGAGCGTGATGAAGATCGCCTCGCCGGGGTCGATGTTGCGCTCGAACACATGCGATGTGCCCTCCAGGGCGACGGATTCGCTGCCCACCATCACGGTTCCATCCTGGCTGCGCCCCATGGCCAGCGGGCGAATGCCGTGCGGGTCGCGGAAGGCCAGCAGGCCGTGGCCTGCTATCAGCGCGATCACGGCATAAGAGCCCTTGATGCGTTTGTGTACCGCACGTACCGCAGTGAAGACGTCTTCAGGCTGCAGCGGCACACCCCGGGTGGCGCGCTCCAGCTCGTGCGCGAACACATTCAGCAGAACTTCAGAATCGCTTTCCGTGTTCGTATGGCGGTGGTCCGTCAGGAACAGCTCGGTGCGAAGTTCGCGCGCATTGGTCAGGTTGCCGTTGTGCACCAGCACGATGCCGAACGGTGCATTGACATAGAACGGCTGCGCCTCTTCTTCGCTGTAGGCGTTGCCTGCGGTGGGGTAGCGCACCTGGCCCAGACCCACATTGCCAGGCAACGCGCGCATGTTGCGCGTGCGGAACACATCGCGCACCATGCCCTTGGCCTTGTGCATGAAAAACTTGCGGCCCTGCTGGGTCACGATGCCCGCTGCGTCCTGACCACGGTGCTGCAAGAGCAGCAAGGCGTCATAGATCAGCTGATTGACGGGCGCTGGACTGACGACGCCGACGATTCCACACATAGTTGTATTCCATCCGTTTGCGGGAACAGCCCCGCGGCAACCCAGCGGCAACGGCTTCTGGCCGCAACCGCATCGCTATCAGGAAGGCAGATGCCTTCCAAATTCTTCCGGCAGCGCCGGTTTCAAGCCCCGAAGCACTTCAGCCAGCACCGGGGCCCCTTGGGACTCCTGCCACCACAAGGCTTCGTGCAGGGGCGTGAGGCCCGCCACCACGGCCACCGCCAGCAGCAAAACCACCCCGCGCAACACCCCGAAGGCCGCCCCCAAAGTACGATCTGCAGGCCGCAGGCCGATGGCGTCCACCAGCTTTTTTGCCAGCCATGTCAAAAAGCCGCAGGCAAACACCGACGCAACAAACACCACCACAAACCCTGCGGCATAGCGCAATGCTTCGGCTGACTCGCCCATAGGCAACAACGCCGCCATGTCCTCGGCAAACCATTGCGCCACAAAAAAAGACACCACCCAGCCCACCAGAGACAGCACCTCGAACACCAGCCCGCGCCATGCCCCTATGAGCATCGATGCCAGCAGCACCGCCGCAAAAATCCAGTCCAGCGCAGCCATGGATGCAGAAACCCCTTGGCGCTGGCCTACAGAGTCAGCACAGAGGCCGACAGATCCAGCGCCTTGATGCGCGCCGCAGCCTTGTCCGCCTCAGCCCGGTTGGTGAAAGGCCCCACACGAACCCGCGTGCGCTTGCCATCCTTGGTGTCCACCACCTGGGTGTAGGTTTTCATGCCTGCACGCTCCACTTTGGTACGCGCTTCTCGGGCTTTGTCTGCGTCTGCGAAAGCACCCACCTGCACAATGAACCGGGCTTCCTCTGGGGTGGCAGCTGCAGTCGCGGGCTCTGCCGACCGGCCTTCCAGCAGCGCACGCGCGCGGGCAGCCTCGTCCGGGCGCTGCACAGGCTTGGGCTCGCTGGGCACCGGCGGCTTGGGCTCTGGCTTCGGTTCGGGTTTTACTTCCGGTTTGGCTGGCGCTGCAGGGGCAGGTTTGGAAGCCGCGGAACGCGATCCTTGCACCAGTTCCTCGCCATCCGCAAGGCCATTGCCCACCGCACTGTTGTTGCGCTGGGGCGTGGGGCGCGGTGCGGTGGCCACGTCCTGCGAAGACGGGGTCGAAGGCTTGGCAGCCGCTGGCGCCTCAGCAACCGGCGCGGGTACCACCAAGGGGGCCACCTTGTTGCGGTCCGGGATCTCGATGGGAATATCCACCGGAATCGGCCGGGGTTGGGTGTCAAACAGCATGGGGAAACCGATCACCCCAATCAGCACCAGCACTGCGGCGCCGATCAACCGATGGCGAGCACGCCGCCGCATCACCTCGATGCTCTCGGCCTGCGGGGTGCGCGGGCGCTTGGACGGCTTTTCGGCCTGAGCTTGTTCACCCTGACCGGGCCACCGAAACTTGAAAAATGCCATGGAGTAACGACTCGTTCGGACCTCAGAACCTGTCTATTGGCCCAGATGTTTGGCGTGCAGGCGAGGTGTTCCGTTGATCAGAACACCACCCACCGTGTAAAACGAGCCAAAGACCACGATTCTATCAGCGGGGTCTGCCGCGGCGACCGCCGCCTCCAGGGCCTCCATGGGGTCTGCGTGCAGACTGGAGGTCACATCGCGGCGCCCGCCCGCCACCATCTGCACGGCGTTCCACTTCTGCTGCAGGACGGCAGCAGTCTCGGCGCGTGGGGTCGGCAGGTTGGTGAAATACCAGCGGTCCACCAGCGGGCCGACCTTGGCGAGCATGGGCCCCAGGTCCTTGTCGGCCATGGCGCCGAACACCGCATGCGTCGTGGGGAAAAACCCCATGGCATCCAGATTGGCAGTGAGTGCAGCCACTGAATGCGGGTTGTGCGCCACGTCGAGCACCAGCGTAGGCTGGCCTGGCACGATCTGGAACCGCCCCGGCAGCTCCACCAATGCCAGCCCGTTGCGCACCGCCTGGGCCGTGACGGGAATGCGCTCGCGCAGGGCCTCCAGCGCGGCCAGCACGCCCGAGGCATTGATCAGCTGGTTGGCGCCGCGCAGCGACGGATAGGCCAGCCCCGCATAACGGCGGCCCCGCCCTGCCCAGCTCCACTGCTGTTTGTCGCCCGAGAAATTGAAATCCTTGCCGAAGCGCCACAGGTCGGCACCGATTTCCAGCGCATGGTCGATGACACTCTGGGGAGCCATCGGATCGCCCACGATCACCGGGCGGCCCGTGCGCATGATGCCGGCCTTCTCCCGGCCGATGCTCTCGCGGTCTGGTCCCAGGAATTCAGTGTGGTCGATGTCGATGCTGGTGATGATGGCGCAGTCGGCATCAATGACGTTGGTGGCATCCAGGCGCCCGCCGAGCCCCACTTCGAGGATGGCCAAGTCCAGCCGCGCATGGCTCATGAGGCGCAGGATGGCCAGCGTCGTGAATTCGAAGTAGGTGAGGGAGATTTCATTGCCATTTTGGACCCTGGCGCTTTCCACAGCTTCGAAGTGCGCTATCAAATCAGAAGCATTGACAATTTCACCGTGAACGCGGCAGCGCTCCTCAAAATGCACCAGGTGGGGCGACGTGTACACGCCTGTGCGGTAGCCCGCCTGCTGCGCCACCGCCTCCAGCATGGCGCAGGTAGAGCCTTTTCCATTGGTGCCCGCCACGGTGATCACGGGGCAGTCAAACCGCAGCACCATGCGGCGTGCCACTTCACGGACACGGTCCAGGCCCATTTCGATGTTGCGGGGATGAAGCTGCTCGCAGTGGCGGAGCCAGCCTTCCAGAGTGTGGATTTTGGTATGCATACAGGGCGGGATTGTCGCCCAGCCACAAGTTCGAGGATGATGCGCGGCATGACAACCTCACTCATCACCGTTTACGGTATACCCAACTGCGACACCGTCAAGAAATCCCGCACCTGGTTGACTGAACACGGCGTGGACTACCAGTTTCACGACTTCAAGAAACAAGGGGTGCCCGCCCACCGCCTGCCCGACTGGACGGCGGCAGCAGGCTGGCAAAAACTGGTCAATCGGCAGGGGACCACATGGCGAAAGCTGGACGCGCAAACCCAGGCAGCTGTCACCAACGACGATAGCGCCAGCGCCCTGATGCAGGCCCAACCTAGCGTCATCAAACGCCCGGTGGTGGAGTGGCAGCACGGTGGCCAGGTGCACATTTCCGTGGGTTTTGCTCCCGACCAATGGCAGATGTGGTTGGGACGGGCTGCAGGCACGTGAACCGGCACGTGAATCAATCGCCCGGACCGGAGAAATTGCACAAATCTTTACGCAGATTTACGGCGGGCAGGCCCTGAATTGACCGTGCGGGCCTAAACTTTTCGGCAGTCTGGTGCGTTATGTACCGACCCGAAAGGAGTTTCTCCATGAAAAAGATCGTCATTTTTTCCGCCATGGCAGCCATCGCCACCATGGCCAGCGCCCAGGAACAGGGCCGCGTGCTCTCGGCCACCCCCATCGTCCAGCAGGTCGCGACGCCGCAGCAGGTGTGTGGCAACGAGACCGTCTATAGCGGTAACCGCACCACCGGAGCAGGCGCCGTGATGGGCGCGATTGCGGGTGGCGCAGCCGGCAACGCCATTGGCAAAGGCAGTGGCCGCGCCGCCGCCACAGCCATTGGCCTGATCGGTGGCGCCGTGATCGGCAACCAGATCGAAGGTGGCCAGCCGCAGTACCAGAACGTACAGCGCTGCACGACCGAGACGTATTACGAGAATCGCACAGTGGGCTACGACGTGGTGTATGAATATGCAGGGCGCCAGTACACCACCCGCACCCAGAACGATCCAGGCCGCTGGATCCCGCTGAGCGTGCAGCCTGCAGGCCAGACCTATTCCACCCAGCCTGATCCTTACGCCTCACAAGGTGTGTACAGCCAGCCGGGCGTGGTGACCTCGACCTACCCTGCGCAACCGGTGTACCAGCAGCAGCCCACTTATGTGACGCCGCCCGTCACGGTAATCGAGTACGGCTACGACAGCCGTCCTTATTACCCGCACCACCGCAACCCCTACTGGCGCTAAGCCCGGGCATGCCAGCATCACCAAGAGCCCTTCTGGGCTCTTTTTTTGCGCCCAACGGCTGATGGGGATTTTTCAGAGGCCTGCTGCGGCGGCGCTCCCCGCCCCCTGCCCTAAAATCCCGGGTTTCCCTCTACCTTATCCAGCGCACCCATGACCACCGAAAAAATTGACGGCGTGTCCGTCACCACCCAGGCCAATGTGTACTTTGACGGCAAGTGCGTGAGCCACGGCATCACGTTTGCTGACGGCACCAAGAAGTCGGTGGGCGTGGTACTGCCCGCAACGCTGACCTTCAACACCGGCGCGCCCGAGATCATGGAATGCGTGGCCGGATCCTGCGAATACAAGCTGGACGGCACCGACGCCTGGGTCAAGTCTTCGGCGGGCGACAAGTTCAGCGTGCCCGGCAACTCGAAGTTCGACATCCGCGTGACCGAGGCCTACCACTACATCTGCCATTTCGGCTGATCGTTCGACTGCGCATTCGGCTGGAATTTGATTGATTTTGGCCTCTAGCGCTTATCTAGCAAGCGCAAGCAGCTATCATTTTTGAGAAGCATTTCATGGCAACCATCCTCCAGAACCTCCCCCTCGGCCAGAAGGTCGGCATTGCATTCTCCGGTGGCCTGGACACCAGCGCAGCCCTGCACTGGATGAAGCTCAAGGGCGCCGTGCCCTACGCCTACACCGCCAACCTCGGCCAGCCCGACGAGCCCGACTACGAAGCCATTCCGCGCAAGGCCATGGAATACGGCGCCGAGAAGGCTCGCCTGGTGGACTGCCGCACCCAACTGGCGCACGAAGGCATTGCGGCCCTGCAGGCTGGCGCCTTCCATATCAGCACTGGCGGCCTCACCTACTTCAACACCACGCCCCTGGGCCGCGCTGTGACCGGCACCATGCTGGTGGCGGCGATGAAGGAAGACGACGTCAACATCTGGGGCGACGGATCGACCTTCAAGGGCAACGACATCGAGCGCTTTTACCGCTACGGCCTGCTGACCAACCCCTCGCTCAAGATCTACAAGCCCTGGCTGGACCAGCTGTTCATCGACGAACTGGGCGGCCGCGCCGAGATGTCGGCGTTCATGACACAAGCCGGTTTTGGCTACAAGATGAGCGCCGAGAAGGCCTACAGCACCGACAGCAACATGCTGGGCGCGACGCACGAGGCCAAGGACCTGGAGTTCCTTTCCAGCGGCATCCGCATCGTGAACCCCATCATGGGCGTGGCATTCTGGAAGGAAGAAGTCGCCGTCAAGGCCGAGGAAGTGTCGGTCCGCTTTGAAGAAGGCCAGCCCGTCGCCCTGAACGGCGTGGAGTTCAACGACCCGGTGGAGCTGATCCTCGAAGCCAACCGTATCGGCGGCCGCCACGGCCTGGGCATGAGCGACCAGATCGAAAACCGCATCATCGAAGCCAAGAGCCGCGGCATCTACGAAGCCCCGGGCCTGGCGCTGCTGCACATCGCCTACGAGCGCCTGGTGACCGGCATCCACAACGAAGACACCATCGAGCAGTACCGCATGAATGGCCTCAAGCTGGGCCGCCTGCTGTACCAGGGCCGCTGGTTCGACCCCCAGGCCATCATGCTGCGCGAAACCGCCCAGCGCTGGGTGGCCCGCGCCGTGACCGGCACCGTGACGCTGGAACTGCGCCGTGGCAACGACTATTCGCTGCTGAACACCGAATCGCCCAACCTGACCTACGCGCCCGAACGCCTGTCGATGGAAAAGGTGGAAGACGCACCTTTCAGCCCGCTGGACCGCATTGGCCAGCTGACCATGCGCAACCTGGACATCTCAGACACGCGCGACAAGCTGGGCGTGTATTCGCGCGCTGGCCTGCTGTCGCTGGGTGGCAATGCCGCCCTGGCGCAGCTGGAAAACGACCGCAAATAAACCTTGGGCCCAGAATATGGGTCAAAAATGGCTCTAGCGCTTACCCATCAAGCGCTAGCAGCTACATATCTATGAGCAAAGCCACCGGAAACGGTGGCTTTTTTCTTTGCGGGGAAGGTTGGCTGCTGGTCTAAACCACCACCGGCTCGGGCTCCAGCCGGATGCCAAAGCGCTCGTACACGCTGGTCTGGATGGCCTTGGCCAGGGTCATCACCTCGCCGCCCGTCACGCTGTCGGCGCCGTGCCCCCGGTTGACCAGCACCAAGGCCTGCTTTTCGTACACCCCCGCCTTGCCGATGGACTTGCCCTTCCAGCCGCAGGCATCAATCAGCCAGCCCGCCGCCAGCTTGATGCTGCCGTCGGGCATGGGGTAATGCACGATCTTGGGCTCGCGCGCGATGATGTCGGCGCACTGGTCGGGCGACACCGTGGGGTTCTTGAAGAAGCTGCCTGCGTTGCCCACCACGGCAGGGTCGGGCAGCTTGGCGCGGCGAATGTCGCAGATCCAGTCAAAAATCTGCTGGGCACTGGGGTGCTCCACGCCCGCCTCGGCGCGGCGGCGCTCCAGATCGAGGTAGCCCAGCACGGGCTTCCAGGGCTTGGGCAGCCGAAACCGCACATGGGTGATGACCGCGCGCCCCGCCAGGCCCATGCCGCGCGGCATCCCGCTGCCGTCGGGTGCTTCAGACGGCGCATGCTTGAAGACGGAGTCGCGGTAGCCAAAGCCGCACTGCGCGGCATCCAGGCTGAACGACTGGCCGGTGGCCAAATCGAGGGCGTCGAGCGATTCAAACCGATCCTGCAGCTCCACGCCATAGGCACCGATGTTCTGCACGGGCGAGGCGCCCACCGTGCCCGGGATGAGCGCCAGATTTTCCAGCCCCGGGAACCCGTGCGCCAGCGTCCAGGCCACAGCATCGTGCCAGACCTCACCCGCACCCGCCTCCACGATCCAGGCCTTGGGGGTTTCCTCCACCAAGCGCAGCCCCTTGATCTCCATCTTGAGCACGACAGATTTCACATCGCCGGTCAGGATGATGTTGCTGCCCCCGCCCAGCACAAACTTGGCTGCGGGGGCCAGCTCCATATCGGCCAGAACGGCCTTCAGATCCGACACGGAGCGCACACGCACCAGGGTTTGGGCTCGCGCAGCAATGCCAAAGGTGTTCCAGGGCTGCAAAGGGGCGTTTTTCTCGACTACCATTGGCCCGATTGTCGCACCCGCCCTTTCGGGCTCCTGCGATCTGTAGCTGTTTTCCCTGAGATTGAGAGCCATCCATGCCATCTTTTGACACCGTCTGTGAAGCCAACCTGGTTGAAGTGAAAAACGCCGTCGAGAACACCGCCAAGGAAATCGCCACCCGTTTCGACTTCAAGGGCACATCGGCCAGCATCGAGATCAAAGACAAGGACATCACGCTGATCGGCGACGCCGACTTTCAGCTCACCCAGATCGAGGATGTACTGCGCAACAAACTCACCAAGCGCAACGTGGACGTGCGTTTTCTGGACATGGGCGATGTCCAGAAGATAGGCGGCGACAAGGTCAAGCAGGTCATCAAGGTGCGCAACGGCATCGAGAGCGAGCTGGCCAAGAAGATCCAGAAGCTCATGAAGGAAAGCAAGCTCAAGGTGCAAGCGGCCATCCAGGAGGACAAGGTGCGCGTGACGGGTGCCAAGCGCGACGACCTGCAGGCGGCCATGGCGCTGATCCGCAAGGATGTAACGGACGTTCCCCTGTCGTTCGACAACTTCCGCGACTGAGATGGCGCACCCCCTGAGTCGCTTCGCGCCTTCCCCCTCCAGGGGGACGACGCCCTCGCTGCGGGGCGGCCCTGGCTTGGCGTCCCTCGCCTGGGCCGCGCCAGTTCCGAAGTACGGGGGAGGCGCACAGCGCCATCAACGAATGACGATCCACTCCTTTGCCCTGGCCGCGCTGGTTGCTCTGTGCTTGGCTCCGTCCTGGGCTCATGCGCAGGCGGTGGCGCTGGCGGGCATGCTGGGCAGCAAGGCCTTGCTGGTGGTGGATGCCAACCCACCCAAGGCGGTGGGTGCTGGGGATGAGTACCAGGGCGTCAAGGTCGTTACCGTCACCAAAGAAGAAGCCACCATCGAAGTCAATGGCACGCGACGCGTGCTGCGGCTGGGCGAGGCCCCGGTGAGCGTTGGCGCCCGTGGCGGAAGCGGCAAGCGCGTCGTATTGATGGCCGACAGCCGTGGGCATTTCATCAACAGCGGCACCATCAACGGGCGTGTGATGCAGTACATGGTGGACACCGGTGCTTCCACCGTGGCCATCGGGCGGCAGGATGCTGAGCGCATGGGGCTCAACTACCAGAACGGCCAGCCCGTGCGCATGAACACGGCCAATGGTGTGGCGCAAGGCTGGCGCATGAAGCTGGACTCAGTGCGCATCGGCGATGTCGAGGTGTTCGGGGTCGAGGCCATCATCACCCCGCAGCCCATGCCCTACGTGCTGCTGGGCAACAGCTTTCTGACCGAGTTCCAGATGACACGCATCAACGACCAGATGGTGCTGGAAAAGCGCAACTGAGCCTGACCGCTGCACACACCACCATGTCTGCCCACCACTCCACCGGCACCCCACACCACGCCGAAGGCGAGTACGAGGACTTGCTGGGCCTGTGGTCAGACCTGGAATCAGCGCTGTCGGTGCTGCTGTCGCGACCTCTGCAGGTACAGGATTTTGCCGCCAAGGTGCGCCAGTTCGATAGCTGGATGCAGGACCTGGTGGCGCACGACATCGACGCAGCGCTGTACCTGATGTTCCAGCTGGCGTCCACATCCACCGTGGGCTATAGCGCCTCCCATGCGCTGGTGTGCGGCACCTTGTGCCACATCATGGCGCACGAACTGCAGCTGGCACCACGCGAGCGCGACAGCCTGGTGCGCGCGGCCCTCACCATGAACATCGGCATGACGGCCCTGCAGGATGAGCTGGCCGAACAGCGTGAACGCCCGACACCGGTCCAACAAGAGGCCATCAAGAGCCACCCGGAAGAAAGCATGATGCTGCTGGAGCGCCTGTTCATCAACGATGCGCTCTGGCTGGACGTGGTGGGACAACACCATGCCACCGTGGCCGACCGTGTGCCGCTGGCCAACCAGGACCCCGTGGACCGGCTCACACGCGTCCTGGGCACCATCGACCGCTATGCAGCCATGATCAGCCCACGCAAGTCCCGTGCAGGCCGCAGTGCCACCGACTCGGTACGCGCCATCGTCGGGCAGGAGATCGACCAGCGCGACGAGGTGAGCTACACCCTGGTGCGCTCCATCGGCCTGTGCCCGCCAGGGACTTTTGTGAAGCTCGACAACGGCGAGACCGCCATCGTGCTGCGCCGCAGCGAAAAAGCCAATCATCCGCTGGTCGCCAGCCTTCTGGACCGCACCGGCACCCACCACGCGCAGCCCAGCCTGTACCAGACGGCCACCGGAAAACCCCGCATCCAATCCGCCCTGGCCCGATCGGCCGTGAGCCTGGAGCTCAACCACCGCACCATGGTGCGCCTGGGCCTTTATGCCGCCCAGCACAGCGCCGGGCTCCGGGGGCTGATTTCAGGGCCAGGTTCGCTGTAGAACCTGTCCGTCCAAGAAGCTGAGCAGACGGCACGTGCACCGCAGTCAGCGCGGCGTGCCTTCCCCCTGCGTTTACTTTGGCGACTTGCCTGCACCCTCGGCGTTCGGCTTGGCCTTTTTGCTGCCCAGTCGCGACTCCTTGCCTTCGATCAGGCGCTGGATGTTCTCCTTGTGGCGCCAAGCCAGCAACATGGCCATCACGATGATGGAGCCCGCAATCGTGGCCTCGGCATACCACACCACCCCATCCACCAGCAGGTAATACACCGGCGCAAAGGCGGCAGCCACCAGCGAGGCCAGGGACGAGTAGCGGAAGAAAAAGGCGATGATGAGCCAGGTCGCAGCCGTGGCCAGCCCCAGCCAGACGCTGATGCCCAACAGCACGCCCAGCGCAGTGGCGACGCCCTTGCCCCCTTCAAATCGGAAGAACACAGGCCACAGGTGGCCCAGAAACGCCGCCAGCCCCACCATGGCGACCGTGCCATCGTCCAGCCCGTAGGGCTGACCAAACCACATCACCAACGCCACAGGCAGCCAGCCTTTCATGGCGTCCAACAGCAGTGTGACGATGGCTGCTGCCTTGGAGCCCGAGCGCAGCACGTTGGTGGCGCCGGGGTTCTTGCTGCCATAGGTGCGCGGGTCGCTCAGCCCCATCACACGCGTCACGATGACGGCGAACGACAGCGAGCCCAGCAAGTAGGCGGCCACAGCGGCAAGGATGGGATACACGGCGGTCAAAGTAACTCCTCAAAAATCGGGGGACGGCGGACGGTCTGCCGTGGCGGCCTATTCTGCCAGCGCACAGTGCACCGGTTTAGCACCCAGCAACTGCACGCACACCTGCGGATCGATCTGCACCAGAAAGCCCCGGCGCCCGCCATTAATGGCAATGCGCGGCAGCGCCAGGATGGTTTCTTCGATGTACACCGGCATGGCGCGCCGCGTGCCAAAGGGCGACGTGCCACCCACCAGGTAGCCGCTGTGGCGGTTGGCGACCTCCGGCGCGCACGGCTCGACCGACTTGGCGCCGATCTGGCGCGCGAGGTTTTTGGTGGAGACCTTGCGATTGCCATGCATCAGCACCAGCAAGGGCTTGGCATCCTGGTCCTGCATGACCAGGGTCTTGACCACCGTGAAGGGGTCGAGGCCTAGCACCTCGGCGCTGTGCATGGCGCCGCCGTGCTCCAGGTATTCGTAGGGGTGCTCAGTGAATGCCACCTTGTTCGCCTTGAGCAACTGGGTGGCTTGGGTCTCGGAGACGTGTTCTTTCTTGGCCATGGTGCGATCCGGGTAGGGAACGAATGGTATCCAGTTGCGCGCCCCCACTGCGAACGGCAGGCAGCCCGAATCAAGGCACCTCGATCACCCGCGCTGCTGTCGTCTTGCGCCGCCCCACCTTGCGCTTGCCGTACTGCTCAATGGCAGCCACCAGCGCCTGCGTGAACTGCTGCACCAGCGCCGACGGTGCCCGCCCTTCCACGGCCAGCACCTGCAAGCGTCGCTGCTGCAGTTGCACCTCGTCAAACGGCCGGGCCGCCAGCAGGCCCGCCTCCACCCAGCGCGCCGCCGTGAGGTAGCTGGCCAGCACCACGTCCTGCCCGCTCAGCAGCGGCAGCAGCGCCGATGAAAAATTGCTCTCCACCGCCGGCACATACCGCAGGCCCTGCACTGCACAGCTCAGGTCAAACAGCTGCCGCCCGGTCGTGTTGCCCGCACCCAGCAGCAGCGGATAGCGCACCACATCGGCCACGCTCACGCTGCGCCGGCGGGCCAGCGGGTGCTGCGCGGGCATGATGGCGTAGATCGGGGCAATGGCCGAATGCAGCACCTGCAAACCTTTCTCGGGCGCCACGCTGTACTTCAGCGCCAGATCAACGTCTCCGCGCTGCACCAGGGCCGACACTTCCTGCGGCACGTCCACCAGCAACTGCAGCTGCACCTGTGGGTGCGTCTGCCGGAACACCGACATCACCAGCGGCATGAAGCTCGCGGCAAAGCCTTCGGTGCAGGCCACCCGCACACGCAAAGCCTGCTGGGCCGACAGCCCTTGCAGTTGCTCGACCAATTCTGTGGCCTGCGCATCGTGTGCGGTGGCATGAGCCAGCAGCCGGGTGCCCGCTTCAGTCAGCGCCATGCCACGTGCTTGGCGTTCGAACAGCGTCACACCCAGGCTGTCTTCCAGCTTGCCCAACTGGCGGCTCACCGCCGATGCGGCCACGTACAGGCGCTGCGCCGCCTGATTGACAGAGCCGGTGCGCGCCACCTCCAGAAAGTAACGCAAGGGCAGGCTGAGCAGTGAAATGGGCATCGTGTACCTACTAACCAAAAGGCAACGCTCAGTTGCCAAATCTCTATCCAGAGCAATGGTAAACCGGCTCCCATCTTGCATGGTTTAAGGCTCCAATTCACCCATGGCTGTGGGTATCAGCGCGATCGCCTTTGCGGCAGTGCTACCACCACCCCACGCATCAACCTCTGGAGCCTGCATGAATAGCCTTGTCCGAGTCTCTTTGCTGTCCGCCGTCCTGGCCACCTTCGCCAGCGCCAGCACCCTGTCCCTTGCCCAGACGGCTGCGCCCTCGGAGGCGTGGCCCCAGCGCACTGTGCGCCTGGTCGCGCCCTTCCCACCCGGGGGCGGCACCGATGCCGTAGCCCGCGCGCTGGGCCAAAAGCTGTCCACACGCCTGGGCAAGCCCGTGGTCATCGACAACAAGCCCGGCGCCTCCACCATCATCGGCACCGACAGCGTGGTCAAGGCCGAGCCCGACGGCTATACCCTGCTGGTGTCGGGCTCCACCAGCTACACCGTGAACGCTGCGCTGCGGCCCAAGCTGCCGTACGACCCGCTCAAGGACCTGGCGCCTGTGGCCATCGTTGCCCGCGCACCGCTGGTGATCGTGGTCAGCGCCAGCTCGCCCCACAAGGACTTCGCCGCCCTGCTGGCCGCCGCAAAGGCCGCGCCCAAAACTATCAACTACGCCACTTTCGGCTCCGGTTCGGCCCCCCACCTGGTCGGCGCACTGTTGGAGCAGGCCGCTGGCGTGCGTCTGCAGGACGTGCCCTACCGGGGCAGCGCACAGGCCATGATGGGGTTGATCGGCGGTGAGATCCAGATGGCCATCGACACCGTGGCCAGTGCCGCACCGCATGTGCGCTCAGGCAAGCTGCGCGCACTGGCCATTGCAGGCAACGAGCGCGCCCGCGCCCTGCCCTCGATTCCTACTGTGCGGGAACTGAAGCTGCCAGACGCAGCCTTTGACGGCTGGTACGCCGTGGCAGCCCCGGCGCGCACGCCCGCGCCCATCGTGGACAAACTGGTGAAAGAAGTCGAGGCCGCCATGCGCGACGTCCAGCTGCAGGACCAGATCCGTGCCCAAGGCATGGAGCCCGTGTTCGTGGGCCCCAAGGCCATGCACGCCGCCATGGAAGACGAGATCGGGCGCTACCGCGCGCTGGCCCACCGTGCACAGATCGTGGTGGAGTGACCCCAGCAAGGAGAAAACGATGAACCGAGAGCAACTGATCAACAACGTCCACCACTACTTCGATGACGGCCGCTTTGCCGATGACCTGCGCCGACGCGTGGCCTGGCGCACCGAAAGCGACACCGGGCAAGTCCCCCCCACGCTGCGCACCTACCTGACCGACGAAATCGTGCCTTGGCTGGAGCCGCTGGGCTTTGACTGCCAGGTGCTCGACAACCCCGATCCCAAGGGTGGCCCGCTGTTGCTGGCCCGCAGGGTAGAAGACCCCGCCTTGCCCACCGTGATGACCTATGGCCACGGCGACGTGATCAACGGCCAGGACAGCCAATGGCGCGAAGGTCTTTCGCCCTGGGAGCTGACCATTGAAGGTGACCGCTGGTATGGCCGTGGCACCGCCGACAACAAGGGCCAACACACCGTCAGCCTTGCTGCGCTGGCGCACACGCTGGAGGCACGCCAAGGCCGTCTGGGCTACAACGTAACGCTGCTCATGGAGATGGGCGAAGAAGCCGGTTCACCCGGCCTGGCCGCATTCTGCGAACAGCACAGGGATGCGCTGAAAGCCGACCTCTTCGTGGCCAGCGACGGCCCCCGGGTGAACGCGGCGCGCCCCACGCTCTTTCTGGGTTCGCGCGGTGCCATCAACTTTTCGCTCGCGGTGCGCAGCCGCGACAAGGCCTACCACTCGGGCAACTGGGGCGGCGTGCTGGCCAACCCGGCCACCGTGCTCACGCACGCGCTGGCCACGTTGGTGGACGCCCAGGGCCGCATTCTGGTCGACGGCTTGCTACCGCCTGCCGTGCCCGACAAGCTGCGCACGGCACTGAAAGACGTGGTGATCGGCGCAGGTGCCGATGACCCTGCGCTCACGCCCGGATGGGGCGAACCCGGCCTCACGCCCGCCGAACAACTGGTGGGCTGGAACACTCTGGAAGTGCTGGCTCTGGGTGCGGGCAACGCCCAGCGCCCGATCAATGCCATCCCTTCCCAAGCGGTGGCCCATTGCCAGCTGCGCTTTGTAGTGGGCACCGACTGGAAGAACGTGCAAGCCACGCTGCGCGCGCATTTGGACGCGCATGGTTTCAGCCAGGTGGAAATCACCATGGGCATGGTGTGCGGCGCCACCCGGCTCGACCTGCACAACCCCTGGGTGGGCTGGACGCTGGCGTCGCTGCAAGCCAGCGCGGGGCAGCCTGCCACCTTGCTGCCCAACCTGGCGGGCTCTCTGCCCAACGATATCTTTGCGGACCAGCTGGGCCTGCCCACCCTTTGGGTGCCCCACTCGTACCCGGCGTGCGCGCAACATGCGCCCAACGAGCACCTGCTGGCACCTGTGGCCCGCGAAGGGCTGGCCGTCATGGCAGGGTTGTTTTGGGACCTGGGTGAGGCGCAGGGCACACCGTGGAAGGAAGGACGTATCACCACCGCTGCGTAGACACCAGACGTACTGACCGACGTAAAAAAAGGGGCGATTCAGCCCCTTTTTGCTATCTGTGCACAGTGATCACAATGCCGGGTCGCGCAGCTCCCAGCGGATGGCGTCGATCTCCTTCAACACCTCTGGCGACAGCGTGGTTCCCCAGGCATTCAGGTCTTCATCCAACTGCGCCACCGACGTCACGCCGATGATGGTGCTGGCCACCTGCCACTTGGTGTAGCAGAACGCCAGCGCCATTTGCGTAGGCGTCATGCCATTGGCACGGGCCAGGGCGTTGTAGCGGCGCGATGCCGTGAGCGCCTCGGGGCGGCCCCAGCGCTGCTTGCGCACGGATTCATACGTGGCAATGCGTGCGCCCTGGGGTGCCGATGGGCCGGTGATGCCGCTCTCGTCGTACTTGCCCGTCAGCAGGCCAAAACCCAGCGGTGAGTAGGCGAGCAGCGACACGTTCAGCCGGTGGCAGGTTTCGTCCAGGCCGTTTTCCCAGGTGCGGTTGATCAGGCAATACGGGTTTTGCACCGTAGCCACGCGCGGCAGGCCGTGCTGCTCGGCCAGGCGCACGAATTCGTGCACACCATAGGGCGTCTCGTTCGACAGGCCGATGTACCGCACCTTGCCCGCCTTCACCAGCCCCGACAAAGCTTCGAGCTGCTCGCGAATGGGGGTGGTGGAGGTTTCCTTGGAAGGGTCGTAGTACAGGTTGCCAAAGGCAGGCACGTGGCGCTCGGGCCAGTGGATCTGGTAGAGGTCGATCACATCGGTCTGTAGGCGGCGCAGGCTGCCCTCGCACGAAGCAACGATATCGGCCGCAGCCATGCCCTTGCCCTCGCGCACCCAGGGCATGCCGCGCGAAGGGCCCGCCACCTTGGTGGCCACCACCAGTTTCTGGCGCGCACCGGGGTTCTTGGCGAACCAGTTGCCGATGATGGTTTCGGTAGCGCCAAAGGTCTCAGCCTTGGCTGGCACCGAATACATCTCGGCCGTGTCGATGAAGTTCACCCCCCTTGCCAGCGAGCGGCTGAGGATGTCGTGGGAATCAGATTCGTTGACCTGTTCACCAAAGGTCATGGTGCCCAGGCAGATGGGGGTGACGTGCAGGTCGCTCTGACCGAGTTGGATATTGTTCATGCGGACTCCGTTGGCAAGCCGCGCAGTTTACGGGTTGCCAGCAAAGTCTGCAGGCCTGGGCTTGCACACCCGCCTCACAGGGTTTGCTGCACGCGCCATGCGGCAAACCCTGCGGTGTTTTTCTACCGTTCCATCAGCCCGTTCGACGGCAGCGTTTCATCCAGCAGTTTGCGCGCTGTCTCCACCCCTGCCACGGGCAGGCCGTTGGGATCGAGCAACCCCACCTGCACAAGCACACTGGCCTGGTCCCAGTAGATATGCTCGTGGTAGAGCTTGTCGCCGCGAAACTTGACCACCGCCAGCAGCGGTATTTCTACACGCCGCCCCGTGGGCGCGACGCCGGGCAGCATCCAGGGGATCTCGGTGGTATGGGTAAAACAAAACAGCATTTCATCCACCACCTGCGTGGCGCCCACCGTGCGCGAGATGGGGGTCAGACTGGTATCCGGTGGGTTGCTGTTGACAAAGTGACGGGTGTAGAAGTCGTGCAGATGCCGGTAGCCCACACCGCCCGTCATGGTGGGGATGTGGTTCACATAGGGCTCCGCCACCATGGTGGACATGGTGGCGTCCACATCGCGCGTGGCGAACTCATATTCGCAGTGTTTGTCCCACAAAGCCGAGAGGTCGTAGTGTGGCCCCATTGCGCGTCGCAAGGCAGCCACGCTGCGCTGGTGTGCCATCAGGGCCGACGGCTTGTGGAAGTGGTCGCCACCCACGCGTGCAAACGCATGGTCGGTGCCGGGGTAGATGTACAGCTCCACATTCTCGCGGCCAGAAAGGGCCTGCACGATGGCCTCGCGCGCGGGCGGAGGGCAAAAACCGTCAAGCTCAGCGATGTGCAGCACCAGGCGGCACTGGATATCAGCGGCTTCAGCCAGCGCAGCTTCTATGCCGACGCCGTAGTAGCCCACCGCCACGTCGGCATCGGTACGGCAGGCCGCCAGGTAGGCCAGCTTGCCGCCCAGGCAGAAGCCCAGCACACCCACCTTGCCGCCCTGCGTGCGGACCTCGGGGCGCGCACGCAGCGCCGAGATGGCTGTCTGCAGGTCCTGCACGCCCTTGGCTTCGTCAAAGCCCTGGTAGAGCGCAAATGCGCGCGGCATATCCTTCGCTGCATCGAGTTCCACCGCCGGCTCCTGGCGCCAGAAAAGATCGGGTACCTGCACCACATACCCTTCCTCTGCGTAGTAGTCGGCGACGTCACGCATGGTGCCGTTCACTCCAAAAATTTCCTGTGCAAGCACCAGCCCTGGTCCGCCGCCACTGGCGGGTGTGGCGAGGTAAGCGCGAAAGCTGCCGCTGCCGTCTGCGGCTTCGAGGGTGATCCATTGTCCTGGCATGTTCGGGATCCTTGTAGAGGGTATTAGTGGTTTCAGGAGGGTTCAGGAAGCCGCAGCCCCCGAGGTGGCTTGGGGCGCTGCCACAGCCACGGTGGCATTCGCATGCCGCGCCAGCAGTTGCCGGGTGACCACCGCATAGTCCGACGGATCCACAGGCCCCAGCCACTGCTTGAAGCGGGTGAGCACACCAAGCGGCAGCCCCATGTCCTGCAGCAGTTCGTCAATGTTGTGCACCGAGAACGGGATGATGTTGGTGCCTTTGGAATGCTTGCCGTCGGTGCGCTCCTCCATCCAGG
This sequence comes from Acidovorax sp. LjRoot38, assembly GCF_964252975.1. NCBI lineage: Bacteria > Pseudomonadati > Pseudomonadota > Betaproteobacteria > Burkholderiales > Comamonadaceae > Acidovorax > Acidovorax sp. LjRoot38. The sequence goes on along the minus strand of NZ_CAXUPT020000001.1, from coordinate 37,953 downwards.
CCAGGCGCCGGTCGATCTGCGCGTTCATCTGGTCCGGCGGCGGCAGCTGCAGCCCACCGCGCAGGTGGTTGGCCAGCCACAACGCACCGATCTCGCAGTTGAGCTGGCTGAAGAACGAGGAGTTGTAGCCGTTGAACGCCAGGCGCGGCATGGCCACAGGCAGGATGGACCGGTACAGCCGGAAATTGCCGCGCGCATCGGTCACACGCTGCAGCACACTCCTGTCGAAGAACGGCACCTGCTGGTGCCAGCCCGTGCCGCAGACCACGATATCGGCAGGCACCGTTTCACCGTTGCTCAGCACGGCCTGTCCGGGCTTCAGGGTCTGGATGCTCACGCCTTTGCGCACGCCCAATTCGCCAGCGGCCACCTTCTCGTAGAAGCCGTCGGTCACCAGGCTCACGGTGCTGCGGGCAATGGTTTCGAGCGGCGTGCCCGGGTGCAGGCCGATCTCGCGGAGCTTGAGTTGGCGCGTGACCACCGATTCCACGCTGCCCAGCATGGAGTTGCGCACCGGCAGGCCCGGTCCGTGCAGGAATTTCTCGAAGCCCTTGGGCTCGATGTACTTGAACAGCGCCTCGCCCATGCGCGTGAGCAGCAGGAACTTGAAGTTCAGCACGTTCATGAACTTCTTCGGAATCTTCCAGATAAGGTGGCGCGCCAGTACCGTGGTGCTGGCACTGTCGGCCGCGATGGCATTGGCCACGTCGCACGACGACTTGCCGTAGCCCACCACCAGCACATGCTTGCCGCGCGCCTCGCCCGCATCGTTGAACTGGCTGGTATGGCACACACGCCCGCCTGCGGCCACGAAGGCATCCGCCCCCGGGTACTGCGGCACTGCAGGCTCGCTGAAGATGCCGTTGCACACCACCAGGTAATCAAAGCGATACACCTCGGCCGGCAAGGCGCCGCCCTGCCCCGTAGCTGCGCGGCGCGCCTGCACGGTCCACACACCGGCGTCTTCATCGAGCACCGCGCTCTCCACCGTGGTGGACATGCGCAGGAATGGCACCAGTCCGAAATGCTCGGCATATGACTGCAGGTAGGCCTGCACCTGCTGGCCCGAGGGCCACTCGGGGTAGCTGGCTGGCATCGGAAAGTCCGACAGCGCATAGGTGGTGCGCGGGTTCTGCGTGGTCAGGCCCGGGTAGCGGCGCGAGGCGGCCCACACGCCACCCACGTCAGGCTCCTTCTCGAACACCGTCACCTCAAAGCCAAAGGCGCGTAGCACCTTGGCGGTGGAAAGGCCGGCGAAACCGGCACCGATGATGCCTACAGATCGGATGGTCATGGCTGCTCCTTCACGACATGAGTTTGGGGATGGCCGGCTCGTACGACTCGGGCCCCATGGCCGAGTAGCCGCCGTCGCAGGCATAGTCGGCGCCGGTCACGAAGCTGGCCAGGTCCGAGCACAGGAAGAGCACCACGTTGGCCACCTCGGCCGGGTCGCCCACGCGGCGCAGCAGGTGGAAGGGCGCGGCCACACGGTCGGTTTTGGCGCGGTCGCCCCCGGTGAGCTGGTCCATGATGGCTGACCAGGTCCAGCCGGGTGAGACGCTGTTCACGCGCACACCCTCGCCCGCCAAGTCCATGGCCATGCTGCGCGTGAGCTGCACCATGGCCGCCTTGCCCACCGGGTAAAGCCAGCGCCCGGTCTGCGCCACACCCGAGGAGATGCTGGTGAAGTTGACCACCGCCCCACCGCCCGCGCGCTGGAAATGCGGGCGCACGGCCTTGAGCACCATCACCGCGCTGACCAGGTTGACGTTGAGCGAGGCCAGCCAGTCCGCGCGCGTCGAGGCGATGCCGTCGTCCAGATAGGAACATGCCAGGTTCACCAGGTAGTTCACCCCGCCATGGCGCGCAGCGGCCAGAGCCACGCAGGCGGCCACCTGGGTGTCATCGGTGATGTCGGTGCGACTGAACAGCACCCCATCGCCCAACTCGTCCGCCAGGGCCTGTCCGGCCTCGGCATTGATGTCGGCCACCACCACCCGCACCCCAGCCTGGTGCAGTGCACGCACCACCCCGGCACCGATGAGGGTGGCGCCCCCGGTCACGATCGCGCTCTTGCCGCGCATGCCTTCAAATCCCTGGACCATGCTGACTCCTGTGCTGACTGAAACATGTTGCGGTGCAGCAGCGGTAACACGCCGTCACATCCGCCCCCATGCACCCGGTGCTAACGCTCTTGCGCAGCACCCGGGGCATGCACAAGAATAGAAAAGCAGCCCGCGCATCCACATCCCGAAAGCGCAGGGCGTATCCCACAAACGCATGTTTTCGCGCCCCTGCCGTGGCGTGTTTCGTGCTTGCCCAAGAACCAACATCCCACCGGCCAAACCGCATGCACACCGCCCAGCAGAACAGCACCGCGCACCCGCTACCGCTACCGCTGGAGCGCTATCGCCTGTTCGACAGCCACGACCTGGACGAGGCGCGCGAGTTCGTGGGCCGCGTGTTCTGCCCGCATGACTTGGCCACACTGCGCCCGGGCGCGCAGCTTGACGCCTGCCACCACAGCGTGCCCCTGCACCGCGACGCAAGCCTGAACTACGTGCAGTACGGGCCGGCGGTGCGCATTGAGCCTGGCCATTTGGGAGGCTTTTACCTGCTGCAGATTCCGCTGCGCGGTGGCGCCATGGTGCGGTGCGGCAGTCAGGCCGTGGAATCGCATGCGCTCATGGCCTCGCTGCCATCGCCCACTGAAGCGCTGTCGATGCGCTGGCACGACGACAGCCCACAATTCATCGTCAAGATAGACCGAGCGGCTATGCAATCACGCCTGTCTGCCCTGCTGCAGGCGCCCTTGCACCAGCCGCTGGTGTTTGACCTGGGGGTGGACCTGACCAACCCGGCGCTCTTGGGCATGACGAGCTTCATTGCCTACCTGCGCTCTGCGGTAGAAACCAATGCCATCCTGCTGGGACACCCGTTGCTGGCCGAGCAGGCCGAGAACCACCTGCTCACCAGCCTGCTGCTCAGCACGGGACACAACTACTCAGCGGCACTGGCCTCAGGTGCATTCAGTTCTGGCGCAGTGCCCACGGTGCTGCCGCGCGTGGTCAAGCGTGCGCAGGAGTACATGCACAGCCAGTTGGAACAACCCATCACCCTGGCCGATGTGTGCGCGCATGTGGGCGTCTGCGCCCGCTCGCTGCAGCAGACCTTTGCGCAATGCACGGGTAAGAGCCCCATGGCATTCCTTCGGGATTTGCGGCTTGATGCCGCCCGCACGGCACTGCAAAGCAAGTTTGCAGAACGTGCACCGCAGGTGTCGGATATCGCCGCGCGCTATGGTTTTTTTCACCTCGGCCACTTTGCAGAAGGCTACCGCCGGCGCTTCGGCGAGACGCCCTCAGAGACACGCCAGCGCCTGGGCCCACCGCACTGATCCCCGCTCACCCCGGCTGTGCCACGAAGGCATCTGCAAAGAACAGGGTGGACTGCATACCGGCCAGGGCCATAAAGTCGCGCCGCGCGGCATTCACCATGGCGGGCGCACCGCAGGCATACACCTCATGCTGCGACAAATCTGGATGGTCCTGCAACACGGCCTGATGTACCCAGCCCCTACGCCCCGTCCAACCATCGGCTTCGGGGGAGTCTGACAGCACCGGCACATAGGTCAGGCGTCCCTTCAAGGCCTGTTCCCATTCCTTGCAGAGGTCATGCAGATACAGGTCCTGCCGCGCGCGGCCGCCCCAGTACAGAGTGATTCGGCGTCCACTCCCCGCAGCAAGGAGCTGCTCCACCAATGCCTTGATAGGCGCAAAGCCTGTTCCGCTCGCCAGAAGAATGGCCGGGGCATCGGTGGCGGTGTGCATGCCGAAGGTACCAAACGGCCCCTCAATGCGCAGCACATCGCGCACCTTGAGTTTGCCGAACACCTGGTCCGTGAAAAGGCCGCCCGGCAGGTGGCGGATGTGCAGCTCCAGCAGGTCAACGCCCTCACGCGCCGGGGTGGCCAGCGAATAACTGCGACGCCGGTTGCCAGGCAGCAGCACATCCACATACTGGCCCGCCGCGTAGTGCAGGCGCTGGCCTGCGGGCGGTTGCAACTGCACGCGCACCACATCAGGTGCAAGACGCTCCATGGCAGCCACCCGCACCGGTAGCTTGCGCACATCGATACCCGGAATGTGGGGGATCTCGGCACACTCCAGCTGCAGGTCACCCGCTGCAGCCGAGCAGCACAAAAGGCGTTGGCCCTGGGCCAGGTCTTCAGCCGTCAGCGCGGAGGGTAAGGCCCTAGCAATATCCTGGACCGGCCCATGCAGCACCTGCGCCCTGCAGGCGCCGCAGCTGCCCGCTTTGCACTGGTGGGGCAAGCGGATGCCTGCGCGCGCTGCGGCGTCCAGCAGACTCTCGCCAAGCTGCGCCACAAACATCTTGCCGGCCGGCAGCAGCGTGACGCGGTGCTCCTGCGCACGGAGTTCAGCGTATGCCTGCGCAGATGGCGATTTCTGTAGATCCAAGTCCACATCACAGTCCAGCATGGTCGGCCCTTCAACCCTTACACCGTAAGGTAACGCGCCCACAGGCTGCGGTCTGCATTGAGCGCAGCAGAGTCGCCCTGCCACACCACCCGCCCGCGCTCCAAGATCACATGGCGGTCTGCCAGGTCCACCAGGCGGTGCACGTATTTGTCCACCACGAGAATGGTATGCCCAGCGGCCTTGAGCGTGGCCAGGCAGCGCCAGATCTCCTCGCGGATCACGGGCGCCAGGCCTTCGGTGGCTTCATCCAGGATGAGCAGGCGCGGGTTGGTGGACAGCGCTCGGCCAATGGCCAGCATCTGCTGCTCGCCCCCCGATAGCTGGTTGCCCAGATTGTTCTGCCGCTCCTTCAGGCGCGGAAACACGCCGTAGATGCGCTCCAAGTCCCACGCATCGCGCAGGCCATTGCGGTGGTCGGCAAAGGCCACCAGATGCTCGCGCACGGTGAGGTTGGGAAACACATGGCGCCCCTCGGGCACGATGGCCAGGCCCAGACGGGCGATGGCATCGGTCTTGAGCCTGCCGGTCGCCTCCCCCGCAAAGCGGATGCCACCGGCTGTAGGGCGCAGCGCACCGACCAGAGCCTTGATGGTGGTGCTTTTTCCCATGCCGTTGCGGCCGAGCAGCGAAACCACTTCGCCTGCCGCGATCTGAAGGTCAATACCAAACAACACCTGGCTCACGCCATAGCCGGCCTCCAGGGCCTGGCAACTCAACAGGGGCTCTGGCGCGCTCATGCGATGGTCTCCAGCGTTTCGGTGCCCAGGTACACAGCCTGCACCTCGGGATGGTTGCGGATCTCGTCGGGCGTGCCACCGGTGAGCACGCGGCCATACACCAGCACCGAGATGCGGTCGGCGAGGCGAAACACGGCCTCCATGTCATGCTCGATGAGCAGCACCGCCATGTCCTTGCGCAGAGCCTCGATGAGCTGCACCATCTGTTGCGTTTCATCTGGCCCCATGCCCGCCATGGGCTCATCCAGCAGCAGCAGCTTGGGGCCCGCAGCCAGTGCCAGCGCCACATCCAGCGTGCGCTGTGCGCCATGCGGCAAGGCCCCCGCCGTCTCGGCAAGGCTGTGCTGCAGCCCTACGCGCTCTGCCAGTTGGTCTGCCTTGGCGTACAGCTCAGCGGCTTGCGAACGTGGCTGCAGAAAACGAAAACTGGAGCCACTGTGCGCTTGCACGGCCAGAAGCAGGTTGTCACGCACAGTCTGCGCAGGGAAGATGCGCGTCACCTGGAAGCAACGCGACAGCCCGTGGGCCACACGGCCGTGCATGGGCAGCGGAGTGATGTCCACGCCGTCGAGCAGCACACGCCCTGCATCGGGCTGCAGCAGGCCCGATATCTGGTTGACCAGCGTGGTCTTGCCAGCGCCGTTGGGGCCAATCAGCGCATGGATCTCCCCCCGCTCCACCGACAGGCTCACATGGTCGGTGGCCAGCAGGCCTCCAAAGCGCTTGACCAGGCCTTCGACTTGAAAAAGGCTCATCGGGCACTCCTTGCGCGCCGGTCTGCCAGCGCAGCCAGGCCCTGGGGCGCATACAGAGCGGTGACGATCAACAGCGCCCCCAACGGCATGTGCCAGTAGTCGGTATTGAGCTTGAGCACCTCTTCGAGCGTGAGCCAGACCGCAGCCCCCACCGGCCCGCCCCAACGTCGGCCCAGGCCACCAATCACCACCATCACAATGAGCGTGGCCGATTGCGTCCAGTGCATCATCGACGGGCTCACGAAGCTGTTGCCAGTGGCCAGCAGCGCACCGGCCAAGCCCGCCACGGCGCCCGCCAGCCCAAACGCAGTCAGCTGCAGCAGATACACCGGGTAACCCAGCGCGCGCATGCGGGTCTCGTTGTCGCGGATGCCCGTGAGCGCTGCGCCAAAACGCGAGGCCGTGGCCCGGTCAAGCCACCACAGCACCAAAGCCACCAACGCCAGCACCACCCAATACAGCGTGGACTCATCGGCACCATTGAGCCCCAGGCCCAGCAGCGGCCGCATGGGCAGGGTGTAGCCGTCGTCGCCGCCATAACTGCGCAGTGACACAAACACGAAATACAGCATCTGCGCAAAAGCCAGCGTGATCATGATGAAGTACACGCCCCTGGTGCGCAGCGATACAGCGCCAATCAGCAACGCCGCCAATGCTGCCAATGCCATGGCTGCAGCCCACACAACCCAGGCCGATGTCACGCCCGCATCCGAGAGCATGACCACCGCATAGGCCCCCACGCCCACGAACCCGGCATGACCCAAGGCCACCATGCCACCAAAGCCCATGATGAAGTTCAGGCTGGCGGCAGCCAGGGCCACCACCAACACGCGGCGCACAAAACCGATGTAGAAATCCAGACCCAGGGCCGATGCCACCAGCGGGAACAGCGCCAGCGCCACCAGCAAGGCCAGCGGCAGCAGTGCGCCACGCCAGCGCGGCACATTCTCCTGCTGCAACGCGGAAGAAGTAAAACTCAGGGAAGAAGGCATATCAGGTTCCGTCGGTTCTATACGCCACCCGCAGCGCATGGAACTGGCGCGGCCAAGGCCAGTGCCCCCGCGCAAGAGCCGCCCCGCCGCAAAGGCGGCGTATCCAGAGCTTGCGCTGGGGGCGTCCCCCTCCCGACTCGCGCAGCGAGTCGAGAAAGGGGTGAAGGCGCGAAGCGACTCAGGGGGTGTTTCATTTCAGCCCTTGGCAGAAAACAGCCCCGCAGGGCGAAAAGACAGCACTGCGGCCATCAGCGCGTACATGGCCACTTCGGCGCACAGCGGCCCCAGGTCGGCAGCCACGGCGGGCGGCAAGGTAGCGCGCAGCAGCAGCGGCAGGAAGGCTCGGCCAATGGTGTCCACCAGGCCCACCAGCAGCGCGGCCACAAAGGCGCCCCGCACCGAGCCAATGCCGCCGATGACAATGACCACCAGCGCAGGAATCAAAATGGACTCACCCATGCCCACCTGCACGGCCATGATGGGTCCCATCAGCGCACCAGCCAGTGCGGCCAGTGCAGCACCCAGCAGAAAGATGCCACTGAACACGCGCTTGACGCGCACGCCCATCAGCACGGCCATCCACCGGTCGGATGCCCCCGCCCGCACCAGCATGCCCACGCGGCTGTGGTTGACCAGTAGGTACAAAAGCCCTGCCACCAACACCCCTGCGCCCAGCACCACCAGGCGGTACGAGGGGTAAGGCAGCCCGGCAAACAGCTCCACCGGCCCCGCCAGGGCTGCGGGCGTGGGGGCCATGATGGGGGACGGGCCCCACACCATCTTTACGGCATCGTCGGCCACCAAAATCACACCGAACGTGGCCAGCACCTGGGCCAGGTGGTCACGCCCATACAGGCGGCGCATCAGCGTCACCTCCAGCAGCACCGCCACCAGCATCGTGGCCGCTATGGCCACCAGCACGGCGCCTGCCAGCGAGCCGCTTTGCACATGCACGGTGGCCGCCACATAGGCCCCCACCATGAACAGCGAGCCATGCGACAGGTTCATCACGTCCATGATGCCGAAGACCAGCGTGAGGCCCGCAGCGATGAGGAACAGCATGAGCCCATAGCCCGCGCCGTTGAGCAACTGCTCGAAGACAAGTATCGGATTCATGGTGCGCAAGGGCCTGTTCAAGTGGGCTGCCAACGATCACTTCAATGGGCACTGGCTGGCATAGGCATCGCCGTAGTTCTCCAGCACCGTCTTGATGGTCTTGTTGGTCACACGGCCTTCAGCGTTCTTGCCGATGGTGCGCAGGTAGAAGTTCTGCACCGGGAAGTGGTTGTTGGCGTATCGGAACGTGCCACGCACCGAGGGAAACTGCGCCTTGGCAAAGGCCTTGATAAGAGCCTCCTTGTCGCTCACCTTGCCGCCCACGGCCTTCACAGCGGCGTCCATGGCGGCAATCACGTCATAAGCCTGGGCTGCGTAGATGGACGGATAGCGGCCGCCGTACTCCTTGCGGAAAGCCGACACAAAGGCCTTGTTGGGCGCGTTGTCCATGTCATGCGCCCAGTGTGTGGTGTTGAACAGGCCCAACATCGGTTCGCCCACCGCGCCGATGATGTCTTCGTCGGCCGAAAAACCGCTGGTGACCAGCGTGATGTCCTTGGACAGGCCTGCGCCCACAAACTGCTTGATGAAGTTGATGCCCATGGCACCTGGCAAAAAGAAATACACCGCATCAGGCTTGGCCGCGCGCAGCTGGGCAAGCTCGGTGGCGTAGTCGATCTGCCCGACCTTGGTGTAGATCTCGTCGGCCACCTGGCCCTTGTACTTGCGCTTGAAGCCGGTGATGCCGTCCTTGCCCGCCGGGTAGTTGGGCGCCATCACCACCATGCGGCCAAATTTCTGATCGGCAGCAAACTGCCCAGCTGCCTCGTGGAACTGGTCATTCTGGTAGGCCGTGCCGAAGAAATACGCGTTGCACTGGGCGCCTGCGAGCTGGCTGGGACCGGCGTTGTTCGAGAGGTAAGGCACCTTGGCCGCGAACAGCGAAGGCGCCACCGCCAGCGCCACGTTCGACGCGATGGGGCCGGTGAAAAGGTCGATCTTCTCGCGTTGCACAAAGCGGTCCACCAGCTGCTTGGCCTGGTCGGGGCTGCCGGCCATGTCGGTTTGCACAAACTCGACCGGTTGGCCGCCCAGCTTGCCCCCGAGCTGCTTGATCGCCAGGGCAAAGCCGTCACGCGCCTCGGCACCGGGGCCTGCAAATGGGCCCGAGATATCAAGCGCCATGCCGACCTTGATGGGGCCGGACTGCGCAATCGCAGATACGCAGCTGCAGGCCCCCAGGGCCACCAGAGCCGTCAGGCGTGCCACAACGTGCACGCGAGAGGATGAGCGAAATGTGAGAGCCATCTTCAGTCCTTGTCTAACAACGTTCAAAAGAAAATCGGTGTGCACTACACGCCCACCTCGACCCGCCCCGCCACCACGCGCACCGGGAACGTGCGCACCGCTTCGGTGACCGGTGCCTTGCAGGGAGCGCCCGTGCGGATGTCAAAGGTGCCCTGATGCAAGGGGCATTCCACACAGCCGTCTTCCACGTAGCCATCGGACAACTTGGCGGCACCGTGGGTGCACAGGTCGTATAGGGCGTACAAGCCCTCTCCTTCGCGGAACACCGCCACGGGCAGTCCGCCCACCACCACGGGCCAGACGGCGCCGTCCGGGAAGTCATCGGGTTCGCCCACGTCGTGCCAGGCGGCGCAGGTGTGCCCGGTGGTTTCAATGTCTGTGGTTGTTTGCATGGTGGATCTCAGATGGGGGTGGCCAACAAGGTGGGTACGCGCAAGGTGTCGTACACCACCCGCTTGCTGCGGTAGCGCCACTCGCCTTCGTGTTGCACCACCTCGTCGAGGTAGGTGCCCGCCTGGTACACGGTGGAATCCCCGGCCTGGCCGGTGATCACCACGATGTAGCTCGACTGCGTGCGCACCACGTCGTCCTCCACACTGGTGATGACCAGGCCCGACGTGGCGTGGCGATAGGCATGGTCCTCAAAGATGTTGGCGTGGCGCAGGGAGAGCACACGGTCGCGCAACATGCCGGCGTTGCGGCAGTACACGATGGGCGCAGGAAAGCCCGCATCGAAGTTCTCCTTGGGGATGATTTCGTAGCGGCAGTCCTCCACAAAAAAGCCAGGCCAGTCTTCCAGCCGGTTGGTGTCCAGCGCGCTCACATAGCGGTGCTGCAGCTCCAGCAGCTCGGTCCACAGTTGCAGTCGTTGTAGTTGTGGTGTCATCTCGGTGGTTCCTCAATAGCCCATCAGCTTCTGGTAGCCCACCCAGAAGCGGCGGATCAGGTTTTCGGTGATGACGGTGTCCTGCTGCTCTGGCGCCTCGCGCGCCATGGCGATGTAGGAGTGCTTGTCGCCATCGCGCACCGTGCCCCGCTGCACCAGCTCGGTGGCCTCGGTGTCTTCCATCGAGATATAGCCCGCAGGCCCCACCAGGTTGGCCTGCAGCAGGCGCAGCTCGCGCATCTCGGGCGTGTCGTCCTCGTAGCCAAAAAAGTGAAACACCAGCTCGAAGTTGCTGGGCCCCTTGGGCAGCAACTGGCGCGCCACCAGCGTGTTGTGGATTTGCTGCACCACCAGCTGCGGAAAGATGGGCTGGATGTGGTTGGTGGTCATCTCATCGAACTCCTTGATCTGCCCCAGCAGCGTCGGGTCTTCGAGCGCAAAGCCTTCGTCCATCGAGCGGATGTTCTGCGCGCTGTAGGCCGCAGCGGTATCCGTCTCCACCTCAGGCTTGGTCACGGTGATGATGCTGTGCAGGCCGTGGTTCGCATCCGGGATGGAGCGCGCCTTCATCCCCACACGGAAGATGTTGAAGGTGGTGTGGAACAGGTGCAGCAGGCTGGCGTGGTACGGGTCCTTCACGTTCTCGAAGTACAGCTTCCAGTTCGACTTGGAGTACTGCCGCGTGCAGCCCAGGTAGACGATGGGCTTGTGGAAGATTCGGTCGATCCATGGGCGCATCTCGGCGCCCAGGTAGTCAGGCAGTGGTGGGGTTTCGCCGCTGAAGGTGGCAAACAGCACCCCCTTGTAGCTGTCCACGCGCAGCTTGTGCAGGTTGTGTTCTTCGGGCTTGAAGTCCTTGGGCATGCCCACCATGCCCTTTTGGCCCCGGCGAAACGGCACACCCTGCAGGTCGCCATTGGCCGCAAAGCTCCACTGGTGGTACACGCAGGTGTGGCTGGCGGCATTGCCGCGCTTTTCGCGGCACACCATGGCGCCACGGTGCGCGCAGCGGTTGACCCAGCACGAAAGGCCTTCAGGGGTGCGGGTGACCACCACGGGCGTATCGCCAATGAACGTGGATTTGAAGTCACCCACATTGGGGATCTCGGCCTCCAGGCCCAGAAAGCTCCACACGGGGCCACGGAAGATGCGCTCCTGCTCGCGGTCATAGACCTCTTGCGCGCTGAACACCCGGTACGGCACGTTGGAGCCATCAGGCTGCGGGAAAAACACCTGGCGCTGGGCCTTCAGCGAGGCGGGTGGTGCGACTTCAACAACCGGGATTTCAGACATGGGCAACACCTCTTGGATGGGGATACCTCCATGCTAAAAATCGAAGCACACTCGCGCTATCCAGTATCGGCACAGTGCGCGCAACGCCTGTCCGGTTCTTGCAAATCTGATGCGAGTTGTGCAACGCCGGAGCATGCGGCAGCCCCTGCGCCGCGCAGGCGACTGCAGCAGTCGTGGTGGCCAGTGAAACTACGCGCCAGCCGTCTGGCTCGGCAGCTCGCCGAAGCGCTCGCGGTAGTAGCTCGAAAAGCGGCCCAAGTGGCCAAAGCCAAATTCCAGCGCGGTATCTGTCACGCTGTGGCCCGGCTGCTCCAGCAGCCGCGCACGCACGGCGTCCAGTCGGCGGTTGCGCAACAGCACCATGGGGGACTCGCCATGGTGGCGCTGGCACAGCATGTTCAGCCCGCGCACGCTCACGCCAGCGGCACGCGCCAGGTCTTCCAGCGCCACGGGGGCGCTGAGGCAGCTGCGCATGTAGTCATCCAGCCGCTCCAGGCGGCGCAGGTCGCCTGCGGCAGCGGCACTGGAAGGCAGTTCGATCTGTGGCACCGTAGGCTGCATAGGTACCGGCATGCCCTGCGCACACGATGCAAGGAACAGCGCCACGTTGCTCTCCATGTGATCCACCCAGCGCACCTGGGCGGCGCTCTCCACCGTCTGCTGGCTCACGTGCAGCAGGGACTGCATCAGAAAATGCCACTGCTGCCCCTGCACCGAGGACAGCGCAACGATGGGGTGCACAAAACGGGTGTCGTTCTGCAGAGATTCGGGTGCCCAGGCCCTCAACAACTGGCACGGCACCTTGAGGATGAGCTGGCGCGCGCCCTGCTGCCAGCGCATGTGCAGGTCGCGGCGCGGCGCGATGAGCGCAGCGGCCCCCGCAGGCAGGCGGATCGGTACCCCATCCGACACCATCTCGGCCACGCCCGACAGCGACAGATGCACAAGGACAAAATCATCGAAAGGGCGCGGGCGGATTTCCACCTCTGCACCGTATTGCAGCATGAACATCTGCAACTGGCGGATGCGCACCTTGGACAACGCAGTGTCCACCGCACCACTGCACCATTTCAGGCCGTGGTCCGAAAACTCGCGGGCCACCAGATCATGGGAATCCACCCGCGCGTCCGAGGTGAACACCGGCCGCCGCTGCAGGGCGGACAGGTCCAGAGACAAGGCAGACGGGGACGCCATCGGATAAGACCTCTTCGTGGGAATAGGCGCAGCACATTCGACGATGCGCTGCTTGATATGCGTCAAAACAGCAATTTCCATACCCAAGGGGTCTTATCCGTCTTTTGTCCGTTGCAGGCCCTTTGCCTGGAGGGGCACATCCCATCGCGCTCCCTGGCTTTCGCTGCCTGCGCAGCCCTCACTACCTTGAGCCACCTAGGCGACAGGCCCCGCCCCACGGCTGGCTGGCACCCGACGTAACATTGCCGCCACACCGGATGCGTGCTTTGCAGCCACCTGCGCAGCCCCACCCCACACTGACCGCCCTGCCCTTCTCTCCATGTACCAAGCCCTCAAGCCCTCCCGCAGCAGCACGCTGCCATTGCGCCACCTCGATTACCACGTCCGCCACTGGGGCCCTGAGCAGAGCCATCTGCCCACGCTGGTGCTGGTGCACGGCTGGATGGACGTGAGCGCCTCCTACCAGTTCACGGTGGACGCGCTGCAGCAAGAGCGGCGCATCATCGCGCCCGACTGGCGCGGCTTCGGGCTCACGTCCAGCGCGCAGGCCGACCATTACTTTTTTGCCGACTACCTGGCCGACCTGGACCTGCTGCTGGACCACTACGCGCCCGGCGAGGCCATCGACCTCGTTGGCCACAGCATGGGCGGCAACGTGGCCATGATGTACGCCGGTGTGCGGCCCGAACGCGTGCGCAAGCTGGTCAACCTCGAAGGCTTCGGCTTGCCCGCCACGCGGCCCGCGCAGGCGCCCACGCGCTATGCGCAATGGATCGACGAAATCAAGCAGCTGCACCGGGGCAACAAGGACCTCAAGACCTACGACAGCGCCGATGGCGTGGCGCGCCGCCTCATGAAGACCAACCCGCGACTGTCGGAAGACAAGGCGCAATGGCTGGCCCAGCACTGGGCGCGACCCAACGCGCAGGGCCTGTGGGAGATCCTGGGCGACCCTGCGCACAAGATCACCAGCGCCCAGCTGTATCGCGTGGACGAAGCCCTGGCCATCTACGAGCGCATTACCGCTCCCGTGCTGGCCATAGAGGCCAGCGGCGACAGCCTGGGCCAGTGGTGGAACGGCCGGTACACGCTGGACGAATACCACCAGCGCCTGACCCATGTGCGCAACTGCCGCACCGCTGTCGTCGCAGACGCGGGCCACATGCTGCACCACGACCAGCCCGAGCAGGTGGCGCAGCTCATGGAGCAGTTCCTGAACGAAGCGTAGCCAGAATTTGATCCCAATTGGCCGCTAGCGCTTATCCAACAAGCGCTAGCAGCTATCATTTTTGAAATTTTGTCCCCACAGATTCTCCGTTTGGCAAGCCCTCTGTCAGTCCAGTTGCCCAGCCAGGGGGCATTGAGGGGGCCGTGGCCCATCCCATGAGAAAATCGCGGGTTATTCCACCGAACACTCAGGACAAGAATCATGGACGCAGAACGCATCAACCTCATCGGCACCACCCTCAGCGACCTGGCTCTGCGCACGCAAGAGTTACGGAGGTATCTTTGACTTCGATGCCAAATTTGAACGCCTGCGCACGGTAAACGCATCGCTGGAAGACCCTGCGGTCTGGAACGACCCCAAGAAGGCCCAGGAGCTGGGCAAGGAACAAAAGTCTCTCTCCAGTGTGGTCGTCACGCTCGACAAGCTCACGCGCGAGCTGGCCGACAACGCCGAGCTGTATGAGATGAGCAAGGAGGAAGGCGACGAGCCGGGCCTCATGACCATCGAGGCCGAAACCGCCAAGCTGCGCCCGCTGATCGAAGAGCTGGAGTTTCGCCGCATGTTCAGCAACGAGGCCGACCCGCTCAACTGCTTTGTGGACATCCAGGCCGGCGCCGGCGGCACCGAGGCATGCGACTGGGCGAGCATGCTGCTGCGCCAGTACCTCAAGTACGCCGAACGCAAGGGCTTCAAGACCACGGTCGAGGAAGAAACCCCGGGCGACGTGGCCGGCATCAAGAGCGCCACGATCAAAGTTGAGGGCGAATACGCCTATGGCCTGCTGCGCACCGAAACCGGCGTGCACCGCCTGGTGCGCAAGAGCCCCTTCGACTCGTCGGGCGGCCGCCACACCAGCTTTGCCAGTTTGTTCGTCTACCCCGAGATTGATGACTCGATCCAGATCGACATCAACCCGGCCGATGTGCGCACCGACACCTACCGCGCATCGGGCGCGGGCGGCCAGCACATCAACAAGACCGACTCGGCCGTGCGCCTGACGCACATCCCCACGGGCATCGTGGTGCAGTGCCAGGACGGCCGCAGCCAGCACGGCAACCGCGACATCGCCTGGCAACGCCTGCGTTCGCGCCTGTACGACCACGAGATGCGCAAGCGCCAGGAAGAGCAGCAAAAGCTGGAAGACACCAAGACCGATGTGGGCTGGGGCCACCAGATCCGCTCGTACGTGCTGGACAACAGCCGCATCAAGGACCTGCGCACCAACGTCGAAATCTCGGCCACGCAGAAGGTGCTCGACGGCGACCTGGACGCCTTCATCGAAGCTTCGTTGAAGCAAGGCGTCTAAGCGATGCGGATGCGCACCGACGCCATCATCTTCGACATGGACGGCACCATGATCGACTCCATGCCCTGGCACGCCCAGGCGTGGGTCGAGTTTGCACGCCGCCGTGGCATGGACATTGACGTGCCCGATCTCATGGCACGCACCACGGGCCGCAACGGCACCGAGTGCATCGTGGAGCTGCTGGGGCGCCCCGTGTCGCAAGACGAGGCCGACGCGCTCACGCACGAAAAGGAAACCATCTACCGCGAACTGTTCGCCCCCCGCTTTTCCGAAGTGGCGGGTTTTCGCCAGTTCGCAACCCAGGTGCGTGCGCGCGGGCTCAAGGTGGCAGTGGGTACTGCGGGCGACATCGGCAATGTGGAATTCGCCCTGGGCCACCTGGGCCTGGAACCGGCCCCACAGGCCATCGTGCGCGGCGACGAGGGCCTGCCTGGCAAGCCCCAGCCCGCCATCTTTCTGGAGGCGGCACGCCGCATTGCGGCAGCCCCCGAGCACTGCATCGTTTTTGAAGACGCGCCTTTTGGCATTGAGGCCGCACGCCGCGCCGGCATGCGCGCCGTGGCCATCTGCAGCACCCACACGCCCGAACAACTGGCCGGGCCCCATGTGCTGGCTGCCGTGCGCGACTACACCGAACTCATGAACACCGACTTTCTGGAGAGCATCCATGTTGCAACTGCATAGCGCAGACGGAAGCGGAGACGGCGCAGGCCCGGCCGCCGCCATCCGCCGCGAGGACTACACGGCCCCCGCCTACTGGATCGACAGCGTCGAGCTGACCTTCGACCTGGACCCCAACAAGACCCGCGTGCTGAACCGCATGACGCTGCGCCGCAACCCCAACGTGGCGGCGCAGCCGCTCAAGCTCGATGGCGATGACCTGAACCTGGCACGTGTGCTGGTTAACGGCCAGGGCACCTCGTTCAAGATGGAAGGCACCCGCCTGGTGCTGGAGAACCTGCCTGAAGGCTCCGAGCCCTTTGCGCTCGAAATCTTCACCACCTGCTGCCCCGCCAAGAACACGCAGCTCATGGGCTTATACGTGAGCCAGGGCACCTTCTTCACGCAGTGCGAGGCCGAGGGCTTTCGCCGCATCACCTACTTCCTGGACCGCCCGGACGTGATGGCCAGCTACACCGTCACGCTGCGCGCCGACAAGGCCCAGTACCCGGTGCTGCTGAGCAACGGTAATCTGGTGGACAGCGGCGAGCTGGAAGACGGCCGCCACTTTGCCAAGTGGGTGGACCCGCACAAGAAGCCCTGCTACCTGTTCGCCCTGGTGGCGGGCAAGCTGGTGGCGCGCGAGCAGAAGATCAAGAGCCGCTCGGGCGCCGACCACCTGCTGCAGGTCTACGTGCGCCCCGGCGATCTGGGCAAGACCGAACACGCCATGAACTCGCTGATGTACAGCGTGGCCTGGGACGAAGCCCGCTTCGGCCTGCCGCTGGACCTGGAACGCTTCATGATCGTTGCCACCAGCGACTTCAACATGGGCGCGATGGAGAACAAGGGCCTGAACATCTTCAACACGAAGTACGTTCTGGCGAGCGAATCCACGGCCACCGACACCGACTTCGCTAACATCGAAAGCGTGGTGGGCCACGAGTACTTCCACAACTGGACGGGCAACCGCGTGACCTGCCGCGACTGGTTCCAGCTGAGCCTGAAGGAAGGCCTCACGGTCTTCCGCGACCAGGAATTCAGCATGGACCTCGCGGGCAGCCCCTCGGCCCGCGCCGTCAAGCGCATCGAAGACGTGCGCGTGCTGCGCACGGCACAGTTCCCCGAGGACGCGGGCCCCATGGCCCACCCGGTGCGTCCCGACAGCTACGTCGAGATCAACAACTTCTACACCGTCACCATCTACGAAAAGGGTGCGGAAGTGGTGCGCATGCAGCACAACCTGGTAGGCCGCGAAGGCTTTGCCAAGGGTATGAAGCTGTACTTCGAGCGCCACGACGGCCAGGCCGTGACCTGCGACGATTTTGTGCAGGCCATCGCCGATGCCAACCCAGGCAGCCCGCTCACGCTGCATCTGGCCCAGTTCAAGCGCTGGTACAGCCAGGCCGGCACTCCCCGCGTGCGCGCCACGGGCCGCTACGACGCGGCCACGCGCTGCTATGCGCTCACACTGTCGCAAAGCTGTGCCCCTACGCCCGGCCAAAGCGAGAAGCAGCCTTTCGTCATCCCGGTCGAGCTGGGCCTGATCGATGCCACCACCGGTGCCGCCCTGCCCTTGCACCTCGCGGGTGACGGCGCTGCAGAAGGCGCAGCCCCCACCACCTCGCGCGTGGTGGTGCTCACCGAGGCATCGCAGACCCTGACCTACACCAACCTGGACGCCGAGCCGGTGCCGTCGCTGCTGCGCGGTTTCAGCGCCCCGGTGGTGCTGGACATCGACTACACCGATGCGCAGTTGCTCACTCTGCTGGCGCACGACGCCGACGCCTTCAACCGCTGGGAAGCAGGGCAACGCCTTGCGCTTCGCACCGCTATCAATGCAATAGCTGACAGCGCAATGGGGACAAGCGCTAGCGGCCAATTTGACCATCAAATTCTTGCTGCGGAATTTGTGGATGCCATGCGCAGCGTGCTGCGCAACCCAGCGCTCGACGCGGCCTTCAAGGAGCTGGTGCTCACGCTGCCATCCGAAACCTACATTGCAGAGCAGCTTGCGGTGGTGGACCCACAGCGCATCCATGCCGTGCGCGAAGCCATGCGCGAGCAACTGGCCCTGTCGCTGCAGGCCGACTGGGAAGCGGCCTGGGAGCAGAACCAGGACACCGGTGGCTACAGCCCCGATCCTGTGTCCTCGGGCCGCCGCGCACTCAGCGGGCTGGCGCTGCACATGCTGTGCATCGCCGCGCAGAAGACGGGCGACGTGGTCTGGCCCGGCAAGGCGTACCAACGCTTCAAGGTGGCCACCAACATGACGGACCGCTTCAACGCCCTGACTGCCCTGGTGGCCAGCGGCAGCGAACTGGCCACACCCGCCCTCGCCCGCTTCCATGCGCTGTTCAAGGACGAGCCCCTGGTCATCGACAAGTGGTTTGCGCTGCAGGCCGGTGCGCCCGACCGTGGCGGCAACGTGCTGCCCGCAGTGCGCCAGCTCATGGCGCATCCAGACTTCAGCCTGAAGAACCCCAACCGCGCACGCAGCGTGATCTTCAGCTACTGCAGTGCAAACCCCGGCGCCTTCCACCGGTCGGATGCCGCAGGCTACGTGTTCTGGAGCGACCGTGTGATCGAGCTGGACGCCATCAACCCGCAGGTCGCTGCCCGCCTCGCGCGCGCGCTCGACCGCTGGAAGAAGCTGGCAGACCCCTGGCGCAGCGCCGCCCGCGAAGCCATTGCCCGCGTAGCCGCCAAGCCGGATCTGTCCAACGACGTGCGCGAGGTGGTGACCCGCGCACTCGCCGAATAAACCACGACCGAGAAGAGACCGACATGGCAAAAAGCATCAGCCTGACCCGCTACCTTGTTGAACAGCAACGGGTGGACGGACTCATCCCCTCGCAACTGCGCCTACTCCTGGAAGTGGTGGCACGCGCCTGTAAGAGCATCAGCCACGCCGTGAACAAAGGCGCGCTGGGCGGCGTGCTGGGCACGGCCAGCAGCGAGAACGTGCAGGGCGAGATCCAGAAAAAGCTCGACATCATCGCCAACGAGGTGCTGATCGAAGCCAACGAATGGGGCGGCCATCTGGCGGCCATGGCCTCGGAAGAAATGGACGGCATCTACCTGGTGCCCAACCGCTATCCGCAAGGCGAATACCTGCTGCTGTTCGATCCTCTCGATGGTTCGAGCAACATCGACGTGAACGTGAGCATCGGCACCATCTTCAGCGTGCTGAAAAAGCCCGACGACGACCGCGGCGTGGAGGCCGGCGACTTCCTGCAGCCCGGCACCGCGCAAGTGGCTGCGGGCTACTGCATCTACGGCCCGCAGACCACACTGGTGCTCACCGTGGGCGACGGCGTGGCCATGTTCACGCTCGACCGCGAACAAGGCTCCTTCGTGCTAACCGAAGAGAACGTGCGCATTCCCGAAGACACCAAGGAATTCGCCATCAACATGAGCAACATGCGCCACTGGGACGAGCCCGTGAAGCGCTACATCGACGAATGCCTGCAAGGCAAGGAAGGCCCGCGCGGCAAGGACTTCAACATGCGCTGGATTGCCAGCATGGTGGCCGATGTACACCGCATCCTGACCCGGGGTGGCGTCTTCATGTACCCCTGGGACAAACGCGAGCCCAACAAGCCCGGCAAGCTGCGCCTGATGTATGAAGCCAACCCCATGGGCTGGCTGGTCGAGCAAGCTGGCGGCGCCGCCACCAACGGCAAACAACGCATCCTGGACATCCAGCCCACGCAGTTGCATGAACGCGTCAGCGTGATCCTCGGCTCAAAAAATGAGGTCGAGCGCGTGACCAGCTACCATTCCACGCTATAATTCGAGGCTAAGCCGGTGTAGCTCAGTCGGTAGAGCAGCTCATTCGTAATGAGAAGGTCGGGTGTTCGATTCATCTCTCCGGCACCAAATGAAAGCCCCTGATCCGCAAGCGTCAGGGGCTTTTTGCATAAGATTGCTGCGCAAATCCTTGTCGCACTCCATCGTGGCGTAAACGTTGTGACACCGGTCAGCAACGCCACCGAAAAGACCAGGCAGGGCTCGCAATCATCCTGCGCCCAGCCAAGGTCAGGGCTTGGGATCCCTCTGCCCCTGTTGCGCGAATGCGAGGTCCGGCAGCGACAACGTGGCCTCAGCCACCTCCAGCAGGCGGCGGTTCTGGTCCATCGAGGTTTTTTGCAACACTCTGAAGGCGACCTCCTCGTTCATGCCAAGTCGGGCCATCAACACTCCTTTGGCGCGCTCTATGACCTTGCGCTCGTTGAGCGTGCGGCGCGCAGCATCCAGCTCTGCTTCCATGCTGGCCATGCGGGCCGTCTGGGTCTGCAGCAGCTCCATGAGAGATGCGGGTTCCCCCGCTTGGGCGCCACCCGGAGGTGCTGGCACTACAGTGGGCGCCAGTGCCATGTCAAAAAACCGATCCACGGCATGCGTACGCTGCGGCGGGTTGTCGCGCAGTCCGCGCAGCAGGCCTTTGGAGTCCTGAAGGTCTTGCTGAGCTTCGAGGATGCGCGCCTCGCAGTCCGCCCGCAAGCGTTTGACCAAATCGACCTGGAGGTGCCACAGCGCATTGATGCGCTCGGAACAAACATCGAACCAGATGTCACTGAGATCGCCGTCCAGCGCAGCGTCTGGCCGAGCCACACACAGCGTTCGGCGCAAGCGCTCCAACTTGGCCACACCGGGAGATAGCTGTTGTTGCTCCCATCGCACGCGCAGTTCTGGCTCGGCGAACTCGGCGAAGACACGCAGGCTACGCTCCTGCGCATCGATGAGGTGAATCACACGCTGCTGGTGCGCTTCGTTGCTGCGGCCGGAGGCATACAGCAAGGCTCCCAAAGCCCGCTCCTGGCCCGCCTCCTCCTCCGCTTGCACGAGGTGCAGCAACGCCACCAGCAGGCGAGACACGCTGGGCAAACCCGCCGCATCGGCTACATGGAAGACCAACTCGATCAGCCCTGCAATGAGGTGGCTGTATGCGGCGACAGAATCGTTGGCACTCATTGCCTGGCGTTCGATCTGGGTGCGCAGCGCTGGCAACGACTCCATCCCGAGCAGCGCCCATGCCATCAGCGACAGCGCCTTGGCAGTGGCGCCCTGTGCAGGCTCGATGTGCTGAGCAAACACTTCACGCAGCCGGGCCTCCAAGGGGCCCACCTCTTCGACCACCCGCAGGCGCATGTCGGCAAAACGCTTTGCCTTGGAGGCCAGGAAGGCCCCTGACGCGCCCCGCTCGCGCTGCAGGCCCTGGATCAGTTGCCCGATCACATCCACCAGTTCAGCCCGACTGGCCAGATGGCGCACAGCATCAATCTCCAGTTGCTTGGAACGCAGGACAAGGTTCGATACGGACAAGGGCGCCGCGAGGTCGGGCATGCAGGTTTCCTGGGTTGTTTAGGGCGCAGCCGGAGTGCCGCGACGTGGATGCGATTGTGTCAGGCTGCCGGCGCGCCAGCCACGCTGACACGACCACGTACGGCACGCACGCTGTAGGTGCGAACCGAATGCTCCGGCATTTCCAGGCATTCGCCCGTCTGCAGGTCAAAGTGGTTCTTGTACAGCGGTGAAGCCACCACCACGCGGCCGCTCAGGCTGCCGATCAGCCCGCGCGACAGCACACTGGCGCCTGACTTGGGATCCACATTGTCAATGGCGAAGAACTGGTCGCTGCCAGTGCGGAAAACCGCCACGTGGAGATCGGCGACCAGGGCGCAGACGCCGGTGTTGGGGAGGATGTCATCCACCGCACAGATGTCGGTCCAGTCGAGGGAATCGGTGCTGTTCATGGGGAGTGCACTCATGGTCTATTCCTTTCAGGCCGCCTGGCGGATGGGGATCACTCTGGCCGACACAGGGCCACGCTCATCGGCGCGCGCCGGGCGGATCTGGCCGCGCTCTTCGACGAAGAGCACGTTCTCATCGGCCTGGTCGCTGTTCACGAACGAGCGGAAGCGCTTGCGCGTCTCGGGGTCGGTCACGGCCGCCTTCCACTCGCACTGGTAGGTGTTCACCACGTTTTGCATCTGCGATTCAAGCTCGGCGCACAGGCCCAGGCTGTCTTTTTGCAGCACGTCCTTGAGATAGTCGAGGCCCCCTTCGAGGTTTTCGCGCCAGGTGCTTGTGCGCTGCAACCGGTCTGCCGTGCGCACGTAGAACATCAGCACGCGGTCGATCATGCGCACCAGTTCTTCCTTCGTCAGGTCGGAGGCAAACAGCTCGGCGTGGCGTGGCTTCATGCCACCGTTGCCGCAGATGTAGAGATTCCAGCCCTTTTCAGTGGCAATGACGCCAATGTCCTTGCCCTGCGCCTCGGCGCATTCGCGCGTGCAGCCCGACACGCCGAACTTGATCTTGTGCGGGGCACGCAGGCCCTTGTAACGGTTCTCCAGCTCCACGGCCAAGCCCACGCTGTCCTGCACTCCGTAGCGGCACCACGTGGAGCCCACACAGCTCTTCACGGTGCGCAGCGACTTGCCGTAGGCGTGGCCGGATTCAAAACCGGCGGCGATCAGCTCTTCCCAAATCAACGGCAACTGCTCCACCCGCGCACCAAACATGTCCACGCGCGCACCGCCCGTGACCTTGGTGTACAGCCCATATTTCTTAGCCACCTGGCCCACGGCGATCAGGCCGTCGGGTGTGACTTCGCCACCGGGCATGCGTGGCACCACCGAGTAGGTGCCGTCCTTCTGGATGTTGCCCAGGAAGTAGTCGTTGCTGTCCTGCAGGCCGGCCAGCTCCTTCTTGAGCACAAATTCGTTCCAGCACGAGGCGAACACACTGGCCGCCACGGGCTTGCAGATATCGCAGCCCATGCCTTTGCCATGCTTTGCCAGCAGGTCCTCGAAGCTCTTGATCTGGCCCACACGCACCAGGTGGTAGATCTCCTGGCGCGAGTAAGCGAAGTGCTCGCAGATGTGGTTGTTCACGGCCATGCCACGGCGCGCCATTTCCGCCTTCATGACCTGGGTGACCAGGGGCACGCAGCCGCCGCAGGTGGCACCCGCCTTGGTGCAGGCCTTCATCTCGGCAATGGTGCACGCCCCATTGCCCACGGCCTCGCAGATGCCACCCTTGGTGACGTTATTGCACGAGCAGATCTGTGCCGTATCAGGCAACGCCTCTACACCCAGTCCGGGCTTGGCCTTGCCTTCGCTGGACGGAAAAATCAGGAACTCGGGGTCATCGGGGAGCGTGATGCCGTTCAGGGCCATCTGCAGCAACGTGCCGTATTCGGAGGCATCGCCGATCAGCACGGCGCCCAGCAGCTGCTTGCCATCCTCGCTGATGACGATCTTTTTGTAGACCTGGCGACGCTCGTCCACGTACTGGCAGGTGCGGCTGTGCGGCGTTTTCCCATGCGCGTCGCCAATGCTGGCTACGTCCACGCCCATGAGCTTGAGCTTGGTGCTCATGTCCGCACCGACGAAAGCCGCGTCGGTCTCACCCGCGATGTGGCGGGCGGCCACACGCGCCATGTCGTAGCCGGGCGCGACCAAGCCGAAGGTCTGCTCGTTCCACGAGGCGCATTCGCCGATGGCGTAGACATCGTGGTCGCTGGTACGGCAGGCGCTGTCGATGGCCACACCGCCGCGCGGGCCAATGGCCAGAAGGCTTTGGCGCGCCAGCTCGTCACGTGGGCGGATGCCAGCGGAGAACACGATCATGTCGGTCTCCAGCCAGATGCCGTCGGCAAACACCATGCGGTGGCGTGCGCGGGCGCCATCGGTGATCTCCTGCGTATTGCGGCCGGTGTGCACCTGCACGCCCAGTTCTTCGATCTTGGCGCGCAGCACGCGGCCACCGCCCTCATCCACCTGAACAGCCATGAGCCTGGGAGCGAACTCGACCACATGGGTTTCGAGGCCCATGTCGCGCAGCGCCTTCGCGCATTCCAGGCCCAGCAGCCCCCCGCCCACGACCACGCCGGTCTTCGATTTGGCACCCGAGGCCTGCATGGCCTCCAGGTCTTCGATGGTGCGGTAGACAAAGCAGTGATCGCGGTCGCGTCCGGGCACCTGGGGCACGAAGGGATTGGAGCCGGTGGCCAACACCAGCTTGTCGTAGGTGAGCACTTCGCCATCCGCCGTGGTCACGGTGCGGATGCGACGGTCCACCGATGCAGCGCGCGCGGCCAGGCGCAACGTGAAGCCGGTGCGCTCGAAGAAGCCGGGTTCGACAAGCGAAAGTTCATCGGCCGAGGTGCCACTGAAGAAGGCCGACAGATGCACCCGGTCGTAGGCAGGGCGCGGCTCCTCGCACAGCACGGTGACCTCGACACCAGTCATGCCGGTTTCGGCCAGACTTTCGAGGAACTTGTGGCCGACCATGCCGTGGCCAATGAGAACGATTTTCATGCTTGCTCATCCTGCAAGAACCCGGGGAACCGTTTCGAGGGGTGCAGGATGTGCCATGCCAGCGGCACAGCACACCCTCCGCGGAACCACGGGCGTGGGTTGGAACTACCAAGCGGGCGACTGCAAAAAAAGCCGCAACTCGCTCGGGTGTTCCGCCATCATTAGCGGAGGGTATCGATCGGTCCGCAGGCAGCTTCACCAGCAGACACGGAAGGGGATCGCAATATTCATGCCGCACCATCCGAGGCCATGCCAAGCCCCTGTGGGCGGACCAGGTAGGGCTGACCGGATCGTTCTCTGGAGTACCGCCCGGTGGCGGAATGCATCAATGCAGTGCAGCACCTCACCAAATCAGGGCAATCACCCATACCGGTAGCGAGCTGCAAGGACTGGAGTCGCCAGGCTTTGGCAAAGGCTTGGGCGGTGGACACTTTGGAATCTTCCGATTCACCAAAGCATCTGCAGTGTCACCCTTGCAACCCACCTTGCCTTGCGGTCATCTTTTCATTTCCAAACAAAGCGAGCTCCGGCAGACTGGCACGGCAGGACGGAGGCGACTGGCAACCACCGAGCATCACGTTCATGAAGCACCGACAGCCCCAGCCCCCATCAATACCCATGACCCCACCAGCATGAGCGCCAGTATGAACACCGACCGGAGAGTCAACACCGACAGACGCAACGGGCAGGACCGCCGACAAACAGAAAAAGGCCCTCCCAGTAACTACGAACGCAGGCGTGCCGTGGAGGCACGGCAACCGGAATTGACGGAGCTGCATCTGGACGAAGAAGAACTCAAAGCGCTGGGATTTATAAAAACCACATCCATGCCACAAAGCCCGACTTGATATCTGCGGTGCCCCACAAGCGCCTGAAGCCGGTTGCCCAAACCCACAGGGATACACCGTTGCCCCGCTTCAGGTCCGCCACTCAGCAGCGTCCTGTTTCAATCTCCGTGGAGCGCAAGCAGACGGTGCGCCACCATGTCCAATGCAGGCCGGGTGTTGCCCTGCTTGTCCGTCCAGACTCTCGGTGTGATGCTGCCCGAAAGCGCGAGTGAATCCCCATCGCGCAGGTGATGAATTGCAGCGCAAACACCCACCTCAAACGCAATCACATTCACAAAAAGCAACTCGCCATCCGCCGTGTTTGCACGCACCTTGGCCACAGTGAAAGGCTTTCCAGCCTTGTCGGTACGCTGCTCGGAATCACCGTAAAGCCTTCCGGCCACGAGTCCATCGATCATGAAAGTCCTCCGCCCCGGCGGGCCATCACCTGTTTTCGATCAGCACACAGCGCGCTCCCTGGCGGCCAGCCCGCACAACAAGCCCTAAGAGTGCAGCGGTCAGGAGGCATGGCACAAATCATTCAGGGATACCTCTGAGCGCCCTCTCAAGCAAAAAAGCCCAGAACCTTTCGGTTCTGGGCTTTTGCTATCAATGGTCGGCGTGGCGGGATTCGAACTCGCGACCCCTTGCACCCCATGCAAGTGCGCTACCAGGCTGCGCTACACGCCGACAAGATTTAGATTATATGCACAAAAAACCTCAGTTCAGAGAAAGCAGCGCACGAATCTCAAATAATTCTTTGCGCACCGCATTGGAGTCCAGGGTGAACCCCATCGCCTCGATGGAAAGGTCACGCGCGCTATCCACCAGCATGCTGGGCATCTGGGAATCCAGGCCATCACCATTCAATGCAGCGTCGGTTCCGGAATCATCGCGGGCCGGATGCGCAAGCTCCTGCAGACGATTGCGTGCACCACTGATTGTGAACCCCTGGTCGTACAGCAGATCGCGGATGCGGCGGATCATCAACACCTCATGGTGCTGGTAATAGCGCCGATTGCCGCGCCGCTTCATGGGACGCAACTGCGTGAACTCCTGCTCCCAATAGCGCAAAACATGGGGCTTGACGCCACACAACTCCGCGACCTCACCAATCGTGAAGTAGCGCTTGGCAGGGATGGAAGGAAGCGGGGTGCCCATGGGTTGTGGATTCAAACCGAACAGCCGACTAGCGTACTGCAGACGCGCACAGACCGCCAGCCATCGGCAACATTCTGGTCACAAAAAGCGCACAAATTCACGAGGCAGCGGCCGTCTGGATCTGCTCCTTGAGCTTGCTGCTGGCATGAAACGTCACGACCCGGCGCGCTTTGATCGGAATGGCCTCGCCCGTGCGCGGATTACGACCAGGTCGTGGAGCCTTGGTCCGAATCTGAAAGTTGCCGAAGCCCGACAACTTGACATCCTTGCCCTCCACAAGGCTCTGGGAGATCAGGTCAAAGAACGCATCGATCATGTCCTTGGACTCGCGCTTGTTCAGGCCGATTTGGTCGAACAGCAGATCGGCCAGCTGCGCCTTGGTCAGCGCTGGGGTCTCCAGGCTTTCGACTGCGAATTCGATCATGATTTATCACTCCCTTTGGACATCGTCACATCCGCAGCCGTGCGCCCGCACGCTGCGCCAGCTGTGCGACCACGGCTTGCACCGCCGCCTCGATCTCGGCCTCTGTGAGCGTGGCCTCGTCACGCCCCAGAGTGAGACGCACAGCCAGGCTCTTCTCGCCGGGAGCCAGGCCACCTGCGGGGGTCTCTTCACCGGCACGCAGTGCCTTGGGCCGGTACACGTCAAACAGCACGGCAGACCGCAGCATGCCATCGGGAACGGCCTGCTCCACCGCACCCATGATGTCGGCGTGCGTCACGCGCTCGGCCACCACTACGGCCAGATCACGCTCAACAGCCTGATGCTTGGCCACTGGCTTGAACTGGGGCACTACGCGTTGCAGCACGGCGTCGAGCTCCAGCTCGAACATCACAGGCGCCTGTGGCAAATCCCACGACTGGCGCCACTGAGGGTGCAACTCGCCCACAAAACCTATGGCACGCCCATTCACCAGCACGCGCGCACACCGGCCGGGGTGCATGGCAGGATGGGTCGCAGGTTCAAACATGGCCTCCACAGGCGCCAGGAGCGCCTCCACATCGCCCTTCACGTCAAAGAAATCGATAGCCTGCTCTTTGCGGCCCCATTGCAAGGTGTCGTTCGGGCCATACGCGAGGCCTGACACTCGCATAGGCTGATGAAAGCCCTCCACGGTGGTGTCCGTGTTGCGCACACTCGCGTCGCGCAGGAACACGCGGCCCAGTTCGAACACCCGCACACGCTGTGCTTTGCGGTCCAGGTTGAACTTCAAAACTTGTAGCAGAGAACCCAGCAAGGTAGAGCGCATCACACTCATCTGGCTCGCAATGGGGTTCAGCAGCTTGATGGGTTGTGTGTTGGCGGCCAGTTCGTGCTCCCAGCGCTCTTCCACAAAACTGAAGTTGATCGTCTCCTGGTACCCCAGGCCTGCCAATGAACGGCGCACCGCAAACGGGCTGCGCGTGGCCTCGGCCGGCAACTTGGGCGTAATGGGCGCCAGCGGTGGGGTGGTGGGGAGGTTTTTGTAACCCACCATGCGCGCCACTTCTTCGATCAGGTCTTCCTCGATCGTGATGTCGAACCGGAACGACGGTGGCGTGACGGTGAGCGTACCCTCGCCCTGCACCACGGGCAGCCCCAGACGCTGCAATGCATCAGCGCATTGCGCCTGGGTGAGGGGCATACCGATGACCTTGGCCGCACGTGCGACACGCAGTGCGACCGGCCGGGGTACCGGCAGATTCACCGCATGATCATCCATGGGGCCACATACCGTGCCAGGCGTACCGCAGATATCAATCACAAGCTGTGTGATGCGCTCGATGTGCTCCACTGTCAGGCTCGGGTCCACACCCCGCTCAAAGCGATGGCCTGCGTCGGTCGAGAAGTTGAAGCGGCGCGAGCGCCCTGCCACCGCCTTGGGCCACCAGAAGGCGGCCTCAATGTAAATGTGCTGGGTATCGTCGGAAACTGCCGTGGCGTCGCCGCCCATGATGCCGGCCAGCGACTCGACTTGGCTGTCGTCGGCGATCACACCCACCTTGTCGTCCACGGTGATGGTGTTGCCGTTGAGCAGCTTGAGCTGTTCACCGGGCTTGCCCCAGCGCACATCCAGGCCGCCGTGGATCTTGTCCAGATCAAAAATGTGAGACGGGCGCCCCAGCTCAAACATCACGTAGTTGGAGATATCCACCAACGGCGACACACCACGCTGGCCGCAACGGGCCAGGCGATCCAGCATCCATTGGGGCGTGGCAGCCCGCGTGTTCACGTTGCGCACGATGCGGCCGGAGAAGCGGCCGCACAGGTCAGGAGCGCTCACCTTGACCGGCAACCGGTCGGCAAGCTTGGTAGCAACGGCGGGGAACGAGGGTTGCTGCAGCGGCACCCCGGTCAGTGCGGACACTTCGCGCGCAATCCCATAGACGCTGAGGCAATGCGCTAGGTTGGGCGTGAGCTTGAGGGTGAACAGCGTGTCATCCAAGTTCAAGTGTTCACGGATGTCCTGGCCCACCGGCGCAGAAGCATCGAGTTCGAGCAAACCGCCATGGTCCTCGGACAGCTTGAGTTCGCGCGCCGAGCACAACATGCCCTGGCTTTCCACACCGCGCAGCTTGCCCACCTTGATGAGGAACGGCTTGCCGTCGTCACCCGGCGACAGTTCGGCCCCCACCAGCGCACAAGGCACCTTGATGCCCACACGGGCGTTGGGAGCACCACACACGATATTCAGCAAGGCCCCCTGCCCCACGTCCACTTGGCACACGCGCAAGCGGTCGGCGTCCGGGTGCTGAACGGCTTCCTTGATTTCGCCGACCACAATTTTCGTGAAAGGCGGCGCCACGGGCCGCAATTCTTCAACTTCCAGACCCGCCATGGTCAGCGTGTCGGCCAGTTCTTGGGTGGTCAGCGGTGGGTTGCAAAATTCGCGCAACCAGGACTCAGGGAATTGCATAGTGAAGAGATTCTTTGGCGTTTGCTCTGAAAAAAATAGCTGCTTGCGCTTGTCTGTTCTTTATTTCAATGTCAAAAGGCGATGAAACCCATTGAAATCAAGCGCTAGCAGCTCACTTTTTTGCTTTATTGGAACTGCGACAGGAAACGAATGTCGCCGTCGAAGAACAGGCGCAGGTCGTTCACGCCATAGCGCAACATGGTCAGGCGGTCCGGTCCCATGCCAAAGGCAAAGCCGATGTACTTTTCGGGGTCGAGGCCCATGTTGCGCACCACGTTGGGGTGCACCTGGCCCGAGCCTGCCACCTCCAGCCAACGGCCGGCCAATGGGCCCGTCTGGAACTGGATGTCGATCTCAGCGCTGGGCTCCGTGAAGGGGAAGAAGCTGGGACGGAAGCGCAGCACGAGGTCGTCACTCTCGAAGAACGTGCGGCAAAAATCCGTGAAGATGACCTTCAGATCCTTGAAACTCACGTTTTCGCCAACCCACAGGCCTTCGCACTGGTGGAACATGGGCGAGTGCGTGGCGTCACTGTCCACCCGGTAGGTGCGGCCCGGCGCAATGACGCGGATCTCGGGCATCGCTTGGCCGGCATCCAGCGCGGCACGGTGCTTTTTGACATGCTGCACCGCGTGGCGGATCTGCATGGGGCTGGTGTGCGTGCGCAGCAGGTTGGGGGCAGTGGCAGTGCCGCCCTCGACATAAAACGTGTCATGCATGGACCGCGCAGGGTGGTCTTCCGGCGTATTCAATGCGGTGAAGTTGAACCAGTCGGTTTCGATCTCGGGGCCTTCGGCGACGTCAAAACCCATGGAGCCAAAGATGCCCTGGATGCGTTCAAGCGTAAGGGACACCGGGTGAAGACCACCCTGCCCGCGCTGGCGGCCTGGCAGGCTCACATCCAATGCCTCGGCCTTGAGCTGAAGCTGCAATTCTGCGTCGGCCAGCGCCTGGCGGCGTGCGGTCAGTGCGGCTTCAATGGCTTGCTTGGCCACATTGATGGCTGCGCCACGGGATTTTTTTTCCTCGACGGACAGCTGCGCCATGCCCTTCATCAGCTCGGTCACGCGGCCCGACTTGCCCAGAAACTGCGCCTTGGCGTTTTCCAGATCAGCGGGGGTGGCGCTTTGGGCAAACAGTTGCGTCGCGCTCTCGACCAGGGAATCCAACTCGTTCATACGACTCTTTATCGCTCGTGAAAAATAAACAAGGGCTAGCGCCTTTTCAAGCTCTAGCCCTTGCTGTTATTGCGCAAGCAGCTATCAGAACGATAGCCGCTCATCGTGATCTCAAGCAGCCAGCTTGGCCTTGACTTGGTTCACGATGCTGCCAAAGGCAGCCTTGTCGTGCACGGCGAGGTCGGCCAGCATCTTGCGGTCGATCTCGATGGATGCCTTCTTCAGGCCGTTGGCGAACTGGCTGTAGGTCAGGCCCAGTTCACGGGCAGCGGCGTTGATACGGGCGATCCACAACTGGCGGAACACGCGCTTCTTGGTGCGGCGGTCACGGTAGGCATATTGCCCAGCCTTCATTACCGCCTGTTTGGCGATACGGTAGACATTACCGCGGCGACCACGGAAGCCCTTGGCAAGGGCGAGAACTTTCTTGTGACGGGCACGGGCCGTTACACCACGTTTGACGCGAGGCATGTATGTACTCCTTGTTCGTCGTTATTAAAGGCCAGCACTGGGCAGCATTTGTGCGATCGAGCCCATGTTGGTCTCATGCACAGCAACTGCACCACGCAGGTGGCGCTTGTTCTTGGTGGTCTTCTTGGTCAAGATGTGACGTTTGAAGGCTTGACCGCGCTTGACGGTGCCACCGGGACGAACGCGGAAACGTTTTTTCGCGCTGCTCTTGGTCTTCATTTTGGGCATGTGAATGCTCCTTTTGTTTGTGCTCGTGAGGCGTTTGCAAACCGATCTGCAAACTTGTTGGCCCCGAGCCACTTTTATCGAAGGGTTCGCACCCTTCGCTCAGCAGTGCCGAAACACTGCCTTTTCGAACCCTGCTCCGATGACGGAGCAGGGTTCAAAATCTCATACCAACCCGCACAACTTCAGGCCGCGGTGCCCGTTGCCGGAGCAACCTCTGCTGCTGGCTTGGCACCAGCAGGCTTTTTCTTGCCCGGGGCAATCATCATGATCATCTGGCGGCCTTCCAGCTTGGGAAACTGCTCGATGATGATACTGTCTGCCAATTCGTCACGAATCCGGTTCAGCAAAGCCAAGCCCAGTTCTTGGTGCGTGATTTCGCGCCCCCGGAATCGCAGCGTGATCTTGCACTTGTCGCCATCCGCCAGAAAACGGCGGATGTTGCGCATCTTGATGTTGTAGTCGCCATCGTCCGTGCCCGGACGGAACTTGACTTCCTTGATCTCAATGACCGTTTGCTTGGCTTTGGCTTCCGCCGCACGCTTTTGCTCTTGGTACTTGAACTTGCCGTAGTCCATGAGGCGGCACACTGGAGGGTTCGCCGTAGCGGCGATCTCCACCAGATCCACATCCAACTCGCCCGCCATGCGCAGGGCTTCCATCAGACTGACAACACCCAAAGGCTCGTTATCAGGACCCGAAAGACGGACCTCCGGAGCCATGATTTCACGGTTCAGGCGGTGCTTGCGCTCTTCACGGTGGCGACGATCACGAAATTCAGTAGCGATGGCTATCTTCCTTCAATCAAAATACTACAAACTTTGTAGCTACAACCGTACACATGGCAGGCGCCGAAGCATGTTTTCACTAAAAATCAGGCTTTGGTGGCAATGTCTTGGGCGATCAGCTCAGCGAACGCTTCAACAGACATCACGCCGAGGTCACGATTGCCCCGGCCGCGCACTGCGACGGCTCCTGCGGCCTTTTCCTTGTCGCCCGCGACAAGGATGTACGGCAGCTTTTGCAACGAATGCTCACGTATTTTATACGTAATCTTTTCGTTGCGCAGATCGACCGCCACCCTAAGGTCTTGATTTGGCAGTGCTTTTTGCAGCTTTGCGGCAATTTCGCGACAGTAATCAGCCTGTGCGTCGGTGATGTTGAGCACCGCAACCTGCACCGGAGCGAGCCAGACAGGGAATGCCCCCGCATAGTGTTCGATCAGCATCCCAATGAACCGCTCCATGCTGCCCACAGTCGCACGATGCAGCATCAGTGGGCGCTTGCGGCTGCCGTCTTCGGCCACGTATTCGGCGTCCAGACGCTCAGGAAGATTGGGGTCGATCTGCATCGTGCCGCACTGCCATTGGCGGCCCAGCGCGTCCTTGAGCGTGTACTCGATCTTCGGACCATAGAACGCTCCCTCACCTTCGGCAATCTCGAACTCGCAACCCGAATGGCGCAGGCCATCCATCAGCGCCTTCTCCGCGCGGTCCCACGATTCGTCCGTGCCAATGCGCGCCTCGGGCCGTGTGGCCACCTTGTAGATGATGTCGGTAAAGCCAAAGTCCTTGTAGACCTTCTGCACCAGCGCCGTGTAGTTGGCACACTCTTCCAGCACCTGCTCTTCCGTACAGAAAATGTGCCCGTCATCCTGCGTGAAGCCGCGCACGCGCATGATGCCGTGCAGGCCGCCCGTGGGCTCATTGCGGTGGCAGGCACCGAACTCGCCGTAGCGCAATGGCAGGTCGCGGTAGCTCTTGATCCCCTGCTTGTAGATCAGGATGTGGCCGGGGCAGTTCATCGGCTTGAGCGCGTACTCGCGCTTTTCCGACTCGGTCGTGAACATGTTGTCGCGGTACTTGTCCCAGTGGCCCGTTTTCTCCCACAGGCTCTTGTCCAGGATCTGCGGACCCTTCACCTCCTGGTAGCCGTTATTGCGATAGACGCGGCGCATGTACTGTTCCACCTCCTGCCACAAAGCCCAGCCCTTGGGGTGCCAGAACACGGTGCCGGGCGAATGCTCATCCATGTGGAACAGGTCCAGTTCACGCCCCAGCTTGCGGTGGTCGCGCTTTTCGGCCTCTTCCAGCATGGTGAGGTACTGCTGCAGTTCTTCTTTGGAAGTCCAGGCCGTGCCATAAATACGCTGCAGCATCTCGTTGCGGTGGTCGCCACGCCAGTAGGCGCCCGCTACCTTCATAAGCTTGAAGAACTTCAGCTTGCCCGTGCTGGGCACATGGGGGCCACGGCATAGGTCTTCGAAATTGCCTTCGCGGTACAGGCTCACGTCTTCATTGCTGGGGATGCTCGCAATGATCTCGGCCTTGTAGTGCTCGCCCAGGTCCTTGAAATAGGCCACGGCCTCGTCGCGCGGCAGAACGCGGCGTACCACGGGCTCGTCCTTGGCGGCGAGTTCGGCCATGCGCTTTTCGATGGCCACCAGGTCCTCAGGCGTGAAGGGGCGCTTGTACGCAAAGTCGTAGAAGAAACCGTTCTCGATCACCGGGCCGATGGTCACCTGGGCTTCCGGGAACAGCTCCTTGACGGCATAGGCCAGCAAGTGGGCTGTGGAGTGGCGAATGACCTCCAGGCCATCGGCATCCTTGGCCGTGATGATGGACAGTGGGCTGTCGGCCGTGATCTGGTAACTGGTGTCCACCACCTTGCCGTCAATCTTGCCGGCCAGAGCCGCCTTGGCCAGACCGGTGCCGATAGAGGCCGCCACTTCGGCCACCGTGACAGGACCCGGGAATTCGCGCTGCGAGCCATCAGGAAGCGTGATGTGAATCATGGGAGTAACTCTTTCTTTTCAATCAGTGCAATGGATGCGGGCACGCGCCAGGCCCAGAAACAAAAAAAAGCGCGGAACGGGTCCGCGCTTTCTGGATGAGGAGTGCAATCTCGTGCAGGCGCGAACAGCCAGCCTTAACGGCCAGTCAACATCTCCGATGTAGTTCGCGGTGTCATAACCAGATTGCCTTTCTCGCTCTTGTAAGTGGAATTTTTGGCATTTTACCCCCGCCCCGGGATCGATTGCCCAGACAACGCGCTTGCGCACATCATCAAAGACGTTTCGCTTACACAACTGGAGCACCCATGAACACGCCCGCCCCATGAGCAAAACTGTGCGATGATTTTTGGCGGTAGTCAATCTGGCAACTACAGTCGGTGCGTCGAAATGTGAGAAAGTCCTGCACTAGGGCGTCACCAAGCCAGGCGTCCCGGTAACACGGGCGTCAAGCAACAGCACCCCGCTAGCACCGATTGCGCAGCCACACCCCAAGGCAGCACTTCGGTACCCCCCCCACACTGGCTCGTAGCTGATCTTCGGCCAGGATCGGCTTTATGAGAATGTTTATGCACCCTGAGATTTCCGTTGTCATCCCTGTCTATTGTGAAGAAGCCGGCATCCGCTTCACCTTGCGGGAGGTCGAGAAATTTCTGGCTGTGTCAGCCTCCACCTGGGAAATCGTGGTGGTGGATGATGGGTCCAAAGACAACACATGGAATGAAATTACCGCTATCTCTCAAACCATGGCCCGGTTGCGGGGTCTGCGTCTGAGTCGCAATTTTGGCAAGGAAGCGGCGGTGTCGGCAGGCCTGGAGGCGGCACGAGGCAAGGCGGTGATCATCATGGACGGCGACATGCAGCACCCTCCTTCCCTGCTCCCGACCATGATCGAAACCTGGCGCACTGGCGAGTTCGACATCGTGGAAGCGGTCAAATCCAGCCGGGGCGACGAATCCAGCCTCTCTGCTGCAAGGGCAAAACTGTTTTATCTTATTTTGCGGGCGTTCTCCGGCCACGACTTGAACGGCGCGTCCGACTACAAACTGCTTGATCAACGGGTCATCGAGGCGTATCGCACGATGAAAGAACGCAACGTCTTCTTTCGCGGCATGATCAGCTGGATGGGGTTCCGGTCTACGCAGATCCCCTTCGAGGTGGAGCCCCGCATCGCTGGAGATTCGGGATGGTCTGTCTTTGGCCTGATTCGCCTTGCGGCCGTTGCCGTCACAAGTTTCAGCACTTTTCCACTGCACCTGATCACAATCTTTGGTGTGCTCTTCTTCGCATTTTCCGTCATGCTGGGGATGCACACGGTGTATATGAAGTTGTCGGGAGCGGCGATCAACGGCTTTACCACCGTCATCTTGCTGCTACTGATCATCGGCAGCTC
Organism: Acidovorax sp. LjRoot38; assembly: GCF_964252975.1. NCBI lineage: Bacteria > Pseudomonadati > Pseudomonadota > Betaproteobacteria > Burkholderiales > Comamonadaceae > Acidovorax > Acidovorax sp. LjRoot38. The sequence continues at coordinate 2,763 of NZ_CAXUPT020000001.1, read as the reverse complement.
ACTGATGATTGGCCTCGGAATCATCGGGGAGTATCTCGCGCGCATCTATGACGAGGTCAAACAACGACCCCGCTACATCGTCTCCCAGAAGCTGCCTCTGAACCAACCCGACAACCCCGCCAGCCCTTGATCCGGCAACGCAGGCCGCACGCCTGAGCGCTCCATGGCGCACTGACCCTTCTTTCTCCACCACGCGGGGGTCACGGCACCGCTATTTCACATTCACCACTGCCCTCATGCCCTCCTTTTCCAAACTGCTTCGCTATGGCGTTGTGGGTGTTATCGGTGCCGTAGTGCACATGTCCACCCTGTTCCTGATGGTGGAGCTTGGCTTAACAGGGCCGGTCGTTGCCACCACCACAGGGTTTGTATTTGCACTGCTGATCTCCTACGGAATGAACAGGATCTGGACCTTTGGATACGTTGGCAGCTACTGGGCGTCGCTGATGAGGTACTGCATCGTGTCGCTGATCGGCCTGGGGCTGAACATCCTCATCATCAAGCTGTTCACGGATTTTCTGGGCCTGTGGTACGGCTGGGGGGCGTTCGTAGCCGTGGGCGCCGTGGCACTGAACAATTTCCTTCTCAACAACGCCTGGACCTTCACGCACAAGACCTCGGACGTGCCCTAGACAAGCTCTGGCAACGGCCCATCACACCCCGCGCAACAGGGGTCTTGGGCTCTCTTGCCCTTCGAGGAACAGGGCGCAGCCCCCGGCAACAAGACGATCAAAAAGGTAGACATGCAGACAGCCGCTTTGATGACCCGCCAGCGAACATCAAGCTACTGGATAGCGCTGATCTTTGTCGCCATCCTGGGGGCCATACAGGTCTACTTCTTTGACATTACATTCCACGGCCCTGACCAGATCCGTGACGTGGAAATTGCACGCAGACTGATCCATCACCAGGAATGGCCGCTCAATGGTCCTCCGCTGTTCGGGGAACGTTTCAACCTGCCGCCAGGTTTTTACTACCTGCTCGCCCTGCCCCTTCTGATCAGGGACACCGAGGCTGCGATCTTCATCACATTCGGCGCTCTGTTTGCGCTGTCGGTCTGGTATTTGCTCCGCGTCATCCACGCACAGTTGGGTTCCAGATGTGCACTTGCCTATGCAGTGCTGGCATTCCCCGTCTTTGCGTCTTTCTACACCCACAGCGCCTGGAATCCTGCTCTGGTGATGACATTGAGCAATGTGGTCCTGGGGTTGTTCATCAGCCTTGCGCAACAGCACCGTCACGATGGGCTGTTGCTTCCGCTGGCGGCATTCCTGCTTGTACAAATCCACCCCTCTGCAGCGCCATTGTTGCTGGGCCTGGGAGCCTACGCAGTGCTGAACTACCAGGTTCTCCTGAACCGTAGAACGCTGGCTTCCCTGCTCCTCATTGCAGGGATGACAGCCGTGTGGGGAAGCCAATCAGGGGCCGTCTCGAAGCTGTTGTCGCCCGCGCCCGCGCCTGCGTCGGCCGCCACAGCCTCCGGCCATGGCTGGCTCAGCAATCTGTTGGACATGGACAAATGGCGTGACGTTTTCCTGATGCCCTACAGCGCCATTGAGAGCATCCAGCCGGCCATCAGTGGACTGGGCGCACTGACGGCCTTTCACCTGACTCTGATGCTGGGAGGGGTGTTGCTGGGCATCGTCTTTGCAGCAAAAGAGCGGGCCCTCCGCTGGATATTGCTCACCACGGTGCTGTGGTTCATCGTTTCCATGGCTTTTCTAAGCCAGGGCGCTTTTTGGCACCTGGACGTGGTGCACCCGTGGCTTGCAGTATTGGCGGCCTATGGTTTGGCGCGCGCCAGCGAAAAAGCGTCACTTTCGACCGGGCACTTCAATGCCCTAGCCACAACATCCTTGGTCCTCGTTGTCGTCGCCCATCTGAACCTTTACCTTCAGTTCGAGAAAAGGGGCAAATACGATCTCCTGCTCGCGTCGCTGTTTTTCCCCAAACTCGAACCCCTGGAATACAAGATTCCGGGGTACACATTCAAGTACCTGCATGCGATGCGCGACGGCCTGTCGAGCCGAGGGATTTGCCAGGACCAAGTCATCGGCCTGGACCCCATGGTGATGGGCAACGCCGTCAACCGGACGCTCGACGCGCCTTGCCCCTCTCCGGCTACGACGGGGCAGGTTTCGCAGACCCTTTATTTCATCGCCAACGATCAGGATGCACTCCGGTTCGACTTCACCAAAGGCTTGCAGGCCATGACCACAGTAGGCGCCAGCGCGATTTATGCAGTCCGCAACACTGGTGCGCTGGTCAATGGCAAGGCAGAAAACAATGTCCTGTCCAACAAAAAGATGGACTACATGACCTTCCTGCCAGCACGACTCGCAGAAGGCCTGACCCTCACCCTCCCGCCTGCGCCAGAAACCATCGTGCGTGTTGCCTTGCGGTGCGGCAGGGACTACCCCATCGAACAACAGGCCCATTGGAAGGTGCAGGGCGCCGAGTACAAAAAACCCCTGACCACCGCGCATGCCCGGTACCTTGGTTCCAACTACTACGATCTGGAGTGGACACTGACCATGCCCGCAAGCCAAGTCTACGGCGCCACCATTTCGTCGACGCTGGGCCCACTGGACTGCGACGTTTCGGCAATTACCCGTCCCATCACTGCGCACTGAGGGGGCGAACTCCCCGGAAAGACCACGCAAAGCCCATGTGCGCGTACCGCCCGGCCCCGATGCGTCCAACACCAGACGAAAAAGAGAGACGGAAAAAAGCCACCCCAAGGGGTGGCTTTTTTTCTTGCTG